>CAZFNR010000004.1:0-125554 GCA_964520525.1 uncultured Muribaculaceae bacterium
CGACCAAACTTCCCGGCAAAAAAATCATTATATTTAACTTCAGTTAACAAATCGGGATACTTTTAATGGTCTTATCCGGCAAAAAACAGGCGACAAACAGCATAAGGAGGTTGTTTAATTGATATTTTTGCTATTTTTGCTTATTATTTTAACACACGATACCCTCACAGCACATGGTTACCCTTACAAAAATAATAAGGCCGTGGTTTCTGAAAAGAATCCGGGAGGTTGAATCGACCTACGACGACCTCCAAAAGCTGCAATGTGTCACGTTGGCACGCCTTATTGACAAAGGGCGCAAAACGTTGTGGGGCGACCTCCACCGATACAGCTTAATCAGGGACTATAACGATTACACGCGCGAAGTCGAAATCACCCCATATGAGAAGTTGCGCCCATACGTCATGAGAATGGTGAGCGGCGATAAAGATATATTATGGCCGGGAATAACGAAAAACTTCGCCCAATCGTCGGGCACGTCCGACGGCAAGAGTAAGTACATTCCGGTGACAGCCGACTCGTTCAGGCTGTCGCACTACCGCGGCGGAGCCGACGTGGTGGCACACTACCTAAACCTATACCCCGACAGCCGCATTTTCGACGGGAAGAGTTTCATTCTCGGCGGCAGCTTCGCCAACGAGCTTAAGCTCAGGCCCGGGGTAAAGGTCGGTGATTTGTCGGCCAATCTGATTGACCGAATCAACCCGGTGGCCAACTTAGTGAGAATACCCGACAAGGAAACCGCTTTGATGGCCGATTGGGCTAAAAAGCTGCCGGCATTGGTCGAGAATGCCATGAGAGAGGATGTCACCAACATATCAGGCGTGCCGTCATGGTTCCTGACGGTGCTGAAAGAGGTAATCAGGCAGGCGGGAGCCGACACCATCCACGACGTGTGGCCAAATCTCGAGGTATTTTTCCACGGCGGCATATCATTCACGCCCTACCGCGAGCAATACCGCCGCATAACCGACCCCGCCAAAATGAGGTATCTGGAGACATACAACGCAAGCGAGGGCTTTTTTGCCGTACAATCGGCACGCGACGACAACTCCATGCTATTGCTGCTCGACGCCGGCACGTTCTATGAGTTTCAGCCCCTCGATGCCCCCGACGCCGCTCCCCTGCCCTGCTGGGAAGTGAAAGAGGGAGAGATATACTCGCTAATCATCAGTTCTTGCAACGGCCTATGGCGCTACCCCATCGGCGACACAGTCAGGATCGAGAGCGTCAACCCGCTGAAAATCACCATCGCAGGCCGCACAAAGCACTACATCAACGCATTTGGCGAGGAGGTGATGGTCCACAACACTGACGCCGCCCTCGCCAAAGCCTGCGAAGCCACCGGGGCTGAGGTGCTAAACTACACCGCCGCGCCGGTCTACGCAGGCGACCATTCGCGCGGACGCCACCAATGGCTAATCGAATGGGCAAGAAAGCCCGAATCGGTCGAAAAGTTCGCCGACACCCTCGACAAGGCCCTGCAACAGGTAAACTCCGACTATCAAGCCAAACGCAGCGGCGGCATCTTCCTCGACCGGCTCGAGATAGTGACCGCCGACAAAGGGCTGTTTGACCGCTGGCTCGCATCGACCGGCAAACTCGGGGGACAACGCAAAGTCCCGCGTCTGTGCAACGACAGGCGGTTTATCGACCCCATGCTCAGTCTGCTCGACCATCAACCACAAGCATAAAACAACACAAACACAGATTAACTATCATGAGAATCAAAACGCTCGTCACACTCATCATCCTGGCAGCCTCAACGGGTTTGCAGGGCAAAGAACTCAAATACATATTCTATTTCATCGGCGACGGCATGGGCATGGGTCACGTCATGGGGGCGCAGACCTACAAACGCATAGTGGCCAGAGACCCCGACGGACTGCTGATGACTCAGTTTCCCGTCGCCGGAATAGCCATGACCTACAGCGCGTCGACACCGGTGACCGACTCAGCGGCGGCCGGCACGGCTCTCGCCACAGGACACAAGACTAAAAACGGTATGCTCGGAATGGCATCCGACACCACAGCCGTTGCATCAATCGCCAAAACGCTGCACGACAGCGGTTACGGCGTCGGCATCTGCACATCGGTAGCCGCCGACGACGCCACACCCGGCGCATTCTACGCTCATGTCGCAAGCCGCTCCATGTACTACGAAGTGGGCAAAGACGCCGCCGCATCGGGATTTGACTTCATAGCCGGCGCAGGGCTGCGCGGCTTCGTCGACAAAAACGGCAAGCCGACCGACCTGTTCAACCGTCTCGCCAAGAGCGGTTACTCAGTGGTAAGAGGCGCGGACGGGCTCAAAACCGCCAAAACCGACCGCGTGATACTACTCAACACCGACACCGTCAGGACATGGAACATAGGCTACACCATCGACTCGCTGCAGGGAACGCTGACACTGCCCGTCATCACCCGCGCCTGCCTTGACCATCTCGAGAAGAACAGCCCCGACCGATTTTTCATGATGGTAGAGGGTGGAAACATCGACCATGCCGCACACGCCAACGACGGCGGAGCCGTGATAAAGGAGATAATCAACTTTGACCAGTCGCTGCGCATCGCCTACGACTTCTATCTCAAGCACCCCGACGAAACTCTGATTGTAGTGACCGCCGACCACGACACCGGCGGCATGGCACTCGGCAACCCACACTTGAAATACAACGTAGAACTCGGCTATATCGACTACCAACGTATGTCGAAAGATAATTTCTCCGATGTCTGCAAGACGTTGTACCTGTCAGGCAAGTCACCCACATGGGATGAAATGAAAAAAATGCTTGAAGAGAAATTCGGATTCTGGAAACAGGTACCCGTCAGCAAAGCCCAGGAAAAGCTACTGATGGAGAAATTCGACGCCACCTACCATCTGCGCGCCAGCGAGGACCAAAAGACACTCTACAACAGCTTCAACGCCTTTGCCGTAGCCGTGTTCGACACCCTCGACCAGGTGACCGGCATCGGATGGACAACTACAAGCCACACCGGCAACCCGGTCCCCGTATTCGCCATAGGGGTCGACGCTCAGAAATTCACCAAAATCAACAACAACATTGAAATCCCGGGAAAGATACTCGAAATCGCGGGAAAAAGCATCAGATAACATAGATTATAAAATGAGACGAATCCTCACCACAATCATCATGGCGGCGACTTTGACACTCACCGCCGCCGCCCGCGAGCTTGTCAACGTCGACTACGGCAAGATAAGGCAGGAAGTCACAGCCAACCCGGAGCAATTCCGCTCGCTGACCAACCGCTTCCTCATCGGCGACACGACACTGACAGCCGACCAGAAAGCCACAGTCTACTACGGTCACGCCTTCACTCCGCAATACGACCCCGACAAGGAATACAAAGAGCTCGACAAAGCCTATAACAACGGCTCATACGGCACCGCGCTCGTCCTGGCCGAGCAGGGACTGGCCGAGAACCCGGTGTCGCTCGACCTCACCATCCGCGCCTTAGTATCGGCCACGCAGATACCCGGCATAGCACCGGCAAAAATAGCCGCACTCCGCTCCCGCTACAACCTAATCGGCGACGCCATACTCTGCTCGGGCAGCGGCATAGCCCCCGAATCACCCTTCAAAGTGATAACGCCCGACGACGAGGCCCGCGTGCTGCGCAACCTCCTTAGGGTAAAAGAAATCATCGACCGGACAACCATCCAGGGGATGGACGCCGTGAAAGTCAGGCTCGACGAGGCCGATGACCCGATTATCCTTTATTTCGACATCACACCCGCCCGGACCGCGGCAAAGTGACAGCAAAAAGACACAAACGCAAGCCAAACGCCTCATAATGTCAGACAAAACCCCTATATTTGCAACAATTTACCATCAATCAACCCACAATGAGCGACAACATCGACAACGCCCCACACGCCGATGAAAAATGGACAGAAATCGAACACCTTCCGCAATGGGACGAGGAGTTCTATAACGTCTACACGGCCAAAAAATTCGGCAAATGGCTCATGCTCAAGGCCCTGAAGGCTGAGTTCCGCAACGACCCCAAATATCAATCCATGATTGAAAAGGAGTTTGATGTGAGATACAATCTCGCACACCCCAACATCGTGATGATTAACGACTTTGAGGAAGTGCCCGGAATAGGCCGATGCATAATCACCGACGATGTCTACGGCGACTCATTAGCCAAATTGCTCAAAGAGGGGAAAGTCACCGAGGCCAACCTCGACAAAATCACCCACGGCCTGGTCGACGCGCTCGACTACATACAGACCAACCACATCGTCCACCACCCCCTGCGCCCCGAAACCATCATTTTCACCGAAAATGTCGGCAACCTGAAGATGATTGACGTCGGATTTGACCAACGCGAGCATCTCACCCCCGCCGATGCCTCGGAAGACATCTACAACTACGGCAAAGTGCTCACGACCGTGCTCGACGCGCTACCCGACAAGCACCCCCACCTCCGCCGAGTGGCCGAACGATGCACCGACCCCAACCCCAAGCACCGCTACCGCGACATACAAAACCTGAAACTGGCGCTCGCCAACAGCTCGACCAACCGCCTCTACATAATGATAATCGCATTTCTGGTCGTCATGCTCGGCATATTGGTGTGGCTCAACGTCAACCCACCCGCAAACTATTAAACATTTTAAACGAGAAAGAGAGACGATGACTATAACGATAAAAGCATTGCGCCCCGAAAATAGCGACCTGAAAAAACTGGTCAAATTCGGAATAAAACTCTACGAAGGCAACCCCTGCTATGTGCCACCTTTGATAATGGACGACATCAACACGTTGCGCCCCGACCGCAACCCCGCATTTGACTTCTGCGAGGCACAATCGTTCATGGCCTACCGCGACGGCAGCCCCGTAGGCTCGATTACCGCAATAATCAACCGCGTGGCCAACGAGCGCACAGGCAACAGCGACCTGCGTTTCGGGTTTCTCAACTTCATCGACGACACCGAAGTCGTCGACGCGCTATTCAAAGCCGCCGAAGACTGGGGACGGCAACGCGGCATGACATCCATGGTGGGGCCGATGGGATTCACCGACATGGACCACGAGGGAATGCTCACCGAAGGCTTTGACAAGCTGGGCACCATGGCCACAATCTACAACCACCCCTACTACCCCCTGCACATGGAGCGCATGGGATTCGTGAAAGACGCCGACTGGGTGGAATACCGCATCAATATTCCGGATGCCGTGCCCGAGAAGTATCTGCGCATAGCCGAGATTGTCAAGAAGAAATACAACCTCCGCGTGCTTAAATACACCTCAAAGAAACAGATTAAAGCCGAATACGGCCAAGCCATATTCAACCTCATCAACGAGGCATACGACAGCCTCTACGGCTACTCACCGCTGACACAACGCCAAATCGACCATTACATAGGCCAATACCTCGGCATCCTGCGTCTCGACGACGTGTGTCTCATTGTCGACGACACCGACCGCCTCGTCGGCGTGGGAATATCCATCCCATCATTCTCCCGCGCGCTCCAGAAGAGCCGCGGCCGGCTGTTCCCCACCGGCTGGTGGCACCTGCTCAAGCCACTGAGGGGGAAGAGCGACACCGTAGACTTGCTGCTCGTCGCAGTGAAACCCGAATATCAAAGCAAAGGTGTCAACTCACTACTGTTTGCCGACCTGCTGCCACGCTACATCGCCAACGGCTACCGCTGGGCCGAGAGCAATCCGGAGCTTGAGACCAACTCCAGCGTACAGTTGCAGTGGCAATATTTCGACTACACACAGCACCGTCGCCGCCGCTCTTGGCGACGCCCCATCCGATAGGGGGGGGACACCGACATATATTCAACACAACGAAGGCCGCGCCAATCACTGACGCGGCCTTCGCCGTTTTATGCTGATGAGAGACGGTTAGCGCGAAGCCCCGATAACGAGCTTGCGGGCTGAGCCGTCAGAATAGCGGACGATGTTCACTCCGGGTTGCGGGTTGTCATAGCGCACGCCGCGCAGGTCATAATAACCAGTGACGGTCGCTCCGCCGGCGGTGTCAATCAGGTCATCCACACCGGCCGCCGCACTGTAGACAAACGTCATGGTCTCGCTATAAGGGGTATATTTCGTACCCGGATTCTTGTAGGAGCCGCGAGCGCGCAGATAGTAGGTTTTCCCGTCGACAAGCGGGTTAGACTGGATTTTTATCTCGCCTAGAGGCTTAGTCTCAGTGACGAAATTGGTGAGCGAGCTGACGAATGTAGCTCCGCGCACAGGGAATTTATCCGTTTCGCTAATCTCTACCCTTATATCATAAATCCCAGCATATGGAGCGAGGGTGATAGCCTGGTTAGAGTGCACCGTCTGGCCGTTGACCGTCGGGTTGGTGAACACCGGAGCAGCGGTATATTCAGCCGGAGCCACCGCAAACGAGGTAACGTCGCTTTGAACCGACTTGCCGTTAAGCGTCGCGGTCACGCGGGCATAGTAGGTCACGCCGGTCGAAAGTGTGCAGTCGGGGACCGTGACAGAGGTCCCGGCAGTCTCCACGCTATATCTCACCGTTGAGAATTTTTCATTAGCCGAGAGTTCGAGATTGTAAGTAGCGCCATCCACAGCCTTCTGCCATGTCACGACGGGAGTGCGGCTGACATTAGCTTCAGAGGCTGTCGGCGACAAAATTTTGATTTTATCGGCGACGAAACGCTGGGGAGCCGATGTGGCATTGAGGCGGTTGGGAGCCATTGCGGTGACACGCCACAAATAGCTCTTTCCTACGGTCAAATCAGGCAAAAGCGCGCTTGAGAACGTCTTGCTGTCAATCTCGAACGTGGCGATAATGTCGGTCATCTTCATCGCATCGTTGTCATTAGCGATTTCAATGATGAACGAAGTGCCATCGGCCGATTCCCAACTGAAGTTAGACAGCGGCACAAGACCTCCGCCTGCCGCGGGCGACACTAAACGAGGGGCGGCGCAGACGCCGGCGGTGGCCCCGGCAAACAGCGGAGCGTACTCATTGCCGTAACGGTCATATACAGCCACAGCCCAGCGGTAGCCGGTAGCTTTGTCATCGGGGATGGTGTATTCGGGTGTGTAAGTAACCGCTTCGAGATATTGGGGTTGGCAACCGAACTCAGCGTCTGACAGAGTTTCGGGCACGGCATAAACCGTGTAACGACCGTTTTCAACACCGTTCCAAGAGAGTTTGGAGTCGCTGAGAACGACGTTCGACACCATTTTGGGGTCGTAGTTGTTGCGCCAGTGGCGGAGCGGAGCGAGGGCACGATAGTGGTAAACGTTTTTAGCCATCAACTCGGCGATAGTGGCGTTTTTGCCGGTATCGGGGTCCTTTTCGCGGTAGGTGTTGTAACGGCCGAATGTGAAGAACACCAGACCCGACTGGTCGGTCAACGAGCAGTCGCGAACGTGGAGCTGCTGCTGAACATACTCGTCGACTTTGTAGCCACCGCCATCGGCCGTGGTAAGGTCGGTTGACGTGCTGACAAAGATGTGGCGGCCAGCCTTGGTAGCGGCGTCAATCCACCATGTGCTACCGCTCTCGAACCCGGCAGGCATCGACCAGTAAAGCTGAGGCGAAACGAAGTCGATGAGGTGGTTAAACAGCCAATAGATGGGGTCGGAATAGATGCCGTTGTACTGCCAGTCAGACATACCCGAGTCGGTCAAACCATAGTCAGAAGCGTTCGGCGGGTTGCAACGGCCGGCGGGTGAGATACCGAAAGCGAGGTAGGGCTTAGTCTCGGCGATCATATTGGCAACGTCGCCAACCATTTTGTTGACGTTGTCGCGGCGCCAATCGGCTTGGCTCATAGTGCCGCCGGCAGCGGTGTAGGCGTTGTAGAGGTCAGCGTCGAGGCTCATGCTCGTGCCGGTAGAGTAGAAATAGTCGTCGAAGATGAGACCGTCGACGTCATATTTCGTGACAATATCCTTGCAGACATCAACGATGCGTTGACGCACCTCGGGCAAGCCCGGATTGAGGATAGTCTCGCCGGTTCGTGAGAGCAACCAATCGGGATGGGAAGTCTCATAGTTTTTCTCGTTAGTCTCGTAGGGCGTACCTTTAGAATAGCGATAGGGGTTTACCCAAGCATAAAGCTCGATACCGCGGGCGTGGCACTCTTCGACGATGAGTTTCAGCGGGTCAAGCAGGGGTGTGCCGCCGCGTGTTCCCGCGATTTTCTCTGACCAAGGCTCGTAGGCCGACTCGTAGCAAGCGTCGCAATAGGAGCGCACGTGGAAGTAGAGCGTGTTGACGTTGTTTTGCTGCATGCGGTCAAGCAAAGTCTTGAGGTTTGACGTCTGACGCTTTGCATTGGTCTCGGTGTTGAGCGGCGCGCTCGGCCATTCGCCAAGATAGGTCGACATCCACACCGAGCGATGTTCGCGCTTAATCTCTGCGTTGACGGCAAGTTGTGAACCCGACAACAACACGAACGCAGCTAAGAGCAGATGCTTCAATTTAAATTTCATGATTGAGGGTTTAAAATGATTATAGATTGCATGGTTAAAAAAGCAGGGACTCGACTTATCGGGCCCCTGCTTGGTTATTAAGTTTTACCGCTCTCGGCAACACCTCCCGGGGTTGGAGAAGCCTCACCGGGCGAATAAAGATTAGAACAACTTAGTCTTGTTGGGATTGATGGTAACACCGAGGATGAGGTCAGATGTCTCACCATACTTAACCACTTTCTTAGTTGTGGGGTTGTAGTAATAGACACCGGCCTCAGTGTACCCGGAAGCGTTCTTTGCAGGACGGAAGCCGAAGTAAACATAGTGAGACTCGTTGTCAACAACCAACTGAGTAGTCGATACAGGCTCGGATGCGGTCGTGTTGATGGGGTCGGCCTCCATAGCGATTGAAACGACAGGTTTGTTGGGGTCGCCAGACTCTTTGTCACCGGGTATATCGTAAACAGTGAAGCCCTGATTAGAGCCAAGTCGCCATACATAAACACTACCCAACGTTTCGTCAAGAGTGAACGAACGGAAGTTCAAGCCGTTGAATGCCACTTCGTAGGGAAGAGAGGCAGCTTCGGCAGCTTTTTGAGTAGTGTAGATGTCAGACTCTTTGAAACGGAAGATACCGTTACCGTTGTAGAATTTACCCCACCACCAAACACCTTTAGAGTCGCGCAAGTGGCCATTGTGGATGGCACCGTAAGTGAAACCGCGGTTATAATAGGGGACAAGCGAGTTTTGGACGAAAAACTCAGAACGGAGGTAGGTGTCGCCAGACTGGGTGATGCTTTGAACGGCACCACGGGCGGTCAAGTCTACTGTCGAGACACCGGTGTTACGGTCGCTGTAGTAAAGCTTGCCGTTGTAGACATAACCCTGGTAGGGGTCGCTAAACGCCGCCTGGCCAACGTTTGAGATTACGGTGTTGACACCGGTTCCGTCAGTGCGCATAGCAGTGATTTTGCCATCACCCATTGTGCCCGACACATCGTTGCAATAATAGTACTGCGAACCTGCGTCAAGGATGTAAATCCAGCCTTCGTTGACAGTTTCACCTTCTTCGTTGGTTGTAGGCACTTCGCCAAAGACAATCTGCTGAGGCATTGCACCCGACTTAACGCCGAGGTCATAGGGTAACACCTTGGTACCTGAGGGAAGAGTGGAAGTATCAACAAGTTTGATAGCCTTCATATTGCCGCCATAGACTGCATAGTAGAGAGTGGGAGCGGGAACATCAAGACCGACCTGAACATTGAGGTAAGACTGTTCGAGCGGACGACCGCCGTTACCGTTTTCATCAACATCGAAAGTAGCGTCGATAGTGATTTTTTGCGAACCGATGTTAGCAAATTTGACATTTTTGGGATAAGTGATTACACCGTTAGTGTCAGAAATGCTCTGGAACTTATTACCATCGATGCCTTCACCGGTAACACCCTCGGGGAATGTCCACACATATTTCACGCGCTTGTTCTCGGGGTTGGGAAGGAAGATGTTGAAGTTAACGGGAGTTGTGCCATACTCGATAACCTCAGCGGCATCGTTAGTAACTGAAAGCTGAGGAACGATGTCGTAGATGGTTAAGGGGTATGTGCGGCTGCCGACACCCTCGATAGTGAGAGTCACCTTGTAGTTGCCGGCTTTGGTGTACTTATGCGTTGGGTTGGGTTCATTTGAGAAGTTAGCGGGATCGTTGGGATTTTCACCGAAGTCCCAAGTCACTGCACCCGTTTTAGCAGAAGTATTGGTGAATTGGATAGTTGACACTACATAGTAGTCCAACGTGTACTCATCACCCGCGACGCAGAAAGTGAAATCTACGTCGGGGTTAGGGAAGTTTTGATAGTCGGGGTCCTTGTCGACGCAAGAGCTGAGGGCTAACGCCGAAATGAAGAACAGACCAATATTCTTAAAAAGCTTCATAGTTAAGTTAGTCAATTTAAGCGTTAGTTAATAGTGATTGTACGCGTATCAGAAGCTGTACCGATATTGCCCACAGTGTCAAATACTTTAAACTGAGCGTCGAGAGAGTATTCGCGAATGAACGAAACTTTATACTCGCCGTCGGTTTTGCTGTAAATCCACTCGGGGAACTCGACGTAGCCCAAAAGCTGAACGAAAGCGCCCATCATGCCGTTTTTAACCGCAGTGACAACCGCGCCGGCATCGTCGTCGTAGCGGCAATAGAGCCAAGGTGATGAATCGTAAACCGCATAACACTTCACGTTAGCGTCAGATTTGAGGACAGCGGAGTAGCCGTCGCCGTTGGGCTCAACTTCTTCACTTGCCACGAATGTATCTTGGATGCCGCCGTCGACAACTTTGTTGTAGTGCCAACCTATAATAACCTTGCTGTCGGTATACCAGTTGTTGTTTTTATAGTTGACAGCCACCTGGGGATCTTCAGAATTGATTGAGTCGGGAGCTGCAGGGAGGTTCAAACCGGGGTAAGCGGAATTGACCGTGTTGAGTTCCTCAACGGTGAAGGGGTGGTTGACAAACACAACCTTGAGAGCAGCCATATTAGTGCTGTCTTTTGTCAAGATTTTGGTAACTGTGTCGCAGAACTCTTTCTGGAAACCATTGGGGAAGAGTTCGTTAGCCGACTTAAAGTATTTTGCGAACAAGGTGTCGGTCTCGGCAGTCCACTCACCGAGATTTTTCCACTCGACGGGTGCCCAGTTGATAGAAGTGCCGACAGAGCCGCTCAACTCATACTCATAACCGTTCCAAAGCGAATCAACGTGAGCGAAACTTGCTACGGAATGGTTAGGAATATCGGTGTTGACTGTGTTAACCGTGAGGGTGAAGGCGAGAGTAGAGCCGGTGAGACCGACAGTCGCGCCAGAGCTTTCGCTACGTTTCACCTCATACCACACTTCGGCATGGTCGGGAGTGTGGTCATTGTCGGTGTAATACTTCCCGTTGAATGTGAAGCTTTCACCGGCTTTGCAGGCCGTTGAGCCGACCGACCAGTAACAGGTCGGCACAGGCTGGCCAATTTCCATCATATCGGCCAAGGGATCATGTTTCGCGCACGATGTCACCGTTGCGAGCCCCAAAGCTAATAGTGCTAATTTATATTGCGTTTTCATTGTTTATTCTTCTTTTTCAGTTTTAAGGGAATGGTATTACTCAGCGGTGAGCGAAGTGCGCACTCCGGCGGCCTGTGACCAAATCATAGGCTCGCGCAGCCATTTGTGGTTTTTGTATGCGCCGAGACGTTCAAGTTCGCCGCGGTTATACTTCTCTTCACATTCAGGGTCATAGTTCAAGCGGGTCACCCAAGCGTTCTCCTTCTCTGCGTCGGACAAACCGTCAACCCAGTGTGCGGCATAGAGGTTGTAAGGACGACGGAGAGTGGGATAAACGATTTCGCCGTTAGCACCGATACCATACTGGTTACGGTTGTTGCTGTAGTGGTAGCGGCGCATGTCGGTCCACTGCTCGGGCTGCATATACATCGCGATGTATTTCTGCTGCATCAGGTCGCTCAGTGTATATTCCGACGGGTTGAAGAACCAATGCTTGTTACCAATCTCAGTACAGGGCAGACATTTTTTAACTCCTTCGTTGTCGAGGAACGCGGTTACTATGCGCTCAAATCGTTCTTTGTCAGAGTTCTGCACAGCCTCGGTGGCGGCGGCTTTGCAACCTACACCGGGATATGCGCCGTTGTCGCTGACAAAACGGTCAAGATGACGCTGGATGTTGTAGGTGGTTGCCTCCTTGGCAAGACGGCAAGCCTCAACCTTGTTGTTCATCCAATAGTAAGCCTCGGCCTGGATGAAGTAGAGTTCCTCCATGGTGAAGAGCACGTTGTAAGCGTTGACACCGGCAGCGTAGGCACCTGCATAAAGAGTGGGGTAATGAACCTGCTTGTAATCGGTGCTCGGCATGCCGATATTGTTCTCAAGATAGCGCATCATCACTTGCTCTTTTTTGATATTTGAGGGTGATGTCGGGCCGTTCTGAGGCACGAAGAGCAACATCAAGCGCGGGTCGCAGCCATAACCGTTCTCGCGGTTCCAAACGCCCTGCTTCTCTTCCTCGCCGGGGTTGATGACACCCATCAAATCCTGAATCATGAACTTTGAGGGGACAGCCGACGCGAGCTCATTTTTGCGTGACTCCCAAGAGTTGATGACAGGCTGAGCGTCGCTCCAGGGTGCGTTAGATTCGCCGGTACCGCCGTCGAATTTGTAACGGGGCTCGTTACCGAACCATGCGCCATAGCGTAAGTCGCCGCTACGCCATGTGTCGATAGCCTTTTGGGCGGTGTTGATAATCTCCTGGCACTTTGCCGACGACACATCAACATTGGGGATGTTGCGGAGCAGCAAGCGCGCCTTGACAGCATAGACGAGACCTTTCCACATGCTGAGGTCGCCGCCGTAAATGCGGTCCTCGGCTACGGTTATATTCTGATTACCGGGAGCCTCGGTCCAATCAGTATTTTCATACAGACTGATTAGCTCATCAGCCTCTTGGAACATCCAAGCATAGATTGAAGCCTGAGTGTCATATTTGGGCGAACCGCTCATGTAAGCCTCAGTGCGGGGCATATCGCCGAACGCGTCGGTGGTGAGCTGGGTTGACATCAATTTGACAGTACGGCCTATAAGCTCATAATTGAGCGAACCGATTGTCCGTGCGGTCTCAATCATGACATTGGCGTTTTTGCCGATGTCATAATAGTGACGACGCCACTGCGGATGACGGTTGATTGTGAGGAAGTTCCACCCCTGCTTGTAAGGGTAGGAGCCTGTCTGGCTCTTTCCTGTAGTTGTGAGACACTGCGAAAGATAGATATAATATTCCGCATGGTCATAGACTACCTGGTTTGCATAGAACATCAACACCGGCAGAGCTTTATGAGGCTCATTGACGTGCGCGCGGTCGGGGTTGACATTTTCATAGAGGGTATCCTCGCAACCCGCAGCGGCCATGCCGAGCAGCAGTGACAGTGATATTAATTTTATCTTGTTCATTGTTAGTCGTTTCGTAGGGTTAGAAAGTTACGTTTACGTTGAAGTTGAAGCTGCGCAGCGAAGGAACGCTGTACTGGTCGATACCCATGGCACCGGTTCCGGCGGCGGCGCTTGGCATAACCTGCGGGTCAGCACCGGTGTACTTGGTCCAAAGGAACAAGTTGCGACCGGTCAAAGAGCATTTCAAACCCTTGATGGGGTTAGACGAGCCGAGTTTCTTCATCAGCTTGGAGAGGTCGTAAGAAACAGTGACATAGCTCAAGCGGATGTAAGAACCATCCTCGATGAAGTTAGAGGCAACGTTGTAGAAGTAGTTGTTGACAAACTGCTGGTCGATGATAACCGGCGTTGTGTTGGGGCGATAGGTACCGTCACCGTTGGCGACCACACCTTTGAACACTGCCTCGCGGTTGCGGTATTTAGCGAGATACCAGCTCTGACCGCTTGAGAACAATGAGCGGCCGGTGTAGTTGAAGACATCACCACCGCAACGGCCGTCAACCAAGAACGACAGCGAAAGGTCTTTCCAAGTGAATGTCGAGCCGACACCGAGCAACCAGTCGGGAGCGCGGTTACCAAGATAATTGGCTTTATTCGGGCTGATGACAGGATAACCGTTTTCGTCAACGAGGATTTGTCCGTCGGGGGCGCGTTGGTAATCTGTACCCGACAAACCGGTGGTTGATTGGCCGAGAGCCGCGGTCGCGAACACGTCGCCATACTGACCGCCCTGGATTTCGGCAACACCCTCGGGAAGTGATTTAACCTTGCTTCGGTTGAATGAGAAGTTCAGGTTGGCAGTCCATTGGAAATCTTTAGTTTGGAGAATGTCTTGTGATGCAGTCAACTCAAGACCGTAGTTCTCGATAGAACCCTCGTTGCGGGTCTGGAGAATGGTACCGGATGCAGGCGACACGCGTACTGTCACAATCTGGTTGTCAACGGTTGTCGAGTAATAAGCGACATCTAAGCGGGTGCGCTGGTTGAAGAAGCGCAGGTCGGCACCGATTTCCCAGGTCGACAACATCTCCGGCTCAAGATATTTTGCTGTTGACAAAGTGGGGTCAACACCGAAACCTCCGTCGGGGAATGTAGGCCACTGTTTGAAGTTGTCGGTGAAAAGGTAGGGGTTGGTCGATTTTCCGACTTTTGCCCAGTTACCGCGGAGTTTACCGAACGAGAACCATTCGTTGCTCAGTTTGAACATCTCCGAGAAGATAAGACCGGCGGTTACAGAGGGGTAGAAGTAAACGGGGTCGCACTGTACGAGTGACGATGAACCGTCGACACGACCGGTGAACGATAATTGTGCCACACCTTTATAGTCGAAGCGGATTTCACCGAAGTAACCGAACTTGTTTTCCTTTCTGTGGCTCATGCTCAAGTCATAGGTGCCTGTGCCGAGAGAAAGCTTGTCGGGATTCACGTTGTTGAACGAGAAGTAATCGCCTCCGAGCTGGAAGTCATATCCGCCCATGTTGGCTGAGTAGCTGCTTGTCTCCCAGTATTCACCACCGAGGAAGAAGTTTACATTGAAATTATCGCTCGGTTTCCAGAAATAGTTGGCGAGGAGTTGCGCGGTCAGACGCTCGGCGCGTGAGGGCTGCAACAGATATCCGCCGTGACGGCTTGAGAGCGTGACTTTCTGTCCGTCGGTCAATTCACCGACAAAGTCTTTCGACTCGTCAAAACGGGGACGAATCATCGACTCGTAGGCCGAGTTGCCTTTATCGTAGTTCACTTTCGCTGTGAAGCTCAAATCTTTGATAGGCTCCCACTTGATAGAACCGTTGACAATCACGCGCTGGCTTTGTGTCTCGGCTTCATCCATATAGCGGTCGTAATAAGGCGACTCGGTCGCGCCAAGACGCTGGTCGTTGCTGAGGATATCCCAGTCGTCGTAGCGGTTGCTCCAGTTGGGGAGACCGGTGAGGGGGTTTTTATAGTCAGCCATATCTTTGTTGATAGCCCAACCATAGACTGTGCCCATGCTGTTACCGAAACCGCGTGACTTGGTGTCGATGAAGTTGGTCGACATCATGATTTTAACGGTGTTAGAGGGGTTGAACTCACCCTTCACAAATACACCGAGGCGTTTCTTATAGTCATTTATAACAACACCTTCGTTGTCCATATAGTTGGCAGATGCGTAAGCCGAGAATTTCTCGTTACCGCCCGATACCGAGAGGTCATACTTCTGCATGAAGCCTGTGCCGAGGAAGTTGTCGGCGTTGTCATAGAATGTGTCGATGCCCGGACGGAATTTCGGACCCCAACCACCGGTAGCGTTGGTGGTGTAGAAACCGTTAGAACCGGCGAGATACTGATCCTGAAGTTTGGGCATACGAGCCACTTCTGAGATTTCCCAACCGCCTGACGCTGTCACGGTAACCGTTCCGGTTTTTCCACCTTTGGTGGTAATCATGATGACACCGTTGGCACCCTCGGGACCGTAAAGGGCCGAAGCCGCAGCACCTTTCAGCACCGACATTGACTCGATATCATTCGAGTTAATGTCACCTATCGCTGACGCACCGCCGCGCACCGGCATACCGTCAACGACGAACAACGGTTCGTTGCTCTGCGCGGGGTTGATTGAAGAAATGGCGCGCACCACCATCTGCGAAGCGGAGTTAGGCGAGCCACCTGCCATCGACACCTGCACACCGGCAACCTTACCCTGGAGCGAGTTGACGAAGTTGGCCGAGCTTCCGGCGTTGACCTCATCTGAGTTAAGGGCCTGCACCGCGAAGTTAAGTTTCTTCTTTTCCTGGGTCTGTCCCATCGCGGTCACGACAACCTCGTTGAGCACCGTGGCGTTGTCTGTCATCTTGACATCGACTACACTGCGGTTCCCCACAGGCACGCTGGCGGGGGTCATACCGACATAATTGAACGTCAGCACCGAGTTGTCGCCCGGCACCTCGATTGAGTATTTTCCGTCAATATCGGTCGCTGTGACCACCGAGGTTCCCTTGACAGCCACGGTTACACCGATCAGAGGCTCCCCGTCGCTCTCCTGCGTCACCGTTCCGGTCACGGGACGAGCAAACGCCGCCACCGCGAAGATGGAAAATAACAGAAGCAATAGCTGTTTTTTCATAATTACTATTATTTGTTTATATTCATGGTTTATTCTCTCTATCCGGTCAAGAACAATCGACCTTAAAACATTTCCATCCACATAGCCTATCCCCTTCTCAATCGCGGCTGAACGCGCCGCTTGCGCGGCGGCTTGGGGCGGCCACAGGGGACTGATGACCGCAAAATCAAGGTTCCTATAGCTTCTTCTTTTTAGACTGCTCGGGTTAGTGATTAGCTATGTTTTATGTCAACTTCTTCCGGTGGGCATTGGGGTACTCGACCCCCTCGCCATACAACCCACAAATCTAATACATTATTTTAAAACTCGCGGTCTTTTGCAATATTAATTGTTGATTATTTAAAATTATAAAGTTTATTTTATATCATCGGGCAACTTTTTTGCCTAACGTTTCACAACATTTGGCAACAAACGTTGCTACACTGAAACCCCGATTTTGTTTTTCGGGGGTTATATGGTAAATTCGCGTCATGACAATGCGAATAGATATACTGACGGTGCTACCCGAGATGTTCGACTCCCCGCTCGGCTGCTCGATACTCAAGCGCGCGCAAGACAAGGGGCTGGTCGAAATAAACGTGCACAACCTGCGCGACTACACCACAAACCGACACCGCAAAGTCGACGACTACCCATTCGGCGGCGAAGCCGGAATGGTGATGCAAATCGAACCTGTCGACCGCGCGATATCCGCGCTGAAAGCCGAGCGCGACTACGACGAAGTGATTTTCACATCGCCCGACGGCGAGCTGTTCAACCAGCCGATGGCAAACTCAATGTCGCTGCTGGGCAACATTATTATTTTGTGCGGACATTATAAAGGTGTAGACTACCGCATACGCGAACATCTTATAACGCGCGAAATATCGATAGGCGACTACGTGCTGACCGGCGGGGAGATTCCCGCCATAATAATAACCGACGCAATCGTCAGGCTCATCCCCGGAGCGATAGGCGACGAACAAAGCGCGCTCACCGACTCATTCCAGGACAACCTGCTCGCCCCGCCTATCTACACGCGCCCCGCCGTCTACAACGGATGGGAGGTGCCGCCGATACTCCTGTCGGGGCACCAAGCCAAAATCGACGAGTGGCGGCACGAGCAATCAATCAGCCGCACACGGCTTCTGCGCCCCGGCCTGCTCGACTGACCGGGCAACGAGTCCGCGAGACACCCCGGCAACACCGCGCGCCGACTCGATTCGAACGCACAACGCCCGAGCCGGGCAAACGCCCCGACCCGCCGAGCGCGAAAGGCCGCGGCTCATGGGGAAAAACGCGGAAACAGGCGAAAATCGCGATTTATGAGAAAAAATTAAAAAAAATCATCGAAAAATTTGCGGGAATAAAAAAACCGACTTATCTTTGCACTCGCAAAACGGAAACAACCGTTAGCACTCCAAAGAGATGGTGTGGTAGTTCAGCTGGTTAGAATACCTGCCTGTCACGCAGGGGGTCGCGGGTTCGAGTCCCGTCCATACCGCAGGAGAGAGAGGAGAATGAGTAATTGTTAAACCTTGTGTTTACGTTACTCATTCTTTTTTTATGTGATTTTCCGCCAAAAGTGTTAACTTTGCAAATTAAAGATAATTAAACACCAAACTAAGCCCGTTTTAAACCTCAAAGCCCGCTTATGACTGTAAAAATCCACCATGAAGGAACAAACATACTTATAATCCTTCTGATAATACTCTTGGTAATCTTAGTCCCGGTGTGGATTTTCATCAAATCGATGTGGATTCCCGTCACTTTGACCGCCATTTTCGCGATTTTCTACCTGCTCGTGGTCAACTTTTTCCGTTCTCCGCGCCGTCATTTCCGCGGCAACCACGAGAATGTCGTGGTATCGTCGGCCGACGGCAAAGTGGTGACCTGCGAGAAGACCTACGAACCGGAATACCTCAAGCGCGAAGTGATGCAGGTATCGGTATTCATGAGCGTGCTTAACGTCCACGCCAACTGGTACCCCGTCAACGGCGAAGTCGTGATGGCTAAGCACCACTCCGGACGTTTCATGGCGGCGTACCTGCCTAAATCGAGCGTCGAGAACGAGCGCTCGACCGTCGTGATACGCACACCCTCCGGGCAAGAAATCCTTGTCAGACAAGTGGCGGGCGCGATGGCGCGCCGCATCGTCACCTACGCGCGTCCCGGGACGCAAGCGTCAATCGAGAGCCACATGGGATTCATAAAATTCGGCTCGCGCGTCGACATCTACCTCCCGCTCGACACAGATATATATGTCAAACTCGGCGACAAAACAATCGGCGGCATAACCGAAATAGGTCGTCTAAACCCCACACCTGAAAAATGAAAAGAATAATCGGGATGATTCCCAACACCATAACCACACTCAACCTCCTGTCGGGGTGCCTCGCCTGCATATTCGCGTTGAAGTTCGGATTTGAGCACTCACTCCATTATTTCCAGCTCGCAGTCATCATGATTGGATGCGCCACGGTGTTTGACTTCTGCGACGGGTTTGCCGCGCGGCTGCTCCACGCCTACTCCGCTTTAGGCAAAGAGCTTGACTCGCTCGCCGACATGGTGAGCTTCGGAGTTGCCCCGGGGCTTATGGTCTACAGCTTCCTCAGCGAGTACACCGAAGCCGGATGCATGGCATACCTCGCGCTGTTCATCCCCGCGATGGGAGCGTTGCGATTAGCCAAATTCAACATCGACGACCGGCAGACCACCGCGTTCATAGGGCTTCCGATACCCGCCAACGCAATCTTCTGGATTGGAGCCGTGAGCTGGGCCCTGGGATGCCTCATCACAGGCAGCACGCCACAGGCAGCCGTCTTCGTAATCTACCTCTGCATCATAATCGTACCACTGTTGATGGTTTCAGGACTGAGGATGTTCTCGCTGAAATTCAAGAACCTCGACTGGCGCGAAAACTTCCGACGCTACGCCATCATCGCCGCGGCGATTCTTTTCGTCGCGTTCTGCGGGCTGGCAGGCTTGGCATGGACAATAGTCCTCTACATAATCCTCTCCGCCCTGCTCCCGCAACGATAACCGCCGGCGACGCAGCCCCGCCCCGCAATCGGCAGGGTCAGCAATAAAAATCCGTCGAAAAGCGTTGTTATAATTGATATGTCACTATTCGGATTAATAATACTGATACTTTTCCTCTGGTTCGTGCTTAGACCCGTCCTCAGGTTCTTCATGACCGTCAAACGGCTACAGAACGAAGCGCGCCGGGCAACAGGGCAAGACCGTCACGACGAGTCAAAGCGGCACGAACGCAAAGCCGGCTGGACAACCCCCGCCGCCCGCCGCAAGAAATTTGGCACCGACATCGGAGAATACGTTGAATATGAAGAGGTTGCGGCCACTTCCACCCCTCCTGTGACAAAACAGGCCGAAAGCGGCGAACAGACCCGTGCCGAGAGCCAAATCGTTGATGTAGAATGGGAAGACATCAAATAACACCCCACCACGATGAGCGAATACTACATACCGCGCCTTTACCGATTTCTCCGCGAACTCGACGCGAACAACAACCGCGAATGGTTCTACGCCAACAAGGCCCGATATGAAGACCTGCGCGGCCATTGGCTCGAAGACCTCGAAAGGCTCATAGCCGCAACCGGCTCGTGGTACCCCGCGATAGCATCTCAGACCGCGAAGACAGCCGCCTACCGCATATACCGCGACACGCGCTTCACACTGGACAAGACCCCTTACAAGACATACTTCTCAGCCGCACTGACACCGCGCGGGCGCACTGCCGTCATGGCCGGCTACTACATCCATATCGGGCCACAAGTCGACAGCAACTGCTTTGACAGCGGCATCTATGGCGGGCTATGGAACCCCGACGCCACGATGCTCAAAAAGATGCGACACGCGATTGTCGACAACATCGAGGAATGGGAGGAGATAGTCCATGACAAACTCATCGAGCGGCTCTACCCCGGATGGTGCGCCGACACCCTCAAGACAATCCCTAAAGGGTGGGACCGGAACCACCCCCTCGCCCCATATCTGCGATTGAAGTCATACGGCAAGTTTCGCCCCCTTGATGAACGGTTTTTCAGCGACCCCGACTGGCCGTTACGCACGTCGGAACTCATGCGCCCCCTCAAGCCCCTGCTAAATTTCATCAATTTTAGCATTTCCGAACAGCTATGAGACACAACTAATTCGTATATTTGCAGATTAATAATCATCGCAATATGGCAGAAATCAAGTGTATAGGCATCCTCACCTCCGGAGGTGACGCCCCAGGAATGAACGCTGCGATACGCGCGGTAACGCGATCAGCGATTTTCAGCGGTTTCAAAGTTAAGGGCATCTACCGCGGCTACCGCGGCTTGATTACCGACGAAATCGTTGATTTTAAGACACAAAACGTGTCAAATATCATACAGATGGGGGGTACAATCCTCAAGACCGCTCGCTGCAAAGAGTTTCAGACTCCCGAAGGGCGGCAGCTTGCCTACGACATTTTAAAACGCCACGAGATAGACGCCTTGGTGGTCATCGGCGGCGACGGCTCCCTCTCAGGCGCGCGCGTCTTCGCCAACGAGTTCAACTTTCCCATCATCGGCCTCCCCGGCACCATCGACAACGACCTTTACGGCACCGACACCACCATCGGCTATGACACTGCGCTCAACACCATCATGCAATGTGTCGACAAAATCCGCGACACCGCCACCAGCCACGAACGCCTGTTCTTTATCGAAGTGATGGGACGCGACGCCGGATTCCTCGCCCTCAACGGCGCGATAGCCTCGGGAGCCGAAGCCGCTATCATTCCCGAAATCTCGACCGAAGTCGACCAGTTGGCCGAACTTATCGAGAACGGTTTCCGCAAAAGCAAAAACTCATCAATCGTCCTCGTCGCCGAAAGCCCCGTCACCGGAGGAGCGATGGCCTTAGCCGAGCGCGTAAAAAATGAATACCCGGCCTACGACGTGCGCGTCTCGATACTCGGACACCTGCAACGAGGCGGCTCGCCTACCGCCCACGACCGCATACTCGCGTCGCGCATGGGCGCCGCCGCCATCGACGCGCTGCTCGACGACCAGCGCAACGTCATGATAGGAGTCAAAAACGACGAGATTGTCTATGTGCCTTTCACAAAGGCTATCAAAAACGACAAGCCAATCAACCGCGACCTCCTCAGCACCCTGCGCCGCCTTTCAATCTAACAAATAAACAACAATAACAATATCAATAACAATATCAACACACAATTATGAGATACTACATCACGTACAACGGACAACAAGTAGGTCCCATGACACGCGAGCAACTGCTGTCATACGGCCTTAACCCCAACTCCCAGGTGTGGGCCGAGGGAATGCCACAATGGGTGCCAGCCTATACAGTGCCCGAACTTATGGAAATAATGCCCCCCGCGGCAGGCCAAACGCAGACCGCTCCGACCTACGGCCAACCTGAAGGTTGCTGCCCCGGTGTGTCGGGCAAGCGCATCGGCGCCGGGGTCCTCGCCATACTCCTTGGCAGCCTCGGCATACAATACTTCTATATCAACAAGATAGGCGGCGGCTTCCTGACGATACTTCTGTCGTTCGTGACCTGCGGCCTATGGTCGGTGCTCATGTTGGTGCAGGGAATCCTCATGCTCACGATGACCGACCAGGAGTTTGACCGCAAATTCATCCACTCCAAAAACCTCCTTCCGCTATTCTGACACAGACTAATGCCATAAGTCTTTGACAGCCACACATTTCTTTGCACTGAATGAAAAGGTACAACATTATTAACAACTCGCTGGGATGGCTATGTTTCGTCATTTCCGCAGTTACTTATCTGCTCACGTTAGAGCCGACGGCAAGCTTCTGGGACTGCCCCGAGTTTATCTCACAAGGGTTTAAACTTGAAGTGGGTCACCCGCCGGGCAACCCGATCTTCATGCTTGCCGCCCGCTTTTTCATTACCATCTTCGGTGGCGACGGGGCCGATGCCGCCCTCGCAGTCAACACCATGTCGGCACTGCTCAGCGCGGGAACCATCCTGCTGCTGTTTTGGACAATCACTCACTTAGTGAAGCGTCTGATTGTCAGCGATAGGGCCGACAGTGTGAGCTTGTCGAAAATGCTCGTCATATTCGGGTCGGGGCTTTGCGGCGCATTGGCCTACACCTGGAGCGACACTTTCTGGTTTTCGGCTGTCGAAGGTGAGGTTTATGCCTTTTCATCGTTTTGCACAGCCTTGGTGTTCTGGCTCATTCTCAAGTGGGAGAACCGCGCCGACCTGCCCCACAGCGACCGCTATCTCATACTGATAGCCTATGTCATCGGCATCTCCATCGCCGTCCACCTGCTCAACCTGCTGTGCATTCCCGCGATAGTGCTGGTGATCTACTACCGCAAATTTAAAAACACCACCGCGACAGGTTCGCTTATAGCTTTGGCCTTATCAGCCGTAATCGTCGGACTGATTCTCTACGGTCTCGTCCCCGGATTTGTCGAGGTCGCGCAGTATTTTGAACTGTTGACGGTCAACACTTTCGGTTGGAGTTACAACTCGGGAGTGATACTCTATGCCGTGCTGCTAATCGCATCGTTCGCATGGTGTATCTCCGAACTGTACCGCCAAAAGAATCCGACAGCTATCAAATGCTCGTTCATCATCAGTGTGTTGCTTTCAGGCATACCGTTTATAGGCAACTCCATGTGGATTCCGGTGCTTTTCGTGGCCGGCATGATAGTCTATTTCTTCAAATACTGCAAAAAGCTGCCAATCAGGATTTTGAACGTTTCGGCTATAAGCATATTGGTGATGTTCATCGGATACTCGTCATATGCGTTGCTACTGATACGCTCCGATGCCAATCCCCCGATTAATCAAAATTCACCCGACAATGTCTTTGCCCTCGGCTCTTATCTCAACCGCGAGCAATACGGCGACCGACCGCTGTTCTACGGACAGACCTTCAACTCGGGTATCCTTTACAAGGTGACCCCCGACGGACAGCTTGACCCTATCGACCACGCTTCTAAACATTCATGGGCCAAGGTGGTCAAGACCTCTCCCGACCAGCCTGACCGCTATGTCGCCACCCCTCCCGCGCCCGACTACGAGATGACCCCGGGCTTGGATATGCTGTTCACCCGAATGTACAGCGGCAAACACCGCGCCGCCTACCTGTCATGGGCCAACATCACCGAGAGCGACCTCCAACAGGTAGAAGTGCCGATGTATGTCGACGACAGCGGCGAAGCGATACGCACGGAATACCGCGCCAAGCCGACGTTCGCCCAAAACATGAAATTTTTCTTCTCCTACCAGCTCAATCATATGTATTGGCGTTACTTCCTGTGGAACTTCGCCGGCCGTCAGAACGACCTGCAGAGCCAGGGAGAACCCAACCGCGGCAACTGGATTTCAGGAATCCCCGTCATCGACAACTGGCGCCTCGGCGACCAGTCGCTGCTGCCCGATGAGTATGGCAAGGGTAACAAAGGTCACAATCTGTTCTATATGCTGCCGTTGCTGTTTGGCATCATCGGCCTGCTGTGGCAAGCGTTCCTGTCAAAGCGCGGCATAGAGCAATTCTGGGTTGTGTTCTTCCTGTTTTTCATGACGGGCATAGCCATTGTGCTCTACCTCAACCAGACCCCCCTCCAGCCCCGCGAGCGCGACTACGCATTCGCCGGGTCGTTCTACGCTTTTGCGATATGGATAGGGATGGGAGTGGCAGCGCTATGGAGCATAATGCGCCATCTCCTTGACAAACAGCGCAATCTGCCCGAATCGAAGCAGTCGACGATATATGCCGTTATAGCAGCCGCGCTCGGTATTGCGGTACCCCTTCAGATGGTATCGCAGACCTGGGACGACCATGACCGTTCGGGGCGTTACGCCGCCCGCGATTTCGGCATGAACTACCTGTCGAGCGTGGGTCCCAACGGTATCATCTTCACCAACGGCGACAACGACACATTCCCGCTATGGTACGCACAGGAAGTAGAGGGATACCGCACCGACGTGCGCGTTGTCAACCTGTCATACCTGACCACCGACTGGTATGCCAACCAGCAGCGCATCCCCGCATATAAGGCACCGGCAATCAACATAATCGCAAAACCGGAGCAATACGCCTACGATACCCGCCAGTTCTGCTACTTCCTCAATCCGTCGACCGAAGAGGTCGACGCCCGCGTAGCGTTGGCCGAGGCCTACAGTCACGAAGCCGACAACAACCGCTATGGACTGCCCGAGTTCAAGTACAGCAACGTCTACATCCCCGCCAATGCCGACGCGGCTGTCGAGTCGGGACTCATCACAGCCGAAGAACGCATGGCGGCGGAAGATGCCCTGCACCTTAACCTGCGGTCGCCCAACGCCACGATACAGGACGGCGGCCTCAACCTCAGCCAGATACTCTCGCTCGACATCGTCAGCTCAAGCATAGCCGACGGCTGGAAACGCCCGGTCTACTTCGCCATGACAGTCCCCGACAACTATTACATGGACTTCAACAAGTATATGCTCAACACCGGGTTGGCCTATCAAATCACACCGTTCCTCAACGGTTCGGATAGCTCTTACGACATCCCCACCGACACCGAACGTATGTATCGCAACGTCACAGAGAAGTTCCGTTGGGGCGGTATCGACAAAGTCAACGAGGGCAAAGACCTGTATCTCGACGAGACGGTGCGCCGCATGGTCGTCAGCCACCGCTCCGCGATGCTCTCATTGGCCACCGACCTCTACAACGAGGGCGTGACCCTCGAAGACGACCCCGTGCGCCCCGACTCGGCAGCTGCCAAATCGAAATACGCCAAATCACTTGAGATTCTGAAGCTGATGGAGGATAAACTGCCTGTCAAAGCGGTTCCATTCTCGCTCCAAGTCGGTCAGGAGGTAGGCAAACTCTACTCGATGCTCGGCGACGCCATCGGCGACAAAGCTGTCAGCGACAAAGGCCGCGCGATTATCGAAGCCGAAATCATGAGATACGCGCCCTTCCACGCATATTATCAGAGTTTGGTGCTTTCCGGCCGTTTCCAACTTCTGAGCCGCACCGACCGCTATGTCCCGACCTACCTGTTGCAGCTCATACAGACCTATGCGCAGATTGGCGGAGATATCGACAAACTGTCGGAGAAACTCGATGAGATAAACTTCGACGTCGACGGGTTTAACCGGATGGTCAACAAATAAAACGATTGTCAAACAGCAGGTTACGACGTGTTCAGACTAAAACGACTCATCGAACGCCCACCGCTGCCATACCGCTTTCTGTTTCCGGAGGCGGTATGGCGCGTCAAGCGCAAAGAACGCCGCGTCGTCTTTCTGACGTTTGACGACGGCCCGATACCCGAAGTCACCCCTTGGGTGCTCGACCTGCTTGACCATTACGGCGTGAAAGCCACCTTCTTCATGGTCGGCGACAACGTGCGCCGCCACCCCGAGCTGCTCGAAGAGGTAAAACGCCGGGGCCACAGTTACGGCAACCACACAATGCACCATCTGCAGGGATTCAAAGTGACAACGTGGAACTATCTGCGCGACATAACCGAAGCCAACTCCCTGATTGACAGCCCGCTGTTCAGGCCGCCACACGGGCTGATGCGCTGGGGGCAGGCCAAAATCATAAAAGAGCGTTACAATTTAGTGATGTATGACCTCGTAACCCGCGACTACTCCAAGAAGGTCGACGGTCAAAGAGTGCTGGCCAACGTGAAACGCCTGGCCCGCAACGGCTCAATCATCGTGTTTCACGACTCGCTGAAAGCCGAGCGCAATCTGCGCGAAGCCCTGCCCAAAGCCATCGAATGGCTCAAAGAGGAAGGCTATGAATTTGAAGCTCTCACAATGTAGCGACCGGCTACGCGAAATCGCCGCCCGTCACGGCGTGGAGCATCTCGGCATAGCCCGCTCCCGCGCAGTCGAGCACCAAGCCGCCGAACAATACCGCCGCTGGCTCGCCGAGGGGGGGCACGCCGCGATGGACTACTTGAACCGCTACGACGACCTGCGCGCCGACCCGCGGCTTCTGCTGCCCGGAGCCGCGTCAATCATCTGTTGCGCGGTCAACTATTACCACGACACCCCAAACGCGTCTGACGGCCCCGAAATAGCCCTCTACGCCCACGGCGACGACTACCACGAGGTTGTGCGCTCTATGCTTGAGGCTATCGCGGCTGAAATCAGGGAAATTTGGGGAGGTGAGACACGAGTGTGTGTCGACACCGCTCCCATCCGCGAACGCTATTGGGCGATGAAGTCGGGCCTCGGATTCATTGGGCGCAACAACCACCTCATCATTCCCGGCCACGGCTCCTACTACTTCCTCGGTGAAATCATCACCACCACCCGGTTTGAGCCTGACTCGCCCATCAATGTCAATTGCGGCAGTTGCCGCCTGTGCATCGACGCCTGCCCCGGCCACGCACTGACCGACAACGGGCCTGTCGACGCTCGTCGCTGCCTGTCGTATCTCACCATCGAGCACCGCGGCCCCCTGCCCGAAGGCACCGACCTCGGCAACCACCTCTACGGCTGCGATGAATGCCAACGCGTGTGTCCCCACAACCGCCACGCGACACCCACCGCAATAAAGCGTCTGCAACCGCGCCGGCAAGTCGTGACCCTGACCGCCGACGATGTGGCTCAAATGACGCAACCGCAATTCTCGACGATATTCAGCCACTCGGCCATAAAGCGCACCAAACTCGCCGGCCTGCAACGCAACCTCGCCGCCATGTCGGGCGACGCCGACGACGAATAAGCGACTTCGCAGCCTCAAACGTTAGGAGCGGCTGATAGGATGATTGCACCCGCGATTTCCAGGCTCGGGCGAGTAGACTACAGACAGTTGATTATCAGGCATTTACCCCCCCCCGCAAAAAGATTGAAATTTGTGCAAAAATTCAAAAAAAGTTTTACTATTTTTGCAGGAACAAATACCGATTAAACCACATTAGCGACAGCTATAATAAGGTTCGGGACTGCCCGCTAATGATAAGACTAATTTATCGAACCTGCTTAATTTAACACTTCAAAACATTTCAAAAATGAAAAATTTTAAATCATTGATGATAGCCGCATTGGCTGTCATGGCAAGCATCACTCTAGCATCATGCTCTGACGATGACGTCGGTCCCGGCTCGAAAGCCGACTTGGTGGGCAGATGGGAATCGGTTCATGAAGAAGGTTGGGAAAAAGAAGACGGCGAGATTGTTGATGAATGGGATGATTATGGCAAAAGCCTCAGATGGGACTTTTACGCCGACGGCACATGCTCTGACGATGACGTCGGTCCCGGCTCGAAAGCCGACTTGGTGGGCAGATGGGAATCGGTTCATGAAGAAGGTTGGGAAAAAGAAGACGGCGAGATTGTTGATGAATGGGATGATTATGGCAAAAGCCTCAGATGGGACTTTTACGCCGACGGCACATGGGCCGGTCAGGAATGGACCGGTTCCAGATGGGGAAGTGCCGAATATGGAACTTACAACTATAAAGGCGGCACTCTCACCATTACGGGTGATGATTGGGATGAACCCGACATAATCAAAGTCATCAAACTGACCAGTTCGGGACTTGTCGTTGAGGGCTCTTACTCAGAGCGTGAGTATGGTATCAAATACGAAGAATACAACCGCATTACTTTCGAAAAAGTCGCCGACTTTGACGAAGATTAACAAATTAGCACCCCGATAAACATAGCAATGGCCGCTCTCATCATGGGAACGGCCATTTTCGTTTTTAAATATTGCCAAATTTTGGATATGACTAAAAAAGTCAAGTTTCTACATGTAAAAACTTGACTATTTATCTGCAACGTGCCGAGAAAGGCAGATAAAAGCACTTTCTCAGTCAATGGCATAAGCCATTTTCGTTTTTTTAGTATTGCTCTTTCTCGTTGGGGAAATCGCGGGTTTTGACATCGTCGATGTAGTGGGCCACTGCATCGTTAATGACGGTGGCGAGGTCGGCGTAGCGGCGCAGGAAACGCGGCGAGAAGCCTTTGTTAATTCCAAGCATATCGTGCATCACGAGCACCTGTCCGTCGGTACCGCCGCCGGCACCAATGCCAATGACCGGGATTGTGAGCTGCTCGGATACCTTGCGCGCCAAATCGGCGGGAATCTTCTCAAGCACCACGGCGAAACAGCCAATCTCCTCAAGCAGCCGCGCGTCATCGATGAGTTTCGCCGCCTCAGCCTCCTCTCTTGCACGCACTGAATAAGTGCCAAACTTATTGATTGACTGCGGCGTGAGACCGAGGTGTCCCATCACCGGGATGCCCGCACTGAGAATGCGTTCGATTGACTCGCGAATCTCGGAGCCGCCCTCCATCTTTACCGCCTCGGCATGGCTCTCTTTCATGATGCGCACCGCCGAAGCGAGAGCTTCTTTGGAGTTGCCTTGGTAGCTACCAAACGGCATATCAACCACTACCAACGCCCGCTTAACGCCTTTAATCACACTCTTTGCATGGTAAATCATCTGGTCGAGGGTGATTGGGAGGGTGGTTATGTTGCCCGCCATCACATTTGACGCCGAGTCGCCCACAAGAATCACATCCATACCCGCCTCATCAATAAGGCGAGCCATGGAATAGTCATAAGCTGTGAGCATTGCTATCTTTTCGCCCCGCGCTTTCATCTCCACAAGGCGGTGGGTTGTCACTTTTCGCTGGTCTTCAGTATAGGTTGACATGATAAAGTTTTGATTTTAAGTTTAACTACGCGAAGTTACTATAAATTTTAATACCCGCGCCTACCACCAGGCATAAGGGGGGATTTAACATTATTTAACCCGATTTGGCGGTTATTGCCCGCCGTTTTTCCGTAAATTTGTACAATTAGAATTAATCACTATTAAAAACACTACCAAAATGAGAAATTTCAAATCTTTGATGCTCGCAGCCTTTGCCGCGCTCGCCTGCATCGCATTACCCTCATGCTCTGACGATGACGACGGTCCCGGCTCGAAAAGCGACTTCATCGGCACTTGGCAAAAAGAGTCAACCGACTATTACACACAATTTGATAGCGACGGCACGGGTCAGAAATTTGAAGGCTCGCCCGAAAGCCCGCACTGGGTAGAGCCATTCGCATGGCGCATAAAGAACGGCAGCCTTGACATAGACTATGACCGGGGCGACTGGACCGACATAGAGCACCACGAATACCGATTCAGCGACAAAAACAACACCCTCGAATTGAGATACTTCGCCAAAACGAAAGGGGATAATTACTCAGAGGTGGATGGCCGCGATTGGGAGACATATCACAAAGTCGGCAGCGAGTATGAAGAAGATGATGACGATGAGCCTGAGGTAAAGGGGAGTGTCTCCATCACTAACATCACCGCACAGAAAAAGACATCAACAGGCCTGCAAATCAATGTGACGGTTAGCGCGTCAGGCATATCGGCAAGCGATGTCAAAGGGATAGGCGCGGTGGGCGGCACCTCGTCCAACGGCAACGGCAGTCTATATGCTTCGCTTGGCTCCGGCAAACTGTCGGGTACGGTAAAAATCACGTCCGGGCTAAAAAGCAAGACTAAATATTACATCAAAGCTTATCTGACTACAAAGAACGGAACAGTCTACAGCTCTGTCAGATCAGTAACCACGCCATAAATAAAGCGAAGTAATAACCGCGATAACGGCGGGGTGCCTCTCAACAGGGGGCGCCCCGCCGCATTTTCGCTTATGGCGAAAAAAACAATCTTTGGGATTTGAACCGGACGGTTTTTTTGAACGGTTTGAACAAAACAGATAACAATTATTAGTTTTTAATTAAATTTTCATTAAATTTGTCCGCTGAAACCACTATCGGTTCCCACCGATGGCTGGAATACACCACTACCACACATTCAGTCAATGAATTACAGTTTTCTTGATTTTTTAGGGCTCTTGGGAGCCGTCGGCCTGTTCCTATATGGGATGAAGGTCATGAGTGAAGGTCTACAAAAAGCTGCAGGCGATCGTCTACGCAACATCCTGTCGGCAATGACCCGCAATCGTTTCGCTGGCACGTTGACAGGATTTTTTATTACAGCGCTGATACAAAGTTCGTCGGCATCGACAGTAATGGTGGTCAGCTTTGTCAACGCAGGGCTGATGACGCTGGCGCAGTCGATGGCCGTCATCATGGGCGCTAACGTCGGAACGACTTTCACCGCTTGGATAATAGCCCTATTCGGATTCAAGGTAGAGATTTCAGCATTCGCCATCCCGCTCATCGGTTTGGCGGTGCCGCTGCTGTTTGCCAAGTCGAGCCGCAACAAGTCAATCGGAGAGTTCCTGATAGGTTTCGCGTTCCTGTTCATGGGCCTCGACATGATTAGCCGATATGTCCCCGACCTGCAAAGCAACCCCGATATGTTTGCCTTCTTGCAGCACTACAGTTCGCTCGGCTTCGGCTCGGTTTTGATATTCCTCTCCGTCGGATTGCTCGTCACGATGGTGATTCAATCGTCGGCGGCTACGTTTGCAATCACGCTGATTATGTGCAGCAAAGGGTGGATTACGTTTGACCTCGCTTGCGCCATAGTCCTCGGTAGCAACGTCGGCACGACAATAACACCGATACTCGCCTCGTTGAGCGGCAACGTCGCCGCCAAACGCACGGCGATGGGACACCTGCTCTTCAATCTCCTCGGATTGGTGTGGACGCTGATAATTTTCTACCCATTTGTCAACCTAAACGTCTGGATTACCGAAGCCATCGGACAAGGTGACCCCACCGCGCTTACAGACTATGTCAACCACATCGAGAGTACGCAACCCGATCTCTACAACCACCTGTTCGACGGAAGCCTACCCGCCGGCCACGAGGTGTCGAAAGCCATTCTGAGAATGCAAATCAGCGTATCGTTCGGATTATCGATGTTCCACACGGTGTTTAACCTCATCAACCTCTCTATAATGATTTGGTTTACCGGGCTTTATGTCAAAATCGTGGAATGGCTCATCCCCGCCAAGCACAAAGAAGACGAGGAGTTCCAACTCAAATACATATCGGGCGGTATGCTAAGCGCGTCGGAACTCAACATAGCGCAGGCCGAGAAAGAAATCGCGGTCTATGCGCAACGTGTGGACCGAATGATAAAGATGGCCCAGGATTTAGTGCACACCGAGGAGGGGAGCGAGGAGTTCAACAAGCTGTTCTCGCGGCTTGAGAAATATGAGGAGATTTCTGACCGCATGGAAATCGAGATAGCCCATTATCTCAACCGATGCGCCGAGGGACGCCTATCGAACGAAGGTAAGCTCCACATCGCAGGCCTGCTGCGCATAGTATCAGAGATCGAGAGCATCGCCGACGGCTGCTATGGCGTAGCCAAAATACTTCTGCGCAAACAGAGCAGCAAAACGCAGTTCAACGACAGGATATACGCTAATATCGACTTGATGTTCAGCTATGTGACATCGGCGATGGCCAATATGCTCAAACTGATTTCAAGCATCGAGAACATCTACGAGGCCGACATCATCATCTCTTACAACAAGGAGCGTGAAATCAACAACCTGCGTAACCAGTTGCGCAACGGCAACGTTGAGAACATCAACGAGAAACGCTATGAGTATCAGGCAGGCATATACTACATGGATATAATCTCTGACCTCGAAAAGACCGGTGACTACATCATCAATGTGGTCGACACGGTCAAGGACCAGTTCCGCAAGCTCAAAGGCTGAAAGCGACACTACCGCCCGATTAACCGATACTAATCGGGCAGGTCGAGCGGGGGATTGGCCGATAGGTTAAGATTTAGTTACAAGGGTTAGAAAAGGTTGTTACAAACTCGCCGCGTCGGGTGACGGGGGCTATCTTCGCGATGGATTCATCACACAGATGAGAGCCATCACCCACCCCTCACCCAACAATGCCCCCGAATCAAAAAATACTGGTCGTCGGCAGTGACGAGCGCAGCCGGCAGTTGATTACATTTCATCTGCGGGAAAGCGGGTACGCTACCGAGGAAGCCGCCACGGCTGAAACGGCGTTGCAAATGGATTTGCCGGCATATAGCTTGATTATCATTGACACCGCATTGAAACGGATGGACGGCCTCAAGCTCACAAGCCTCATAAGAGGCACTGACGCCACCGCTCATATCCCATTAATCATTTGCTCATCGAGGGGGGATTCTGACTCAATCATAGCGGGATTCGACGCCGGAGCCGACGATTACATCGTCAAACCTGTCTCGCAACGCTCGATGATGGCGAGAGTGAGAGCGGTGCTTCGCCGACTTTACCACTAACCCCGCTACACAAACCAATACCGATGTTACCAAACTGCTATATATCCGGGCGCAACGAAGCCGGGACCGATGAAGCCGGGCGCGGTTGCCTGGCCGGGCCGGTCTACGCCGCCGCCGTCATCCTACCCGATGATTTCCACCATCCGCTGCTCAACGACTCGAAACAGCTCACAGAAGCGCGCCGCGACAAGCTGCGCCCCATAATCGAAGCTGAAGCCATCGCATGGGCTATCGGCATAGTCACAGCCGAGGAGATTGACCGCGTCAACATACTCAACGCCTCAATCCTCGCCATGCACCGCGCACTCGACGGGCTTGCCCCCCGCCCCGGGGCTGTGATAGTCGACGGGAACAGGTTTAAGCCTTACGGCGACCTGCCGTGGACTACATTTGTCAAGGGTGACGGTCGATATGGGAATATCGCCGCCGCGTCTATCTTGGCCAAGACCCACCGCGACGAAGCTATGAGGGAACTCGCCGCACGGTATCCGCAATACGGCTGGGAAGTCAACAAAGGGTATCCAACGCGCGACCACCGCGCCGCCATCGCCGAGCATGGGCCATCGCCGCTGCACCGCCTCAGTTTCCGCCTGCTTCCCGACCCTTCGCTCCCGTTTTGACAACGCTTACAGTGGAACCCCACGACGAGCGGTCGAGATTGCGGTAGCTGACAGCCTCCATGACGTGGGGCGCGGTTACCGCCTCTGAGCCGTCAAGGTCGGCGATTGTGCGCGCGACTTTCAGTATGCGGTCATAAGCCCTCGCCGACATATCGAAACGCGTCATCGCAAGCTTCAGATGGACCTTAGCGGCATCGTCGAGACGCACATGGCGCGCCAGTAGCCTCGGTGTCATCTGTGCGTTGCAATGCACCTCAGGCTCGTCGGCAAACCGCACGCTCTGAACGGCGCGGGCCTTAACGACGCGTTCGCGTATGGCCGACGACGACTCTCCCTGCTTCAACGAGGATATTTCGTCAAACGGCACCGGCATTATCTCGACCTGCAGGTCGATGCGGTCGAGCAGCGGCCCGCTGATGCGGTTGAGATATTTCTGCACCGCTCCCGGGGCGCAAGTACACTCTTTGGAGGGGTGGTTGTAGTAGCCGCAGGGGCATGGATTCATGCTTGCCACAAGCATTATCGACGCCGGATAATCGACGCTGTAACGGGCGCGTGAGACGGTGATGTGGCGGTCTTCGAGGGGTTGCCTCATAACCTCCAGCACGCCGCGCGAAAACTCGGGAAATTCGTCAAGAAACAGGATGCCGTTGTGGGCCAGCGAAATCTCGCCGGGCATTGGGCTTGCCCCACCGCCGACGAGCGCCACGGGCGATATGGTGTGATGAGGGGCGCGAAACGGCCGCGCGGTCATCAGCATAGACCCCCGCTTGAGTTTGCCGGCTACCGAGTGGATTTTAGTGGTTTCAAGAGCCTCGCGGAGGGTCAAAGGCGGCAATATCGACGGCAAACGCTTTGCCATCATCGACTTTCCTGAGCCGGGAGGGCCAACCAACAGTATGTTGTGTCCGCCGGCGCACGCCACTTCAAAAGCCCTCTTTACATTTTCCTGGCCTTTGACTTCAGAGAAATCGCAGTCAAACGACACGGCACCCCGGCGGAACTCCTCGCGGGTGTCAATCACCGTCGGTGTCAGCGCACTCTTGCCGTTGAAGAAATCAAGCACTTCCCTGAGCGTATCGACCCCGTAGACATCGATGTCGTTTACCACCGCGGCCTCCATCACGTTGGCTTTGGGGACAATCAGCCCCTCGTAGCCCAGCTCTCGGGCTTTGATGGCGATGGGAAGCGCGCCGCGTATCGGCAACACCGACCCGTCGAGCGACAGCTCGCCCATAATCATGAACCGCCCGAGACGGCTACAGTCGACCTTCTCGTCGCCAGCCATGATGCCCACAGCGAGCGGGAGGTCGTAGGCCGCGCCCTCTTTCTTGACATCGGCGGGCGACATGTTGATGACTATGTTGCGGCGCGGGAACTCAAACCCCGACACCTTTATGGCCGAGAGTATGCGCTGATAGCTCTCCTTGACCGCCGCGTCGGGAAGCCCGACAATGGTCAGAAGATAGCCGTGTTCCACCGATACCTCCATGGTAACGAGGATGGCATCAATACCATAGACGGCGGCACCATAAACTTTTACGAGCATATCGGTCTATTTTTTTAATTGGTTGGTCATGACAGTCTCGGCTTTGACTAGCTCCGACCCGCGATAAAGCTGATTGCCTGCCGAATCGGTCACGATGAAAAACGGCAACCGGTCAATCGCGAGCGGCGCGACCGACGCAGCGGCAGCCGCTCCCGGGGCCCACGCTTGTGTCCATGTGGCCGAGTCATTCTCTATCGCCTGTTTCCATTGCACGGTGTCGGCATCAAGCGAAATATCGAGGATGAGCCTGTCGGCTCCTGAGGTGGCTTTTGCGAGACGTTTCAGAGCCTTTACGATTGAATCGTTACGCCCGCTCCCGGCGGTGGATAGAGATATCATAGAGGCTTTGTGGCGCGTGGTGCGGTAAGTGGTCATAGAGTCTTTGAGGCAATATAGGCGCAACTCCTTGACCGGGCTAAGCGCCGATTTGTCATTCACAGAGGCGAGCAACTCGGCATAGCCATCAAGCAAAGATGACGGACGTGCGGCGGGGTCAATGCTGTCGAGCAGCTTCTGCGCGCCGGCGGGGTCAGACGCGGCGTCGTAGAGCGAGACAAGCAGCAACGGTGACAACGGGTCGGAAGGGTTTTGCTCGACATATCGCGCCACAAGCGCATTTACGGCGGTATTGTCGCCACGAGCGAGCGTGTCGGAGTTGCCGCGCAGGAAGTCGGCCCAACGTTCCGACAGGTCGTTGCCCTGTATAGTTACGTCGTAGGGGTTGTGATAATTGAATTCACACTTGATTGTTTCGCCGTTTTTAGCCACGAAACGGCCTAACAGCCGGCGGTCGGAGGTGTACAGCTCTACCAATGTCGGCACTGCCGCCCTCGCCGTGATACTGAACTTGCCGTCAATAACCATCGCGGGGAGCATTTTAACCGCCCCGTCGGCATAATAGACGGCTCGGAGATTCTGCCGCCCGACCCCGTCAATGCGCCCCTCGACATTAAAAGAATCGCTTCCGCACGCCGCGAGGACCACGGCAAGCAAGACCGACAGGAGGCATAAATATCCGTGTTTAAGCATATCTAATCAGTTTATCCACAAAGATAGCAAGAGATAGCGGAGTTAGGGACATATTTTTCGACAAAAATATCATAATCGGGAAACGCAATATTTATAACTTCGCGAATTATGCGATTGATACCGATATTTCTGCTCTTGTGCGTTTCGCTGTTCGCACCTCTGGCGGCTGAGGCTCAGATAGTCTCGGTCGACTCGACGGTGATTGACACCGACTCGCTCCGGCGAGAGTTTGACAACGGCCCTTATTTCGGGCTATACAAAGACAATTACTTCATCTTCGGGACTGCCTTAGGCCAAACGCCCACCGACAAAAACACCAACGTCAAGTTTCAGATATCGGTCTCACAGCGTCTCACCAAAAGCACACTGCCGTGGGGAACCTATCTGTATCTGTTCTACACGCAAAAATGCTTCTGGAACGTGTGTGAGGAGTCGTTTCCGATGACCGACCTGAACTTCAACCCCGGTATCGGACTCGCCAAGCCGCTGTTTGTCAAAGACCGCTTTATCGGCAAGTTGATGATGGTGTTGGAGCATGAGAGCAATGGCCGCGACGGCGACGATTCGCGCTCATGGAACCGCATAACGTTCGGTTCTAACATCATGATAGACCCTAATTTCATGGTCTACGGCAAAGTGTGGATTCCCATCGTTGACGGCGAAAACAACCGCGACATCCTCGACTATTGCGGCATCTACCAGATTGGGACATCGGTCATGTCGCCCAACCGCAAGTTTGGAGCGTCGGTCAATCTCGTGAAACGCCATGGATGGAATCTCAACTACAACACGACGATAGAGTTCAGCTACAGGTTTAACAACAACCAGAATCAGTATCTTTTCATGCAGTATTATAACGGGTATGGCGAGGGGTTGCTCGAATATAATAAGTTTCACACCGAGCTGCGCGTCGGCATCGTCATAAAACCCAGGCTTTTCAGCGACTATTGATTTCTTACTATCCACCAAGCGACAACCGCCACCGCTGCCGCTAAAATCGTCCATTTCGACAGCACCGCGCGATGGAAGCGCGGCCAACACTCCCTGCCGGCCTCGACAACAATCAGAAACAGGGCCACAGGGGCCGCAATCAGCGCAAAAGCATTATACCCCCACGCCGCCGCTAAATCGCCGTGTAGCAACGCCTGAAAAGCCCGTTGCGACCCGCAACCGGGGCAGTCGAACCCGGTCAGCGCCTTTATGCCGCAGCGCAACGGGGGAGCGCCGTAAGAAGAGTGGGTCAGATAGAGCACAAAAATGACGGAGGCGACCGCAAGAGCCACCACCGTCAGTATCAATCGAGTCCTGCCGCCCACAGAAACGATAATAGATTTGTCACAACAACAAACACGCCCTGAATCAAGCCGAACACCATGCTGAGGATGAGCCACACGGAAGCCCATTTCGACGCGTCGCGCGCTCCGGCATAGTCGCCTTGGTCATACCGGTTGCGCGCCATCGACGAGTAGATGATGCCAATGATTCCGGTAGGTAAGCAACAAAGCACCGTGGCCGCGATGTTCCACCCGAGATAGGTGGATGGCATGGGAGGCCGGTCGTCGTTGCTGTCGGGGGTATGCCACTCTGAGCTGCCGCAGCTTTGCCGCGGGGCGGGGGTGACAGGCGACGGCGGCGGAGTCGAGTAGTCGAGTTGTTGGGAATGATAAGCTTCATTGACCGAAAAATATCCGGCTAAATCCCTCACGGAGCCGGCGGGGACCCACTCGGTCATCCCTTGACGCCACACGGGTGTCGACGGCGTAATGCCGCGCCTAATCATATCGGCCACTCCGTATGGGCCTTGAGCTTTTCCGTCAATGATAATCCAATACTCCATTTTGTCGATATCGATTAGAAAAATTTGGTTTCTTCGCCGAGGATATCACCGAGAAGCGTGTTGGCAAGACGGCTCGCGCCCAGACGGAAATACTCGTTAGTGAGCCATTGCTCGCCAAGCACTTCCTTGACTACCGTATAATATTTTACGGCGTCGGCGGTTGTGGCAACCCCTCCGGCGGCTTTGAGTCCCACCATGTTGCCGGTTTTCTCGTGATACTCCTTGACAGCTTGAGCCATCACATACATGGCTTCGAGCGATGCGCCGGGGTATCCCTTGCCCGTCGATGTTTTCAGGAAATCGGCGCCAGAATATAACGACAGCACTGAAGCGGCTTTAATGTTGGCGGCAGACTTCAAGGCACCGGTCTCGAGGATGACCTTCAGTTTCGAGCCGCGGCACGAATGTTTGATTTCGGCAAGCTCGTCGCACACCTCCTCCCAGTCGCCGTCGAGGAAGTTGCCCAGATTAATTACCACGTCAATCTCATCGGCTCCCCCCTCGACAGCAAGCGCCGTCTCGGCTATCTTCACTTCGGGGAATGTCTGTGACGAGGGGAAGCCTCCCGACACACAAGCGATTTCGACATCGGTCACCTCAAGCACCGTGCGGACAATCTGCGCGAAATTGGGATAGACGCAGATAGCAGCCACATTTTTGAGCTCGGGGTGCTCCTCGTCAAAAGCGTTGACACGCTCCACAAACCGGGCAACCGACTGAGGGGAGTCGGTGGCGTTGAGCGTCGTGAGGTCAATCGTGTTGAAAAGGAATTTGTAAACCTCTTTATTGTTGTTTTCGTCGAAGTGCTCTGTCAGAATCTTCTCGACTGCGGCCTGAACTTGCGCATCGTCTTCAATCACTGTCGATGCGGCAACGGTGTCATGATATTTATCAGCCATCTCTTAAAAAAAGTTTGGTTAAGGATTCGGGTTATTTAATTTGGGATTGGAGCGATGCCGCTCTTTATCCCTAACGGTTTTCTTCGCGATATTGTTGCGGAACGCCTCGGTCAAGTCTACTCCGGTCTGATTGGCTATTGCCACTGTCACCCAAAGGAGGTCGGCCAATTCATCGGCAAGGTCATCTTTCTCGCCGGGTTTAAACGACTGGTCGCCGTAGCGGCGAGCCATTATGCGCGCCACCTCGCCGGTCTCCTCGGCAAGGACAGCCATGTTGGTGAGCGGTGAGAAATAACGCACCCCTACGGTGGTTATCCATTCATCGACAATAGCCTGAACCCTGGCGATGGTTAGCTGACGGTCATTTAAATCATCCATATCGGAAAGCAAACTTACAAAATTTCCGTGATTACGCCACACAATCGGTCAATAAAAAGCCTGATTGCGCATCATTCTTTGAGCCGAGAGTCGATTATGATGGTCACAGGGCCGTCGTTGACAAGCGACACAATCATGTGAGCGCCAAAGACTCCTCGCTCTACCGGATGACCAATCTGTTCACCCACTAAGCGGCAATATTCGTCATAGAGCGACGTGGCAAGCTCGTGGCGGGCAGCACGGATATAACTCGGGCGGTTACCTTTGCGGGTTGATGCTGTCAACGTGAACTGACTGACAGCCAATACGTTACCCTCTATATCGACAACTGATTTATTCATGACGCCATTCTCATCGTCAAAAATTCTGAGGGCTACCGTTTTCTGGGCGAGCCACTTGGCATCGTCGATAGTGTCGTCGTTCTCGACCCCGACAAGCACCATCAGCCCGCGGCCGATGCTACCTTTTACCACTCCGTCGACAGCCACCGAAGCCTCGGCGGCGCGTTGTATCACGATTCTCATTTTTCTTTATTGTTGAAATATTCTACCAATATTCTCGCCTTGGCCGGCCCTACCACTTTAGCGATTTCGCTCTCGTGCGCCTCCTTCAGACGTTTCACGCTCTTAAAGGCGGTCAGCAGCTCGCTCGATGTTTTATCGCCTATACCCTTTATGCCGTCGAGCTCCGAGACAATTTGCCCCTTGCTGCGGCGGTTTCGGTGGTGGGTTATGCCGAAACGGTGGGCTTCGTCGCGCAGCTGTTGGACGACTCTGAGCGATTCGGAGTTTTTGTCGATATACAGAGGCACGCTGTCGCCGGGGAAATAAATTTCCTCAAGCCGCTTGGCGATACCGACCACAGCTATCACCCCGCGAAGCCCCATCTCGTCGAGGGCTTCGACCGCCGCGCTCAACTGCCCTTTGCCGCCGTCGACGACTATCAACTGGGGCAACTGTTCGCCCTCGGTCATCATGCGCGTGTAACGGCGCGTAAGCACCTCCTTCATCGAGGCGAAATCATCGGGGCCTGTCACGGTTTTGATGTTGAAGTGACGGTAATCTTTTTTAGATGGCCGGGCATCACGGAAAACCACACACGAAGCGACAGGGTTAGTACCCTGGATATTGGAGTTGTCGAAACATTCCACATGGCGTGGCAACTCGGTGAGCCTGAAGTCGCGCTTCATGCGTTCGAGAATCCGCTCCGTCCGCTGCTCGGGGTCGGTCTTTTCAAGATGCTTCAGAGCGTCAATTTTGTTTTGCCTGGCATTGCGCGTCGACACCTGAAGCAATTTCGCCTTGTCGCCGCGCTGCGGGATGATGAACTCAATCCCTTCCTCCTCTACATCGGGGAGCAATGGCACTATGACCTCATCGTAGGCTATGCCGAATCGCTGCCTGATTTCATCCATGGCATAAGCGAGCAGCTGGGCTTGTGATTCGTCGAGCCGACGGCGATAGCGGAGAGTGAGGCTTCTGACAACCGCGCCGCGGCGAACGCGCATATAATTTATGTAGACCTCGCGGTCGTCATCATCGATTCCAAACACGTCGACATCGTTGATAGTGGCACTTACGATGACGCTCTTTGCCCGATAACGCTCTACTAACTTATAACGAATTTTCTGCTCCTCGGCTTCTTCAAAGCGCAATTCGCTCGCAAGTCGCTGCATTTCAGCGCGTAAGTATTCCATAAGCTCGCCGGTTTCCCCTCTGAGAATTTGACGGACGCGTTCGATGTATCCCTGGTAAGCGTCTACGCTAATCTCACCGACGCAACAGCCGCGGCACTTCTTGATATGATACTCCAGACAGAGCCTCCCCTTGCCACGGTCAAGATAGTCGGGGGTTATGGGTATGCGGCAGGTGCGAATGGGGAACAGCTCCCTTATCAAGTCGAGCACCGCACGGGCAGAACCGACATCAGCGTAAGGGCCGAAAAATTTTGAGCCGTCCTTAACTTTTGTCCTCGTCAGAAAAACCCGCGGATAAAGTTCATTGGTCACCACAATCCACGGATAAGACTTGTCATCTTTGAGTAACACGTTGTAGCGCGGCTGATATTCCTTAATCATTGAATTTTCAAGATTCAGGGCATCTTGTTCAGTAGGCACAACGATATATGACATATCAGCTATTGCCCGCACCAACAGATTGGTGCGCGTCGAGAGGTGCGTATGGTTGAAATATGACGATACGCGGCGTTTCAAGTTTTTGGCTTTTCCGACATAAATCACCTTTCCCTCGGCGTCGTAATACATATAGACGCCGGGGGTGTCGGGGAGAATAGATACCTTTTCTTTCAGCTCAGCCGATTTTTCATGCTTGGCCATAGGCGATTTCTCGGAAGCTCAAAACTTGGCGGAAGCGAAAAACCGCTTGCTGATTAGTATTTTATCAAAGATGTCACTTCGGCATCGGCAGGAAGCGCGTCGCGACCATTAAGGCCGGTCAACTCGATGATGAAGTTGACATATATCTTTTTGGGGTTAAACTGCTTGACGAGATTGTAGGCAGCCGCCATGGTGCCGCCGGTGGCAAGCACGTCATCGTGAATCACAACGATGTCATCTTCGGAAATCGCATCGCGATGAATCTCGATAGTGTCTTTGCCATACTCCTTATCGTATGTTGCCGAAATGGTATCGGCGGGCAGCTTTCCGGGTTTGCGACAAGGCACGAAACCCGCGCCGAGTTCAAAAGCGAGAATCGAACCGCCGATGAATCCGCGCGATTCGATGCCGACCACCTTAGTCACGCATTTGTCGCGGTAGATTTGCGACAAGTCCCAACCGATAACGTGCAATGCGCGCGGGTCCTTGAACGCGGTAGTCAGGTCTTTGAACAGGACACCTTTCTGAGGGAAATCGGCTACATCGCGGATTTTTGATTTAATGTACTCCATTTTTTCTATTCGGTATTAATTGTTTGATATTTTGCGATATATAAATGTTCCACGTGAAACACTAAAAGCGGTTATCGTCCGAGCAGCAACAAAAGTATATTGACATCGCTCGGGGAAATTCCCGGGATACGGGAAGCCTGCCCGATGGTCTCGGGCTTGATTTTTTCAAGTTTTTGGCGGGCTTCTGTCGACAAAGCGTTGATTGATGAGTAATCGAGTTTATCGGCGAGCCTCACGCTCTCGAGACGCATAAGTCTGTCGGCAATCTGACGTTCCCTGTCGATATACCCTTGATATTTTATCAATATCTCAGCCGACTCGATAATCTCATCTCGTCGCGCCGGTTCGATGCCCTCGATAAATTCCCGTAACGCATTTATGCGGGGGGCGAGTTTTTTGAAATCGAGTTGAGGACGCAACACAAGGTCATAGAGCTTGACGCCATGCGAGAGCGGCGTGGTGCCAAGGTCGTTTAGCGCATCGTTAATGAGCGACGGTTTGATGGAATAGTTGCGGGCAAAATCAATCAACCCATCTCGTTGTTCTCGTTTAGAGAGCATCAGATTATACCGCTCATCGGTAACAAGCCCGATTTCGTAACCCCGCGGAGTGAGCCGCATATCGGCATCATCTTGTCGGAGCAAGATGCGGTATTCAGCTCTCGACGTGAACATACGGTAGGGCTCGTCGACACCTTTGGTGACGAGGTCATCAATGAGAACTCCGATATAGGCTTCGTCGCGCGACAAGGTGAACGGAGCTTTGCCGCGGGCTGAGGCATCGGCATTAATTCCGGCGATAAGCCCTTGTCCGGCAGCCTCTTCATAACCCGTGGTCCCGTTGACTTGACCGGCGAAAAACAGACCTTTGACAAGTTTGGTTTCAAGCGTATGTTTTAACTGCGTCGGGTCAAAAAAGTCATATTCGATGGCATATCCGGGGCGGTAAATCTGAACATCGGCCAACGCCGGTATGGATTGCAACGCTTCAATCTGAGTCTTAAACGGCAATGACGACGAGAACCCGTTGAGATAGTATTCTTGAGTGTCCTCCCCTTCCGGTTCGAGGAACAATTGGTGTTCGGTTTTATCGGCGAATGTGACAATTTTAGTCTCAATGCTGGGACAATATCGGGGTCCGATACTCTTAATTTGACCATTGTAGAGCGGCGAGTCGGGCAAACCTTCACGCAGAATCTCGTGGGTGCGCTCATTGGTATAAGTGGTGTAGCAGTTGAGCTGTTTCAACTCGCGCGACACGTCGGGAAGGTATGAAAATTTATGGAAATCGTTGTCGCCGGCCTGCGGAGTTGTAAGTTCCCATTTCACCGAGCGACCGTCAATCCGTACGGGCGTACCGGTTTTCATCCTGTCGGTTGCGAAACCGAGCGAGCGCAATTGTTCCGTAATGCCATGCGCTGCCGGCTCAGCCACACGCCCGCCCTCGACCTGGGCGCGGCCGACGTGCATCAATCCGTTTAGAAAAGTCCCTGCGGTCAAGACCACAGACTTGGCTCTGAACTCAATTCCGAGAGCCGTTTTTATGCCTCTTACGCCGCCCGCTTCAATGGTCAAGGCGGTAACGGAATCCTGCCATATAAACAGATTAGGAGCGTTTTCAAGTGTCTTGCGCCACAATTGGCTGAACCTCACGCGGTCGCTTTGTGAGCGCGGGCTCCACATAGCAGGGCCTTTGGAGCGGTTAAGCATTCTGAACTGAATGGCAGTGCGGTCGGTGATGATGCCCATCTCGCCTCCAAGCGCGTCGATTTCCCTGACAATTTGCCCCTTGGCGATGCCCCCCACAGCCGGGTTGCAGCTCATTTGAGCTATCTTGTTCATGTCGATAGTCACCAACAGCGTCTCAGAGCCGAGCCGCGAGGCCGCTAAAGCCGCCTCACACCCCGCATGGCCCGCACCGATAACTATCACGTCATAATCAAATCTCATATCAATCTTCTTAATGCTCAATCACTGTTTCACATACTCGCGCAACATGGCGAGCGCATCGTTCTCATTCCGTTCCATTATTTCACGCTCTCCCGGGCCCTTGTCGTTGATGCCGCAAAGATGCAACACCCCATGTATAATGACGCGGCACAATTCGTCGCGATAAGTCGCGCCTACAAGCTCGGCATTGCTTGCGACAGTGTCGAGAGAGATGAACAAATCCCCGCGAATCAGACGCCCGCGCGAGTAATCAAATGTGATGATATCGGTGTAATAATCATGTTGCAGGAACTCGCGGTTGACCTCAATAATCCGGTCATCATCACAAAATATATAGGTAATATCGCCCAAGATTCGGCCGTGAGCGGTGGCGACAGCATCTATCCACCGCGAGAACGCCGCAGTGTCGATGTCGGGCAACTCTACCCGCTGAGCGGTCCATTGAATTTTGTCGGAGCTTGATTTCATTTTATTCATTCCTCACCCGATTTGACGGGACGCAAGTAACTTGCAAAAATACGACTTTCAGCGGGCAAATGCAATAGCCATCACCCAAAGAAAATATAAGCCGCTAATATGCCCGAGATTGAGCCTATGACATCGACAAGTAGCGCATAGCCCACGGCATAGCGTGTCTTGGTGACCCCGACGCTGCCAAAGTAGACGGCAAGCACATAGAACATTGTGTCGGTACTACCTTGTATCGCCGCCGATACCCGCGACACAAAAGCGTCGGCACCGTAGGTCGACATCAAATCCACCATCATCCCCCGCGAGCCGCTGCCGCTCAACGGTTTCATCAAAGCAGTCGGCAGCGCGCCAACCCATTGAGCGTCAAATCCCATGGCTGAAACAGCGCGTTCAATGGCGCTCGTCAGCACATCCATCGCACCCGACGCGCGAAACATACCGATAGCAACGAGTATGGCAACGAGATAAGGGATTATCATCACGGCTGTTTTAAATCCCTCTTTAGCGCCTTCGATGAAGGAGTCATACATATTCACTTTTTTACGCAAACCGGCCAGCAGAAACACCACAATCACCAAAAATAGCAGACTGTTGGCGATAAATCCCGAATAGAGCTGAACATCCTCCTTAGAAAGCGATGCGAAAAACCAAACGATACATCCGATGACCACACCCATGCCTCCGAGCCATGAAAGCAACACGGGGTCGAAAAGTCTGATGCGCTGTTTGACGCAAAGCACCACAATGCCAAACATTGTGGAGATAAAGGTGGCAAGCAATATGGGTAGAAACACGTCGGTCGGATTGGCGGCGCCAGCCTGCGCCCGATACATCATTATGCTTATCGGTATCAGACACAACCCCGAAGCGTTAAGGACAAGAAACATAATCATGGCATCGGTCGCCGTGTCTTTTTCTTTATTGAGCGATTGCAACTCTTGCATCGCCTTCAGCCCCATCGGAGTCGCGGCGTTGTCAAGGCCAAGCATATTGGCCGACACATTCATGAAAATAGACCCCATGGCGGGATGTCCTTTTGGCACTCCGGGAAACAGTCGGCAAAAAAGCGGGCTTATCATACGCCCAAGAAATGAGATGACACCGCCGCGCTCACCGATTTTCATCAGACCGAGCCACAACGACAGCACTCCCGTCAAACCCAACGAGATTTCAAATGCCGTGCCTGCCGACGTGAACGATGCCCCCATGATATCGCTCCACACAGCATAGTCTCCCATGAACAAAGTTTTCCCCACCGCCACCACAAAGGCGATAAGAAAAAATGCAATCCAGATATAATTGAGTACCATAATGCGATTTTAGATTGTCAAAGTTACAGCAACTTTACTCTTTTTCCAACTTTTTTCGATTTATGCCCTAAACTACCGCATTATCGTCTCTCAAAAAATTATCTGACAAAAAAGACGAGAAACCGTCAAATCAGCTTATCATACTGTTTATCAATATATTGCAACCATCAGCAACCGCTTGAGATTTTAAAATTCGCTAAACCTCACCCCGACGTACGACAAAAGCGGAATCTCACTGTGAAAATTTTTAACTATTTTTGCGATAGGCGAAGACGCAAGAATCCGCATTCGCCTTATCATCGAGACAATGTGTGAATTGACAAGAAACTGGAAAGAAGAACTGGCCAAGTTGGCTCGCCCCGAAAAAATAGCGATTCTGTCATCGTTTTTCAAAACCGGGCCGGGTGAATATGGCGAAGGTGACATATTTATGGGTGTGACCGTACCTGACAACCGTTCGGTAGCCCGACGCTATGCCGACGCACCGACAGAGGCGATTATGGAAATGATAGAATCGCCCGTTCATGAGCACCGCCTGTCGGGGCTGCTCGCATTGGTGGCTCGCTACAAAAAAAGTGAACAGATTACAGACAAAAAGGAGATTGTCGATTTTTATATCAACGAGTGCGCGCGGCGGGCCAACAACTGGGACCTCGTGGATCTCTCGGCACCATACATCCTCGGCCACTGGCTCACGCTCAGCCCATCCCCCACCCTACTCGACCGACTGAGCCAATCAGATAATCTATGGGAGCAACGCACGGCTATCGTAGCCACGCATCCGACCATACGCTTAGGCAACCCCGCGGAGACATTCCGCATCGCCGAGCGTTACACCGCACACACCCACCCACTCATACACAAAGCCACGGGGTGGATGCTGCGCGAGGTGGGTAAACATTGCGGCGAGCAAGCGTTGCTTGGATTTCTCGACAAATACGCCCCCGCGATGCCGCGGGTAATGCTCTCATATGCCATCGAACGCCTCGACCCCGCGCTCAAAGCCCGCTACCGCTCTACGCCCCGACGCTAACCAAGCCTTGTGATTGTTTGTATAACTGAGCCGAAACAACTATCTTTGCCATTGAGACCGACTACAAACCCGGCCGACAAACCATGACTAAGATTTCAGCCACAATCATCACACGCAACGAACAATCAAGGATTGAGCAATGCCTACGCTCCCTCCAAGGGATTGCCGACGAGATTATTGTTGTTGACTCATTTTCCACCGACGACACCGCCGAGATATGCCGCAAGAGCGGCTGTAAAGTCAGCCAACGGCGGTTTCAAGGATATGGAGCGCAAAGACAGTATGCCACATCGCTGACATCTCACCGCTATGTGCTCGCCATCGATGCCGACGAAGTGCTGTCGCCGGCGTTACGCAAAAATCTGATGAAGCTGAAGACCGACGGTTTCACCCACCGCGTCTACGCCTTTTCAAGACTAAACTTCTATTGCGGCACCCCGGTGAGGCACTCCGGGTGGTACCCCGACTTGCAGACGCGCCTTTTCGACAAAAGCTATGCGAGCTGGAACCTCCGCGACGTGCGCGAGAGGGTGGTGTTCCCCGACTCTGTGCGCCCATGCCTGGTCGAAGGCGACATACTGCACTACCGTTGCGACACACCTGCCGACTACCGCAGCACACAGGCCATGCAAGCCGCCCTCCGCGGTCGAGTGCTCGCCGCCAACAACGACTCAATCGCCCCTTTGGCGCCGTTGGTCAACGGAATCCGCGACTTCATAGGCTGCTACATCGGGCGAGGCGCGATTCTCGACGGCTCTGTAGGGCGAGCCATCAGCCGGGAATGTTTCCGCTCGACCTTCATATCCTATCGACTCGCCCGACGCATATTAAAGAATAAAAACAACTGACCATGTCACAAAACATAGTCGTCGTCAACCCGGACTTCGCCGAAATCAACGATATTGTGGCCAAAATCGCTGAAAATGGCGCACCGGCCAACGCTGAAATCATCTATGGCGGACGGCGCAACACCGTCTACCGTTTCACCTACCGAGGTGCCGACCTGACGGTCAAAGCCTTCCACAGGCCGAAACTGATAAATTCACTGGTCTACACCACATTCCGCAAAAGCAAGGCTCGCAGGTCGTTTGAAAACGCCTCACACCTCAACGAGATTGGGTTTCACTCACCCGCCCCGGTGGGATACAGCGAAGAGCGAAAAGGGGGGCGGCTCAGACGGAGCTATTACACCTGTCTGTATCTGCCAAGCGAAAATATGCGTTATTGCGACCAAAAACCTGACGCCGACCCGCTGCTGAGAGCCCTCGCCGCCGAGATGGTGAAACTCCACCGCTCAAAGGTGTTCAACAAAGACTACTCGCCCGGCAACATACTCTATACCCGACGACCCGACGGCGGATACACGTTCCACTATGTCGACGTGAACCGCATGGAATTCGGTGTCGCCGACCGCGACAAACTCATGCGCAACTTCCGCGCGTTGAGCCTCAACCGCGACCAGCTCACAGCTCTCGCCCGATACTACGCCACAGAAGCCAACACCGACCCCGATGAGATGGTAGCCGAAGCTCTGTCGAGGGTAGCCGACTATGAACGATTACAGCGGCGAAAAAACTTTATAAAACGGCTATTAACGAAACTACACCTGAGGGGAAATAATAAGAAAAGATGAGCAAACAACTTAAAATATACTGCAAAAACATCGAAGAGTACATCCCTGTCGAGGGGGGCGAGACTCTGAGCGACATCTACGCGCGCATAGCCGGCCAAATCGGCATAAAACCGATATGCGCCCGTGTCAATAACAAGACTGAGGATTTACAGTATCCCGTGTTCGCCCCCAAACAGGTCGAATTTCTCCCTGCCACAAGCTCATCGGGGATGCGCGTCTATGTGCGCTCGCTCTGCATGATGCTCTACAAAGCCGTCAACGGCCTTTTCCCCGGCTCTACCCTACGCATCGAGCATTCCATATCCCACGGCTACTATTGCCGCTTGTGGGGCGCGCCTGAGGTCGACGCGACCGTTGTCGGAAAGCTCCGCGATGAGATGCGACGGCTCGTAGAGGCCGACATCAAGTTTGAACGGAAAGAGCGGCTAACATCAGATGTCATAAAGATTTTTGAGCGTCAAGGACTACACGACAAGGTTAAACTACTGCGCTCGACACACTCGTTATACACCGTCTACTACCGTCTCGGTGACTTGTGCGACAGCTACTACGGCAACCTCGCCCCGTCGACTGGGGCGCTCGATGTGTTTGACCTCATCCCATACAAAGAGGGTATGCTCCTGCTCGGATTCGACCCGGACAATCCCAAAGTCCCGGCATCGCCGATTCCGCAAGAAAAAATGTATATTGCATTCACGGAGCACCTGCGGTTCAACGATATAATCGGCGTCAAAAACGTAGGCGAGCTCAACGAGACCGTCGCCGACGGACGCGCCGACCTTCTCATCAACGTGGCCGAAGCCCTACACGACAAAAAGATAGCCCGCATATCCGACGAGATAACCGCCCGCTATAATCAAGGAGGCGCGCGCGTGGTTCTGATAGCCGGTCCTTCGTCGTCGGGCAAGACCACGACCTGCAAACGTCTGGCAATCCAGTTGATGACAAATCTGCTCGTGCCGCGGATGATTTCCCTCGACGACTATTTCGTCAACCGCGAGGACACCCCCCGCGACGCGGCGGGCGACTACGACTACGAGTCACTCTACGCCCTCGACCTCAAACAGTTCAACCACGACCTCAACGCACTGATAGCCGGCGAGGAAGTGGAGCTGCCATATTATAATTTTGAGCTCGGCAAAAGGCAATACAAAGGCAACAAAATCAAGCTGACACCCGGCTCAATTCTGCTAATCGAGGGTATCCACGGCCTGAATCCCGAACTGACAGCCCTCATCGAGGAACGCATGAAATACCGCGTCTATGTCTCGGCACTAACCACCTTGTCGATTGACGACCACAACTGGGTGCCGACGACCGACAACCGCCTGCTGCGGCGCATTATACGCGACCATAAATATCGCGGTGTGTCGGCCAACGAGACCATACGCCGATGGCCCAGTGTGCGCCGAGGCGAAGAAAAATGGATATTCCCCTACCAGGAAAACGCCGACGCAACGTTCAACTCATCGCTGATATTCGAACTGGGGGTAATGAAAGATTACGGCGAGGAAATACTGCGCAACGTACCGCACGACGCGCCTGAATATGGCGAAGCGTACCGATTGCTCTGCTTCCTCGGCTACTTCTCATCCATAGGCGACCGCATGATTCCTCCGACATCGCTCCTCCGCGAATTTCTCGGCGGCTCATCTTTTCACTACTGAGCCCCCCAACCCCTCGAAGTCGTCTGCATAAAATAATGCAAAAACAACCCGGCGGCAAGGAATAGCGACACCGAGAAACTCAGCAGTATCCCATAAATGCCTAACCCGGAGGGGAAACCGAGGATATAAGTGGCGGGCAAACCCACCACGACATAACTCACGCCGGCAATCCACATCATCGGCTGCACCCTTGTCGTGCCCCTCAGCGCGTTCGCAAACGTTATCTGCGTCGCATCGCCCAACTGATACAGCACCAATGGGAATATCAGCGTCACAGTCAACGCTATCACGGCCTCATCCTCCGTAAACGCCCCTATTATATACTCGCCCAGGAAAACGAACGTCAGCGACGCCAACGCAGCGAAACCAAGCACTATGTGATAACCGCCAAACGCTACCCGGCGCATCCCCTCACGGTCGCCAAGGCCCGCCGCGTTCGACACCAATACCGACACCGCCGCCGCCAGACTGTAATAGACGCAAAAACCGAGCGTGCCGGTGATTACGATAATCTGAAACGCCGCTAACGGGATTGCGCCGAGCCATCCGGCCATAACGGCGGCAAACGTGAACGACCCCGACTCGAAAACCATCTGAACCGACACAGGCCACGACGTGCGCCACACCCGGCCAAACTCCTCTCCGTTCACTTTCCCCGCCGCGAAACCCGCTCTATACCCGCCGAAACGCTTCATGAAAAAGAACGCGCCCATAATCAAAAACGCCGACAGCCAGCGAGCCGCGAAAGTGCTTATCCCGGCGCCGGTCAAGCCAAGCTCCGGGAATCCCCAATGACCGTAAATCAACACATAGTTACCAACCACATTGAGCAAATTGGCCGACAAGATTATCCACATCGGCATCTGCGTACGGTTGATGGCATAAGCCCACTGGGCGAACACATTGAACAACGCCACAGGGAGCAAGCCCGCAAGATAAATGAGATAATACGGCTTTATAAGAGGCATAAGCTCAGCAGGCTGCCCCATCCGCTCCAAATTAAGATAGATGACACCCATAATCAAGATGACACATATCGAAAAAAGTGTGTTGAGCAGCAAACCGTTTTTCAGTAGCGACCCGATAGCCCCGTCACGTTTCTGCGCATACAACGCTCCGATTAGCGGAGTGAGGCCATAGGAGAAGCCCATGCAAGCGAAAATGGCCACATTGAACAAGTTATTGACCAAAGAGGCCGACGCCAAAGCAGCCGTCGAATAACGCCCCACCATGATATTGTCGGCGAAGCCCACAGCTATCATGCCGAGCTGACCAACCAAGATTGGCAGCCCGAGCTTCAATATCATCTTATAATCTGATTTATACTTTGCTAATAAACGATGCATGACAACAGAAAAAACAAACAAAGAGGCCCCGGCTTTACGCAGGACCCCCTTTCTTGTGTATGTTCTTAAACCTATTTTCAGTCTCTTGAGGAGCCGAAAAATCTCAATAAATAGAGGAACAGATTGATGAAATCCAGGTACAGCGACAACGCGCCCAAAGTGGCCAGACGGCCATCGGAAAATCCGGGCGATGTCATTGCCATCTGCTTAATCTTCTGAGTGTCCCACGCTGTCAGGCCGATGAAAATCAGCACTCCGGCACCCGAAATAATCCAACCCATCGAATCGCTTTTCATGAACAGGTTCACGATAGAGCAAATCACGAGACCGATAAGAGCCATGAACAAAAACGAGCCGAATCGCGTGAGATCCTTCGATGTGAAATACCCATAGACGCTCATTGCGCCAAACGTTCCCGCTGTGATAAAAAACGTCTTGGCAATCGAAGCGCCCGTATAGATGAAAAATATCGGAGCGAGAGCCAGTCCGTTGACCACAGCGAAAACATAGAATAGCAATGCAGCCATCGGCGAGGTCAGTTTATTGACTCCCGACGATACACCGATTACTATGCCAAGCTCCACAAGCATCAGCACCCACATCGCCCATGAATGAGTGATCATAAACTCCAAATAAGCGGACGAATTGGCACAGAAAAGAGCCACAAACGCCGTGACTACAAGCGCAAGCGTCATCTTCAGATACACGCGCTTCATCACCGCCGACACATGCTCGTCAAGGCTCCGTTGAAATGCCATTTGCGAATAATTCTCAATCATTTCTCTAATTCAATTTAAATTAACCGTTTACAAAAATACGCATTTTTCCGCACTCTTGCGCCCCATTAGGCTTTTTTATGATTATTCCCGCGCGACTACTTCGACACATAAACCCGGTAACGCGGGCGTTCTACGCTCTTAACAAAGTCACGGCTCAACAGTTCATTCACCCGCTCCGACTTGATACTGTCGACCATGACCAGCACCGCCACAGGCTTCCGAGCCACCTGCTGCTCAAACCACTCTTCTCCGCCGTCAAAGCTATCATCTCCCTTCAAGTCCCAGCGATGAGCGTTAAAACCGCTACGGCTACCGAACAGATACTCCGCACTATAATTAACGCCGCGTCTTACCACAACTGTCCTATGCGTCGAGTCGTTCACATACGGCGAAAAATCACGATAAAGAGCCTCCAATCGCTCAGCCCTTTCCTTATTCGTGTAAAGCCCGCTCGCGACTCCGCAATCAAGCCTTTCAGTCGTTTCCTTTATTCCCGAATCGCCAAACGTCGCATTCCTGACACCGCTATACGCATAGCCCAACAACGCCAACACCGCCACTGCCGAATACACCGCCATCCGCCGCGTGAAATAAGGCAGCAAATACACAAAAACAACCGGCAACACCGGCCACGACAACATCTTCAACACGCCCGTATTGCTTCCAACAAACGGCACACAAGCCAACAGCAACACCGCCGCAACCCTCACCACCGGGCCGTTCCACAACTCGCCGCGATTGTTCCACACAACGCAACCCGACGCAAGCGCCACAAGCCCCGAAGCATAGACCAACGGCATCCACTGCAAATTATCAAACTCCGACAGCAGCAGATAATACAAACCCGCAAGCGACATAAGTAATGCCGCCCGGCTCATCCACCTGCCAAAACCGTCAGCCGCGACGAGCAAGTGATAATAAAGCCACATAACAGCCACCGTCGTCAAAAACATCGGCATCTGATACAAAATCGAGCGCACCACAACCCAAGTCCCATGGCTACTCATATAATTACTCTCAAAATACGCCAGCCACTCGCCTACTCCGCCATAGAGCGCCCATAGCAGCCCTACGCTCGTCAGCGCAGTCACCGCCAAGTATATCGCCACGCTCGTCAACACGCGCCCAAAGACCCATTTCTTCCGGTCCCACTCACGACCATTATAGCCTATCAACAGCATGGCAAAAGACACCATCGCAACTATCACAAAATTAGGCACCCTGAACAGCCCCAAAACCGCCGACAGACAGCCCAGCGACGCGGCCTTCCACAGCGCAGGCCTGTCGATATAGCTCAACAGCGTCAACACACACGGCATCAGCCCAAACACAGTCCAACGGTCCCAACCATACAGCGCCGACGCATTCTGTATCAAACCAATAAAAAAAGCGCATACAAAACCGACAATCGCCGACAACGCCCAACGACCCGTCTTCCGGTACATATACAACACACCCATTATCACCGACAGCAGATTCAGTGCCACAGCCAAATAGCGGAATGAGAGCCAACTCCAGCCCGTCATTTCGCCATAGAGACCCGCCAACCAATTCGACAACGGTGCCATCGGCGCGTTCCGGTAATCCATACCGTTCATTATCTGATAAGGCTCGTCGCCTAAGTTCACCCCATACCGCGACAACCACACCGACGGCAGCGTAGCCAAAGCCACCACAGCTACCAACGCCAACACGCCGGCAGCCGACTTAATCCCACTTTTCATCTTCTAAACAAAATTAACTTCAACCTATTCCAAGCAAAAATCCTCAACTGATCGACCAACACACTCGTCACAAAAACGCCCACAAGCATCCCGCCTATCGCCAACAACGCCGCCGCGCCGTCATATCGGCTCCACAACGACCTCACTCCGGGGATAAACAACGGCTGAAAAACCGCCGACATCGTGTGAAGTAGATACACCGCAAAACATGACCGACCTACCCAATTAACAAATCCGCTCCGCCAATCACTCTGACGAGCGAAAGCAAGCAGCAGTCCCGCCGACCCGGCAACAATAAGCGGATTAACATACGAAGCCAATGGGAAAAGACCAAAAAACTTACGCCCATACGGCCACACGACAGAGACATAAAAAAGCAACGAGTTCAACACCGCGCAACCGAGATAAACCGCCCAGCCATGCCACGCCGCACCCGAACCGCGCTCACGCTCCCGACAATGCAGATAATGTCCCAAAACATACAACCCTATAAACGAAAACGTCGAATAGCCATCACAAATAAACGTCGACGAGTTAGACCACCCATACACCGTCTGAAAACCATAAAACGCGACCAAAAACCATCCCGTCTGTCTCATCGTCGCTCCGCGCAGAAACGCGTTCAACACCGGCGACAAAATATACAATGCCAAGTAAGCCTTCACAAACCAATTAGCACCAGCCAGCAACAGGCACTCCCAAACGCCCAGAAGCGACAGCTCCGCGCGCCCGGCAGCTAACATCGCACAGTAAGCCAACGTCAGCAAAAAGACACACTGAAACACATACTTAACGCCGCCCGCCAAGCTCGCCCGTATGCCAAACCAGCCCGAAATCAGCACAAAAACGTCGACGCAAACTATGCTCGCGAACTGCACAAACGCCCTCGTCCACGCCGACAACGCGTCAGCACCGAAATCAGCCGCTTTCGGCCCGCCGAGCGACAAAAAATCAGCGTGAACCGCAAGCACCAAAAACATCGCCACTATCCGCAGCAGCTCAAACCGCGACTCCCTAACCGCCGCCCGCTCAGTCATCTCTCCTTTCATCTTGCGTTTCTACTTATTATTACGCCTTTTATATGACCAACAAGGTCGCGACACTCATCGCTACGGCCAAACGCAAGCCAATAAACAGCCAAGACCACCACAAGGGAACTGACCCCGCGCCACACGACATTTAGCAGCTCACTGTCAATCGTCACCAGCGAGCAAACCCACATCGACAACAATAACGCCAATACACCGACTGCCGTGTATGCGCCGTAATGAGCGAAATATTTTCTCAACGGCTGGTCAAAAACATATTTGTAACATAGACGAGGCCACTGCCAAAATCCAATGCTTAGTATGCTAATCCCCGTAGCCACAAGCACTCCCGACAAGCCGAAACGCTGAACCAAAAGCAACGACAACACCAGATTAATCAAGCCTTGAAGTAATGGTGTCCAACGGTCTTTTACAAATATACCCGACTTTGTCTTAAAAGTCAATGCGCTACTACGCATCCCATTGATATAAAAATTAATCAAAACTATTCCCACAATCACCGACGACAGCTCATATTCCGAACCAAGCCACCACGAGATAAAGGGGGAAAGCGTCGCCCACATCAAAATGACGGGGATAGAAACCACAATGAAGTTAACGAAAAATATAGTTTTGAACACCTCATAGACCTTTTGCTTCGACTCTGAGGCGATAAGATGCCCCACGCTTTCCGAGAAACTGTTTAGGGTCTGCGTCACAAACGAGTTCACCGTCGTCGTCAGCAGCGTATAGTTTGACCACAGTCCGATTATTCCCACGCCAATAAATGCCGAGACTACAATGTTGTCGGTCGAATGCATGAAATATCCTCCCAGCGAATGGAGAAACAACGCTTTCATATTGGTGATTATATTCTTTTTAACCTCCGGCTCAACAGCATACTTCACCTTGGTCACGATATATGGGAATAGTTGGTTGGCTTTCATTACTATAGCAATGTTATACCCCACACCCAACAACGCTTCCACGACAAGATACAAAATGTAGTTTTTAGTGTAATATAGTATAGCCATTTTCCCGAGATTCAACCCCACTTGATACACCAAATTGATAACCGTCAGCTTATAGTTCTTCTGGCTCGCATTGATTATCGACCACTTATACGCCGTGAAATACTGTATCAAAGAGTTGAACAAGAAGATGAAATAGACCACGGAGACATACGACAGTCCGTCGGCATCTTTTATCAAATACCCGATAAACGGATATATCGCCAAGCCGCACAGGAACACACCCCCAGCGATGTAACGGTAAACCTTGCGGTAGAGCTGCAAAAGCGCCAATATGCGGGGGCGGTCATCCTCTGCCAGCGGTTTATACATATTGTAGACCACACTCGTCGCAAATCCGCCCTCAAGCAAAGTCATGATGCCGAGAATGTTCTGCAACAGCCCGTTCAAGCCCAAATACTCCACACCCACGCTGTCGACAAAGATTTTGCGTGTCACAAAGCCAAGCAATATCATCAACGCCGACAACCCGAGGCTCGATGCCAAATTTTTAGCCGAATTAAGCGTGCGCATCTTCGAATCGTTTTACCAACAACAACGCCATACCTTGCGCAAACGGCATATAGCCATACCTAATCGAGTAGTTGCCGATACCTTTAGTATCCCCCTGGCACATATCTACCGCTCCGTTACGCTGCGTGATAGCCATAAGCTGACGAATCGCACCCTCGGCAACAAACAGATAATCTTTATCGCTCGTGATAGAATATGCCTCAACCATCAATAACCCCGCAAGCGATGTAGACGATCCCTCGACCGGCGAATCCGCCATAAACACGCTTGAGCCCCAGCCTCCTGATGCTTTTTGGAATTGTCGTAATTCATCCGCCAATTTAACGATACGCGCACCGAGATACTCCTTGAACCCCCCTTCGGGAAGGCAACGATATGACTCCGTTACGCCAAGTATATACCACCCGAGTCCGCGGCCCCAGTCATATACACCCAATGGTAAATTGCGCTCGCAGTCTATAGCGTGGGGCGGGAAACTGACATTTCCCGAAAATAGCATTTTATCATACTCTTCAATCTGCATTCTGGCTAAATTCAACGCATCGGGAGCCGCATAATCCAATCCATATTTCACTAAAAACGGGCATATAAAACCTATCGTATCCACAAACCGTATCCCATTCATTCCGCGGCGGTAAGGCACAGTGTCATTATCTCCTTTAACCGATAATATCAGGTCATAAACTTGCTTCATCGCGGCTCCAAGACCATTAGTACAATCTTCCGTCATCAACGAATAAGCCAACAATGCAAAGTCAATGTTTTCAGGCGTGTTTCGCCATTTACCGGCTTCATCAATAAACTGAATGTGATAATCGTTACTCCGCACCGTTTTTAAGCCCATCACAAGCCCGGCGTATTGCCAGCTCTGTATTGTAGGATTACTGTATTGCCCCTTTATTTTATCGAGCAAAACCAACCTGTCATAATCGAGTTTTGGGACGACCGGCATATGCTTCAACCATCGACCGCCGCAATTAGCCAAAGCCGTACTCCATACCGCTATATCATTCCATCTGCCGATATGAATGCGACGCTGCCATCGGCTGAAACCGACTACGACATCATAGCCTATTACAGCGATGGCAAACAATCCAACCGCCAACAATATCCACAGTAACAGATTCAATGTCATCTTTTTTTAATTTTGACTATACGTTCAATCACCGACTTCATTTCCTTAGCCTTAGCCACATATTCAGGCATGAACTCCTGATAATGTCTCCTTATTGGATTTTCGTTTGACATGTGCCATTTAAAAGCAGCGGTCAACTCATTCTCATCTGACAACGACTGTACCGGGCAGACATAACGCTCATAAGAGCCAAACAAATCTTTCGCGATTCCTTTCGCTTTGACAGAATAGCCCACGACCAGCGTCGGCACTCCTGTCGAATACGCCGCAATCGACGCGTGCGTCCGCGCGGCGACCATAAAGCGGCAACGCGCTATATATCCTTTTAAGACCTCAGCGCCGCAATCTTCGACCATTACGACCCTACCGCTATCTACATACTTTTCATAAAGATATTTAAGCGGTTGCCGGTCATCATTGTGCGACCACACCACATGAGGTATCAACGCCACCGACATATCTGTTTCTCTTATGATGTATTCCAACAATCTCTCGTAATTCCGCAAAGCTATTTGGGCTCCGCCATCCAGCCCCATTACCATCGGACTGATATTCACTCCGACCATATTCCCCGACTGCCACCCCTCGGGCAATGGTCCGTCTATCCTATCCAACTGAAAAGCCGGATCGGGCAATAGGGTCACATTTTCAAATCCGTTTGCCTTTAACGCATCAGCGGTCAGACTTTCTCTGACAATTATATGCTCATACCGTTTTAAATCATCGAGCGCCTTGCCGGCAATCGCCTCTGGGTCAATCGAACATCCCCATAATATCATAGGCACACCCGCCGCGGCAAGACAGCGATTCATATAAATTATATGCTCAGGGACTCCGTAACAATAGTTATCGCCCCCTATAGATAATGCGACATCGCTCTTTTTAGCCAAAGCGATAAACTCTTTCAAAGCAAGTTTATCAAAAGCTTGGCTATCCTTAAAAAGGCGGCTCCTAATCCATTCGACAAAATAGCCGATACTAATGGGGTTGATGCGATTATATTGGGGCTTAACCGACACGACATTAGAGAGGCCATACTTCTTGTCCTCACCAACCGAAGTGGAAAACAAGCTAACATTGGCTTCAGTGATTTTAGCCGTCGACCTCACCAATGCCTCGCACCCGTGATTTCCACTACCCCCATGCGGATAAAGTACTACTCTCATTGCAATTACAATTTACACCATTTGAATAATTTTTCCAAATTATACTCCATATTAAAAATATTGGACCTAATGCGCTTACCTCCGGCAAATGCAATATGTTCATAATCGCCTCATTGCCAAAACGAATGGGAACAATAACCGGGAACAGATTGATTTCTTTATCCACCAGCTCGATTTCGAACACTTAGCCGCCTCACGAAACTCATCATCTTCTATTTCTTTCGCTAAAAGTATAAATCTTATTCGTCTTAATTTATGGGTAAACGATAGCTGACTATGCATTATTATCTCAAATATATCACGCTCAACTATACCATAAAGACGATTATACAGCAATCCTTTCACTTCGCAAGAAAACAAGCCTAATAAGGTAAACGTATCCACCATATGTTTCCATTGAGAATAATCTAATTCCCATTTATCAGAGTAGATTTTCGTAGAAAGCGTGTTACTTGACCTACGATAGTGATAATTTGACTTCGGGATACATGATATGGTTCTAACATTGATGAGATAATCGAAATTAAACGTTAAATCTTCGCCAAAAGATATCGTTTCATTAAATTTAATCTCTTTCAATTTGATGATTGATTTTCTGTACAATTTACAATAAGGGCCATAAAGAGAATAACTCTCAAGCAAATGCGCAATTATCCCGATGAAATCCTTGCCCACTTCAAATGAAAGTTGTTGTGGGGGCACCAATTCTGTAATTTTATCCGTGTTATGGATTGTATACCCACTTATAATCCAATCTGCAATTTGGGCTGAAAGTAAGTCGGACAAATAAGAACAATCCAACCAATCATCACTATCAACAAAGGAAATCCATTCTCCCATAGCCTCGGCAATGCCTCGGTTGCGTGCCGCCGATACCCCCTGATTCTGCTGGTGGAACACTTTGATTCTTGAATCCCGAGCGGCATAGCTGTCACACAAAGCCCCGCTACCATCAGTCGAGCCATCATCAACAAGCAAGCACTCAAAATCCGAAAAATCCTGCGCGATAATAGACTCTATGCACTCAGGTAGATATTTTTCTACATTATAAACCGGTATTATAATCGACACTTGGGGCATGGCAATCAGTCTATTATGGTTTCAATGCGCGACACAAGAGTCGAAAGCCTGAAGTCTTTGCCGCGCGACTCTGCCGACACTCGATATTCATCCAATTTTTCCGGATGGCCTAAAAGTTTTTTCAACCCGGAGTATAACGATTCTTCACTGTTAGCCACTATCATGCCGTAACTGCCTCCACCGAGAAGCTCATCCATGCCGGCACAATCGGTCGTAATCACGGGAAGTCCGAGTACCAAAGCCTCAGTGACAACCGTGCTATAGCCCTCGACTACCGAAGAGCACACAAACAGGTCAGCACCCTCGAGCCAAGGATAAGGATTTGATTGAAAACCGGGAAGCGAAACCCTTTCGCTCAAGCCGTTCTCATCTATGTACGATTCCAGACTCTGACGTTGAGAACCATCTCCGAGTATCGTCAACGACAAATCATACCCTTCATCCACGAGACGCTTTACAATCGGGAGCAAACGGTCATACCCTTTCTGACTCACAAGGCGACCTATCGATACCAATTTTATCGCTGCCGATGGAAATTTAGCCTTAAAGGCCGTGGATTGCGAGCGAATAAATTTCTCGTCAATGGGATTTTGAACCACTAAAAGCGTTTCAAGTTTAGGATATAGTGATTTCATACTTTCGTAGACCGACTTGGAAACCACCGGAATAGAATCAAATCGGCTGTAAACCGACTCTTCCTCTTTTCTCGACCGATAAGCGACATCGGTCCAATGATTCATTTGCAAATCAATATGCACCCAAGCCAACTTCTTAGACCGTTTATTGGTCGAGCCGCTGACAACGCGGGTAGCATACCCCTCGATAAACGCCACTTCCACATCATACCGCCCCCGCACAAATAGCCGATAAAACCACGTTGGTGACAAGTGGTAATACACCATCAGTTTCAGCTTGTTTATCAGACGCAGTTTAAAGCGCTCTAATCCGTTTTTAGCCGATTGGCCGAAGAAATACCCGTATTTTACCCCGACAGCCGGATAGGGGGGCTCTATACGGGCTTGATTGACCGAATATACCGTTATGCCATATTTATCCTTGTCAAGATTGCACAGCAGCGTCTGGAAGACTTTTTCAGCTCCTCCTCCCCACAAAGAATTGATGACAAACAACACACGCTTTTTCATCGGTCAAGGAAATCTTCTATCGGTTCAACCAATTTTTTTATCGTGAAAGCTCCGCTACGTTGCCGAGCCTTAACTGCCATTTCCGCAAGGCAATCGGAGCGGTCAAGCAGCCATTTTAGACCGTCAAACAACTTTTCTTCCGAGTTATCGGTGATAATACCAAATTCACCATCTCCGCCCAGCAACTCATCCATTCCCGAACAACGCGTCGTTATCACCGGCAGTCCGAGTATCAAAGCCTCGGTGACCGCCGTGCTATAACCCTCGGCGCGGGAAGAGCAGACAAACAAATCGCATTGCGACATATAGGCGTAAGGATTTGATTGGAAACCCCACAACGTCACGATACCGGCCAGACCATTGTCAGCGATATATCGCTCAAACTCGCTCCGCAATTCGCCGTCGCCTAACAGCCACAACTCTATTTTGTAACCTTCGCCGACCAAACGTCCCGCGATTCGCAGCAGACGGTCAAACCCCTTCTGCGACACAAATCGACCGGTCGAACAAATCCTTATGAAACCCTCTTTTCGGGGCGGTATGTTTTGACTGGATGTCACGGCTTTCTGCTTGATAGCCGCGGCGTCAACCGGGTTATATATCGTCAACGTTGGCAAATCTGCTCCAAAAAGCTTGTTGACCGATTCCGACACTACTTTTGACACTCCTACCACCTGATTGTATGAGTGATAGACCTTGCTCTCGGCTTCTACTGAGCCATAAAGCGCCGCAGTCCAATGATTATTGCATAAATCAGTGTGAACCCAAGCGATTTTCTTTGCTTTGCCCGACGATTTCGAGAGTAATTTCGTGGTGAATCCCTCCACAAACGCCACCTCGACATCGTTACCCTTGGGAATCCATAAACGATAGACGAGCCACCCCGGCAGCCACCGATGCACGAGCCGATGCTTCAACCGCCACATCGTCCGGGCGAAAAAGCGGCCCTCACCCGGATATGCCGGCAGTATCGGCCTGACGGTGACAAACTTCTTGACTTCAGCGGAATAAGTCCCTACATCGGTAATCGGGCAGACCGTCACATCGAAACGGCTCTTATCGATATGCTCGACAAGAGTTGAAAGCACCTTTTCGGCACCGCCACCTCCGAGTGACTCGATTAGAAACAAAACTTTCCGCCGCCTTGCCATGGGTCACCTCTTAGGATTACATACGTTCCGGCACGTTGATGCCGAGCAGAGACATTGCGGTTTTTACGGTCTTTGCGGTTTGGTCAGACAGGGCGAGTCGCAGCGACCGGCGACCCGCATCCTCCTCTTTAAGAATCGAGAAGTCGTGATAGAACTGGTTATATAGCTTCACCAAATCGTAAGCGTAATTGGCTATCAATGCCGGGCTGTAGCTGCGGCCTGCCTCCGCCACAACCGACGGGAAGTCGGCCAATGCCTGAATCAGCGCTATCTCCTTCTCCGCGGGAGCCGTCCCGGCGTATTTCCCTATTTCATAGCCCGTCTCGGCTGCCTTGCGAAGCACCGAGCGGATGCGGGCGTAAGTGTACTGGATGAACGGACCGGTGTTTCCGTTGAAATCTATCGATTCTTTGGGGTTGAACGTCATGTTCTTGCGCGGGTCGACTTTCAGCAAGAAGTATTTGAGAGCGCCAAGACCCACGGTCTCAGCGATTTCCGCCGATTCCTCAGCCGTGCAACCGTCGAGCTTACCAAGCTCCGCCGACACCTGCCGAGCCGTGCTGACCATCTCGTCCATCAGGTCGTCGGCATCGACCACCGTACCCTCGCGGCTTTTCATCTTGCCTTCGGGGAGTTCAACCATGCCATACGAGAAGTGCACCAAGTCTTTACCCCACTTGAAGCCCAGCTTGTCGAGCAGCAACGAAAGCACCTGGAAATGGTAGTTCTGCTCATTGCCGACCACATAAATCATCTTGTCTATCGGGTAATCTTGATAGCGCAACTTGGCCGTACCGATATCCTGGGTCATATACACCGACGTGCCGTCGCTACGGAGCAGCAGCTTGTGGTCCAAGCCGTCGGAGGTCAAGTCGGCCCACACCGAGCCATCATCTTTCCTGTACATGATGCCCTTTTCGAGACCTTCCAAAACCTTCTCTTTACCTTCGAGATAAGTATCGCTCTCGTAGTATATCTTGTCAAAGTCGACACCCATGCGCTTATAGGTCTCGTCAAATCCGGCGTAAACCCAACTGTTCATCTCAGCCCACAGAGCGCGCACTTCGGGGTCTTTGGCCTCCCACTTGCGCAGCATCTCGCGAGCCTCGGCCATCAGCGGCGACGCCTTCTCGGCATCCTCCTGCGTCATCCCGCGCTCCATAAGCTCTTTCACCTCAGCCTTGTAATGCTTGTCAAACAGCACATAGAAGTCACCTATCAGATGGTCGCCCTTCTTGCCCGCCTTTTCGGGGGTCACGCCCTCGCCCCATTTGCGCCAGGCGAGCATCGACTTGCAGATGTGGATTCCGCGGTCGTTGACGATATTGGTCTTCACCACTCGGTTGCCACACGCTTTCAATATCTCGGCGAGGCTGTAACCGAGCAGATTGTTCCTGACATGGCCGAGATGCAATGGCTTATTGGTATTAGGCGACGAATATTCCACCATCACCAACGGGCTGTCGGCTGTCGGCGCGGTGATGCCATAATCAGCGGTCGACTGCATATGCTCAAGCACCGAGTTCCAAAAAGTGGGCTCTATAACGAGATTCAAGAAACCTTTGATGACATTGAAGCGGTCTACCGCAGGCTCGTTAGCCACAAGCCACTCCCCTATCTCGGTCCCGACAGCCTCGGGCGACTTGCGAGCCGCCTTGACCCAGGGGAAAACCACAACCGTCAGATTTCCCTCAAACTCTTTTTTAGTCGTTTGAGGCACTATTGTCGCAGGATTCGCGTCGATATTATATAACTGACCTACCGCCTTGGCTACCGCCTCGGCTATGATACCGTCTATTGACATAATTTCTATATTTCTATATAAAGTTAAGTTTATTAGTCGTTTATAAATCTCTCTTAAGTCTACAAAGTTAGGCAATATTTTCGTAAGAACGAAAAATATTGTACATTTGCCATTATACAAACATTGAACTACCGCCTCCTCTCCACCGACAGCGTTACAAATCATTAAATAAACATATCTATCATTATCATGAAAAAATTATTACTCCTATGCTCGGCAACAGCACTTTGCGGAGCGCTCAGCCCGATGACGGCAGCCGACCTCACTATCGGCAACACGACCTACAGCGTCGACACCATGGTGGTCAAACACACCGTAGGCCCGGGCACCTCCTATGCCTACTACCGACTGCCCGATAAACCGCTCGAAATCCATGTGCTCGAAATCGACCGCACTAATCCATATATCAACCTTGAAGTATGGAACGGCGGCAGCCAAGCCTGCTCTACCGAAAGGCCCACATCAGTCGGTCAACGCTACACTGACGCCGGAATCGATGTCGTAGCCGTCCACAACGGCGACTTCTTCACCACCGCCAGCGGCGAGGCCGGTATGTCGCGCATGGGACTCATCGGCAACGGCGAATGTATATTCAACGCCGTCGGATGGCCGCTGCTTTTCATCGAAAACTCCGGAACCCCCTACATCGAAGCCGCGGTGTTCAACGGCAAAGCCACTCTCGCCGACGGCACCCAAACCCGACTACACACCGTCAACCAGCTCCGACTCGAACATGAAGCCAACACCCATGCCGACCAGCTATCACTCTACACCCCGGCATTCGGTAAAAAGATGAATGGCAACTCTTCGGGCGGCACGGTGGCCGTCTTGAAACCCGCGACCGGCTCAAACACCTTCCCCGTCAACAAAGACCTCGCGTTTGAAGTCGTTTCAGTCGACGCGACCGTAGCAAACAACCCCATTCCCGAAGACGGCTCAGTGCTGCACGGCGTCGGCTCTTCAGCCGAATTCCTCAACAAACTTAAAGCCGGCGACACCGTCACCCTCTACCTCGGGATGACAATGCCCGCCTACCCCGACGTGACCGACATCCGCGAAGCCATCGGCGGCAACACCCTCCTCCTCAAGGACGGACAAATCGTCCCGCAAGGCGACGTCTCCGTACACCCGCGCACATTCATGGGTCTCTCTAAAGACAAATCAACAATCTACTCAGTTGTCATCGACGGGCGTTACAGCGGCTCGGCAGGCATAGCCTACACCGACCAGGGCGAAGTGCTGCGATGGCTCGGCGCTTGGGAAGGCGTGAACCTCGACGGCGGCGGCTCAAGCTGCATGGTGGTCAACAACACCATCCGCAACCACACAAGCGACGGCAACGAACGCGCTGTCGGCAACGGTGTCATTTTCTACTCAACCGCCCCTAAAGACAACACCATCAACCACATAGCCATCGAACCCGGCGACTGGCGACTCCCCGTCGGAGCCTCTGTCACCCCCCGCATCTACGGCTTCAACCAATACGACCTGCTGATTGACGACAACTACTCCGAGGCGACACTTTCGTGCGACCCCGAAATCGGGCAAATCAGCTCCGACGGACACACGTTCATCGCCTCCGCGACACCGGCTAAAGGCGAACTGACAGCCACCACCGCCGACGGCATGAAATCGACCGTAACTGTCAACATCAGCTTGCAGACGGCAACCCCCTCTTCCACCGCCTACATTATCGACAACCGCCGAAACTACGACATCCAATTCACATCGACCGTCGGCGCGCAGACCTACAAAGTCAGCCCCGCGTCAATCAATTGGACATCGGCCGACCAATCTGTCGCCACCGTTAACGCCAATGGTCAAGTGCGAGGTGTGAACAACGGAGCCACAACACTGACCGGAACATCCAACCACTACAACGGCACCATCAACGTCACTTCTGAAAGCGTCGACGGAAACGAACGCTCTGTATTCCACAGCATCGCTGCCTCAGAGCTTAAAATAACGCAAAGCGGCGGTAAGGACATCACAGCCACCCAAGTCGACAACGGTTTCAACTTCACCTACACCGGAACCGGAGCGGCACGCAGCGCCAACATCCAGATTTTAGGTCCCACCGGTAAATGGCAAACCTACGGGCTCCCTGACGCTATCGTCATCGAAATCAACCCCGGCAACGCTCCCGTCACAGGCGTGACCATGTCATACAAGACAAACTACGGTGTCAGAGGTGCGCTGGTATTCACCGACGCGGCTCTCCCTGCCAACCAGACATCGACCTTCAAAATCGACCTCAACAAATACTTCGACACCACCGACAACATATACTACCCCGTCACATTCTCGGCATTGAAACTGTCGATGGGCACCTCTGAAAAAGACACGGAATACTCATTCAGCATCCCGCGGCTCTACATGGACTACTCCGGCAACTCCGGCGTCACCGACATAACCACCACCGAGAGCGTCACCGACAACCCCGACCAGACCAAACTCTATAAAATAGACGGCACAATCGCACCCGCCAACCCCGCGCCGGGTCTGTACATCCGCTCCAACGGAACAAAACAAATCATCAAATAACCCACACCCCCATCAGCCACAAGCTGACCCGCAAGGCGCGCCGCGAATCGCTCGGCGCGCCTTCTCTTTTATGGGGGGGGGCGACACACCTATGACGGCTGCCGAGCCTTCGACAACGTTTTTTTTGGTTTTAGACAAGGATTACTGTAATTTTGCGGCGTGGTCAACGGCAGATTCGCCGCGACACCAACGACAAAACTCTTGATAGCATGACCCACCAGTATGATTATCTCGTGATTGGCTCCGGCATCGCCGGAATGAGCTTCGCCTTGAAAGTGGCACAGACCGGACGCGTAGCCCTCATTTGCAAAACGACACTCGACGAAGCCAACACCGCCCTGGCGCAAGGGGGCGTGGCTTCGGTGACAAACCTCCAAGTCGACGATTTCGACAAACACATCGAGGACACTATGATTGCCGGCGACTGGCTCAGCGACCCCGAAGCCGTCAGAAAGGTCGTCACACAAGCCCCGGCTCAGATTAAGGAACTCATAGGCTGGGGGGTCGACTTCGACAAAAAAGAAGACGGCTCGTTTGACCTACACCGCGAAGGGGGACACTCTGAATTCCGCATCCTTCACCATGCCGACAACACCGGTTACGAAATCCAGCAGAGCCTCATAAAAGCCGTACGCGCCAACCCCAATATCGACATCTTCGAAGGGCACTTCGCTATCGAGATAATAACCCAGCACCACCTCGGAAAAATCGTCACCCGACGCACACCCGACATAACCTGCTACGGAGCCTACGTCCTGAACCCGCAAAGCGGCAAAGTCGACACATTCCTCGCTAAAGTCACACTGATGGCCACCGGCGGCGTCGGCGCGGTCTACCAGACCACCACCAACCCCCTCGTCGCCACAGGCGACGGCATCGCGATGGTCTACCGCGCCAAAGGCACAGTCAAGGATATGGAATTCATTCAATTCCACCCCACGGCTCTCTACCACCCCGGCGACCGGCCGTCGTTCCTCATCACCGAGGCCATGCGAGGCTACGGAGCGGTGCTCCGCAACCTCAAAGGGGAGGAGTTTATGCACAAGTATGACCCCCGCCTGTCGCTCGCGCCGCGCGACATCGTCGCCCGCGCCATCGACTCAGAGATGAAACAGAACGGCGACGACCATGTCTACCTCGACGTGACACATAAAGACCCCGACGAGACACGCCACCACTTCCCCAACATATACCAAAAATGCCTCTCGCTCGGCATCGACATCACTCGCGACTACATCCCCGTCGCCCCCGCCGCCCACTACCTCTGCGGCGGCATCAAAGTCGACTACAACGGCGAGTCGTCGATTAAACGCTTATACGCCGTCGGCGAATGTTCATGCACCGGGCTCCACGGCGGCAACCGCCTCGCATCCAACTCTCTGATTGAAGCCGTGGTGTATGCCGAGGCCGCCGCCCGACACGCCATCGACCACCTCGCCGGATACTCATTCCGCACCGACGTCCCGTCATGGAACGACGAAGGCACCCGACACCCCGAGGAAATGGTGCTAATCACCCAGAGCATCAAGGAAGTAAACCAGATTATGGGCACTTATGTCGGTATCGTCAGAAGCAACCTCCGACTCGACCGCGCGTGGAACCGCCTCGACATCCTCTACGAAGAAACCGAACGGCTCTTCAAATGCTCCAAAGCCTCGCGCGAAATCTGCGAACTGCGCAACATCATCAACGTCGGATACCTCATAATGCGCCAGGCCAAAGAACGCAAAGAATCGCGCGGCCTGCACTACACAATCGACTACCCACCGACAAAACATGAGTAGCCCGCTCAGGCATATTATCCCTCTCCTACTCATCATCATAGCAACGTTGCCTACCGCCTTGGCCACCGCCGTGACAGCCGACGGAGTCCCGTCGGCGCGCCGACCCGTCTATCAAGGCAAATACCACCATGTCACCGAGCAAGGCGACACGGTCCTCGTCTTGGTATTCAACGAGATTACAGTCTTCCCTCCGCTGAAATTCAAAAACAAAAAGCAACAGGATTTCTACTGGCGCACCGTGCGCGACGTAAAGCGCGCACTACCCTACGCAAAACTCATCTCCGAAACTCTCATCGAAACATACGAATACATCGAGACATTCCCCTCCCAACAGGAACGCGAGCGGCACCTCAAACAGATGGAAAGCGATGTATTCAAGCAATACAAACCTATCCTGAAAAAATTCACTAAAAATCAAGCCAAAACGTTGATTAAACTCGTCAGACGCGAGACCAACCAAACAAGCTACAACATTCTCAAAGCCTTTCTCGGCTCTTTTCGCGCCACGTTCTGGCAAGGATTCGGGCGACTGTTCGGCGTGAACCTCAAAAGCGACTACAACCCCGACAAAAACGAGCAAGACGCGATTATCGAACGCATCGCCACGCTCGTCGAACAAGGCCAACTCTAACCTTCACGCTCAGCTTTTAACCTATTTTAACTCATGGGGGGGGTAATTTGTCTTCTTTTGTTTACTTTTGCGAATAATTATTAACTTAAACTTCATTACAATGAAACTATTTAAACCCCTGTTCATCGCCGCATTCTCGGCTTTTGCCATTTCCTCAGCATCAGCCGAAGACTACAACCGCATTGGAATTTCCTACAACAATAACCATTTCGGGGTCAACGACTGGTTGAAAGACGGAGCATTTTATGGCCAAATCGACGGAATATCACTCAACGGAGTCGGAATCAACTACATCCACGGTTTCAGCCTCAGCCAGTCAACCCCGATTTTCATCGAGACAGGAATTAACGCCAATTTCGGTGTCGGTTCAACCGACACCAAAATCCTGGTCGACGATTTTTTCGACGTTTCTTCTGTGAAATTTGAGGTAAAAGCACAGAACGTCAATCTGCAAGTCCCCGTCAATTTCGTCTACCGCATAGCCGCATCTGAAGATGTCACGATAGCACCCTATGCCGGACTGAATTTTAAATTCAATATCGTCACCAAGCTCAAGGGTAAATTAAGCGCGTATGGTGAATCGGTTGAAGGTGACTGGTATTCATTGTTCTCAAAAGACGACATGGAAGAGGCCTTCGGCGACGACGGAACCGGAAACAGATTCCAAATGGGATGGCACATCGGTGTCGGTGTCCAATACAAACCGCTTTACCTCGGCGTTAGCTACGGCACAGACTTCATCGCAGCATACTCACAAAAATTCAACGGGAAATCAGCAAAAGTCAATACAAGAAATCTGACTGTTAATGTCGGCTACACTTTCTGACGATATAGGATTTCACTTATGGGAGGAGGGACGCACGGTCGGTGCGTCCCTTTTCTTTATCAAACATTAACCTCTATTTTACGGCAGTGATAACCGTTGTCGAGGAGCCGCGCCAGGGCAACGCGCCGCGGTAACGCTCCACCTCGACAGTCAACGGTTCCCCCGACAACTTGGCGCGCTGCAACGGCTCAAACAGCGACTCGTCATCGACGCTAAACCGCCACTCGACACTATGCACCAAGCCGCTCCCCGCCAGTTCGCGGCGGCTCACCATCACACCCTCAACGGTTTTAAACAGATAGCCCTCGCGCTGCACCGACAAGATGTAGACCTCGTCGGTCAAATCGCTCACAAACGGAGTGCCGTAATACAGATAAGCCATCGCGCCGGACACAATCCCGACAACCAGCACCACCCACTTCACAAAGCCACTCACGCGGCGAGGCGCAGCCGGCTCGGCGACAGCAGCCGGCTCAGCATCGTCGCCAAAATCGATTACGTCGCCAGCCTTTCCGGCTTCGCTGACGGCATCGTCTTCACCTTCGCCAAGGAAATAGTCGGGTTTCATCATTCAGCCGATTTTAAGCCCGCGGAACCGCGCTTTTTGCTCAAAGCTATATAAGCGAACGTCCAAAGACCCAAAACGATTAGCAGGCACGTCTGAGCACCCAGGACGAGGTTGGCAAACGCCGTCGAGTTGGCGGTGAAAAGCTCCTTGTCGGCACCCGCCGGCATATAGATGGCAAGGCCGAAGATTATGGCGTACTGCCAAGGGCCGATACCGCCGTTTGACGGCACACCCATCGCTATGCTCGACAAGGCGAAGCACACCAGCACCGCCAGCGCGCCATGCTCAGCCACCACCTCGGCAGTGAACGGGAAAGCGAAAAACGCCACATAGAGCTGCGTGAAATAGCATCCCCATATCATTACCGTCAAGAAAAGCCAACGCCCCTTGCCGTCCATCTTAGCAACCACGGCAAAGCCGTCCCAAAGGTTCTTGACCGTAGCCAGCACCTTCTTGACCAACTTGTTTTCGCGGCGGGCGGCAAACAACCACCACACAAGGGCTATAACCACCGCCACGGAAAGCCAAAGCCACGGCGATGTCGCCAAAGCCATAAGTCCCTCATAGGCAGCGGGGTTAGTCTTCACATAATCAATAAACGCACCGCTTGCGAGCAAAAACGTCACCAATGTCAGCAACGCCACCGTCACCGTATCGGCAAGACGGTCGGCCACCATCGAGCCAAACACCGTGGTGAACGAAGCGCGCTGACGCTGAGCTATGTAGCCGGTGCGCCACACCTCACCGAGCCGTGGAAACACAAGATTGACGGCGTATGTGCCGAAGATGCTGTAGACCAGCGGGGTAAGCGGGGTGGGGATGTTGAGGGCTTCGAGTTGTATACGCCACCTCATGGCCCTGAAAACGTGGGAAAATATGCTTATAAACAAAGCAAGTCCAATCCACCAAAAATCGCAATCGCGCTTGATGATTTCGACCATCTCGCGGAAATCGACCTTAGAGAAAAGCATATAGCATAGTCCGACGGTAATAACAAGCGGCACAACATATTTCAACACCGCCCCGACTATCGACTTATTTTTAGTTTCTGTTTGTTCCATCGCAAAATAAAATGACGCAGGGTTAACAAGCGCAAAGGTAACTAAACTTGGCCAAATCGCCAACCGCCATCACGGCATGAGGCCACGCGGGCGGCTATTTCGGCGATGGAAAGTGGCGAGGTGTCGGTCTCGACCCACAGACGGTCAGCCGGAATCATGGCCGCGGTGCGGCTGTTAAACCGCTCGCCAAGCGACAGGTCAAACCCATGGCGCAGCAACTCACGGGCAAGCTCGGGCTTGCCGCGGAAACCATGCACAATCCACCGCTGTCGCGGTTTCATTTCGATTCTCAGCGCGACAACCTCAGTGAAACCTTTCACAACGTGCATGATAAGCGGCTTGCCGAGCTGTTCGCTAATATCAATGTGAACCCTCAGAATATCCAATTGCCGCTCAATCAAGCCACCTTTCAGGCGGTCAATTCCCGTCTCGCCTATCGCTACCACCTCAGGGCGCGCGGCATCGGTCCAAAGCCGTTCCGTGTCGGGGGCTCCACCGCTACCGAGGGTATAGGGATGGATGCCCACGGAATAACGTTTCCCGGGGATAAATTCAGCGCCCGGCTCCACCGAGATAATCGAGGGGGCGGAGGCTGTCAAGTCGTGGGTGTGAATATCTATCAGCCTATCGGTCATGGCACCGGGTCATAGCCGCTCCCTCCCCATGGGTGGCACCGAGCTATGCGCCTCACAGCGAGCCACAGACCTTTCAGCGGCCCATGACGGCGCAAAGCCTCTACGGCATACCGGCTGCACGTCGGGGTGAACCGGCACGACGGCGGTAGCATCGGAGAGATGCAGAGTTGATAAAATTTTATGGGTAAAATCAGCAGTTGGGCGGCCAACCGTCCGAGGCGACCGGTCATGACTCGCTAGGCGATGCCGTATCCTTTTCCGGCTCTGCCGACATCTTCATCATCAGCCGGTTGAGGGCGCGCTCCACATTAGGGTAGGGGAGCAGCTTGTCGGCCACATAGATTATGCCGAAATCGATGGAACGCGACCTTAGCGACGGATAAGCGTGCTGGTTGAGACGGAACGCCTCGCGCACGCGTCGGCGCATCTTAACCCTGTCGACGGCACGGCGCAGACGCTTCTTAGGAACCGATATAAGAAATCTAAGCGCATCCTCACCGTCGCGGCGCCCGTCGTTGACGCGCCACACGCCGCGGAGAGGGTAGCATAAGGCGGCCTCCGCGCCGGCGGCGGTGGATGAAAACAGCATATCTATTGCCGTTTCGCTACACAGCTTTTGACGTTTTGGAAGACCGAATTGCTTCATTATTCCTATTTGGCGCGGTTTCCGGCTGTCTCCTCTTTCAGAAACAGGTCGAGAGCGGCTGTCATCGACGGTGCTTTGGCCGACGGAGCCTCAAGGTCGAGACGCAGGCCGGCGTCACGCACCGCTTTGGCAGTTGTCGGGCCAAAGCAGCCTATCTTGATTTCGTTCTGTTCGAACTGGGGGAAATTTTTCAAAAGCGAGGCGATTCCCGACGGGCTGAAAAACAAGAGCATATCATAGTCAAACGCCTCATCAGGGCCGAAATCGTTGCTGACCGTGCGATACATCACCGCCTTTGTATAGTCGATGTGGTTGCTGTCGAGCATGTTGGTGTCATCTTTATGCACATCGCTGACGGCATAAAGGAAACGCTCTTTGTTGTGCTTGTTCAGGTAGGGCAACAAATCGTCGAGTTTGCCCGTGTTGCCATGAAATATCTTGCGCTTGCGGTAGACGATATATTTCTGCAGATACAGGGCTATCGACTCGGTGGTGCAGAAATATTTCATAGTATCGGGAATGCTTATGCGCATCTCCTCACACAGACGAAAGAAATGGTCTACGGCCGTGCGTGCCGTGAAAATTATGGCAGTGAAATCTGATATGGAAATCTTCGACTGACGAAACTCTTTCGCCGACAGACCCTCTACCTTGATAAAGGGACGGAACTCTATCTCTACGCCATATTTTTCCGCGATTTCGTAGTATGGTGATTTATCAGAGGCCGGTTTCGGTTGGGAAACTAATAATTTTTTTATTTTCACTATCTCGTCGTTATGATTTGTTGCTTAATCGGCTTCTCAGCTCAGAATTAGGCTCAAATATGTCACTGCAGAAGCCAACAGAATCAGGGGTACCAATTCCAAGGCGCAAAGGTACAAAATAAAATAAAGCAACGAGGGGAAATTGTGGTAAAAAATTCTAAATCCTTTAATTATAAACATCATGCGAGCAACCACATACAAGCCTAAGGCAGCCCAAAGCATAGCGTCGGTAGCCGATGGATAAAAGACGGTGACTAATGCCGGGACCATCAACGCGATGCCGAGAAACGCCTGCGACGAGTTAAAGCCCTTGACCCATTGCGAGGCCCCGATGGGGTCGGTGAACAGATAGCCCACAAACCGATAGGCCGCGAGCTGCAACAGATAGTAGGCACCCGCTACACCCGACAACACCACTATCGGCATGAATATCGCGGCCGGGGTCGCGATATAGCCGAGGCCGCTGAGCGCGGCATAAGCCAATAACCCCTCGCACACCCACAATTGGAACAGAAGCGCCACAAGCACGCGTGTTTCGTTGGCCGTCGGGTCGTCAAACGCATTGGCGCGGCGGCGCACCGACCACATATCAGATGCGAGCACTCTGAACAGCTTCGCGCAATGTTTGAAATTGAACGCCACAAACAGAAACATCACCGTCAGCAACGTCAGTATCCCGGAGTCGGTAGCGACGCGCGGCTGCCGCGGCACGCCGGGGAGACCCGACAGGTAGGTGGTCTCTAACGACCTGCACGCCCCGCGCTCGGAAGCCGATGAGGGGGCTTCCTCTTCGCGACAGACGGATTGCTCCCACGGAAGCGCGACGGGGGCCACACTATCTGCGGCAAGGACCGCATCCACTATGGTTACAATGGAGTCAGACGGAGCTTGGAGCGTATCGTTGGATGTTGGCATTGCGATGATAATCAGAATTTAGGCGAAAGGGTAGGGGGGTGTGGAGCGCACAAGGCCAACTCGACCGCTTGATCCACGGTGGAAGCGACTGAGAAAAGGGCTTCATGGTCGGCGGGGATAAACCGCTCGTCGACGGCATGGCCAATCATTCCGAGCAACCGGTTATAGTAGCCGTCGGTGTTCATTATCACGATGTTACCGTCGTACAGTCCGAGCTGACGCCATGTGATGATTTCAAGAAGTTCCTCCAACGTTCCGAACCCTCCGGGCAAAGCTATCGCGGCACGCGAAAGGCGGGCCATCGTCTCTTTGCGGATGTGCATATCGGGGGTGACTTCAAGCCTGGAAAGGCCGAGGTGGTGCCAGCCGCGGTCGACCATGAAACGGGGTATCACCCCGATGGTCACTCCACCCGCCGATATGGCGGCGTCATTCACCGCGCCCATCAAGCCCATACACCCGGCACCCGTTATCAACGGCAGCCCGGTCTCGGCGATGGCACGGCCGAGCCGGGCCGCCTCAGCCACATAGTGTGGGGCGACCCGCTCGCTCGACGCGCAATAGACGGTGATTCCTTTGACCGGATTATTTGTTGACATAAACTCGGTACTCGCCAGGTTTAAGTGATGCGGGAAGCTCCTCGGCGGCAGCGGTGAAGTAGTTCACCATATCTTTCGCCTCGGGTGTTTCACCCTTATACTCTACAGGCTGCTCAGCGGCACCGAGATTAACCATGACAACTACTTTAGAGCCATCTTTCTCGCGCGAGAAGATGTAGAGGTCATCGCTCTTGGTGACATAGCGTTTCACCTCACCGCCAGCCTCACCGGCAAGCAAAGCCGCCTGGTTATGTTTCAGATTGTTGAGTTTCTGATAGAATGTGAAATAATCGTTACGCGGTTCCCAGTTGGGGGCTTTGTCCTTGACGAAGAACTCAAGAGCGCGGTTCATGCCGGTCTCCTGACCGGTGTAGATGAGCGGCATACCGGGCAGCGTGTAACTCAACACGGCGAATGCCTCGGTGAGATTGCCGAGACGCTCAAACTCAGTGCCTTCCCATGAATTGAGGTCATGGTTGGTAATCATGTTCATCAGGTAGGTGTCACGGGGATAAGTGGCGGCCTGCTCGGCGAGAAGCGAATCAATAGCCACAGCTTTCGTAGCGGGGAAAGTCCTCATCTGCTCACCATCTTTCTTGAAAGAATATTGGCCTGCGGTAGCGGCGATTGCGCTGAACAGGTCTTTCATCGGCCAGTTATAGCCCATGTCGAAACCGTTTTTCTGCAATGCGGGAACACTCGCCTCGGCAAGCATGAACAGGTCGGGGTTAACCTCTTGAAGCATCGGGCGCGTCTCATCCCAGAAATCGGTGGGCACCTCCATGGCAACGTCGCAGCGGAAGCCGTCGACACCCACTTCGGTGAGCCAGAATTTAAAAGCGTCGACCATGGCCGCGCGCATATCCTTGTTGTTATAGTCAAATTTGTAGACATCGGTCCAGTCATACGGCCCATACATATTGCCAAGCGAATCCTTGGCATACCAGTCGGGATGCTCGGTCACCCAAGCGTTGTCGCAACCCGAATGGTTAGGCACCCAGTCAAGTATCACTTTCATCCCTAAGTCATGGGCTTGCTTCACCACTTCTTTGAACTGTTCGAGTGTGCCGAACTCCGGATTGAAAGCCTTGTAGTCCTTCACGGCGTAATAACTGCCAAGCTCACCCTTGCGGTTTTTCTCAGAAATGGGATACACAGGCATGAACCAAAGGATGTCGACCCCGAGGTCCTTTAATCGGGGGAGCTCGCAGGCAAAAGCGGTAACCGTACCCGAGTCGGTGTACTGGCGCAAGTTCACCTCATAAATCACCGCTTTGCGGCTCCAGTCGGGGTGTTTCACGGTTGTGTAGGTTGAATCATTCTCGCCAATGGCATTGTTTTTCGCCGAGCGGTCGCTGCACCCGAAAAGCGATGTAGCCAACCCGGCAATCATAGTGAAAATTGCTAACTTTTTCATGCGGTGATTGATTATGGTTAGATTCTTAACGCGAATTTACCCAAAACTTTCCCATAACCAAAACTACCATCCCTAAAATCGCCAGACTTGCCCGGGTTCATTGTCATAAAGTTTTGGCGTTGACAAGTCGGAGTGGAGAGTTTATATGGTTAGAGAAGGGGGCCGTTCTTGCCAATCCGGGGAAAATGGAGTAACTTTGTCCTCAAATCACCTATAACTGATGGATATTCTATTGCTTGGTTCAGGCGGTCGCGAATCGGCGCTGGCCTGGAAAATGAGTCAAAGCCCGCTGCTGGGCAAGTTGTTTATCGCTCCCGGCAACGGCGGAACCGGTGCCTACGGGACAAACGTTGCCATCTCCCCGCTCGACTTTGACGCCCTGCGCAAGTTTGTCGACGACAACTCAATCGACATGATTGTCGTCGGAAACGAAGACCCGCTTGTAGCCGGCATATACGACTATTTTGAAAACCACCCCGTGCTTGTCGCGGGGCCCTCGAAAGCGGGAGCGCAACTCGAGGGGAGCAAGGATATGGCAAAACGCTTCATGGTCGACCACGGAATCCCCACCGCACGCTACCGCTCGTTCACAGCCGACACCATCGAGGAGGGCTACACGTTCCTCGAATCGCTGAAAGCTCCCTACGTCCTCAAAGCCGACGGACTCGCAGCCGGAAAAGGGGTGCTCATCATCAATGACCTCGACGAAGCTAAAAAAAGCCTTGCCGAGATGCTCGGAGGCTTGTTTGGCAAGTCATCGGCCACAGTGGTAATCGAGGAGTTCCTCAGCGGCATCGAGTGCTCTGTGTTCGTTCTCACCGACGGCAACGGCGGCTACCGAGTGCTACCCGTGGCAAAAGATTACAAACGCATAGGGGAAGGCGACACCGGGCTCAACACCGGCGGAATGGGAGCCGTCAGCCCGGTACCGTTTGCCGACGCCGATTTCATGGACAAGGTCGAGAGCCGCATCATCCGCCCCACCATCAACGGCCTTATCGACGAGGGCATCACCTACCGCGGATTCATCTTCCTGGGACTGATTAACGTCGGCGGCGAACCGATGGTCATCGAATACAACGTGCGCATGGGCGACCCCGAAACCGAGGCCGTGATGCTCCGCGTCGATTCCGACATTCTCGAGCTGATGAAAGCCGCTGCCGAAGGGAATCTACGCGACCTGCCGCTGAAAGAGTCACACAAAACCGCCGTAACCGTCATGATGGTGTCGGGAGGCTATCCCGGAGCATATCCCAAAGGCAAGGCAATCACAGGTACCGACAACGTGACCGACAGCATACTGTTCCACGCCGGGACCGCCGTCAACTCCGACGGACAGCTTGTCACATCAGGCGGACGCGTAATCGCCGCAAGTTCTCTCGGCGACTCTATCCCCGACGCTCTCGCTCGCAGCTATGCGTCAATCGACAAGGTTAATTTCGACGGCAAATACTTCCGTCGCGACATCGGTCGCGATCTGATGGCATGAAAGCGTCGGCTCTCTCCCAATACATCCACTCACGCGGCTTCGCCGCTCTGCTGACGGCAATCGCCGTCACAGGCGCGGTGGTGGCTTACTCCTGCGGCAACACCATCCCCATCTCCGGCGATAAGGGGCTGGCTCTGCCGTCGGCCAACCACTGGATTTCATCCCGGTTCCTATCACTTGCCATAAGCCTCGGCCTCAGCCTGACAGTAGCCATGATGACGGTCTACATCAACCGCGTTTACAACGTGCTGCGCAGCATGACGATGCTATTTGCCGGGATATTTTTCATCATGCAGGCCGCCACACCCTCGCTGATGAATCAGCTATATGGCGGTATCATCGCTTGCACAGTGCTGATTGTCTGCGCATTGATACTCTTTTCACTTTATGGCCGCCCCGACAGCACCCGCCGCGTGTTCCTGATGTTTTTCCTCGCCTCGCTCACGTCCCTGTGCCAATACACGCTGCTGTTCTACATCCCGATGCTGCTCATCGGATGCATCCAGATGAGAGTGCTCAACCTGCGCTCATTCCTCGCCGCCATGACGGGATGCGTGACACCGCTGTGGATTTTCATCGGATTCGGCATCATAACTCCTGCCGACCTCCGATGTCCCGATTTCATAAGCTACTTCGCGATGATGACCAACCGCGAAATCGCGCCTATCGCAGCCACCACAGCCGTCACAATGATAATCGGGACGTTTTTCACCCTGCTCAACCTCATGAAAATCCTGAGCTACAACAGCCGCACGCGAGCCTACAACGGCTTTTTCTCGCTGCTGCTGTTTGCCACGATACTCCTGATTATATTTGATTTTGTCGATTTGGCGGTCTACATCCCGCTGCTCAACTGCTGCGCCGCCTTCCAAGTGGGTCACTTCTTCACCTTACGGCGCGGCCGGCGAAGCTATATCGGCATATTCGCCATAATACTGATTTACATAGCGTTATACCTATGGAACGTGACAAGTTCAGGATAATCGTCGAGCGCAACATACCATTTATCGACGGCGTGCTCGACGACCTTGCCGACGTGCGCTACCTCCCTGCGTCGGAAATCACCTCCGAAACCATGGCGCAAGTCGACGCGCTCGTCACTCGTACACGCACACGCTGTGACCGCCGCCTGCTCGACGGCTCGCGATGCAGCTTCATAGCCACAGCCACCATCGGCACCGACCATATAGACCTCCCCTACTGCGCAAGCCGCGGTATAACTGTCGCCAACGCCCCGGGATGCAACGCGCCCGCCGTGGCGCAATGGGTGCTGTCGTCGGCGTTGAGACTGATTGACGGCGACCCCTCGACCAAAACCATAGGGATAGTCGGGGTGGGGCATGTAGGCTCAATCGTCGACCGCTGGGCGCGCGGGCTCGGATTCAAGACACTATTGTGCGACCCCCCAAGAGCCGACCGCGGAGACTCCGGCGATTTTGTCACTATCAACGAAATTGCGGAAAAAGCCGACATCATCACCTTTCACACTCCGCTGACACGCGACGGCCTCTACCCGACATTCCACCTCTGCGACGCTGCGTTCCTTAACCGCTGCTCTCGTCGCCCTATTATTATGAATGCCGCCCGCGGCCCGGTCACCGACACCGCGGCACTCATCGAAGCCCTTGATTCCCACCTGATTTCGGCAGCAGCAATCGACTGCTGGGAAGGGGAGCCAAACATATCGGAACGACTGCTAAAGCTAACCTCGATAGCCACCCCCCATATCGCCGGATACTCGCGCGAAGGAAAAATCAGAGCCACACAGATGGCTCTCGACGCGCTGACAACCCATTTCGGCTTGCCCCGGCTATTGGCATCAGCTCCCGCGGCACCCGCTCCCAAAGCCACCGTGACCGCCACCGAACTCCTTGACAGCTACGACCCGCTTGTCGATACCGCGGCACTCCGCCGCAATCCCGCCGACTTCGAGTCACTGCGCAACAACTACCGCCTCCGCGCCGAGCCTTAGCGGCTCAGAGCCATCAGAGCAGTTCAGACAGGCACAAAAAAAAATTAATTGTCTCACGACAATTAATCCTCTTAACCTTAAATCTAATACCATGAAAAACACGTTGCAAAGGTAAGCGTTTTTGTGTTATAAAACATAGTTTTCCAAAATAAAACGCGCCCATTTTGCTTTTTTTAACCATTACATCCTCTCCTTTCGCCCTTTAATCTCTTGATAACATTGCCACATCGCCTATCAATCATTGATAGTCCATGATGCTTTTGGCAACGAACTTTCCTAAATTTACGGGAACGGCATTACCTATCATCTGTTCCATCTCACTTTTATTCCCACAGAATATGAAATCATCCGGAAAGGTCTGAATGAGGCTCCGCTCGTGCGTGTTAAGCGGTCTCACCCCATCCAGCGAGTCAACTGGATCATTATGGTGCAACACATATCCCTTAGGGATGGGCCGATTCACCCCCCTTATGGTAGGGCTTGGTTCATGAACACTGAAGACACCACGCCTTGCGTAACTCCGCGGATGACGGTAGTAGTACTCTATGTCAATTCTATCTCCCAAATAATCTTTGACTGACATCGGTTTTACAGACATCCTGCCTCTAATAAAATCGAAAATAAAATCATCATCAGCCCCTAAACGCCCTATAAGAAAAAATCTCTTGCGCTTCTGTGGCACACCGCATAATGAAGCGTCCAAAATGATTTGGGTTAAGCCATAACCGGCGGCTTTAAATATCTCTATTGCTTGAGAAAGTTTTCGAGTTTTGGTGATTGTAGCCACATTTTCCATCATAACCCATTCAGGACGCAATGTTGCAACGATATTGGCAAACGACAGCGTAAGGTCTCCTCTGCCGTTATCTTCATTTCTCAATCCCGCACTGCTAAAATCCTGACAAGGCGGCCCTCCTATAATCATGTCGGGTGAATATTTTGCAATATCCTCACAAGCTGACATCACATCAAACAAATTCAATTTATTAATGGGATGAGTGAAGTTATACATATAAGTTGAAACCGCTGGGTCCCAATTATCGTATGCCGCCACAACCTCCATGCCTGCCTTTTCAAAGCCCAACGACAAACCTCCGCAACCGCAAAACAAATCTACGACTCTCATCATTCAAACAAATCCGGGCTATTAACTATGACAGCGTCAAACCGTCGTTCAGGACTCAATAAATTCTGCCCGCCACCCAAAATGATATTTTTAATTTCTTTCTTTGAAATCCTTGGATGAGTGAGCTCGGCACTTTTCAAGAATTTATGGGTTTGGACTCCACTCAACGCAAATGCCTTATCATTGCCCGTGTTATAGGAATGCAGCCTGACTATCCTTTTATAATCAAACTGATTATACACACAATACTCAAACAACATTAGATACAGCCATATCATTGCTCTCATGGGTCGGGTTACAGTTCCCGAACTGTCATCATCTTTATTAAACATCTGTATGACAGCGAGATTAGTCCAAACAAACACATCCAGACAATCATCGGCGAGTGTCGGTTTTCCCTTAATCGTTTTCCATATCGCATTCAAAATCAAAGGAGTCTGCTTATCGTGAAGATATGACGATACTCTCATTATCGCATCTCGGATTTCATTATACCTCGGCAGCACTTCACTGATTTCTTCCCAATGATTGATATGGACATCTCCCAGCAGACTCTTTAGAAGAGTTTTACCTTCCATACCGATAAAATTATTGCATATCGAACAAGCGATGAAATTAATTGTCGGAGGCCTAACCACAATCTCACAGCTATACTCTTCTTCACTCCTATTTCGCGTTGTATTATCTGGTATCGCAGTAAGTTTAATTTCAAGGCCAATCAACGGCATATCACTCGCTGAATCAATCATCACCAAATCAATTGTCTCACGCTTGCCGGTGTAAAATTTATCATAGGCCGGAAAGCCGCTCTCGTACATGTAAAAAGCGTTTTCTGCTAAAGGATTGATTTTATAGAGTTCAGAGGCTGTAATATAACCATGCTCTATCACATTATTTTCATTGGTCTTAATCAGAACAGGGCTGATATTATTATAATCCATGTATGCGACCAATGAAGCGGGGAAAGAGCTATTGAACTGATTCTTCCCCCAAAAGCGCGCTTTGGTGAAATTACGGCTGCTGTTGTTGTGGCCTTGGGCAAATAATCCTGGTTCCATATAATGAAATAATTACTCTCACAAAGATAGCTATTTTTTCAATCTGTTCGCTTGAAGAGTAAACATAAATCATCTGTTAGATTATTTTTGCCGATAAAGTGTTATCTTTGCAAGAAAGAGAATCTTATCAAGATTAAAAATAGTTAGATATGAGAACAAAATACCAGCGCGTGCTCCTCAAACTCAGCGGCGAGTCGCTGATGGGGCAACAAGGCTACGGCATTGACACCGAGCGACTAAACCAATATGCCGCCCAAATCAAGGAGATTGTCGACAGCGGCGTCCAAGTGGCTGTCGTAATCGGCGGAGGCAACATATTCCGCGGCCTTCAAGGCGCGGCGAAGGGCTTCGACCGGGTTAAAGGCGACCAGATGGGTATGCTCGCGACAGTCATCAACTCTATCGCCCTCAGCTCGGCTCTCGAAAACGTCGGTCAAGCTTCCCATGTATTCACCGCCCTCAATATGTATCCCATCGGCGAATATTACAGCAAATGGCACGCTATTGACGCGCTCAACAACGGCGATGTCGCCATCATAGCCGGAGGCACCGGCAACCCCTTCTTCACCACCGACACCGCCTCGGCTCTTCGCGGGGTAGAGGTGGGGGCCGACGTGATGCTCAAAGGCACTCGCGTCGACGGCATCTATACCGCCGACCCCGAAAAAGACCCCACGGCGACCAAATTCACCGAAATCACCTACGACGAGGTCTACAACCGCGGATTGAAAGTAATGGACCTCACCGCCACCGCGCTGTGCAAGGAAAACAAGCTGCCAATCATCGTGTTTGACATGGACACCCCCGGAAACCTCCGAAAGGTGATAGACGGCGAACCCATCGGCACATTAGTCTACTAACCAACCAAATAAACCACTTAACCTCCACACGATTATGACCGACGTTAAGACTTATCTCGACCCCGCCGACGAAAAAATGGAAATGGCGGTGGCGTATCTCGACGAATCGCTGGCCCACATTCGCGCCGGCAAAGCCAACCCGAAAATCCTCGATGGCATCCGTGTCGACTACTACGGCAGCGCGTCACCAATATCCAACGTGGCCAACATCTCCGTACCCGATGCCCGCACTATAACAATAACCCCCTGGGAGAAGTCGATGTTCCGCGAAATCGAGAAGGCAATCATCAACTCCGACCTGGGCATCACCCCCGAAAACAACGGTGAGGTTATCCGCATCTCCATCCCCCCGTTGACCGAAGACCGCCGCAAACAACTCGTTAAGCAGTCAAAAGCCGAGGCTGAACAAGCAAAAGTATCGGTCCGCAACGCCCGCCGCGACGCCATCGAAGGGCTGAAAAAGGCCGTAAAACAAGGTATGCCCGAAGATGTGGAAAAAGACGCGGAAGCCCAAGTGCAGAAGCTCCATGACAAATACCTCAAGAAAATCGACGAACTTTTCGCTGCCAAAGAAAAGGAGATTCTCACCGTCTAAGAAACGCCAACAGCTCCCCCTCCATTTTTCACTTTCAGTGATTCCAAAATAGAGCTTGCCCATTGGCAAGCCGATGATAAACAATATCGTGGTAAGGCCGGCCAGCAGGCCGGCCTTATCCGTAACGCGGGGTTACCCCTAAACCTTCAGCAACAATGCAACGAGTCCTGTTCCACTCCACAATCTTCGGGCCCATCCACAGCCGTCGTCTCGGCACATCGCTCGGGGTCAATCTCTCGCCAACCGATGGCAAAATATGCACGTTTGACTGCGTATACTGCGAAGCCGGCTACAACGCCCAGGGTCCTGGACGTTCGGGGATGCCATCCCGTGCCGACGTGGCTCGCCTGCTCGAAGATAAACTGTCGGCCATGAAAGCCGCCGGTGAGCCGCTCGACGTGATAACATTCTCAGGCAACGGCGAACCGACCATACACCCCGAATTTGAAGGAATCACCGACGATGTCATCGCCCTGCGCGACCGCCTCTTCCCACAGGTGAAAATCAGCGTGCTTTGCAACTCCACCCGCCTCACCGACGAAGGGGTCAGGCGCGCGTTGCTGAAAGTCGACAACAACATACTCAAACTCGACTCTGCCGTCGACGCCACCATGCGCCTGATTGACCGCCCCGGCTCCCCGGCATTCAACTGCACCGATGCCATCAGACAAATCGCCGCCTTCGGCAACCGTTGCATAGTCCAGACCATGCTGCTCCGCGGCGAAGATGACGAGGGTCACACCATCGACAACACAACCGATGCCGAGATAGAGGCCCTTACCAACGCCTATAAGTTCATCAAACCCGCTGAAGTGATGCTCTACTCCATCGACCGCAAAACGCCCGCCTCACGTCTCCGAAAGGTCGAGCGCGACGAACTGCTGCGCATCGCCGACCGTATGCGCCAAGCAGGGATAAACATCCGTGTCAGCTGATAATCCAATTTAACCATGATATATCCCCGCCCACTTAACCCGGGCGACAAAATAGCCATTCTGTCGCCGGCAAGCATCATAAATCCCGATTATGTCGAAGCGGCAGCCTCGACTATCACAGCCGCCGGATGGGCCCCCAAAGTCTATCCTAACGCATTGGGACACAGTGGTTCATATAGCGGCTCAAGGCAACAGCGGCTCGATGACCTCACCGATGCGCTGACCGACCCATCTGTACGCGCAATCCTCTGTAGCCGTGGCGGCTACGGTACCGTCCACCTCCTCGACGACCTGTCACGACTGCCGTTGGCCGACGACCCCAAATGGATTATCGGCTTCAGCGACATCTCCGCGCTCCATGCGCTGATGCAATCCAATAAGATAGCAAGCCTGCACGCTTCCATGGCCAAGCAGCTTGCCAGGGGGGGTGAAAATCCACTTAATCAACAGTTATTCAGTATATTGCACGGTGAAATGCCCAGTTATGTGTTTGATTCCGACCAGCGAAACAGAGAGGGTGTCGCCACCGGCCGGCTTGTAGGCGGCAACCTCGCCGTCCTCGCCGGACTTATCGGCACCCCCTACGACATGCTGCGACCCGACACCTTGCTGTTCATCGAAGATATAGCCGAACCCATCTACAAAGTGGAACGCATCCTCTACCAATTGCGTCTAAAAGGAGTGCTCCAAAGGCTACGAGGTCTCATCGTAGGCCGTTTCACCGAATATAGCCCCGACGCCAACTACCGCGCCATGGAGGAGATGATAGCAGAAATGACGGCCCCCTATGCCTATCCCATAGCTTTTAACGTCCCCGTCGGACATATCGACGACAACATCCCCCTCATCGTAGGCTCCACCGCCACCCTCACCGTCACCCCCGCCACAGTCGCGCTTACTCAGGGAAAAACGGTTTCTAACTAACGTTTTTGAGTGTCAAAACAAACCGCCTAATATCAGGCAACGAAAAGGGAAGCCGGGCAATGGCCCAACTTCCCTTTAGTTCTTTAATCCGCTAGGATTTACAATATTTTCATCTGCCGGTCTCTAACGATGCAAAAACACAGCATTTTGAGTTATTGAGCAGTTTTAAGCAGGTTAAATTTCAGTATTTTGTCACTTACGTCACGAGCGCGTCGCAAGTGGTCGAGCCGCAGCGAGTCGACACTGCCGGAATCGCCGCACAAGTCGCCGGCAAAACCTATTGCCACCCCGGGGAAATCGGAATCAAGCACCGACTGTCCCATACCATGCCAACAATAGTCAGTCCAACCCATTAGGTCAAGCAACGTCGAGTAAACATCAACTTGCCCCAATTGGCCATCGTAACGGCCTGGGACGGGCGAGTTCAAGACTATGAGCGGTGTGTGTTGCCCGGCATCGACAAACTGTCGTGAATGTGGGCTTCTGACCGCCTCTTTGCGGCGGTCGGCGAGGCCTTCATGGTCTCCGACTATCGCCACCATAGTTTCTGCATAGTCAGGGCGCGTCTTGAGGTATTCTATCAGTGTGGCCAACGAATGATCTGTGTAGTTGACAGTTATCATATAGTTTTTCACCATCTCAGGGTAATCCCCTTTGAAGTTGACACGGCGCAGCTTTTCAGGGAGGCGGAACGGATTGTGGCCTGAATATGTGACCCACATCAAGAATGCCCGCTCTCCCGCCGGCCATATCTCTCCGCGGCGCAACTTCTCGACACTCTGAGCCATGAATCCCCCGTCGCTCAAGCGGCGGGCAGTCCCTACCGGTTCATTGTTGTTCCACGAGGTGTGGTGGATGAGTGTATCCACCCCGAAAGCATCCGCTACACGAATCTGGTTCCAAACGTAGGGTTTGTCGCAGGTGAGTATATAGGAGCGTCCTCCGCGTTCGCGCATAGCTTTTGGAAGCGTGTAAAAGTTGTAGTCGGCAGCCTCGTAGGAATAGACGCTGTTGCGCATGGGAAGCATACCGGCGAGCGTCAGCAACTGACCGTCAATCGAACGGCCATTGGCGGCTTGCGTTACGACATTCGGGGCGAAAAATGTTGCGGTGTCGGCGATAAGCGAATTCAGATAAGGGGTCAATTCGACACCTTCCACCGATTTCTCAAGCGGCCAGCTTTCAAGCGACTCACACATAATTATCACCAAATTTTCACGTCGGGGGCGTTGTTTCGCCAACGAGTCTACCGCCGGTAGCCCGCACATTTCACTATGCGCGTCAAGCCACCCCGCAACCTCCGTCACAATCTCGGGAGTAAGCTCCTCTTTGGCTCTCAGTATGTCGTGGACAACGAAACCGCCTATTGTATAGACCGGGGTTATGCAGGTCGATTTATAGCAGTTTATGCGAAGCCCGTCCATATGCTTTATCGGGCCTCCGCGCCAAGCGTCGGCAGCCCATGCCAACAGCGACAGGATTGCGACGGTAACGAGATAGGGGAGGGGTCGCGGCCGAGCGTTGCCGCGGCCGGCGACCGACGGATACAACGCAACTGCCGTCGCAGTGAGCAGAGGGAGCAACAGATAAAGCCAACTGAACGAGTCAACCACGCTGTCGGTGAAGTCAGAGAGATTCCCCGCGAGCAGATAGCTTTGTGCCGGTATGGCGTTGAAATAAGTGCGGCAATACATCAGGTTGGCCACCATCACGCCGTCGACAATTAATAGCAATGCGGCGTGTACCCACCTTGATTTTGTGAAAAGCGCCGGTAGAGCGAGCAGGGTTGTAGCAAGCAACAAATAGGGCCAAAACGGGAGGAAACAGAACGGGCGGAAAGTGGTCTGGCTCATCCACAGCAAATCGAAGGCAAGGAGCGTGAGCAATGATGCCACCCACCAATATGAGAAACGGACTGTCCACAACGAAGCGGGGAACAGGCTGCTCAATATGTTACTTATCTTCTTTTTCATTTGAGTCTTTACTGTTGTCCTTCCATCCGCGGCGGCTGCGCATTATAGTGCCCGACGAGGGGGGTAACGACGGTTTTCGACCTGTGATTGATTTGAGAGCGTCGATGTTGCGGCGTTGCGCGAGCGGATTATCATCATGACCGAGGTCAAAGTCGGGTTTCTGAGAGAACTCGCCGGCAGCTTTCGGTTTTGGAGCGTCACGGTCGAAGCGGGGTTTGCCGCCATCGCGACTGAATCTTGGCTTTGAGTCCTTGTCGAAGCGGGGTTTGCCGCCATCGCGGCCATAGCGGGGTTTGTCACCGCGGTCAAAATGCTCGCGGCGTCCGTCGCCGTCATCGCGGCGGAAATGCGGTGATTTAGGCCGGTAACGCTCTTCCAATTTGTTGCGCGGCTCGCGCGAGTCTTTACCACCAAACCCTTTTTCGCGGGCTTCGCGCTTCCATTCGCGGTCATCGGGACGGCGGCGAGTCATGCGTCGGTCGGGTTTGTCGTCGTCGAGGCCTTTGATGCGACCGCCGGCGGCGCGGAATGAGCTGTAATCCCCGTCAAATATGATGTATTCGCGCAACTCGCAGTCGAGCGCGCCGTTAAATAGCTCGAGTTTAGACGACGGTGCGAGCCCGATTTTCTGGAAATACTCTTCCCTGTATCCGATAATCCAGGCGTGATAGCCGGTAAACACCCGTTTCAGCTTTTGACCAATCATCTCATATAGACCGTCCATATCTTCGACACTGATACGCTCGCCATACGGAGGGTTTGTGACAAGCACACCGCCTTCGGGCGACGAAGGGGCCTCAGTCCATTGCGACAGCGGCTTGACCTGAAGATTTATGTAGCGTCCCACGCCCGCGCTTTTAATGTTGGCTTCCGCGATAGACACGGCGCGTGGTGAGATGTCAGCCCCGTAGATTTTGAAGTCAATGTCGCGCTCTTCGGAGTCGTCATTGTACAGACGGTCAAATATCTCAGAGTCAAAATCTTTCCACTGCTCAAACGCGAATCCCTTGCGATAGATGCCGGGGTTGATGTTTGCCGCTATCAGAGCCGCTTCGACCAAGAATGTTCCGGAGCCGCACATAGGGTCGACAAGCGGGCAGTCACCCCGCCATCCGCTTTTGAGTATTATGCCGGCAGCCAACACCTCGTTAATCGGGGCCTCGGTCTGCGCCACTCGGTAACCGCGTTTATGAAGCGACTCGCCCGACGAATCAAGCGACAGGGTGACGCGGTCGCCGGAGATATGCACATTAATCATCACATCGGCGCCGGTCAGACGCACTTTTGGGCGCGAATCGGGGCCGAAACGGTCTTTGAAATAGTCGACTATCGCATCTTTAACGCGATAGGTCACATACCGAGAGTGGGTGAACTCGTCGGAATAGGCCGTGACATCGATGGCAAAACTTTTGTCGAGCGTCAGAATCTGATTCCAGTCGTACTCCTTGACCATTTCATAGAGACTTTCGGGGTCTTTGGCTATGAACTTATATATGGGCTTGAGAATCCTCAACGCCGTGCGGCAACAAAGGTTGGCCTTATAAAGCATCTCAAGGTCGCCTTCAAAGGAGACCATGCGTCTTCCGAGCTCAACGTTCTTGGCGCCTATGCCGCGCAGTTCGTCGGCGAGGACATCTTCCAAGCCTTGGAATGTCTTGGCGACCATTTCAAATTCTTCTTTCATTGTTTGAATCTTAAAATATTGTCAGCTTTTGCTTGTACTAATTTCTCTCCGGGAGCCACATCGGAGGTAACCCAGAGATTGCCGCCTATCACAGCCCCGTCACCGATTGTTATACGGCCAAGAATGGTGGCGTTGGAATAGATGACCACATTGTTGCCAATAATAGGATGTCGCGGTATCCCTTTTATCAGATTACCATCGGCGTCGGTATCGAAACTTTTTGCTCCGAGGGTGACACCCTGGTATATTTTCACATTGTCGCCTATGCGGGCAGTAGCACCTATTACCACACCCGTGCCGTGGTCGATGGTGAACGCCCTGCCTATCGTCGCCGCGGGGTGGATGTCGATTCCGGTCTCGCTATGGGCCTGCTCTCCAATCATCCGCGGTATCACCGGCACCCCAAGCTCGACCAGCAGATGGGCCATGCGGTAATTTGCAATCGCTCTGATAGCGGGATAGCAATAAATCACCTCCTGAGTCGAAACTGCGGCGGGGTCGCCGTTGTAGGTTGCTATCACGTCAGCCTCAAGCAGCTGTCGCAACTCAGGCAACCGGCTGACGAAACTGTCGGCCTTTTCGCTACCTATCTTCTTCAAACTAACGATATCAGGCTCCTCCTCGCGCTCGTCGGCTAAACCCATGCCTGCGGCTATCTGGTCGACAAGAAGTTCATAGAGCCGCTCAAGCGACACACCGGTATGATAGACAATGTTGTTTCTGTTGACATCGCTGTTGCCGAAAAACCCGGGGAAAATCAGAGCCCGGCACAACTCAATCATTTCAGCCACAGCTTTTTGTGACGGTAACGGCTCGCCGCGCCATCTCATGTGGCACATACTTTTAAGATTATCCTGTGCCGACAGCCGGGCTACTGTCGCACTCATCACACACTCGTGAGGTTCGGGCGTTACCATGCTACTAATCCGGTATATTACAACGCGAATTTACTCAAATAATTCGTTTCACACCACTAAATCCCCAACAATTCCCACAACGTCCGCCAGAGACCGTGATTCCCACCCGCGGATGACAACGCACAACCGAGCGTGAAAGCCTTACTTTCTCCACGGAGCGAAACGCGACGCCAGCTCCCGCATCTCTTTTGCTACCGCCCGGTCAAGGCCTTCGGGGACGAAAGTGATGGCAGCCGGGTCGCGGCCCGTTATCATGCCGTATTCCATACACGCCGCGAGATACGACGCTCTTAGCGACGGATGGCAATAGTCGTTGTAAAGCAAACCGGCCGCGCTCGCTCCCCCTCGCTCAAACACGTCGGCCACCGCGTCGCCCACGGGGCATATGCGCACTCCGGGGATGTCGCGCGCGACGTTCATGAAACTCTTGTGGAGAGCTCGCGAATCGGCTTTGAAGGTCTCCCACTCGCCGGAATACGCCCAATTCATCGGGACGATTATCTCGGCCTGCGGATTCGGACAGTTGGCCAAAATAAACATCTTCCACAGCTTCACCGATTCAAGAAGCGTCTCGGGCATCGTGCGCGGCAACGAACTCTGTTCCTGCAAAATGATTATATCCCAAGGCTGTGAAGCTACAAGGCTTTTCGACAGCTCGTCGTTGTAATGGAACAGCAACGTGCGACCGAGTTGAGTGCGTTTCTCCCACTTCATGTCGAGACCGTCGGCAGCCGCCATCGCGTTAAACATCGCTGTCTGGCCGTTAACCTCAATCAGGCTGTTGTTTAGCGAAAGAATGCGCACGGGTTTTTGAGCCTGCGCCACGAACGCTGCGATCAGCGTGACGATAATCGCTATTGAAATCTGTTTCATGTGATAACCTATTTCTTTAATAATTAGTAAAAAGCTATGTTTGTCAAGGAGGTTGCGCTCGTCAAGCATTATCAATGCCGCGGAGGCGGCGGTTAATGTTTGAGAGGAGTTTTATCATGCGGGGCATGGTTGCGTGGGTGGCGAATTTTATGCGTTGGGATAATGGGCGATTCTGCCAATACTTGTTTTTATTCCAGTCGGGGATTAGAGTGTTGATGCCGCGACGCACTTGCCTGATGCGGTCAGTTGCGACGTCGGTAAAGCGGTAAATCGCTCCGTAGATTGTGTGTACGAGGTATTGGTTGATAATCAAATAGTTGATTTCATCGGGGTATTTTTCATATATTCTGAGTCGGCGGAGATGTCCCAGCAGGGTTTCGGCTGATGAGATTCTGTCGAAGAAGCGGTAGTTGTCAGTCGAGCGCGTAACGGAGCTGTTGTCGATGCGGTAATGATACAGAGGATTGTTGATTTTTACAGTTTTTGAGGCTGACAGCTGTATGGCGAGGGCGACGGCGTTGTCTTCATAAAACACACCTTCAGGAAAGTATAGATTGTTGTCGGTTATCAGTGAGCGACGATACATCGCGGTCCATACGGGGGTAGGGTGTAGGATGAGCCGCCGTTTAAGTAGTTGGGTTGACATATCAGCCGAATCACTTCCTAAGGGAGAGATTATGTTATGCAGGCCGTTTCGCGAGAATTGCGCGTAGTCGAAGAAAATGGCGTCGGCATCTGATTTGATGATAGCGTCGGCGCATTGTTTTAATGCGTTTATATCTAATCTGTCGTCAGCGTCGAGGAAGATTACATATTCACCTTTCGCGCTGGCGAGAGCGCGGTTTCTGCCCCCTCCCTGTTTGACATTTACCGGGGAGTCGATAACCTTTATCCGTTTGTCGGCTTGGGCATATCGATGGAGTATGCCGGATGAGTTGTCGGTTGAAGCGTCGTTGAAACATATCAATTCAAAATTCGCGTATGTCTGTGATATTACGCTGCCGATAGAGTCATCAAGAAAATCTTCGGCATTGTAAACAGGCATAATCACCGAGATTGATATTTTGCCGTTTAAATTCTCCATGTCATAAGACCGTTTGGTATGAGCGACTCAACAAATTTAAGATAAATATTTAGAATAGGAAAATCGTGACTGACAAAGGCGCGGCCAGATAGCCGCGCCTTTATTCGCATTATAGAATGTCAATGGTTATTTCGTGATTTCAGAGCATGGCAAGCGCGCGCAGCTCTTCGACAACCTCGCTCCGTGTCAAACTGCGCCGCTCCGATAGAGTGCGAGCGAAGTCGCTGGCGACTGCTTGGACACCTGAGTGGTTAAATAGCCGATGAAGATAGTTGTAGCTTTTGACAAACATACCGTTTATTTCATCGTCGTCAAGCGAACAGGTTTCGCGTCCCTCGGCAACGGCTAACTCCATCATCGCTTTGCGCATATCGTCGCTAATGGTCGCGTGACGACACACATAGTGCCGGCACATGACGTTTGAAATCATCATGGCGATAGATAGCTGGAAGTGGCGCAATATTTCGTTCCAAGCAATTTTAGCCGAAAGCCTCGGATTGCCTGAAAAGTAGTATTCGGAAGTGAATTTCACCGAGTAGCCCGGGTCGGTGTCAAGCGATAAAGAGTCGAGCAACTCCTCGCTATCGAGGGCTACAATCCCGATAGCCATACCGGTGACACCGTAACATTTGTCGTTTTCGTCGGTATATTTCAAACTTGTTTTCATCTATGCAAATCAATTATTGACGGTAGCCCGCAAATTAATTCACCACAAGAATTTTTGTTACCGCTCCCTGGGTGTTTACCCCTTCGCCGCTTTTTGAAGCGTAGACATAGTAAACGCCGGTGCGGACACGTTCACCGTTACGGTTGCAACCATCCCAAGTTACCATACCTCCTTCTGACACAGTGTCGAGGAATACGCTTCCCGACGCGTCGGCTATTTTCACTCGGGAGCCGTCAATCAGACCTTTGACAGTAATCCAACCGGTGTAGCCTGGGCGGACGGGGTTGGGGAACGCGTAGACATTGGAGTAGTCGTCGGCACCCGGCGCGACCTTGCTGTTGTAGCGGAAGACACCGTCGGGGGTTGCGACAAACAGGTCGCTTCCATTCAAGTCGCAAGCGAGCGCGTATATGCAGTTGTCGGTCAATACACTGTTGTCGATGTCGTGGCTTTCGATGATCTCATCACCGTTGTCACTTATATAGAACAGACCTGATGACTGGGTACCGGCCCATTTTCTGTTAGCGCCGTCAACAGCGAGCGACAACACTTGCTGTGTATCGAGAAGATAGTCGGCAAATCCCGAACCGTCATTACGCGGCACCTTTATACGGTTGAACAACATGTTGGGGTTGGTAGCCTCAGTCGGGTTTGAAATTTCGACGATGCCGTTGGCTGTCCCTATCCATACCTTGCCGTCGAGCCCCTCAACTATTGATGTCGCGCGGCCTTGAGTGATTTCCTTGCCATCCTGGTCAGACCATTTTTCCCAAATGTAGTATGTGTCGTCATCGAAACTTTCTGTACCTTTTGTGTTGTAAGCGAGGAGCCGCGTGCCATAGGTGCCGTCGAGGACGAATACCATGTTTGATTTTTCGCAAATAAGTATTCTCGAATCGAAAGATGAGCCTAAATTGTTGATTGGCAATCTAATCCAATCGGATGCTGTGACAGTTTCCTTTTTACGGGCTGCGGCGGGCAAAACGTGAATCGGATATTCAGTATCCGACGCTACTAATTTACCATTTATGCACCACAAATTGCCGAATCTGTCAAATGCCATCGCGGGAACCGCTACAAAATTTCCATTCTTGTTATCGTAGTAGAAAGTAGAGTTGTCAGTGTAGTAGTGAGCGGCCTCCACATATTCACCATCGGCGTTTTTTGTCAGTTTAAAAATGCCCTCCCATAAACTGGCGGCATAGTATGTGTCGGGGTCGTCGGGGTCCTCCGCGACATCGCAGACATCTCTTATGGTATTTTCATTGGGACATGGAGCTTTTTCGTTTAGTTTCGTCACGTCGTATGTTGTCGCGTCAATGAATTTTCCTTTGTCATATATAGATGTGCGCTGAAGCCACCATGTGTTTGTTCCTAATATATTTGATTTCGTTACCTGATTGATATACAATCGATTTGAGGGTGAAAACTTCATTTTATCGGCTTGACGCATATTCAGCGAATTGAGCGTGAAGTAATCATTTTTGACCGTTGCTGGAGATGTTGTTATGTCAAATTGCGCTATACCGTTACTATTGGCGGTCCATAAAGATGAGGGACCGTCGTACATCGCGATAGCCTGATCAGCGAGTGGGGATGATAAAGCGACAGTTTCAACGGTACCGTCGGTATTTATATATACCAATTCATTGTCACCTTTGGCAAAATATCGTCCATCTTTAAGCATTGTCGGATAATCCACCGATTTTTCGTAGAGCCATTCCATCTTGGCAGTACGTTTTTCAAAGTTTAGTTCTACACACGACAGTTGAAAGTTACTTCTATCTCTGCGCGCTCTCACAATAACCTTGTTGTCTTTTAGATTGCGCAATGAATTAGAATAACCTTGCCAACCGTCATTCCAGGGGAAATTTTTGAACTTATCCAGGCTGTTCACACGCTCCTTGAGCGATATGTAACACATAACCCCTATCTTGTCTTTCGGATAATTACTATCATCACTAAGAGTCACCAAGTAATCACCGACAACGGCGAGGGTTTTAACCGCCGCTTTGTATATGCCAGAATCCACCACATAGTGATCCTTATCATCAAAAATCACTATTCCGAATGCGGTAGCCACATAAATTCTGTTGTTGGCGAACGCAACATCATTGATTGTTTTTGACGTGGTTAACACAGCGTCTTTGATGTCGGGCATATTCACAATTTTTCCATCATCATACAGGAGGTCGATGTTGCCCGATTCGTATGCAATCAGAAGATATTTGTTTGAATAGTTGTACCAAATACCTTTCACACTGCTGTCGCTCAATTTGTTGATAGCGGAGTAGGCGTAAGTTTCCTGTGTGTCTTTATCATAAGAGAACAGACCGTTCTGTGACACATAGTAGACATGACGGGGAGTATCGACAATCCTATATCCTGTAAATGGGTCTTTCAACGCATCGTTTCCATAGGTTGAAACACCGTCGAAGGTGTTAAACAGTTCCCACTCTCCCACAGCGAGCTGGGCGTTAGAAACCAACGGTAAGGCTGCTATCAGTATGGCTAATAATCTATTTATCATTTATGTTTACTGTTTTTCTGGGTTATTTTATGTTATTTTTATAAGGTTGCCATTTTATTCAACAATGCCTCGACAGCCCGGCGGCGATGGCTTATCGCGTTTTTTTCAGAATCAGTCATCTCGGCAAAAGTCTTAGGGCTGTCGACAGGTCGGAACACCGGGTCATATCCGAAACCGTTTTGCCCTGACGGCTCAATCGCAATCACACCGTTGACCACACCATCGACTATCACCTCCTTGTCGCCGAGCAGAAGTGCGATAACCGTGCGGAAACGCGCCGACCTGTCGGTAATTCCATTCATTTTGTCAAGGAGAAGTCTCATGTTGGCCTCGGAGTCATGGCCGGGGCCTGCGTAGCGGGCTGAATAGACACCCGGCTCACCATCAAGCGCCTCCACTTCAAGGCCGGTATCGTCGGCGAAACAGTCAAATCCGTATTTTTCCTTGATGTAGCGGGCTTTTAGAAGTGCGTTACCTTCAAGAGTCGATGCCGTTTCGGGTATGTCATCATGACAATTAATGTCACTGAGCGACAACACATTATATTTGTCTCCAATCATCATTCTGATTTCATGGAGCTTGTGCCCGTTGTTTGTGGCAAAAACTATCGACGGTAACTTATTCATAGCAAACGTATAGCAATTGAATAAACGAGAAAACCGCTTGTTTTATTATACCACTACGATGTTGACAATCTTGCCGGGGACTACTATTATTTTTTTGACAGTCTTGCCTTCAAGCCATTTAGCCGCGCCCTCGTTGGTCAACGCCGCTTTCTCAACCTCTTCTTTGGGCATATCGACGGGGAGGGTGATATTGAAGCGGGCCTTGCCGTTGAACGACACTGCATAGGTTGCGTTGTCCTCTTTGAGATATTGCTCGTCACATACCGGCCACTTCGCGTCGCACACCGTTGTGTCATGACCAAGGTCGTGCCAAAGTTGTTCGCAAATATGCGGAGCGAACGGCGCAAGCACCACCACAAGTTTCTCAAATATCTCCCGCGAGTGGCACTTATCGGCTGTCAGCTCGTTGACACATATCATAAAAGCACTTATGGATGTGTTGTATGAGAAATTTTCGATGTCGGCTGTCACCTTCTTTATCAGTTTGTTAATGGCTTTCAGAGCGGGTTTAGAAGGGGTTTCGTCGGTGACAAGGAAATTGTCGGCTTTATAGAACAGCGACCACATTTTTTTGAGAAAACGGTTCACGCCGTCAATGCCGTTAGTGTCCCACGGTTTGCTCTGTTCGAGCGGTCCGAGGAACATCTCGTAAAGACGCAGGGTGTCGGCACCATATTTGTCGACAATGTCATCGGGATTAACAACATTGAACATCGATTTCGACATTTTCTCAACGGCATATCCACACACATATTTTCCGTCTTCCAAAATGAACTCGGCTGTTGCGAACTCAGGGCGCCAGTTTTTGAATTTTTCAATATCGAGGATATCGTTGGCTACGATGTTGACATCAACATGAATCGGTGTGGTGTCATAATCTTTTTTCAAATTATACGACACGAATCGGTTTGTGTCCTTGATGCGGTAAACAAAGTTACTGCGGCCTTGAATCATACCTTGGTTAATCAGTTTCTTGAAAGGCTCGTCCTCACACACCTCGCCGAGGTCATAGAGGAATTTGTTCCAGAAACGGCTATATATGAGGTGTCCGGTGGCGTGTTCCGTACCACCGATATAAAGGTCAACATTACGCCAGTATTCGTTTGCTTCTTTCGACACCAGGGCATTGTTGTTGCGTGGGTCCATGTAACGTAGATAGTAGGCTGACGACCCCGCAAAACCGGGCATGGTGTTAAGCTCTATGGGGTATCCCTCGCCTGTAATCCAGTTTTTGGCTCGCCCGAGCGGCGGCTCGCCCGATTCAGTGGGTAGATATTTGTCAACCTCGGGAAGAAGAAGCGGGAGTTTTTCAATGTCCATCATGTTGGGTATGCCATCCTTATAATAAACCGGGAATGGCTCTCCCCAATAACGCTGGCGGCTGAAAATGGCGTCGCGGAGGCGATAGTTAACCTTCACTTTTCCTATGCCTTTTTCTTCTATATACTTTTTAGTGGCTGCGATGGCGTCTTTCACATCAAGGCCGTTTAGCGAGAAATCGGCATTGGCTGAATTAATCATTTTACCCGCTTTGGCATCAAAACTTTCCTCGCTGACATCGGCACCCTCAATCAACGGTATTATAGGAAGATTGAAATGCCGGGCGAAAGCATAATCGCGGCTATCATGAGCGGGGACTGCCATGATAGCTCCTGTCCCATAGCCTGCGAGAACATAATCACTAACCCACACGGGTATTTTCTCGCCTGTGAGGGGATTGACCGCATAGGCACCTGTGAACACACCTGTGACTTTTTTGTCAATCATGCGCTCGCGCTCTGTCTTGTGTTTGATAGCGGCAATATATTGAGCTACGGCATCTTTCTGCCGGGAAGTAGTCACCATGTCGACATAAACGCTCTCGGGGGCTAACACCATGAATGTGACACCAAACACAGTGTCGGCACGAGTAGTGAATATCTCAAGCTCAACATCGCTGTCGGCTATCTTAAATTTCATTTCTGCACCCTCGGAGCGGCCAATCCAGTTGCGCTGTGTTTCTTTAAGCGAATCGGTCCAGTCAATTTTTTCCAAACCATCGAGCAAACGCTGCGCATAGGCCGACACTCTTAGACACCACTGATACATTAATTTTTGCTCTACAGGGTAACCTCCGCGTATCGACAGCCCTTCACTCACCTCGTCGTTGGCGAGGACTGTTCCGAGTTTAGGACACCAATTGACCATGGTGTTGCCGAGATAAGCTATACGATAGTTCATCAACAGGTCGCTCTTTTCTTTTTCGCTCATCTTGTTCCATTGGGCGGCGGTAAAGTCAAGTTCCTTTGAAGCTGCGGCAGTAAGGGAATCGGTGCCATGCTTTTCAAGATGAGCAATCAGATTTTCGATAGGCTGAGCCTTATTTATGGCAGTGTCGTAGTAGGAGTTGAACATCTTAATAAACGCCCACTGAGTCCATTTGTAATATTCGGGGTCGCAGGTTTTTATTTCACGCGACCAGTCATAGCAAAAACCTATTTTGTCGAGTTGCTCACGGTAGCGGGCTATGTTTTTGCGCGTGGTGACCTCAGGATGCTGCCCCGTCTGTATGGCGTATTGCTCAGCCGGAAGGCCATAAGCGTCATAACCCATCGGATGAAGCACGTTATAACCCTGCAGACGTTTGTAACGAGAGAAAATATCGCTTGCAATGTAGCCCAGCGGATGTCCGACGTGCAGACCCGCGCCCGAGGGGTAGGGGAACATATCGAGCACATAGTATTTAGGACGCCCGTTGTCAATATCTACTTTATAAGTATTGTCATCTTTCCATCGCTGCTGCCAGCGGCTCTCTATATCTTTGTGATTATATTCCATTGCTTATTTATACTTTTATGTGTAAAGAAATTCAATTTTATTTAGACAACTCAAGCATTTTGACTATCGGTTGTCGCGCCCTATCTATTATAGTGGCGTCGACCTCAATAGCCGGCGACATATCACGCAGACAATCGCGCAACTTCTCAATGGTGTTAAGTTTCATGAAATTGCAATCGTTGCAGGCGCAAGAACTGTCGTTGGGAGGTAGAGGAATGAATGTTTTTTCGGGACACTCTTTTTTCATCTGGTGGAGGATACCGCTCTCGGTAGCCACTATAAACTCTTTGTCGCCGCTTTCTTTGGCATATTTTAGCAATGCCGCGGTAGACCCCACTACATCAGCCAAAATCAACAGAGTTTTCTTACATTCGGGATGTGCGAGTACTTTAGCGACGGGATGCTGTTTTTTCAGTTCCACAAGTTTCTCAATCGAAAATTGCTCATGTACGTGACAGGCACCGTTCCATACCAACATATGCCGCCCGGTGACACTGTTGATGTAGTTACCGAGATTTCTATCGGGTCCGAATATGATTTTTTCATCGGGAGGCAGCGTGTCGACAACCGCTTTTGCGTTGGAAGATGTTACCACAATATCGGTCAAGGCTTTCACCGCTGCCGAGGTGTTGACATAGCTTATCACCGTGTGGCCGGGATGAGCGTCGATAAACGCTTTGAACTCCTGCGGAGGGCAACTGTCGGCAAGGGAGCAACCGGCATTTATATCTGGCACGAGCACCGTCTTCTCCGGGCACAGAATCTTGACAGTCTCCCCCATGAAATGCACTCCACACATCACCACAACCGGCTGGGTAAGTTTGGTGGCAATCTGGGCGAGAGCGAGGCTGTCGCCAATAAAGTCGGCCAAATCCTGAATCTCACCCTTTTGATAGTAGTGACCGAGAATAACAGCGTTTTTCTCTTTTTTCAATCGCAGAATCTCCTCCTTCAAATCTTCGGTCTTGACATCTGCATAATTGTCGACATTCATTATTATATTTCTGAATTTTTCTTTTTGAAAAAATCTTTCTTATGTTTGTTTATATAGACTGTTGATAACCGCTATAACTTTTTGCCATAAAAGTTGCGTATTAACTTATAAATATCTCATAAACACTACCGACATATTTATTAACATCAGTTGCGTTTGATATTTAGGCTTTTAAGGTAGTTATCAACATTGTGTTTACAACTTGCAAAGTTAATAACTTTCACTCATTTTTGCTACTGATAACTCTACTTTTCCCGGTTGATAAAGCGGTTAAATCTTAATGTTAACTTATTTTGCGGTTTCCACATGGTGATTTGATAGCGGAAAAAATAGATAAAGCAAATTAAGTTGTAAAAAACTGTCTAAAAGTTATTGAAGGTTATGAACACTGTTATCAACATATGGTAATAAAGATATAAAAGCATTTATAATAGAGTTACGATGCGGTAATTTATAAGAGTTGCCGGATAGACGGCGGCAATAAAAAAGGGTGTCAATTCAAGGCTCTAAAATGAAATTTTGGATAAAAGGCGGGAAAACAGTAACTTTGCGATAATTTTAGAGAAGAATCTCTTATAGTGTTTTTTTCTCAATTTAAATTCTGAAAAAACAGTTGTTATGAGCATATCACAGTTAAGCGAGCAGGAAATAGTGCGCCGCGGAAGTCTTGAGAAGATGCGCGAGATGGGAATAGAGCCTTATCCCGCCGCTGAATATCCCGTTAATGCCTACACCGAGGAAATCAAAGCTTCATTTAAAGATGAGGCAGAACCCCGCGACGTGGTAGTGGCCGGTCGCTTGATGAGCCGCCGTGTCATGGGTAAGGCATCGTTCATGGAGCTTCAGGACTCTCAAGGCCGCATACAGGTCTATGTCAACCGCGATGAACTTTGCCCTGGTGAGGATAAAGACCTCTATAATGTGGTGTTCAAGAAATTGCTTGATATTGGTGATTTTGTGGGAATAAAGGGCTTTGTGTTCCGCACCCAGACAGGCGCGGTGTCTATCCATGCTAAGAGCCTCACCGTACTCAGCAAGTCGCTTCGTCCGCTTCCTATCGTTAAATATAAGGACGGTGTGGCGTACGACGCTTTTGATGACCCTGAGATGCGTTATCGTCGCCGTTATGTTGATTTGGTAGTAAATGAAGGTGTCAAAGAGATTTTTATAAAGCGCACCAAGGTTTACAATTCGATGCGCCAATATTTCAACAACCATGGTTACATGGAGGTTGAAACCCCGATACTTCAGTCTATACCCGGTGGAGCGTCGGCTCGCCCGTTCATAACCCATCACAACGCCCTCGACATTCCACTTTATCTCCGCATCGCCGACGAGCTTTATCTGAAACGTCTGATTGTAGGCGGTTTTGAAGGTGTCTATGAGTTCTCGAAGAATTTCCGCAACGAGGGTATGGACCGCACACATAATCCCGAGTTTACCTGCATGGAGATTTATGTGGCATATAAGGATTACAACTGGATGATGGATTTTACCGAGAAAATGCTCGAAAAAATCTGTCTTGATGTCAATGGCACTACCGAAGTAAAGGTTGGAGATAAGGTCATATCGTTCAAGGCTCCTTTCCCTCGCGTGACAATGACGCAGGCCATCAAGGATTTCACGGGTGTCGATATCACCGGGATGGATGAAGAGCAGTTGCGCGAGACTGCCAAAAACCTCGGCATAGAAGTTGATGCCTCGATGGGCAAAGGAAAACTTATCGACGAGATTTTCGGTGAAAAATGTGAGGGTAACTACATACAACCCACATTCATTATCGACTATCCGATAGAGATGTCGCCTCTTACAAAGCGTCACCGCGAGAACCCCGAGTTGACCGAGCGTTTCGAACTTATGGTCAACGGCAAGGAGCTTGCCAACGCCTACTCTGAACTTAACGATCCCATTGACCAGTATGAGCGTTTTGTGGAGCAGATGAAACTTAGCGAGAAGGGTGATGACGAGGCTATGATTATAGATAAGGACTTTATCCGCGCCCTTGAGTATGGTATGCCCCCGACATCCGGCATGGGTATAGGTATGGACCGTCTGGTGATGCTCATGACCGGACAGACTACCATTCAGGAGGTGCTGTTCTTCCCCCAGATGCGTCCCGAAAAACATTCTTGACCAACAATCAGGGTCGAGAGAGATGATGATAAAGCGTGTTATGACAACAACGCTGTAACATTGAGTTAACCTGAGTCAGAAAAGAATCATGAATTTTCCCGGCAAGATAGCGGTAATGGGCGGCGGCAGTTGGGCTACAGCTTTGGCCAAGCTGCTTTTGCAGAATTGTGACAGCATATTATGGTATATGCGCCGCGATGACCGCATAGAAGATTTTAAACGTTTGGGTCGCAATCCGGTTTACCTTACCGACGTGCAGTTTGACTGCCGTCGCATAGAGTTTTCCAGCGACATCAATGCTGTCTGTGAAACCGCCGACACGTTGGTGATGGTGATGCCGTCGCCTTATTTCAAGGAGCATATATCAAAAATAAAAGTTGATATAAGCGGTAAATCGGTGGTGTCGGCGATAAAAGGGATTGTGCCCGATGAGAATCAGCTCATAACCGATTTCATGGTAGAGCGATTTGGAATCAAGCCCGACAATCTGTTGGTAATCAGCGGGCCTTGCCATGCCGAGGAGGTTGCTCTTGACCGTCCGTCGTATCTCACCATCGGTTGCCACAATATTGAGCGCGCGGCTGATTTCGCCGGATGTATCGCCGGGAAGCACACCCACACCATAACGTCGTCGGATGTCGACGGAATCGAGTATGCTTCCGTTCTGAAAAATGTCTATTCGATTGCCGCCGGCATAGTCCATGGCTTGAAGCAGGGTGATAATTTCCTCGCGATGCTTATCTCCAACGCCATCCGCGAGATGGAGCGGTTTATCAACACCGTTAACCCTCGTCAGCGTCAGATATATGACTCGGTTTATCTCGGTGATTTGCTCGTCACCTCTTATTCGCGTTTCAGCCGCAACCACAACTTCGGTGCGATGATAGGCAAGGGGTATTCGGTTAAAGCCGCGAAAATGGAGATGGAACAGACCGCCGAGGGTTACTATGGGACAAAGTGCATCCATGAGATTAACTCAATCTATGGTGTGGATATGCCGATACTTAACGGGGTCTACGACATACTTTACCGCAATGCGTCGCCATCGAGGGTGATAGCGTCGATGGCACCTTTCTTTGTCTGAAAAGGGCGGAAACCGAACAAATTCGTCAAACCCACATACACCTTTCTTTCCCATGAAACACTGCAAAATAATAGTGGTCGCCATTGTGGCGGCGTTGCTCTCAGTCACGGCTGAGCCGATAACGGCTCAGCGTCACCCCAATCGCCCCGGGTCAGGCCGTCTTAAATATGTCATAGGCGACAATGTCAACATCAGTGATAGTGTCAACGCCTATAAACTGCTGTTTGAGAACATCCCGCTCGACAAGGATTTCATCAACGACCCCATATTCGCCATTGTCGGTCAAAACCGCTCGTTTTATTTCAGTATAGGCGCTAATCTGAAGTTCACCTCTTGCTTTGACTGGGGCAACCCAATCGACGACCCCGGCGGTATCACCGTAGCTGGCATAGAGCGTGCCGCGCCGGGCGACAACACCCTCTATCAGATGACGGCGCAAGGGAGCAACATTTATTTCAATATCATCGGTTTTCCGTCGTCGGCCAATCAGATAGGACTGTTCATCAGTCTTGCCATGGACGACGAGCCGGGCAATTCCTATAAGGTACACGCCAGCAACGTCTATATGCGTTACCGCAATTTCACTTTTGGCTACACGTCGAGCCTTTATAACGACAAGGCCGCCGACCCGTACACCATCGACGGCCACGGCCCGATAGCGTCGGGAAGCCACGACAACATACAGATGAATTTCCAAAAATTCGTCACGCCCCATGTCAGAATCGGTGCAAGTATCGAGGCTCCCAAGAGCGACTATACATCATATATCCCCGACGATTCAGAATCAGACGACCGCCAGTCTGAAAAGAGGCAGCATCTGCCTGACTTGCCGATGTATGTCACCTATGCTTTCAATTCGACAAACCATGTCAGGCTGTCGACGGTATTGCGCGGCTTGTCTTACCGCGACCATGTGGCCCACTGCAACCACACCCTGCTCGGTTGGGGTCTGAAGTTGACCGGCACCGCCAAAGTAGGTCCTTTCGTGGCTTACGGTATGGCTCAGACCGGACGCGGCATCTCAAGCTATATCCATGAAAATGACGATTTGGGTCTTGACTTGGTGCCTGATATGTCACGGCCGGGACGGCTCAAAGCACCCTGGGCGTGGGGGGGTATACTTGGCTTGCAATACAACTGGAGGCCAAACCTGTTTTCGACAGTAGTGTATAGCTATATGCGCAATCATGTAGACCCGTACACTAACGGTTCGTCAATCCCTTACGGTGACCAATTGCGCTACGGCCAGTATGGGCTTTGCAACGTCATCTGGCAGATTTCACCGCTTTTTCGCACGGGTATAGAATATGTCTACGGGCAGAAAAACACGTTTTCTCATTCGCGTCTTTCCAACAACCGCATATCGGCTCTTTTGTCAATGTCGTTCTGAAAAACGGCTTATTCGCGTCGGTATGGTTGAAACCGCGACTGACGCAAAACTATTGTTGAGTCATACGCTTTAGATATAGCGGAGCTTCCGGCCCGAGGTTGAAGATGAGGTCGAGAATGCTGAGGTTTGGAATGAATCCTAATGTGGATTTGCGCACTTGGTAATACTCAGGCTGATAATATCTGATAAATTTATCATCGCGGTAATCGTTGATATCTTTTTCCGTCACCTTGTGGCTGTATAGAGGTATAGGCAATCCGAGTATGTGGCAGATTTCGTTGTTGACGGCTGAGTCCAAAGCTGTGACATTGCTATATCTCGCGGCTGTGTCACTTGAGAAAAAAGGTTTAAAGCGGTCAATGTAAAATTCAAAATATGGTGTACGTCCGTATGCCGATTCGAGGGCAGTCAAGTGTTTGTCCCACCATTGGCCGTGGGTGGATATGCCCACTTCTGACCATGTCGGGCGGCTGCTGTAATCGGGTTTGATTATCGGTATGGTCAAAGATAGCTGTCCGCGGGTGTCGGCGATGTCGCAACGGTGAGTGTCCTTGCGGCGTTTGTCATAAGCTATTCCGCAGTCTATAACGACGCGTCCGTGACGAGCCGCCTCGGCGTAATAGGATGCCGTTGGGAAATAGAGTAGCGGCATGACCGCGACACTGTCGGGAAATAACGGGAAGGGGGAACGTTTCCCATCGGCTGTCGGCTCGGTCATGGCTTGAAAGTTATTTTTTGTCGGGATTAGCGTCTTTAAGCACGCGGTTCCACCTGATACCGCCGTCGAACAGGGATTTATCCTTGTCAAATGATACAAGCACTCTCCAGGGTGTGCCTACGATATGGTCTTCCGGGACGAAACCCCAGTAGCGCGAATCAAGCGAATTGTCGCGGTTGTCGCCCATCATGAAATAATAGTCCATCTTGAACGTGTAGTAGTCGGTGGGATTGCCGTCGATATAGACCTTGCCATCGCTGCGCAGCTCTGCCGTCGGGTTGTTCTCGTAGACGCGTATGCATCGCTGATATATTTCCCAGGCTATTGGGGTGAGGTGGAGCGTTGATTTTTTCTTAGGTATCCAAAGTCCGTTTTCACCGCCGTAGTTGGAGCGGCTCCACAGGCTTGCCGCGATTTCGGGGAACAGGAACTCACCGATGGGCGCGGGTACTTGATAGATTTTGGTGATTGACGGGTTGTTTTCAAGTTTTGAAAGCATCGCGGGGGTGAGCGGGGCTATGTGTATCGGCAGCATCTCGCCGTTATTCCCCTTTTTGAAACCGAGGCTTTCGAGGATTGCCGCGTCGCCCGGCTTGGGCTGGTAGAACCCGCGGTCGGCCACGGCTACTCCGAGGTCTTCCCACTGAGCGTCGTCGAAGTATCCCGCCGCCGATTGGAAGAAGTAGTTGAATTGCACATTTTCAGGCTGTTTCTGAGCCTCTCCGTCGAGATAAATCACGCCGTCGACAATCTTGATGCGTTGTCCCGGAAGGCCAACGCAGCGTTTCACATAGTTTTCGCGGCGGTCGACGGGGCGGTAAATCTGTTGTCCGAGTTCGGCGGGGTTTGACAGCACAGCTTCACGGCCATAGATCTTGACGAGAGTGTAGTAGTCGGGGTTCTGCACCTTCTCCATGATGGTGTCGCCGGCGGGGAAGTTGAACACCACAATGTCGCCCAGCTCCACATCTCTGAGTCCTTTCAGCCGTCGGTATTCCACCGATGGAGACTCAAGATAGCTGTTTCCCCCGATTATTGGCATGGTGTTGTGTACGAGGGGGAAATGTACCGGGGTCATTGGGACGCGCGGGCCGTAAGTAGTCTTGTTTACAAAGAGGTAATCTCCTGTCAGCAACGTTTTTTCAAGAGACGATGATGGTATCTGGTAGTTCTGCCCGACGAAGCAGAACACGAAATAGACGAGTATCAGCGCATAGACAATGGCGTCGACCCAGCTCATGACCGACCTGATGGCAGCGTTTTTGCTATTTTTCCACCATGTGAACGGTATATAGCCGGTGATATAGATGTCAAACAGCAGGAAGAGCAGCAGACCCAACAGCGGTCGGCCCATCCAAGCCACCCATAGTAAGAAGATTAACGTCACGATTCCGAATCTCACCCAGCGGGTGGTCTTCACCTCTTTCAGCCGTCGGAGGAAATCTTCTTTAAACGGCAGTTTCTCTTTTTGTGCGGTGGTGTTTTCCATCATTCATCAATGTTTTGTTTCAAAAAATCGTTCATCATCTCATCCATCGTCAACACTCCTTTGCGTCCGGCAGCCCACTCGGCGGCGAGCACGGCTCCGCGTGCAAATCCCTCGCGGCTTTTGGCGCAGTGTTCGATGGTTATGGAGTCGACCTCCGATTCCCAGCTAATAATGTGGGTTCCGGGGATCTCTCCCTCGCGCTCGTGGTCTATTACGAGCGTGTCGGGAGCCGCTTCGGGGTCTTCGCTCCACTGGTTTATCATGGGCGATTCGGCTATAAGCCCCTCGGCCAGGGTGATGGCGGTGCCGCTCGGATGGTCAAGTTTGTGTATGTGATGTATCTCTTTCATCCGGGGATGATATTGCGGGAAAGGGTTCATCAGTCGGGTAAGGAGCTTGTTTAAGCGGAAAAACAGATTGACACCTACACTGAAATTTGACGACCACAGGAATGTGCCACCGGCTTTTTCACAAGCGTCAGTGACCTCTTCCATTCTCGCTGTCCATCCGGTGCTTCCCGACACTACCGGCACCCCGATGGCAAACAGTTTCATGTAGTTGTCGACAGCCGCCCGGGGCGATGTGAACTCAATAGCTATGTCGGCGCTTTTGACCTTGTCGCTGTCGATGCGGTCATTGGTGTCCATATCCACAATAGCCACAATCTCGTGGCCGCGGCTGCGGGCTATGCGCTCGATGGCGCGGCCCATTTTTCCATATCCTATGATGGCTATCTTCATATCGGCTTATAAAACTTTGTCACAAAAGTAGTAAATATCCCCAAATCGTCCCAATTTATTCCTTTAAAGAGGTTATATGACGGTGAGGTTTACCACCTCTTGGTGGGGTTGTGGCCTATGAAAAGTTCAACCGGTTAATGCGTTGCGATGTCAACTCTCAACGGTAACTCTATAACCTCTCAAGTTTTTTGCGTAACTTTGCCGTTTCAAAGATAAAAATACAGAGTAAAATATGTCATCTACCTGGTTATCACGATTTAAGGCGACGGTATCGCACTCTCAGTTCTGGGGATTTTTTGTTTCTGTCGCCATTGCGGCTGTCATAGCCATTATGTTTTTTCATCCCGATGCGTCGCAAGGCAATCAGCTCCGTCAGCATGATATGCTTCAGGGAGCCGCAATCGGGCAGGAGGCGAAGGCTTTTACCGAGGCCACCGGCGAGCCTATGCGGTGGACTAACTCCCTGTTTTCAGGCATGCCGACATTCCAGATAGCTCCGTCATATCCCTCAAACTCGCTCTTTGATTGGTTGACGACAGTCTATGGCTTAGGGTTGCCGTCGCCGTCCAACCTGCTGTTTATGATGATGCTGGGCTTCCTGATACTCATGTTTGCCATGAAGGTCAGATGGTATTATGCTCTGATTGGAGCTATAGCCTATGGATTTTCGACATATTTCATAATAATAATCGGGGCCGGTCATATATGGAAGTTTGTCACGCTTGCCTACATACCTCCGACAATCGCCGGGGTGGTACTCTGCTACCGCGGTCGTTATCTTGCCGGGGGTGCGCTTGCCGCGTTGTTTGCCATGTTGCAAATCGCAAGCAACCATGTACAGATGTCATATTACTTCTTGTTTGTGATTTTGGGCTTGGTAATCGCCATGCTTGTGACGGCCTGCCGCAAGAAGCGGGTGGCTTCATGGCTGAAAGCCACAGGCGTGCTTGCGGTGTCGGCCTCGCTCGCTGTTGCTGCCAATCTGCCGAGCCTGTATAACACTTACGAATACTCCAAGGAGACGATGCGCGGGGGTCATTCAGAGCTGACGAAAGCCGATGCCGCCCAAACGACCGGAGGGCTTGACCGCGACTATATCACTCAGTACAGCTATGGGCGGTCAGAGCTGTTCACCCTGTTTATCCCCAATATCAAGGGTGGCGCGTCGGCCAAGCCCGAAAAGGGGCGCATGGTGCCGTTAAACCTCTCTGCGCTTCCAGCCGCTCAGGAACAGATAGCTTCGGGAAAAATCGATTATGTCACGGCGCAGTTCTTGCAGCATCTGTCGCAATACTTCGGTGAGCCTGAGGGTACGAACGGTCCGATTTATGTGGGGGCTGTTGTTTTCGCTCTTTTTCTGCTCGGATGTGTGATTGTCAAAGGCCCGGAGAAGTGGGCTTTGTTGAGTCTGACCGTCTTATCGGTGTTGCTCGCTCTCGGACGCAATTTCATGGTCCTGACCGACCTGTTTATCGACTTGGTGCCGATGTACAGTAAATTCCGCACTGTCGAGAGTATCCTCGTTATAGCAGAGTTCACAATCCCGGTTCTTGCCATAATGGCATTGCAGAAGCTATTGAGGGGCGATGACCGCCGCCGCTACTTCAAGCCTATGATGTGGACGTTTGGCATCGCCATGGGTCTGTGCCTGCTCGCTGTCATATCGCCGAGTATCTATGGCAGCGTCATCACCGACAACGATTACTATATCTCCAAAATGCTCGGCGACGCTTTGGCTTCACAGGGCTTTTCCGCCGATGATATCCGTCAGTTCAGTCTCGACAACCCGGCTGTGGTTCATGCCGTGCAGACTTTGCGCTATGAAATGGTTTCGGCCGACGCCATGCGCAGCTTCATGTTTTTGGCAGCGGCTTTCGCTGTAATCGCCCTCTATATGTACGGCAAACTCAACCGATGTGTAGCAGTCGGGGCAATCGGCGTGATGGTGTTAGTCGACCTCTATTCGGTCAATAAACGCTATGTCGACCATGACAGTTTCTGCACTCCCGAGATGTCAGTGTCTGACCCCTTCCCGCTGTCACCTGCCGACAAGGTCATACTTCAGGACACGGCAATGAACTACCGCGTGATGAATATACCTGATTTCTGGCGTCCCGACCCATCATACCACCATAAGATGATAGGGGGGTATCATGCCGCCAAACTGACACGCTATCAGGATTTAATAGACCGCCACATAGGCAATTTCCTTAACGGCGAAGCCGGCGAGGCCGACATCAGAGTGCTGAATATGCTTAACGCCCGTTACATTGTGACTCCCATGGGTGAGGTGGTTGAGAATCCCGCCGCCCTCGGCAACGCATGGTTTGTCGATTCTATAAGCTATGTATCGACCCCCGACGAGGAGATGGCGGCTCTGTCGGTAATCGAGCCGGCTGTCGAGGCAGTCGCCGACAAGCGTTTTGAGGGTGTGCTCGGCAGCGGTGTGACTGTGGAGCGTGGCGACACCATCTATGAGACATCATACGCTCCCAATAAGCTCACTTATCATGCGCGCTCGGCCCGTGGCGGCATAGCGGTCTTTTCAGAGGTTTATTTCCCATGGGGGTGGACCGCCACTGTCGACGGCGAGGAGGTACCCATCGGTCGTGTCGACTACCTGCTGAGAGCCATAAAGCTCCCCGCCGGGACTCACACGGTGGTGATGACTTTCGACCCCCGGTCGCTGCACACCACCGGAGTGATAGCCACCATCGCTATCATCATGATATATCTGTTGGCTGCGGCGGCAGCGGCTTTTGCCATGATGCGCCTGTCGCCTGACAAAACCAAGGAATAACGCTTATCATGACGGCGAAGATAAAGCGATATTACACGGCATTGCGGCGTTACAACCGCAGCAAGGGTTTCGGCATCCATTCTCCATTTGCGTTCAACTTTGTGCTGAGAGTGTTGCGTGAGCGGTTGCCCTACTATGCTTATGAGGATATCGAGTATCGCCGTCAGTTGGCCAAAGCGCTCGCGTCGACAGTGTCGCGGCATCCGAGAGTCATCTCGTCGAAGAACGCCAAGATGATTTTCCGCATCACCAACTACTTCAATCCGCGTGCAATCATGCAGGTGGGCACTTCCTACGGTGTGTCGGCAACCGCCGTTCTGGATGTCGATTCGCGAACTCGGTTAGTGCTTTATCAGGGGAAGCAGCCCCACAAGGAGATTTACAAAGAGATTGTCGCCTCCCACGCTTCGAGAATATCGCTTCACAGTTCGTTGCTCGCGGCCTTCACCGAATACGGACGCTTGCTTGGCGACGTTCCTCCTTTCATGCTCATCAATAGTGTTAATGCCGATGAGCTGCCGCTCGTGGGTAAGGCCGTTTTAGACGCTCTCGACAGGGAGGGTACGGTAATCATGCGCAACCTGTCGAGAAGCCATGAGATGGAGGCCCTATGGCGGGGGATAATGGAGGCTCTTGGCCACGGCATGAGCTTCACCAATGGAAAGTTGGGGGTGATTGTGGGTTACCGGCATCTCCCGCGTCAGAATTTTTCTCTTTGGTTTTGATTCAGTCATGCGAGAGATTACCGACATCGGCCGGCTGCTGTCATCGTTTAGCGCCTATATGCTTCTCGAACGCGGTTTTTCAGAGAACACGCGTGACGCGTATGCCGACGACGTCAATAAGCTGTTACGCTATTTGTCCGACAGTTCCACCCGTCTGCGCGATGTCACCCTCGAAACGCTTCAGGGGTTCATGGCCGATATGCACGATGTAGGCATCTCGCCTCGTTCGCAGCTCCGCATCAACGCCGGTATCAGGGCTTTTTTCCGATTTCTCAGGATGGAGGGCTATATTGACGAAGACCCCTCGCTTTTGCTTGAAAATCCAAAACTCGGGCTTCACCTACCCGAGGTGCTCTCAATCGAGGAAATAGACCGTCTGATAGGGGAGATTGACCTCAGCCAGGCCGAGGGGCAGCGCAACAGAGCTATCATCGAGACGCTCTACGGGTGTGGTTTGCGCGTGAGCGAGCTTGTTAATCTTGAGATAAACCGGGTATATGCCGATGAGGAGTATATCGTGGTCACGGGCAAGGGCGAGAAGCAGCGCATAGTCCCCATATCGCAGGTGGCTTTGGGTGAAATCAGAGAGTACTTGCCGCAGCGCGCCATGCTCAAAATCAAGCCCGGCGAGGAAAACATCTTGTTTCTTAATCGACGGGGCTCGCGGCTGACCCGTCAGATGGTTTTCATCATGCTCAACCGTCTCGCCGAATCCGCCGGAATCGAAAAGCGCATATCTCCCCACACTCTGCGCCACTCGTTTGCCACCCATCTTCTTGAGGGGGGCGCCAACTTGCGAGCCATTCAACAAATGCTCGGTCACGAGTATATTTCGACCACTGAAATCTACCTTCACCTCGACCGCTCGATGCTTCGCGAGGAAATCCTCCTTCACCATCCGCGCAACACCCGCCATCAATCGTGATGGCTGCGGGGAGTGCCGCGCTCCGGCGTTTTTGTGGCTATAAAAAATGGCGACCGACAGTAATGAAGTGACCCCAAAAAGTGAACTGCACCCCAAAAGTTTTGTGTCTAACTTTTGGGGTGCGGTTCAAGTAAAGCCGGTCGCTGTTTTTTGGGAGAGTGCTGAGCTAAGCTCCCCGTGTGTATCTGATTAACCCACAACAATTTCAATGACGACGATTAACGGCGAATCGGTGAAGTGGATTTTGTGCCGGTTGTTTAGTCGATGATGTCAAAGCCGGTGTAGGGGCGCAAGCATTCGGGCACCACGATACCCTCGGGAGTTTGGTTGTTTTCGAGCAAAGCTGCCATGATGCGGGGCAATGCCAACGCCGAGCCGTTGAGCGTGTGACACAAGCGGGTCTTTTTGTCGGCACCGCGGTAGCGGCATTTCAGTCGGTTGGCCTGGTAGGTTTCGAAGTTTGACACTGATGATACCTCGAGCCAACGCTTTTGTGCGGCAGAGAAAACCTCGAAGTCAAATGTTATTGCCGAGGTGAAGCTCATGTCGCCGCCACACAGGCGTAGGATGTGCCAGGGCAATCCGAGTTTTTCAAGCAATCCCTGCACATGATTTTTCATCTCTTCAAGTGCGGCATATGAGTTTTCGGGTTTCTCGATGCGCACAATCTCGACTTTATCAAACTGGTGCAGTCGGTTTAGTCCGCGCACATCTTTACCGTAGCTGCCGGCCTCGCGACGGAAGCAAGCTGAGTATGCCGTGTTTTTGATAGGGAGTTTCTCTTCGGGGATGATGACGTCGCGGTAGATGTTGGTCACGGGGACTTCGGCGGTTGGGATTAGGTAGAGTTTGTCTTCGTTGACAAAATACATCTGCCCTTCTTTATCGGGCAACTGCCCTGTGCCGTAGCCCGAAGCCTCGTTTACGACATAAGGGGGCTGGATTTCAAGGTAGCCCGCTTTGCCGGCTTCGTTGAGGAAGAACTGTATGAGCGCGCGTTGCAGACGTGCTCCCTTGCCGATGTAGACCGGGAATCCGGCGCCTGTGATTTTCACGCCGAGGTCAAAATCTATCAGGTTGTATTTTTTCGCGAGGTCCCAGTGTGGCAGGGCGTCTTCGGGGAGGTCGGGCATAGGGCCGCCGGTCTTTTCGACTACGTTGTCGGCGGCTGTCTTTCCTGCGGGGACCATGTCGCATGGGAGATTCGGCACTGACAGCAGGATGTCTCGGATTTCGTTTTCGGTCTGCGCCAGCTCGTCGGCTACTGTCTTTTGAGTCTCTTTGAGAGCCGCGACGTCGGCTTTGACGGTCTCGGCGTCCTCTTTCCGGCCTTCTTTCATCAGTTTGCCGATTGAAGCCGCCAGTTTGTTAAGCTCAGCCGCGCGGTTGTCGTTGTCGAGCTGCAACTCACGGCGTCGGGTATCTAACGCAAGCACTTTGTCGATGGCCTCTTTGCCGTCAAAACCTTTGATGGCGAGACGCTCAATGACGCGCTCGGGGTTCTCTTTGATTTGCTGAATGGTAAGCATTGTGTGAGAAATTCGTCTATGGTTGGTTTATTGTTTTCGGTTATCCTAATAGTTCTTTGACTTTGGCCGAGATGGCGCGTCCGTCGGCGCGTCCTGCGAGAGCCTTGGTGGCAACGCCCATCACTTTTCCCATCTCAGCCGGGGTTTTGGCACCGGTCTGCTCGATAATCTTTTTCAGCTCGGCTGTCAGTTCCTCGTCGCTGAGCTGCTTTGGAAGATATTCCTCGATAACGGCAACCTCGGCAAGCTCGCCGTCGGCGAGTTCGGGGCGGTTTTGCTCTTGATAGATGCGCGCGCTTTCGCGGCGTTGTTTAGCCATTTTCACTAAAATTTTGGTGGCAGTGTCGTCGCTAAGCTGCCCGTCGGCGCCTTTAGCGGTTTTCGCTTCCAAAAACTCTTTCTTGATGCCGCGGAGAGCCTCAAGTTTCACTTTATCCTTGGCCAGCATAGCGGTTTTGATATCCGCGCTGATTTTGTCGAAAAGATTCATAGTAATCGGCATTTAATATTCAAACCACAAAATTAATTATTTTCCCCAACATTTTAAGCCGAAATCACAATATATGACATATAAGCGACATAGCAAGCCGTCATCACGGCACCCTCAGCCCTGGTGATGAGGTGGCGGCGGAACTTCCAGCCAAAGAGCCAAAAAAGCAGACTGGCGCCGAGTAGCGTTAACAAGTCGACCGGGCCGATGTCGCTAAATTGTAGCGGTCTGATGGTTGCCGAAGTCCCCAACACCATTAACACGTTGAAGATGTTGCTACCGATGACGTTGCCGATAGCCAAGCCGTTCTCACCTTTCAACGCCGCCACAACCGACGCTGCCAGCTCGGGGAGCGATGTGCCTATAGCCACTATCGTCAAACCGATGACCGCGTCGCTAACACCCATCACTCTTGCGACGCCCGACGCGCCGTCGACGAATTTGCTGCCGCCTAAGATAAGCCCGGTGAGGCCGAGGATGATGAATATTACAGATTTAGCCCACGACATTGTTGCCGCTTTGTCGCCGGAATAGTCGCTTGAGTCGGCTTCCGAACGGGCAGATGCGAATATGTATCGCAAAAATATGACAAAAAAGAGGAGCAACAACAATCCATCGGTGCGCGTTATCACACTTTGTGACGTGTCGTTAATAGACGAGCTACAGCCTAATATGAGCAGTAACATCGACGAAAGGATTAGCATCGGTATCTCGTTGACCATCACGCTCTTTTTCACCGCCAGAGGGGATACCATAGCCGTGATGCCAAGGATGCCCAAAATGTTGAAAATGTTGCTTCCGGCAACATTTCCGATAGCTATTTCACTGTTACCGCCTGCCGCCGCAAGTGAACTGATAACCAATTCGGGGGTAGATGTGCCAAAGGCAACGACCGTGAGCCCGACTATCAAATCGCTCACACCCAGCCGTTTCGCTATGGCCGCAGAGCCGTCGGTGAGCAATGTGGCCCCTTTGAGTATCAATGCCAAACCGGCCACAATCCAGAAAATGTCAATCCACATAAGTAAAATCCTGTGTTAATCTGTCTAAGGTTAAAGGTTGGTCTGAATCTATTTGCCGGTAAAATTACATAAAAAATAGAGATTTGGGGATATGGCTGAGATTTACTACTTTTGCAGAATATTTTTAGTAAAACCAAAGATTCCCGCAGTAGATGATCTCCATCCAGTCAATCCAGCAGTCAATAGCTCCTGAGCTTGCGAAGCTCAACGAGCGCATAGCGGATACTCTCCGCTCAAGCAATGCGCTGATGAATCAGGTGGTGGAGAATTATCTGCGCTCGAAAGGGAAACAGATACGCCCCATATTAGTGCTACTGAGCGCGCGGCATTTCGGCGAGGTCAACGATAATGTAATCGCCGCCGCTGCCGCCGTCGAGCTTCTTCACAACGCATCGCTCATTCACGACGATGTGGTGGATGACACAAAGACGCGCCGCAGTGTCCCGACAATCAACAGTATTTGGGACAACCATATCGCCGTTCTCGTTGGCGATTTTTTTGTGTCGACATCCCTCCAGCTCGCCATCACTACCGGCGACCCCCGAATCATCGACTCGCTCGCTCGTCTGGGAAAGCTGCTGTCGCTCGGAGAGATTGACCAGATTTACAACGCCCGTTACCACAAGCTCGACGAGAAGGCTTATTTTGAAATAATCAATCGCAAGACCGCCTCGTTGTTTGTCTCGTGTGTTGAAATGGGTGCGTACGCCACCGGAGCCGATGAGGGGATGATAGACGATATGCGCCGCTACGCTGAGTTGCTCGGGCTTTGTTTCCAAATAAAAGACGATATTTTCGACTATTATACCGACGATGTCGTGGGGAAACCCACCGGCAATGACCTCAGAGAGGGGAAAATCACCCTCCCGTTGCTCCATGTGCTTGAGAACGAGGCTTTGCCCCTGCATGATGAAATGTTGGAATTGTCGCGCAAGGAGGAACTCACTGCCGACGAAATCGCCACTCTCATCGATTATGCGAAAGAAAACGGCGGTATCGATTACGCCTATGCCGTGATGATGCGTCTGCGCGACGAAGCTGTCGCATTGCTGCGGTCATCGTCACCCGCCGACGAGACCACGGCGCAGCTCACGGACATCTTTGACTACATCATAGCGCGCGACCACTGATTCCCCTTCAGGTGGCTGATAATTGTATCTTTTGGCGAAAAGATGGGCGGCGGGTTTGCCGTCTGCCGAGTAGAGTGTGCGCGGTGTCAGGGAATAGTGAGATGTGACGATTTCTTTGAAAAGGCCGGTAGTGAAGCAGAGCGGCTATTATTGGAATATTTGGCTAAATTATTGGGCTGTGGTGGAAAATAGGGATAATAAATTACCTGATTATCGTATTTTTGTAGTCTAAAAGCCCAAAACTTGTCAATTATGGAAAAAGAACTGCAGATTGGACAGCTTTCAAGGATGGAAGCTATATCTTCAGAGTTCAGCCGATTTGAAGACGACTATGTGTTCGCGCGGATTCGACCCGATTCTGACCGCACGGCTTCGACTCCAATGGCGATACGCATAGACGGTCTTTCCTTCCTCTTGTGCCGTTCGGGAAGTCTTACCGTTGACATCAATCTGACTCCTGAACATGTCGGACCCGGAATGTTGCTATGCGTTCCGCCCCAATCTGTGCTCAACTCCTATGATGTGGACTGGGCTAAACTTGATGCCGATATGTTGATACTGTCGACAGAGTTCATGCGTAGCATCTCCATCGACTTGAACACTTGCGCGTCGTCGGGTATACCGTTCCGTCGCCCCGGCTCCTGCGCACTCACTCTTTCACCTGAAGATCAGGATATAATAGAACGTTACTTTGACCTTTTCCATCTCAACACCACTTGCAACCCCGACGAAACATATGTGCGCAGCATCGCTCGCACTTTGATGGCTGCTATCATCTACCAGCTCATGCAGTTCATGAGTCGGTGTAAGACAGAGCAGGAGTCGTCGCAGCAACCATATTCCCGGCGCATATCCTATGTCCAGGATTTCATGAAACTCGTCCACGAGCATTTCCGTCGCGAGCGTTCGGTGGGGTTCTATGCCGATAAACTTTTCATTTCGCCTAAGTATCTTTCGCTGATAATCAAAGAGGTGACCGGGAAATCGGCGGCAACGTGGATTGACGAGTGCGTGGTTCTCGAAGCCAAAAATATGCTTAAATTTTCCGGGAAAAATGTGCAGCAGATAGCCTATGAGCTTAATTTTAACAACCAGTCATCATTTGGCAAATACTTCAAGCATCTGACCGGGATGTCGCCGACTCAGTTCCAGCGGTCATGAGTGTGGTTTTGGTCAAAATCGCGGGAAAAAGCGTCCAAAATCCATAAAGGTTTTGACAGTATGGGCAAATAAGTTAATTTAGCGGTTGCAAACGGTGACGACCGTCTGCATTGCGTGCCGCCGACGACGGCTTGGATTCGCGAATTTTTTAAAACCGAGAAAAACCATCAAAGAAAAATGTCAAAAGTTATCATTATCGGAGCCGGGGGCGTAGGCACAGTTGTGGCCCACAAGTGTGCGCAAAACCCCGATGTTTTTACTGAGATAGTAATAGCGTCGCGTACCAAAAGCAAATGTGACGCTATCGCCAAGGCCATAGGCGCGTCCAATGTGTCCACCGATCAGGTCGATGCCGACAGTGTGCCCCAGCTCGTTGAGCTTCTGCGCCGCCATCGTCCCGACCTCGTGATAAATGTAGCCCTCCCTTATCAAGATCTCACCATCATGGATGCTTGTCTGGAATGTGGGGTCAATTATCTCGACACAGCCAATTACGAGCCTAAGGATGAGGCACACTTTGAGTATTCATGGCAGTGGGCCTACCGCGAGCGTTTCGAAAAGGCCGGACTGACGGCCATACTCGGCTGCGGGTTCGATCCCGGAGTTTCGGGTGTGTTCACCGCCTATGCCGCCAAGCATTATTTCTCAGAGATGGAATACCTCGACATCGTGGACTGCAACGCCGGCGACCACGGCAAGGCGTTCGCGACCAATTTCAATCCCGAAATCAACATCCGCGAGATTACACAGAACGGCCGCTATTATCTCGACGGGAAGTGGGTTACCACCGGACCGCTCGAAATACACGCGCCTCTCACATATCCCAACATCGGTCCCCGCGATTCATATTTGCTTTATCACGAGGAGCTTGAATCGCTCGTTCAAAACTACCCTACCATCAAGCGCGCGCGTTTTTGGATGACTTTCGGGCAGGAGTATCTGACTCACCTGCGGGTGATACAGAACATAGGCATGTCCCGCATCGACGAGGTCGATTACAACGGTACCAAAATCGTGCCATTGCAGTTCCTCAAGGCTGTGCTGCCCAATCCGCAGGATCTTGGTGAGAACTATCACGGCGAGACATCCATCGGTTGCCGCATCTCGGGCAAGGATAAGGAGGGGAAGCCGCTGACCTATTACATCTACAACAACTGTAGCCATGAGGCCGCATATCGCGAGACAGGGATGCAGGCCGTCAGCTACACCACAGGAGTGCCGGCGATGACAGGAGCCAAGATGTTCCTCACCGGCAAGTGGGTTAAACCCGGCGTGCACAACGTCGAGGAATTTGACCCGGATCCGTTCCTCGCCGAAGTCGCCAAGCAAGGTCTGCCTTGGCATGAGATTACCGGCGGCGACCTTGAAGTCGACAAAATCGGCTGATTACCGGGGCCTCCCCGAATCATACGACAGTTTTATCGGGCCCGGTCACGGGTCTGACCGGGGGTCGCATATCATGGGACAGGTTAAAGAAAAATCACCTCGGCTATCAACATTCTCGCCTTTTGAGCGGTTATATTAGTGTGAATTAGATAAAACCAACACCGACTATGCGTTTCAGAGTTTTATTGATGATGCTGGGATTAGCCTTGTCGGGGGGCATTGCCTCCGCCGAGCCCCTGTCGCTTGATTCCTGTCGGGCCATGGCAATTGCCAACAACAAGCAGATGCGCGTCAAAACCGAGGCTCTTCGCGGCGCGGGCTATCAGAAAAAAGAGGCTTTTGCCGCCTATCTGCCTTCGATAGACTTCGCCGGCGGCTATATGTATAACCAGAAAAACCTGTCGGTCTTTGACAGCGACCAGCTTTTGCCGACAAAAAGTTTTGACCCCAAGACAGGTTCCTATCAATTCAACGTAGTGACCGATCCCGCCACAGGCGCGCCTGTCAAGGGTCCAGACGGGCAGTATATCCCGGAGACAGTGGCTTTGATTCCTAAAGAGGCCATGACATATGATGTTCAGAACGTGTTTTTTGGCGCCGTGACCCTGACGCAACCAATTTTCATGGGGGGTAAAATCGTAGCGATGAACAAAATAACCGGTTATGCCGAGCAGCTCGCCCGCGAGATGCGTGACGGAGAGGCCGAGAATGTCATCTATGCGGTTGACGCCGCCTATTGGCAGGTGGTCTCGCTAAAAGCTAAACAGCGGCTCGCCGCAAGCTATGTGGCTTTGCTTGACACTCTGCAATATAACGTTAAGGCCATGCTTGACCAGGGCGTTGCCACTCGTAGCGACCTGCTGAGCGTCGATGTCAAGCTCAACCAGGCTCAGGTGGATATGGTCAAGGTCGACAACGGCCTTGCGCTGTCGCGTATGGCTCTCGCCCAGCTCTGCGGATTGCCGGTGCATACCCCGCTGGTTGTCGCCGACGAGGGTCTTGACAGCACGTCGACAGCGATGCCGTCGCTGCTGTCTGATTTCAACATCAACGATGTCTACGACCGCCGTCACGACGTGAGGGTGCTTGAACTTGGCGTTAAAATCCATGAGCAGCAGAAGCGTGTGGCGATGTCGACGATGATGCCAAACGTTGCCTTGATAGGCTCTTATTCGTTTTCCAACCCCAATATGTTCAACGGATTCAACAAGAAATTCGAAGGCGCGTTTCAAGTGGGCGCTATGGTCACTATCCCCATCTGGCATTGGGGCGGCAATTACAATAAATACCGAGCCGCCAAGACGCAGCAGGTCATCAGCGAGCTGAACCTGGCCGAGGCGAAGGAAAAAATCGACCTTCAGGTCAACCAGGCTGCGTTTAAGGCTCAAGAGGCGGTGAAAACCTACAAGATGACCCGCATGAATCTCGTCAAAGCCGACGAGAACTTGCGTCAGGCCACTCTTGGATTCCGAGAGGGGGTCATGACCACCGACAACGTGATGGAGGCGCAGACGGCTTGGCTCAAAGCCAATTCCGAGAAAATCGACGCTGAAATCGACGTGCATCTCTGCGACACCTACCTGTCTAAGGTATTAGGATTGTTGGACTATTGATTGTAAACCGATAAAACAAAAGAAATAATGGCCGATACACAAAACATTTCAACACAGGAAAAGCAGGCGCAGGGCCGTCTCGTCGCCGTTACCGGAATAGTAGTGCTGCTGTTGGCGGTGTTAGCGTTAGTGGGGTTCCTGTTTCTCACGCCTCCCGCCGAAATCTTAGAGGGTCAGGCCGACGCGACATCCGTGAGAGTTTCGGGTAAACTGCCGGGCCGCGTGGTGGAGTTTTATGTCCATGAGGGTGACAGCGTCCATGCCGGCGACACGCTTGTGCATATCCATTCGTCGCTTGCCGAGGCCAAGCTCATGCAGGCTGAGGCGATGCAGCGAGCCGCCGCGGCGCAGAATGAGAAAGTCGATGCCGGAACGCGTACGCAGATAGTGCAGAGCGCCTATGAGATGTTGCAGCAGGCAACAGCCGCCAAGAATATAACCAAGAAGACCTATGACCGCATGGAGGCACTTTGCCGCCAGGGCGTTATAAGCGAGCAGAAACGCGATGAGGCTCTCGCCGCTTATCAGTCGGCGCAAGCCGCTGAGGCCGCAGCCCGCAGCCGGTATCAGATGGCTAAAGAAGGCGCGCAAAAAGAGGATAAGGAGTCGGCGGCGGCTATGGTCAACGCTGCCCGCGGCGGGGTCAAAGAGGTTGAGGCTGTGCTTGAAGACCAGTATCTCACGGCTCCGTGCGACGGACAGATTGATGTCATCTATCCCAACGTCGGCGAGCTTGTCGCTCTCGGCGCTCCGATTATGGATGTGCTGCGCCTTGACGATAAATGGGTGGTGTTTAACATCCGAGAAACCTATCTCAAGGATATCACGATGGGCAAGGAAATCGACATCGAGATTCCCGCGCTCGGCGGCTTAAAGACCAAGGCCAAAGTCTATTATATCCGCGACATGGGCACCTACGCCGTGTGGCGAGCCACCAAGGTCACAGGCGACTGGGACACGCGGACTTTCCAGGTCAAGGCGCGCCCGGTAGAGCCAATTCCCGATTTGCGTCCCGGCATGACGGTAATCTATCGTCAGCCACAATAATCTCATAGTCCCATGACAGGTCTGTCGGCAACAATACGTCGCGAAATCAACCGTCTGTGCGGTCGACGCATCTACTTTTGGACGATGATAATCGTCCCGGTTGTGTGCAGCCTGTATTTCTTGTCGCTTCTAAACGAGGGCCTGCCGTTGAAGTCGCCGTCGGCTATTGTCGACCTCGACCACTCGTCGATGTCGCGTCAGGCCGCGCGCACGCTTCAGGCTATGGAGTTGATTGATATCCGCGAAAACGCCAATAGTTTCCATGAGGCGATGGCTATGGTGGAGCGCGGTGAGATATATGGATTCTTCTACATCCCCGAAGGTTTTCAGAAAGATGCCATCGGTGGCCGCACACCCACTTTGGCCTGTTATTCCAACATGGCTTATTTCGTCCCCGGCACGCTATCGTTCAAGGGTTTCACGACTCTTGCCGTGTCCACTTCAGGCTCGATAGTCAAGACCGAACTGGTATCGGTCGGTGTCGGGAATAATACCGCCGACGCTATTTTGCAACCGATGGCAGTGCAGGACCATCCGATTGGTAATCCGTGGACCAACTATTCGGTTTATCTGTCCAATTCGTTCTTGCCCGGGCTTATCGAGCTTATGGTGATGCTCGTCACGTCGTTTTCGATATGCAGGGAAATAAAGGCCGGTAGCTCGGTCGAATGGCTCGAAACCGCCGGTGGCTCCATCTGGACGGCTGTTGTGGGCAAACTGATTCCTCAGGCCGTCATCTTTTCGGTTGTGGGGATTTTCATCCAGTCGCTCATGTTCGGTTATCTCCACTTCCCGCTTAACGGCAGCGTGTGGGCGATGATGTTGGCGATGGTGCTTATGGTGATAGCCAGTCAATGGCTTGCGGTGTTGTTTTGCTCGGTTTTTGTCAACCTGCGCATGGCTGTCGCCTCGTCGTCGCTGACAGCCATTCTCGCGTTTTCGATAGCCGCGTTCTCGTTCCCGTTGACGAGTATGTACGGCAGTGTCGCGGTGTTCGGTTATATCCTGCCTGTCAGGTACTACTTTCTGATTTACATCGACCAGGCTCTTAACGGTATTCCGCTGTTCTACTCCCGGTGGTATTTCATCGCTCTGCTGCTTTTCCCGTTGCTATGCGGCGCGTTTTTGTGGCATCTGAAGAGAATATGCCTCAAACCGGTCTATATCCCCTAAACGCGTTGAGTTATGAAAAGGAAGATTAACGATTGGTTTTCAGGGGTCTCCCGCACGTTTGCAAGGGAGATGTCGTTGGTGTTTAAAGATGTGGGAGTTATAACGTTTTTCTTCGTGTTGCCGTTGTTCTATCCCCTTGTCTATACGCTCATCTATAATCCCGAGCTAGTGAGAGATATACCTGTGGCGGTTGTCGACGACTGCCGGACCGCCGGAAGCCGTGAGCTCGTGAGGATGGCCGACGCTACCGAGGCTATGGATATAATGGGTTATCCGTCTAACATGGGTGATGCGCGACGGTTAATGAATGAGAAGGAGTGCTATGGCATACTGTATATCCCGGAGGATTATTCTCGCCGCATAGGCCGCGGCGAACAGGGTGTTGTCGCGTTCTACTCTGAGATGAGCCTATTGATGCGTTACCGCTCTTTTTTGTCGGCGTTGACCGACTTGCAGTTGCAGACCGGGGCGCAGGTGCGTCATGAGGTTCTCGACGCTCTCGGGGCTTCCTCGGCCGGCCGGATGTCGTCGCCGGTGTCAAATGAGGCTTATTTCCTCGGGGACCCCACTCAGGGTTTCGCCTCGTTTGTAATCCCTGGGATAGTCATACTGATACTTCAGCAGAGTATGCTGCTCGGAGTGACCATGCTCGCCGGCAACTCAGCCGAACGCCGCCGACGCAACGGCGGAGTCGACCCGTTGGCCATTGTGTGTCCGCAATCGGCCGGCATAATCGGGCGAATGTTGTGTTATGTAGTGGTTTATATCCCCATGGCTATCTATATGCTTCACTATGTCCCCTTGATGTTTGACCTCCCTCACATAGGTGATGCCGCCGACTATCTGCTTTTCATCGTGCCGCTGTTGGTGGCTTCGGCGTTCTTGGGCATGACGCTTCAGGCCTTTGTGAAAGAACGCGAGTCGTCGATGCTCGTGCTGGTGTTCTCGTCGGTGGTGTTCCTGTTCCTTTCGGGGCTGACCTGGCCGCGCTATGCCATGTCGCCGTTGTGGAAACTCATAGGCGATTGCGTGCCTGCCACATGGGGCGTGGAGGGCTTTATCAATATAAACAGCAACGGCGCGTCGCTTGCACAAGTGACCCGTCCCTATCTCTTCCTATGGGGTCTCGCGGCGGTCTACTTCGTCACCGCTTACATCGTCGGTCGACTCCAACAGCGCAAATCATCAAAAGCGGGACAAATGCTTGACTCTGCCGGCCGTGGCTGACAAGGCGCGCCTCGCTCTGAAGGTAAAGGCTCTTTTTGCGAGTTAATGATTAAAGTTCCAGAGAGTTTTCGTTAAGCAAAAAATCATAGATACTCATAGTCGTAATGACTGCCTCATTGCAATATATAGGTGTCGGCTCTCCAAGTATAACTATTCCCAACTATATACTTTAAGATACCAAATAACCGCAGGTGGTATTATAATCTTAAATAAGGTTACTTAATAGGGTTAGCGCATCAGATAATCTCTAATGCTCTCTATGATGAATTTTATTAGCCATTTGAGCCACGGTCTTTCGTTGACGTATTGGCGAACACTTTTGAATGCGTTGAGAAACGAGTTTAAGGTGGATTTACAAGTCGTAATGAAATTCAGTTTTAAGTCACCGACAGTGGTGATGCCGCCGATGTATCAACCGAAATTTCGTTCTCTCAAAATTGGCAAATATTAGCTAAGTGGCTTTATTCCAACGCAGAAACCCCGGCACTCTTGCGAATGTCGGGGTTTCAATTGTTCTAAAGTAAGGAATCAGAGTATAGTTTTCTTCTTTAGCTCAAACTCTTCTTGCGTGATTATCCCTTTTTTTTTAGTTCGTATAGTTTCACGATTTCATCGCTACTTGCAGACGTAGTGCCGCCAACCGGGCCAGCCATATTGATTGCAACTGTATTTACGTTGTTATTCGGTGTAGTTAAAACTGCAACTACTTTTGGCGAGTTGTATTTGCGATTGAATTTTTCATCGCTCATGCATAAGAAGCCGATGAAATCTATGAATGCAATCAGGCATGGGATTAGAGTCCACGAAAACAGCAGATATACTATTCCACGCCCAGTATGACCAAGATAGAATCGATGTATGCCGAGTCCTCCCAAAAAGAAGGCGAGGATTACGGTTGTTGTCTTGCTTTTCATTGCTGCATTTCTTGTGAGAATTTCTGAATGATGCGTGACATTCTCATCATTTGAGCAGGCGTCATGTCGGTCTCAGCACCATGCAGTTTATCTGTTTTGACCTTGTCAAATTCTTTGTTGCTGGCCTCGAAACCATAGACACCTGTGTCAAAGATTTCTCCGTCTTCGCCAACCGCGTTGATGCGAATTTTTGGAAAATACGTTTCGTGATAGGCTTCGGTTGGCTGTCCTTTGAGTTTGAGCTTTACTGTTACTCGGCCCTCTTCGCCGTTGTTTGTGAACTTGTACGACCCATCGACAACCTCGATGTAGTCCTTAATGAACCCTGATACCTCTACATTAGAGGCATTTACTTCCCGTTCTTCGGGAATCTTTGAACATGACATCACGAATAGCGATACCATGAACATGAGCAGCACTTTTCTCATTGCATCGCTGTTTTGTCTTTCCACAGTCTCAACGGAAAGGTTTTACTTGAAACAGAAAGCGTGAGACTGTTAGACTTATATCAAGCGTAGGCTCTGGACTACCTCTGTGTTGGATACAAGAATACTGCTCACGCCTCGGTAAGTATATAGACATAATGCTATACCCGAACCAAGGGGAGCGTTTTCGCTTGACTCTCAACACAGTATGAATTGTCCAGATTCACGCTTGAGAAAAGCACTAAACGCTTCCGATTAAACATGTCGTCCCTAAGGATGTGCAGATATACTAATTTTCTGTGGATTATGTTGTATTTCCAAGTAATAAGTTGCGATATTGGGATTAAAAGCCTTGTCTGCTGAATCAAGATATTTAAGAATAGAACGATACCTTGGCTCTTGAGTATTAACAAAATCTATAATCCTATCTTCTGTACGCTGTAAATTGTCTTCAATAAAATCATATAGAAACTGAGTAACTGAATTGATTACTCCATTTCTAATTTCCTCAAAAGATACTTCTATTTCCGATAGAACACTATCATCCAATTTTTCTTCGATGTCAAACTTCAATCTCTCTGGAGGGACATGATCTGTGAGGTATGGAGATGATATAAAGCATACATAAGAAAATGTAGACTCTCCATCTACTAAATCCCCATATAGACCTTGAATTTTGGTTTCAAGACTTTCGTTTAATACCAAACGGTTTGCTGCACCATATAAAACACTATTACGAAATGGGCTTCCTGCTTTTAGCTTCATATGAGTTACTTCAAACTCATTTCCTCGTATTGCAAAGGTATCGGTTGATAATTCCGCGCTCTTAGAATATTCAAAAATATTATTCAGATTTGCATTATCATCGCCATCTTCAATTACAATATGTGGAGCACCACCATCTCTTAAAAAATGCCAAAAGCAATGGTCGATAATTTTTTCCGCTATTTTATCAGCCGATTTTGGTATT
>CAZFNR010000004.1:125654-129345 GCA_964520525.1 uncultured Muribaculaceae bacterium
GGTTATGACGTCGCTCAACAAGCCGATTCAAATATATATCGCGTTTGATTTGCATACTTAATTTCTGTGTCATTTATGACGCTTTTGCAAAGTTGGTGTATTTATTTGAATACACTAAATAATTCCGTCATTTACTCCGTATACCCCTATGGGTGGTTTTGCAGTATAAATCATGAGGTTATGTCAAGGCCCGCTTGAGATATATCGCTAAGGTGGCGGGTGCGCAGGGGGTGGGGGGTGTGAGTTCGGTCGCGTCAATTAGTCAGATGTCTTTTGGGTGGTGTTTTGCGCGGCTGGGTGTCGGGATAAAAAAAGTCCCGCTGGGTGGCGGGACTTTTGAGTATGGAGTTGAGGGGTATTAGTCGATTTCTTCGTCGGCTTCGTAACCGCCCATTTCGCGGATAGCGTTTTTGAGCATTGTGTACTGCTGGAAGAGGTGGTTGACAGGCACTTCGCCCTTGGTGTAGTCGTGCATCGGGCTCTTGAGGAAGAAGCTGAGGAATCTTTGGGTTCCGTAGCGTCCGGCGCGAGCGGCGAGGTCGCTCAACAGCACGAGGTCGAGGCAGAGGGGAGCGGCGAGGATGGAGTCGCGGCAGAGGAAGTTGATTTTGATCTGCATGGGGTAGCCCATCCAGCCGAAGATGTCGATGTTGTCCCAGCCCTCTTTGTTGTCGTTGCGCGGGGGATAGTAGTTGATGCGCACTTTGTGGTAGTACTGGTTGTCTTCGTCGTTGCCGTGTCCGTAGAGGTCGGGTTGGTCTTCGGGGACGAGGATTGACTCAAGGGTTGAAAGTTTGCTGACTTCTTTTGTGCGGAAGTTGGCGGGTTCGTCGAGCACGAGGCCGTCGCGGTTTCCGAGGATGTTGGTAGAGAACCAGCCGTTCAAGCCGAGGCAGCGAGTGCCGATGATGGGTGCGAAACCTGATTTAACGAGGGTTTGACCTGTTTTGAAGTCTTTGCCGGCGATAGGCATTTTGGTTTTCTCGGCGAGTTCCCACATAGCGGGGATGTCGACGGTGGTGTTGGGAGCGCCCATGATGAAGGGGCAACCCTCGGCGAGTGCGGCGTAAGCGTAGCACATAGAGGGGGCGATGTGCTCTTTGTCGTCGGCTTTCATGGCTGCTTCGAGAGACGCTACCGAGCCGTGGATTTGTTCGTCAACGGGAACGTAAACTTCAGTAGAGGCGGCCCAGAGGACAACCGCGCGGTCAACGCCGGTCTCTTTCTTGAAGTTGCGGATGTCGGCGCGGATTTGTTCGGTCATGTCCCAACGGTCTTTAACATCTTTGATGTTGTCGCCGGTGAGGCGTTTAGCGTAGTTGTGGTCGAAAGCGGCTTTCATCGGCTTGATGGCGATGAGTTCCTCTTTAACCGGCTCGATATCTTTTTCTTTGAGCACTTCGGCGTTGATGGCCGATTCGTAAGCGTTAGCGGGATAAACGTCCCAAGAGCCGAAGACGATGTCGTTGAGGTCGGCGATAGGAACAATCTCGTTATATTTCAGATATTTCTTGTCTGCACCTTTACCGACACGGATTTTGTCGTATTGGGTCATTGAGCCCACGGGTTTTGTCAACCCTTTACGAGCCATTAAGACACCGGTCATGAAAGTCGTGGAGACGGCTCCAAGACCCACAACCAAAACGCCAAGTTTACCCTCGGCCTTTTTTACCTCATTGTTACTCATGATGTAGGTTTTCTAAAGTTATTATTTTTAGTTGTTTAATTCGTCACAAAGTGTTTTACACGGACATGAGCCGCAAATGTACGGTTACTATTTTAAATGTAAAAGTATTTCTATGACAAATTTTCCTTATTATTGTGAATTTAGCTTAAATATTTGATGATTATGCCAAATAAAATGAATTTTTGGCAATAAGGAATTCGGATATGTTAACTAACGCAAATGCGGCATGGGGTTTCAAAGCATCGTTTTTAGTGATTCGATACTTTTAATCTGCGCCGGGTCGGTCTGTGCGTCTTCTTCGGGAGTCCAGCCCTTGCCTTTTATCCATGCGGTGGCGCAGCCGAGCGAGCGGGCGGGCAAGATATCTTTGCGGTAGCTGTCGCCGACCACGAGCACGTCGCCGGCATCCATCCCGAGGGCATCCACGCCGAGTGCGAAAATTGCGGGGTCGGGTTTGCGTACACCCACAACCGCGCTTTCGACGATGGTTTTGAAGAACCCTCTCAAGCCGAAGTCGGCGAGCACAGCCTCGATGTTGCCGTAGAAATTAGAGACAAGCACCAAGGGGTATTTGCCGGCGAGATATTGCAACACCGGGCGGGCCTCGTCGACCGATTCTCGGGCTTTGCCGTAGCAGTAGGCGGCAATGCTGGTCGATTTGGCTGCCGTCGTCTCGTCGACAGCCTCCCATTGGAGCAGATAGCTCATTTCAGACGCTATTTTTTTGAGCATGACGTCGCGGAAAGTGTCGGATGGGGCGATGACGGGAGTGCGGGCAAATTCGCGCTCGGTCTCGACGTAGGCTTTGCGGAACACCTCTTTGTCGATGTTCACGCCTGAATCGCGGTAACCGTCCCAGATGATCTCGCTCCAGTGGTCGCCATGCGAATCAATGGTGCCTCCGTAGTCAAAAATTATACCTTTAATATTTCCCATTTTTCAAATCGTTGGTTAGTTGGCGGCAGATTTTTTCGTGCCTTGCGTTCATGTAGACCAGCAGAGCGTTGAGCGCGGTTAGCTCAAAGGCGAAGTAAAGCCACGGCATCTGCATAAACAGAGCCGCGAACAGTGCCCATGAGCGCACGTTGAACGACAGTATGTTGGTGTACTTCATCAGCGGGAGGCTTTTGGCGCGGAAGTCGTCGCGGAATGTCTGCGGAATCTCGCCGTCGGCGAAGCGTTCGCGCAGTTCGGCGCGCAACGTCTGCATGGCGCGGGTGTGGACTTCTTGGCTGACGGTGTAGTTGGTGTAGGACGTGAGTGTCAGTTTGCTCCAGAAGTCGCGTTTCCACGAAAGTTCGGCGAGCTTTGATTGGAGTGATTTGGAGTCGTCGAGTTCGCTCCCCTCCTTCCCTTTGACGAAGTAGAGGTGGAACTGTCGGTAATAGTCGGCCATTGCCGCTTGTTTGGCATGGCAAAGTCCTGAAACCACCGCCATCACCCAGATAGCCCATGAGTGGTTCATAAAGAACTCTGAGGTGCAGTTTACGCGCAGGCAGATTGCGACGTAAATGGCTACAAACCAGATGTCGCCCGACAGTCCGTCGAGTATACGGCCGATTCGAGAGTATTGTCCGGTCATGCGTGCGAGCTGTCCGTCGGCGCTGTCGAAGGAGTTGGCCCATATCAGCAGAAGCATACCGACGATGTTGAGCCATAGGTCGTTGAAGTAGAACATCACGCCGGCGGCGGCACCGAGGAAAATCGATGCGATTGTAATGGCGTTGGGTGACACTCCGATTTTGCGGAAGAAGCAGGCCCATGCATATCCGATAGGACGGTAGAAGATTAGGTCGAATGTCTCTTCGGTGTCCATAGACTTCAAGCTTGCGCGGAATCCGCGGCTTGAAGCGTTGTTGTTTTCGTTGCTGTTCATTTGTTGTGAGGTGTGGGCCCGAGTCAAGATTTGCGGGTTTTGATGGTGTTCATCACACATTTCGCTATGTGAGGCGCGGCTTCCAGGCGGCAGGGTGCGAAACTTGGCCAGTCGTTGAAGTCGATAAT
>CAZFNR010000005.1:0-96470 GCA_964520525.1 uncultured Muribaculaceae bacterium
ATGACTATCGCGTCAGTGTTTCTCACCCCCGAGCGACGCAAATCCAACTTCTCGGTGCGGAACGGGACATGGCAGTACTTAGTGATATACTCCGGGTCGATAATCATGCCATCGTAGGCATGGCCGCATTCATCAAACACTTCGCTCGCCAACACATAGAGCGTGCCGAACTTGGTGCCTATCTCTGTGAAATCGATTCCCCATTTTGTCACGCGGTCGTTGGCGGTGGCGATGCGGGTCAAATCCATGCGGTTGAGAGCGTCAATGAGCATTGTGCCTCCAATCAGCAGCTTGCGAGTCGAACCGGCGTTTTGTGTGAACGCCTCGCGGGTAAGCTCTACAAGTTTGTCCTTGCTGATTGTGCCCTTGGTGTAGGTGACTTGACGGTCGGTCTGGTCCCAGATGCCCCCGGTGAGCAACACCTCGTTGCGCTTCTCGGTGTCATAGACGCGCGATTTGACTCCAAACAGGAAATTCTTCTCCATCCCAAGACGCATATCAATGATGGCGACCTCCTCCTGGTCAGAAAAATCCCAGCCCACCTCTTTGTTGGCGATTTTCTGGAACGTCGATTGCTCAACCTGCGCCTTGAATATCTGGCAATAGTTTTGAGCTTTCTTAGGCAACGCCTCAAATTGTGCCGTCTGCACGTCAAGCTCGGCGGCGGCGCGGCCCATCCTGATTAGTTTGGTACCCTTGGCCAAGTCAGGCATATTGCGCTTGCCGCTTTTGTCATAGCAGTTCGCCGGCAGAACATATAGCGTGCCGTTAGCGGTGCGCTGCACCACATAGAGCACAAGCGAGCCTGACGGATTCCCCGCGGTATCGGTGCCTTTTACGTCGGGGACGAGTATGGTTTCCGACGGCTCGAAAATCTGGGGGTCGGTGACCTGCAGCTCAACCGGAGAGTCGCCCGACGAGCCGTCTCCCTCGTAAGCCGCCGACACAGTGCTGACAGTAGGTTTCGTGTCAACCGAGTAGTAATCGACAACCATGCTGCCGCAGGCGCGTGAGCCGCCCCAGCGCGAAATCTGGTCGATGGGGGTCGACATAGGGCGTATCTTCACTATGCGGTCGTCGATTTCATTGCGCAGCAGGCCCGGCGACGCCTCCTCGCTCAGCGATGTGGTCAGTGGCCCGTCGGCGACATGCTTCCCTCCCGCGGTCCCGGCGATGACCACTCCGCTGGCGGCCATCATATCCCCGTCGCCGCCGAGTGCCATCCACAACGCCACTGCCGACAGCGCCACCAGCAGCGTCACAATCCCGTTATCGCTTTTAACCCACTCCAGTAACTGCATAATCATATCCCCCAATCGCTTCGTGTTGAGGTCTCTGTTGCCTCTCTTTCCCATCTGTTCATTCCTCTTTTTTAAGTTGCTAACCGTTTTTATCGCTTTTGCGACACCTTTTAATATTCCCATAAATTTATTGATTGGTTAAAAATTGATTAGTTATACACTGCTATTTCAATCCCAAATGCTTCGGCGCGGGCGGTTCAGTATTGTAGGGCTGCTTGTGCGTTCCTCCCACACTCCCGGTTCGGCCATCAGAGCCTCAATGCGCTCATTACGTCCCCTAAGATAACCGCGACGCTCAGCCGCAGCAACCAGTGCTTCAATATCCTGGCCATCTCCCGGCTCATCGCCACTTTTGCCGCCGCGCGCCACATCCTGCTGTTCCGGCTGATTTCCATCGTCGCCCGGCCCCATAGTGTCGCAGGGCGCGGTTCCCCGCTCTGTCGCCGTTGCTGCGCCGTCGCCGGCCGCGGCTTCCTCGTCAGTGACGGCCGCGGCTTCCTCGAGCGCCTGTGCCGGGGCGGCCTGACACTCCGCGGCCTCCTTGATTTTGACATCATCATCCATAGACTTAAAAAACATTTTAGTTAGTGATTACACCGCAAAATTATCCCCCTCAATCCCCATCCTCCCTGCGTTTTTCGCCCAAAACGGCTATAATTGAGATGCAATCATGAAATATATCCCTGAAAACACGCCTTTTTTTTGATGGCGCTACCATCATATCCTGCCGGTTATACACTAAAATAACCCCGCCGAATTAATTCAGCGGGGCAAGTTCATCTTCGGTTGTCTCGATGATAGAGACGGTGCTATTTGAATGTCACCATGCGGTTATAGATGAAATTGGCGGCGGTATAACCGACGTTGCCCGCCAACGTGGCGACAGCGTAGCCGCTGAATGCCATCCCCTGGATTTCCCACTGCATCACTCCCAAGGGGGTGCGGTAGGTCAGTACCCACACAATGACAAACTGCAGCGCGTAGCACAACCCGAAACCCGCCATGAATTTCACCGCCTCGCGTTTGAAATCTTTCTGCGAGCGGAAAACCCACGTCTTGTTCCATATAAACGAGTTGATTAGTCCGCAGCCATAACCGATGGCGTTGGCGCCCATAGGCTTTATGCCAAAAAACGACTTGGTCACATAGATTACGATAAGCGTCACCAATGTGTTCATAACGCCGACAAGAGCATATTTTATAAACTGAATCACAGTTTTCTGCCCGTTGTTTGTCATGGTATTTTCCATCTCTATCTCAGTTATGGTTTATATTCCGATTGGTTATTCAGCCTTTGAGCACCGGCAGCGACCATCGGTAGTGTACCGCCAAAAGACGCAACACTATGACCGTCAGGCCACACGCCGCTTGCTGTAGTATGTCGCTACCGCCGCCCATAGCTATCAGCCAGTAGACGACACCGCCCGCTATGCACGCCGTGGCATAGACCTCTTTGCGGAAAAACAGCGGTTCCTCGTTGATAAGTATATCGCGCACCACGCCCCCAAACGCGCCCGTAATCATTCCCATCACTATCGCTACCCACATCGGATAGCCGGTGGCAAGGCTTTTCTGTATGCCGATTACCACAAACAAAGCCAACCCGATAGTGTCGAATATCAGCAGCATACGATCGTGGCGGACAAGCAGATGCCTGAACAATACGACAATCACCAGTGCCGCGCCGGTCACCGCCAAGTACCACCACGTCTGCATCCAAAACACCGGTATATCAAGCAGCACATCGCGCAGCGTGCCTCCGCCGATAGCTGTCACGAGACCGACAGTGTAGGCCCCGAACCAATCGAAGCGTTTCACCGACGCGAGCCTGATGCCGCTGATGGCGAACGCTATGGTCCCGATTACCTCTATCAAAAACAGAAATGTGGATTCCATCGCGGTTGTGATCCTAGCGTTTCGGCTTATTGGTGACTTTACCCCCGGTCTGGTAGTAGCGGCACGCGTCGGTTAGCCCGCAGTTGAGGCAGTCGGGGCGCCGAGCCTTGCAGACATATCGTCCGTGCAAAATCAGCCAATGGTGGGCTTTGGGTATTATTTCGGCGGGAATATGCCTCATCAACGCTTTCTCCGTCGCTAACGGAGTCGTGCAGCCTGTGGTCAATCCTATGCGGTCAGAAACCCTGAAAACATGGGTGTCGACCGCCATCGCTGCCTTGTCAAACACCACCGACAGCATCACGTTGGCTGTCTTGCGACCTACACCCGGAATCTTCACGAGCTGCTCAAGGTCTCCGGGGACTTCTCCTCCGAACTCATCGACAACCATCCGTGCCGCGCCGACGAGGCTGCGGGCCTTGTTGTTGGGGTAGCTGCACGATTTGATATACTCGAAAATCTCATCCTGTGTGGCTGCAGCCATATCTGCCGCCGTGGGGTAGACTTCAAACAGCGCAGGCGTTATCATGTTGACGCGCTTGTCGGTGCACTGGGCCGATAAGATGACGGCCACAAGCAGCTGAAAGGGCGACTCATAGTGCAATTCAGTCTGAGGTAGGGGATTGCTCGACTCAAACCACTTTATGCACCGTGCGTAACGCTCTTTTACTGTCATCATTCACGCCGTTTTCCCTGATGATTCTTCCCTATTCGCGTCAATGTGCCGACTGGAACTCCTCAAGGAATCGCTGGTCGTTTTCCGAGAACATTCTCAAGTCTTTAACCTGATATTTCAGATTGGTGATGCGCTCCACTCCCATGCCGAGGGCGAATCCGCTGTAGACATTCGGGTCGATGCCGCAGGCCTCAAGCACATTGGGGTCTACCATGCCGCAGCCGAGAATCTCGACCCAACCGGTCCCTTTGCAGAACGAACACCCTTTCCCGCCGCACAGATTGCACGATATGTCCATCTCGGCCGACGGCTCGGTAAAGGGGAAATAGCTGGGACGAAGGCGTATCTGGGTCTCGGGGCCGAACATCTCCTGAGCGAAGTAGAGCAACGTCTGTTTCAAATCGGCGAACGAGACATTTTTGTCGACATACAAAGCCTCTACCTGATGGAAGAAACAGTGGGCGCGAGCCGATATTGCCTCGTTGCGATACACGCGGCCGGGGCATATGATGCGGATTGGCGGTTGCTGTCGCTCCATCACGCGGCTCTGAACCGACGAGGTGTGGGTGCGCAGAAGCACGTCAGGCTCGCGGTTGATGAAGAAAGTGTCCTGCATATCGCGCGCGGGATGGTCGGGAGCGAAATTGAGCGACGAGAAGACGTGCCAGTCATCCTCTATCTCCGGACCCTCGGCGATGGTGAATCCGAGACGGCGGAATATGGCGATAATCTCCTCCCTCACTATCGAGAGCGGGTGACGTGTGCCGAGCGCTATGGGCGATGCGGTGCGTGTCAGGTCAAGCCCGTCGGTAGCGGCATCGGTCGTCTCGGTTGACTCCCTGAGAGAGTTGATTTTCTCCGTGGCCATTGTCTTTAGCTCGTTAAGTGCTTGGCCTATCGCTTTTTTATCCTGTGGCGCAACTTCCCGGAAGTCGTTGAAAAGCAGCGAGACTGACCCCTTTTTGCTCAGATACTTTATGCGCAATGCCTCCACGGCGGCGGAGTCGCTTGCCGTCAACGCGGCGATTTCTTCCTTGAGTCGATTGATTTTATCTAACATTGTTGTGATATATTGGTCTTAGTCGTATGCTGCGGTAACTCTCTGAAAACTACCGCTCCGCAAAATTACAAAAAATCCCTCATTCCCAAAAACATTATTCCACATCCACCCCATTGCGAACGATTTAATCATCCGCACCCCTATTATACCCTCTCGTCAGGCTTGGCTATCTGCGGTCAGTCGCCCCATTCGAGTTCTGCCTCAGCCGCAAGCTCAGTGTCTGCCTCAGGGAAACTGTACGGACTTGGCGCGCTGTTCTGAGTCTCAAACGCCTGCAATGTCGCTATCAGACGCTCAAGCGTCACTTCCCGCCGGGTTTTGGCAAGCTCACATTCCCATATCGTGATGACGTTCCACCCCATTTGTCGCAACCTCGCCGCGACATCCCGGTCTCGCTCGCGGTTCCGCTCTATCTTTTTCTGCCAGAAGTCGCGGTTGGTCTTGGGAAAACGACGGTGGCACTCATGGCCGTGCCAAAAACACCCGTTGATGAATATCGCGGTCCGCAACCGCGTCAACACTATGTCGGGCCGTCCCGGAAGCTCCTTCTTGTATAGACGATAGCGGTACCCGTGTTGCCACAGATACCGCCTCACAGTCACTTCGGGGCGGGTGTCGCGCGACTTTATGCTGCTCATGCAATAGTGCCGCTGTTCGGGTGTCATCACGTCGGTCATCATTCTCTTAACGTCTCCACCCGCCACCTTGTTATCTCGGTCTTTAAATTTAATACCAATTAGGCGCGATTCTCCCAATCGTCGCTCTCCCCGACAAAGCCGCCCGCACCGACTCGATTGACGCTTCGGCCTGCTCCCCGTAGTCGGCGGCGGACTCGCTGTCATAACCGATGTTTGCCATCTGAAGCACACGCAACGCGCATCCCTGTTCCATTGCCGTTATCACCCCCTTGCCATCATTGTCGAGTGCCACCGTCGCTATATCACCCGCCTCCGTCACGTTGGCGATTCCCCCGATTTTCAGCGCGGTTTCCGCTATTGCCGCTCTGATTAACGGCTCTAACGCTTCCCGCCGGTCGGCGGTGAGTAGCGGCACCTGCGACTGTCTTCCCTTGTTATAGTAGCTTCTAAGTGCTGATAGGGCAAAAACTTGTCGCTCTATCGCTGTGATTGATAAACTGATGGTCGTCATACTCATTTTCTCGTTAGGTTTTCATCCTCGGTCGGTTGCCGGCGAGGGCGGCGGCGCAGCTGTTCATAGAGTTTCTTGCCGTAGCCGGGAGTGATGAAATAGCGCGATGCCCTTTCATCGGCGAGAACGCGGTTCAGCGCGCCCGCCAATGTCGGCTCCTCGCCCGAAGTGATGATTCCGTTGACCTTACGCTCTATCTCATCCCACATCAGCCGTTTCTCATGTCGGCGCGGTCTCATCCCGTTGCGCACCCTGTAGAGCGTGGTCAGCGCGTAGTCATAGTCGAGGTAGTACCCCGGGGCGGAGCTCTTGACAGCGCGGGCAACTATTTCTCCCGCAGCCGGTATTTCCCCTCGGTCAAATGCCAATTGCGTCTGTCGTCGGCATTCGCGTTTGAAGTCTTGGTCTCTGATTTCCCTTAATTCTGCCATAATAATATCATTTATAATGTCGTTTTGCCAATTATATTTGCAAATATACAACCATGCATGGGCTTTATCTTTGCCCGGCTCTCTGTTTGTTGGTTAATTGTTAATCTCAATGTTCTCCCTCATGATTCTGTCGCGCCATTCTATGAACCCTCCGAATGTATCCAACAAGTCGGCGAGTGCCACGGTAGCATTGTACACCTGATTCTCATACATCGTGTTCCCTTTGGCCCCCGATGTCCCGTGGCCGCTGAGTGCCTCGCTTACGCCTGAGACGTCGCGAAACAGTTTCATCTCCAAGTCAAGCAGGTCATAAGCCCCTATGTCACCGCTGTGGCTCACAAGCTGTTGCGGAGCGGGTTCTCCGTTTCTCGGGTCATAAGGGATGATTCCGTCACACGCCGACCATTGCTTCCCGACATCCTCCCAACTCATGTTGCTTATCTTCTGTCGGTAAGGGAACAAGAGTACTCCCTTGGCCGAAGTGCTCATCACATGGTCGATTAGTGTAATCAAGCGGTTCACATATTTCTGTTGGTCTATGATATCCTCCACAAACGAGTGTATCTCACCGTCGACAAGCGGGTATAACTTCACTATGAATGGGTGTTGACCCGACGCAAGTCGCGAATGGCGTTCGTGCAGCAAGTCACCCCGAGGCGATATATAGCGGCAATGCCACTGGATATCGGTAGTCTTGCGCCATTTCAGTGGGGGGCGGCACGACGATTGCCGATGGCGGTTTTCCCGTTTAAGGCCGGCGGCGTCGTCAGGGGTGAGTCGGCTCATGCTCCCCGTCTCAGGGTCATGGCACTCAACAGTCTCGCAGCTTTCCAATGTCCACACCTCAATCACCCGGCAACGCCCTGACGGGGCGGTGAAAAAACCGTCGCTAACCCCCCCCGATTTCATGTCGCGGTAGATGCCCCTGAGCCGGTCGGCGGCGGCTGCGTCGCCGTGAGAAAATCTCATCACTACTTCGGCGAGGCTCATGTCGTGCAACATCCCGATTAACTCCGTGTCCCAGCCCCTGATGTCGGTGATGCTGTTGATAAAAAAGCGGCGAGGGCTGACGTTGTCAACCCACACCCCGCGACCCATCGGGCGGTGCTCCTCCACTACGCGCTGTATCGCGCATCCCGAAATCAGAAACTCCTCAAGCGTCCGGCAGTCAAGTTCGTTAAGCTGATTCACACGGTAGGCTTTCCTCACCGCGCTGTCGTTGCTGGCTGCTTGCTGGGCGCGCCTATCCCTGTAACGCCCTATGACGCATTTAACCATCGGCCTAATCAGATTGTTGGTCAGTGGTGTGCGGCCGCTGCGCGATGCAAGCTCCTCCTCGCTGATGGTGCGGCCGTCATTATCATAGATTGCGTCGGTCCACTGGCGGCCATAAGTGAAATTCTTGTAGCGTTCGCGGCGTTGACGCAAATCGGCGAGTTTAAGCCACGCCCGGTGGGCGGCTTCCAAGACCTCGCGTGTTCTCGTTATCTCCATAGTCATTTTTTTTGATTTAGTTAGTCTGTATTATGTCGGCGGGAATAGCCGCCAAGGCGCGTTCGTCAAACCGATAGAACCCATCGACGGGTTCTGCCACACATTTTAGCGAACTGATGCGCGAATCGGGCGATGGCGGAGTGTAGATATGCAGATACCCTTGGTGGACGACAGCCACAGGCTCCTCGATGCGTCCGCGGCTATATGGCGACCGCTGCAGTGAGGCTATGGGCGAGTCGGGCCCAACAATGATAGCCGCGCGCCGCCACCCGTCGAGCTTCACCTCCACGACCCTTCGGCACTCCGCCGGGAGCGAGATGGTCGCGCTCCCGTCTGACATATATTTCAGCGCAACGTCGCGAGCTATATCGCTCACCTCCAAAAGCGACAAATCTCCATTGTCGAGCAAATCCAGATACCACTCCCTCATTTCCATCATTTGCAGACGGTCAAAATCGACACCATCGGTTCGCGACAGCTCGCAGTCGCTCCTCAGCGGCTCGAAATACCGCTTAAGCTTCCACACCCCCAGCATCTCATCGGTTGAAAGATTCAATAACATCCTGATTATAGTTTGGTTTATAAAATCGACAAATCAATCATCGACAAAATTACCCCCGCCTCACAACCACGACCCTGCGTTTTCCGCCCAACCGTTTAGGCCTGCGTCTGACCTTCCCATGCCGGCACTGCCGCCGGCACGGTCTTCTGGCAACTGCCTGAGTTAATCTTATGGACATAATGACGGTGGGCCGCCCCGTTTTCGGAGCGACCCACCTTTGCTATTTAACTGCGTCACGATTATAGGTAACGGCAGGCTACTTGATGCGTACTTTATCGACTTGCGAACCCTTGCGGCGAATCACTATCTCACCCGACGACGGACGGTCGATTCTGATACCTTGCAGGTTAAACCACTCGCAATCAGTGTTGTCAGAGCCTATTTCGATTTCTTCTACTCCCGAATTGTTTCCACGGTAGTATGCCGACACGACTGGCGACCATTCCGAATATTTGTTGCCGTCGGCGGTGCGGTAATTACCTCTGACTCTCATATAATAGAGCTTCCCTTTCTCAAGCGTCTTGCCCATTTCTCCCGCGATGTTGCGGCTATGCCAGTTGGGCACTTCTGATGTTTCCTGGATGAAACGGTTTCCGACATTCGCCTTCTCGTCGATTTGGAAAGTCACCTGATAGTAACCCGGGACAACATTGGCCTTGATATAATCCTCGGCATAGAAATCACCGCCTTCGGTCGGATAGCTGATGCTGACCTGACCCGGTATATGCTCCTTAGTCGTGAACGTGACGACGGGAGTGGTCATTGTCTCTCCGCTCTTCTCATATGTCAACCGGCAATAGTAAGTGGTCAGCCCGGCAAGGTATCCGGTGGGTACGCGCCATGAACCCCCGTCGGCTTCCTCGCTGAAAGTGATTGTGTTGAACGCCTCTTTGGTCGACATCTCAACGTTGACCTTGCGGTCGGAAATGCTCCATTTTATCTCCGGAGTGAGGTCTACGTCGGTCGACTTGTCGATGGGTGAGGTGATGACCATTCTCGACATCGTAAACTTACGGCTCTCTGAGATGCCGTCGTTGGCTGAGATGCCGCAGGAGCGCACTCGCCAATAATAGCTCTTGTCTGCTTCAAGGCTCGGCATATTGGCCGTTGAGCACTCGGTGCTGGTGCAGGAGATGGTGTATAGCAGCGAGTTGCGGTTGAATGTCGCGGCTGATGCTACCTCCACGATATACGAGGTGGCTTTGTCGACAGATTCCCATGTGAAATCAAACGGGAACTCAACGGTGGCGCCGGCGGCGGGATACGTCAGGGCGGGGGCTGCGAGAGTCTCCGTCTTACTGCCGGCGAACGCGGGTGAATACTCATAACCGTAGCGGTCAAGTACACACACCGCATATTTATAACCCGACAATCTGTTGTCGGGAATGGTAAACTCGGTGGCATAGCTCATGCCAAGCAGATACTCGACTTCACACTGGAAGTTCTCCGACGGGACTTCGTCGGGAATTGCATAGACCGTGTAGCGCACATTGTCGCGCCCTGTCCAGCTGAGTTTGTTGCCCGAACGGGCAACATTGGTTACAACTCCCGGATTATCTCCCGGTTTCCACGTCATAGCAGGTGCGATTGCGGGGGTGTTGAACACTGTCTGTTTCAAATAGTGACCGAATTTCGGCGATGCCGAATAGATATATTTTGTCGAATAAAATATCGAACCCGGACAGCCGTCAAGCGAACTGCTGCGATTGAGGCGCACCTCATTTACATATTCCTCATAGCTGTCGCTGTTGGGCCCCGACGCCATGTCTATGTGCCCAACGACCTTATCACTCTCCTGCCCGCTCATCCCGGGAGCTTTGCTGCTCGATGTGAGCGACGATATCGAATGGCTGACATACAGGTGGCGTCCGAATTTCTCTGCAACCGTCCCCCACCACGGCGTAACCTTCGAGTAGTTGGGTGAGCCGCCTATCGTCCAGTAGACCTGTGGCGAGATGAAATCGATGTTATGGCTCGAAATCCACGCCAACGGGTCGGAATACAAGCCGTCATACTGCCAGTCACTGCCCGACGGACATGGTGTTACTCCATATTTGTTGGCTACGGTAACCTTTGTGCAGGCGACACCTGCCGGAGAGATGCCGAAACGCGCCCACGGCTTTACCTTCTGGATGGTTGCGTACACGTCGGCTACCATCTGGTTGACATTGTCGCGGCGCCAATCGGCTTGGCTCATCGTGCCGCCGTTAGACTTGTATTTATTATACAAGTCGGTATCCACCGATAACGGAGTGCCGTTGATATAGAAATAGTCGTCAAACAAGATGCCGTCTACGTCATAGTTGGTCAATATCTCCTTAATGATGTCGCAGATGCGTTGACGCACTTCCGGCAGCCCGGGGTTGAGTATCGACTGGTTGTTATACTCCATAATCCATTCGGGATGGGTGGTGCGGTAATCGTTCGGTCCGTTCCACGGCGTCGACGATACGCTCGACTCATAGCGATAGGGGTTAAGCCACGCATGGCACTCCATTCCGCGCTTATGACACTCCGCTACGACCCACTCCAACGGGTCCCAGCCCGGGTCCATGCCGCGCTCCGATACCAAGTCGGTCGACCACGGCTCATAGCTCGACTTATACATCGCGTCACTGCGTGAGCGAACCTGGAAATTGATGGCGTTGAAGTTGTTGATTTGTAGCGAGTCCAGTAGCGTGGTCATCGCCGCCTTCTGTTTGTTGATTTGTGTCGTGTTGCCGGTCGACGTGATTACGCTCGGCGGCCAGTCAAGACGCCACACTGTCGCCACCCACGACGAGCGCATCTCGCGCTTAACCGGCGTGTCGGCGGCTTTGACTATAGGCGCAACGATTAAGGTCAGCAATAATAGTATGCTGCATTTCAGATATTTGCTGTGCATAATTGGGGTTATAAAGTTTGTTTTGGTTAGCCTGTGTTAGATATCGGGATATTTGCCCCTTGGTTCTCTGCCGCAAAGATATAGATTAATTCTCTTGCCGACAACACCGCGGGCGACAATCGATTGTTGATAAACTATAAACATATCTCGCCGTATCGAAAATAAAGTTAACCGGCGCGCTAAGCCAACGGCTTGCCCGTCAGAGGATGTCGCCATCGAGGGGCGAGTGCCTTGAGAGGGGTCGTGACAAACTCACGCTCAAGCATCCGCGGATGCGGTAATGTCAGAGCGGGAGGGTCGTTGACGATTTCGTCGCCTAAGGCTATCAGGTCTATATCTATGCGGCGGTCGATATACCCCCCCGACGCGTCGCGGTGGGGCGACCCGTCTATCATCCGTTCCGACGCTTGCAACATATTTAGCAATTCGTGAGCCGTTCCGCTCCACTCTATTTCTATCACAATGTTCAGAAAGCGGTTGGACGATTCAAACCCCAAAGCCTCCGTCTCGATTACCGGCGATATCCGCGAACGGCAACCTGCACCCCGCTCTACCAAAGCGACCGCTTGCTCTATCTGAGCTAAGCGGTCACCCTTGTTTGAGCCTATGCCTATATATGCTATTGACATTAGTTCGTGTTTACTATTTGCAAAGTCGACGTGATAGCCGCCGTGGCTACTTCGGTCTATCTTCGCCACGCACCTAAAGCGTTCGGTTGACTTCGATTTCCTCGAATCCCTCGATGATGTCGCCTACTTGGATGTCGTTGTAGCCCGCTATGTTCAAGCCGCATTCGTAGCCCGTTAGCACCTCCTTGACATCATCCTTGAAACGTTTCAGCGAACCGAGGTCTCCGGTGTAGCGCACTATGCCGTCGCGAATCAAGCGCACCTTGCAGCCGCGCTTGATTTTTCCCTCGCGCACTTGCGCTCCGGCGATGGTGCCAACCTTCGAGATGTGATAGGTCTGCAACACCTCCGCCGTACCGGTGATTTCCTCCTTAATCTCAGGCGCAAGCATTCCAGCCATAGCGTCTTTGACCTCCTCAATTGCTTGATAGATGACGGAATAGAGACGTATCTCGACACCTTCTCGCTCTGCCTCGCGGCGAGCCGCTTGCGAGGGGCGTACTTGGAAACCGATGATGATGGCGTCTGATGCCGCGGCTAGGGTGACATCGCTCTCTGAGATGGCGCCTACTGCCTTGTGAAGCACATTAACCTGGATTTCAGGGGTCGACAGCTTTATCAGCGAGTCGCTTAACGCCTCGATTGATCCGTCAACGTCTCCCTTGACGATGATGTTAAGCTCCTGGAAGTTGCCTATAGCCTTGCGGCGGCCTATATCGTCGAGTGTCAGAATCTTCTTGGTGCGCAAGCCCAATTCTCGTTGAAGTTGCTCGCGCTTGTTGGCGATTTCGCGAGCCTCCTGGTCCGAATCCATCACGTTGAATGTATCGCCCGCTGTAGGCGCTCCGTTCAACCCCAAGATTAGTACTGGCGTTGCCGGACCAGCCTCGGTGATGCGTTGGTTGCGCTCGTTGAACATTGCCTTGATTTTGCCATAGTGTGTCCCGGCGAGAATCGTGTCGCCCATTCTCAGCGTCCCGTTCTGAACAAGCACCGTGGCGATGTAGCCGCGGCCTTTGTCAAGCGACGACTCGATGATTGAACCGGTGGCTTTGCGTGATGGATTGGCCTTCAAGTCAAGCATCTCTGCCTCGAGAAGCACCTTCTCCATCAACTCCTTCACTCCCAGACCTTTTTTGGCTGAGATGTCCTGCGACTGGTATTTGCCACCCCAATCCTCGACAAGGTAGTTCATATTGGCAAGCTCCTCCTTGATTTTTTCGGGATTAGCTGCCGGCTTATCTATTTTGTTGATTGCGAATACGATGGGAACTCCGGCTGCCGATGCGTGGTTGATTGCTTCAACCGTCTGCGGCATCACGTTGTCGTCGGCGGCTACGATGATGATACACAGGTCGGTAACTTTCGCTCCGCGGGCACGCATCGCCGTGAATGCTTCGTGGCCGGGCGTGTCTAAGAACGTGATGCGGCGACCATCTTCGAGCTTAACGTTATAGGCCCCGATATGTTGGGTGATGCCTCCGGCCTCTCCGGCGATAACATTAGCGTTACGAATGTAATCGAGCAACGAGGTTTTACCGTGGTCAACGTGTCCCATGACGGTCACGATGGGCGGACGTGTCATCAAGTCTTCCTCGCGGTCTTCCTCCGATGCGATGGCCTCAACAACCTCTGCCGATACATATTCGGTGGAGAAACCAAACTCATCGGCAACGATATTGATGGTCTCTGCGTCAAGACGCTGGTTGATTGACACCATCACTCCCAAGTTCATGCAGGTCGCTATGACATTGTTGATGGGTACATCCATCATTATCGCAAGGTCGTTTGCCGTTACAAACTCAGTGAGCTTCAGCACTTTGCTCTCTGCGGCTTCAAGCTCTGCCGCCTCGCGCTCTCGCGATGCGAAGCTCTCGCGCTTTTCCTTGCGCCATTTCGCACCTTTCTTCTGACCCTTATCCTTGCTGGTGAGGCGGGCGAGGGTCTCCTTTATCTGTTTCTGTACATCCTCGTCGTTGACCTCGGTATGTACGGGACGGCGGTTGCGCTCTCCCTTCGACGAATTGCCGCGGTCACGGCGTGATGACTTATTGTCGTTATTACTGTTGTTGTTGCCGCGGTTCTGCCCACTGCTCGGCGAGGGTTGGTTGCCCGCTTTCTCGATGTCGACTTTCTCCTTGCCTCCGATGCGACGGCGTTTTTTGCGGTCACCGTTATTCACACCCTGACCGTTCGCTCCGGCCTTGGCTATGCGTTCGTTACGACGCTCCTCCTTGCTCTTTTTCTTGGGGCGCGTCGATTGGTTGATGGCTGATAGGTCGATTTTGCCTACAACGTTGATTGACAATCCGGTCGGGGGGACACCCACTTTGAATATCTCTTCCTCCTTGGCGGCTGCCGCGGGTTTTTCATCTTGTGGCGCCTCCGGCTTCTGCTCAACTTTCTGCTCAACTTTCTGCTCCGGCTTGACGCTGGCGGGTTTGGCAGGCTCGGGCTTTACAGTTTCGGGCTTGTCGGCAGGAATATCCTTTTTCTCGGCTTCTTTCGCCACAACTTTCTCCTCCGTTGTCTCCCTCTTAGGCTGCTCGGCGGCCGGTCCGGTTGCCGATGCTGCCGGCTGTTCCTTGACTGCGCTCTCGGCAGGCTCGGCTTTCACCGCTGCGGTTTCGGCTACAGGGGCCTTTTCGGCTGTCACCGGCTTCTCCTCCTGAACCGCCTTAGGCTGTTCTTTCTCTCCGGAAACAGCTTTTTCGACTTTGTTTACTATTGGATTGCCGTGCCGGTCAAGCTCAATTTTCCCAATAATTTTAGGCTTGTTGGTTTCGCTTGGCAATTTTATTTCGACGGTGGGGCGCGGCTCTTCCTTTGCGGCGGGCTTCACGCGGTCCTTTTGGCGTTCGGTGGTGAATTGGTTCGACTTGCTTTTCAAGTCCTTGTCACCCTTGAACTCCTTCACAAGAAGCTCAAGAACGTCATCCTCAATGCGGGCATTGGGCCCTTCGTCGATGGTGATGTCTTTTTTGCGCAGAAAGTCTATAACTGTCGGCAGTGCGACGTTTAGGTCTTTTGCTACTTTACTGATTTTCGTTTTCGCCATATAATGTTATCGGGGTTTTCTTTCGTTAATTGGAGCGTGAGGTAGGGGAGAGGGGCGCAAAGTTACGCTTGCGGCTCCTCCTCGCTTTCTGGCTCATTGCCTTCTGTCAGGTCTGCGCCTAGCTCGTCATCCTCAAACTCGGCTTTCAGCACGCGGATGACATTGTCGGCTGTCGATTCCTCGAGGTCGGCCTTCTCGATAAGTTCCTCTCGGCTGAGTCTCAACACCCCTTTGGCGGTCATCGCGCCCGTGGTTTCCTTGATGGTGTCGATTACCCATGCGTCGATTTCATCCTTGAACTCGTCGAGGAAGATATCCTCCTCGTCGGCTTCCTCGGTGTCGCGGTAAACGTCGATGACATAGCCGGTGAGCATCGAGGCGAGCTTGATGTTCAGACCGCCCTTGCCGATTGCCAATGACACCTCCTCGGGGCGTAGAAACACCTCCGCTTTCTTCTCTTCCTGGTCGAGACGTATCGACGAGATTTTAGCGGGGCTAAGCGCGCGTTGGATAAGCAGCTGGGGGTTAGACGTGTAATTGATCACGTCGATATTCTCGTTGCGCAGTTCGCGCACGATGCCGTGGATACGCGACCCTTTCACGCCGACGCAAGCGCCAACCGGGTCGATGCGGTCGTCATAGCTCTCAACCGCGATTTTAGCGCGCTCCCCGGGGATACGGGCTACCGCGCGGATGTTAATCAGTCCGTCATGTATCTCGGGAACCTCAAGCTCAAACAACCGGCGCAAGAAGTTCTCGTTTGTGCGCGACACTGTGATTTTCGGATTGTTGTTCTTGTTGTCAACGTTGGCTATCACGGCGCGGACGGTCTCTCCCTTACGGAAAAAGTCTCCGGGGATTGACTCGCTCTTGGGCAGAAGCAGCTCATTTTTGTCATCGTCGAGAAGCAGTGTCTCTCTTGACCATGTCTGGTAAACCTCACCCGACACAAGCTCTCCCTCAAGATCCTTGAATTTGGCGTAGATTGCCTCCTTCTGCAGGTCGAGGATTTTTGACTGGAGTGTCTGGCGCAGATTGAGAATCGCGCGCCGCCCAAAGTCGGCGAAGATGATTTCCTTGGTGTGCTCCTCGCCAAGCTCCGCGTCGGGGTCGTTGTCGGCGCGGGCGTCGCTGATGCTGATTTCGAGATTGGGGTTTGTTACTTCCCCGTCGGGTACTACGGTGAGGTTTTGGAATATCTGAACATCTCCTTTGTCGGGGTTCATGATGACATCAAGGTTCTCGTCGGTGCCAAACATCTTGGCCAGCACGTTGCGGAATGATTCCTCAAGCACGCTGATCATTGTGGTTTTGTCGATGTTTTTAAGCTCTTTGAACTCGGCGAACCGCTCCACCATGTTGGGAGCTTCCTCTTTCTTTGCCATAAGGGGTTATGTTTTTTTCTTTATTTGAATTTTATTGAATATTTCACTGATTTGCAGTCGGCCATCTTGAATGTCTCGGCTTTCATGACCGTGACGGGGCGTTTCGCTCCGGCTGGACGCTCCTTGACCGGTATCTCGACTGTGAAGTCGTCAGCGCCGACGGCAGTCAATGTGCCGCTCAGCTTGCGACCGTCGCAAGTCAGTATCTCTACCTCGTTGCCGACGTTCTTTAAATATTGGCCTCTGACCTTGAACGGTGCCGTCAGGCCGGCCGACCCTACCTCAAGATCATAATCCTCTTTGTCGCGGTCAAACACAGCCTCGATTTTGCGGGTGATTGCGGCGCAGGTGTCGATGTCGATACCCGTCTCGCTGTCAAGCTCCACCACTATGTTGTTGCCGGGCTCAACGCGGATTTCCACCGGGAATATATCAGTCCCGGCTATGGCGGCGTTGACGGTCTCGGCTAATAACTGCTTGTCAATCATATCACTTAAATAACAAAAGAGAGGAAGCTGCCGCCTCCTCCTCGATTTCACGATAACAAAAGTATATATTTCCCCAAACCTACGCAAATCTTAAGGTCAACTTAACTCTCAATTATAATGGAATTAGTTTAATTTAACTGATATACCAAGTAAATTAAGATATATTTGGTTAACATACCCCTGTCTTCCTATCGTTCACCGGATTATTTGAACCTCCAGGTGATTACGCCTGACTGGTCGCCGTCTGAGTCGGTGCGCACCGAGAATCGCGAACGCCGCGATGCGTTGACACAGCGTTGGCGCACCGTAGAGTTTGCGGCGGCGGGTCCGTTACCACCCTCATAACTCGCCGACACCACCTGCCCTTTTGCATTGACTTTGACGCGTATGCGTACTTCGCCCGAAAGTTGTGCGCTCGGTTTGTCAAACGACTCGATGGTGCGACCGGCCAGATTGTGCCCCGGAGAGCCCGACGCGGCTCCCGTGGCAGAGTTCCCATTGGGAGAACCGGACTTCCCTTGCCCCGTGCCCTTACCCGAGAATGTCATCTGTTTCTTGATTTTGTCTGACGCCTCTTTCTCACGGCGAGCTTTCTCGAGGGCGGCGATTTCCTCCTTCGTGGGACCGCTCTTCTCGGGCTTTGGTTTCTCCTTGACCTTCATCGGTGACTCCTGCTTCGATGTCACCACGGGCGACGGCTCTGCCGGCTCGCCGGCGTTCACCGCATCATCGGCCTCCGGGGCGGCTTCGGCGGAAGTCTCGTCGGGCGCGGACTCATCGGGCGAGTTGACCGCAAGGGTCGGGGCGTCGCCGAGCATCACATACTCGCTGCCGAGCAATATGCCGTCATCCTCGGGCTGCGGTAGCGGCAGCGGTTCGCCTCCCGGCGGGAATTTCAGGCAAGCGATGATGCACACAACGATAATACCCGCGTATATCAGCAGGGTCAGAAGTGCGGCAATGATGGAGTCGCGGCGTGAACGGTTCATCTGTGGGGCGGAGGCTGTTTGGGGGGTTACTGTTTTGGCTGTGTCGGTTTTGTGGCCAACACCATCTTGAGACTGTTGGTCGCTCCGAGGTTCAGCACCTTGACGATGTCGCCATAGGGAACGCTCTCATCGGCAAATATGGCTATGAACCCATCGGGGCTTTGCTGCTGCGTGAGCTGGAGGAACGTGAGCAGTGAGTTTTCCTCCATCGGTTGAGGCTGTTCTTCGCCATACGACGCATAGAGTTTCCGCTCGCTGTCGATATACACTCTGGTGCTCGGCTTGATGGCTGTCTGCTCCGAACTCTGGGGTAGGTTGACTTGCAGTGCCGTCGGGAACACGAATGTCGAGGTAACCATGAAAAATATGAGCAACAGGAAGATGACATCGGTCATCGACGCCATCGAAAATGTCGCCATCATGTCGTTTTGTCGCTTGAATGCCATGATGTTGATTCTCTTTAGTTATTCGGCCGGCTCGTTGAGCAGGTCCATGAATTCCATTGTCTTAGCCTCAAGAAGGTTCATGACCGAATTGATGCGAGCTACCAAATAGTTGTAGGCGAACATCGCTATTACTCCAACGATTAGACCGGCCACGGTGGTCACCAAGGCGGTGTAGATTCCCTCGGAGAAGGCCGCGATGCCCGCAGTGTTGCCTGCGCTCGCGATGCCGTAAAACGCCTGTACCATGCCGGTTACAGTCCCCAAGAAACCCAGCATCGGCGCGCCGGCGGCTGTGGTGGCCAACCATGGAAGCCCCTTGCCGAGCGTGGAGATTTCTATGTTGCCGGTATTCTCGATTGCTACCAATACATCGTTCATCGGACGGCCTATGCGCGAGATTCCTTTGCTTATCAAGCGTGCGTAGGGCGAACCGTTGTTGCGGCACAAGTTTTGCGCGCTCTCGATTTCACCCTCGTGGATATAGTCCTTGATGCGGCGCATGAATGTGTCATCGTGGCGGGCGGCGCGGTTGATGACGATGGCGCGTTCGATGAATATGTAGACACACACTATCGACAGCAGCACTATCGGTATCATCAGGAACCCACCCTTGACACAGAGATCCCAGACCGACAGCTCTTGGGCGGGTGCGGTGGATGTCGGGCTGATGGTTTCGGCCATTGTGGCAACCGTATCGGTTAAGGCTGACGTGGCGGCTTGTAGCGTAATTGACGAGAGTATTGACATTTGATTGGTTTATTTGTTCGGTATGTTCTGTTTGTTAGGTTCTTAACTGCTCTATGATAGGCAAGCCTTATAGCGTGCTATCGTCTCTTTAAGGCCGAGATACAGGGCGTCGCAGATGAGGGCGTGACCTATCGAGACCTCGTTCAGATACGGCAGGCGGTCGCTGAAAAACTTGAGGTTTTCAAGGCTGAGGTCATGGCCGGCGTTTACGCCGAGACCGGCCTTGTGGGCGGCTTTGCTCGCCTCGACAAATGGTGCCACGGCGCGCTCCGGGTCTTGCGGATAGAGGTCTGCGTAGGGCTTGGTGTACAGCTCAACGCGGTCCGCCCCCGTCTTTGCCGCCAATCGTATGTTGTCGGTATCGGTCCCGACGAAAATCGACGAGCGTATGCCGGCATCGCGCAGACGGTCGACGACCGATGTCAGAAATTCAATGTTGGGCCCCACTTCCCATCCTGCGGATGATGTCAGGTCGCCGGGGGCGTCAGGGACTAACGTGACCTGCTCAGGCTTCACTTTAAGCACCAAGTCCATGAACTCGGCCGACGGATACCCCTCGATGTTAAACTCTGTTTTGACCAAAGGGCGCAGCTTGTAGACATCGTCGCGGCGGATATGACGCTCATCGGGCCGGGGGTGTACCGTGATTCCCTGGGCTCCGAAGCTCTCGCAGTCGACAGCCACCTGTTCAACATCGGGATGGTTCTCGCCGCGCGAGTTGCGCAATGTGGCGATTTTATTTATGTTTACACTCAGATTAGTCATCTAAATTGTTCCTTTTTGTAACGGTTTATAACCGTTGTATATAATCTTTTTACCTGTCAATTCGTTGAATATACGATGGAATTTACAAAATAAGTTGTAAATTTGTGATAACAACTTGAAATGTATTAACTGCAAAAGTAGTCAGAAATTATAAAAAACCGAAACAATTGAGAGCAAAAGATGAGATAATGACAGGTTTTGCCACGCTTTCCGACACTACCGACCTGCTGGTTACCTGCACGCCCGACGATTATTCGGCTTCGGCTATCGCAAGAGCGGTCGAGGACTGCGACGCGCACCTGCTGAGCCTCAGCGTCAACCCTCGTCGCGACGAGTCGGGGAGGCTTCTGGTCTCTCTGACAGTGAACCGTCTCGATGGGACGGCGATAGCCCGCTCGCTCGAACGCTACGGATTCCGTGTGGACAATATCTCCGGTCCCGGCGGAGCGATCGACAAATCATTGCGCGACCGCGCCCTTGAAGTTATCCATTACCTGGAAGTCTGACAGCCGGTTATCACATCGCCACTCTCCACTCACCGTTATTGAAATGAGAATAGCAATCTACGGCAATCAGTACCAAAACGAACACCTCGCCGATCTCGCGGCATTCCTTGAGGAGTTAAGCCGCCGCAACGTCGGGATTGAGATGGAATCTTCGTTCTTCAACTATCTGTGCCGCGTGCTACCCGCGCCTCCACCGGTGCAAAACACTATTGACAGCCGGCAATTCTCGGCGGAGTTGGCGTTGAGCATTGGCGGCGACGGTACATTCCTGCGAACGGCCGAATGGGTCGCCGACAAGGCGATTCCGATTCTCGGTATAAACACCGGACACTTGGGCTATCTCGCGGCTGTGCCGATTAGCGAAGCCGTTTCAATGGTTGAGGATGTGATGGAGGGGAGATGCCAAATCGAGGAACGCGCATTGCTGCGGATTGAGGTAGTGGGGCATGAAATTGAGCAGTGGCCCTATGCTCTCAATGAAGTGGCTGTGTTAAAGGCCGATACCGCATCGATGATTACGGTCAAGGCGCGCATCGCAGGCCGTGAACTCGCCACATATCTCGCCGACGGATTGATAGTCTCGACTCCGACCGGAAGCACCGGATACAACCTTTCAGTGGGTGGCCCTATCGTCGAGCCTACAGCTCCCAATTGGGTCATTTCGCCAATATCCGCCCATTCCCTAACCATGAGGCCACTCGTGGTCTCGTCAGACGCGGTTGTCGATTTGCTTACCACTTCACGGGCGCAATCCTATCGCGTGAGCATCGACGGCAGAGCGGTAACGCTCCCGGCGGGGACGGCTATAAGGCTGAGCCGCGCAACGTTCGCCATCCGCGTTGTGCAGCGGCAGGGGCACACATTCGCTTCAACACTCCGCCACAAACTGCTTTGGGGGCTGGACTCGCGTTGATTCACAGCCGGCAATCCCGAGGAGCGTCTTAGCGGCACGCTCGGCATCCATCTCCTAAACCGCGTTTGCTCATCTTAATGAGCCTCAAGCCAGTTTTGTCCGACACCCGATGACACTTCGAGCGGCACGCGACCCCGATAGGCTCCCACCATACCATCGGTTATTATCTTTTGCAGGCGAGGTAACTCATCGGGCACCACGTTAAATATCAATTCGTCATGCACCTGCATAATCATCCTTGATTTTAGGCCCTCGCGCTCCATGGCGGCGTATATCTCTACCATGGCGCGTTTGATTATGTCGGCCGCACTCCCCTGAAGTGGAGCGTTGATGGCGTTGCGCTCGGCATATCCCCTGACAACCGCGTTTCGCGAATTAATCTCCGGGAGATAACGTTTGCGCCCCATTATTGTGGTAACATACCCGTCGGCGCGAGCTTGTTCGATGGAGCGTTCCATATACTCTTTAACTCCGGGATATGACTCGAAGTAGCCGTTTATCAGTGCTTTAGCCTCGGAACGCGGGATGCCTAACCTTTCTGCCAACCCGAACGCTGAAATGCCGTAAATGATGCCGAAATTGGCGGTCTTTGCACTGCGGCGTTGGTCGTCGGTGACGCTTTCAAGCGGCTCCTTGTATATTTTGGCGGCTGTGGCCTGATGGATGTCCACTCCGAGGTGGAACGCTTCTATCATCGAGCGGTCGCCGCTGAGGTCAGCCATCAGCCTAAGCTCGATTTGCGAGTAATCGGCTGATAGAAACAGGTCGCCGGGGTCTGCGATGAATGCCCGGCGGATTTCGCGACCGTCGTCGCTTCTAACTGGGATGTTCTGCAGGTTGGGGTTGGTCGACGATAGACGCCCCGTCGCGGTAACCGTCTGGTTATACGAGGTATGTATCTTGCCCGTCGCGGGATTAATCAGAGCGGGCAGCGCATTTATGTAGGTGGTCAGCAATTTGCGCAGACGGCGTATCTTCAGGATTAGCTCTACTATCGGGTGGGCGTGGGCATATTTCTCAAGCACCTCCTCGGTAGTGGAGTACGCCCCCTTCTTAGTGCGTTTCGCCTTCGGGTCGAGTTTGAGCTGCCCGAAGAGCACCTCTCCGACCTGTGAGGGAGAACTGAGATTAAACTCAATGCCCGCCAGCTCATAGACTTGGCTTTCCATCCGCTGCAACCGTTCGGTCAGTGCCGATGAGAGGCTGTTGAGCTCTTTCACATCGATTCTCACACCGGTCCACTCCATCTCGGCGAGCACCGGGATGAGCGGCAGCTCGATGTCGTGCAGCAGTTTCGAGACCCCCCCCTCTTCGAGCGCGGGGATAAGCGCGGCCCTTAAACGCAGAGTGATGTCGGCCTCCTCGCATAGACGGCTTAAGCATTGGTCGGCGGCGATTGTCCCGGCGGCGCGATTGTCGTGCGACGGGTCATCATACGACATGGTGTGATAGTTAAGCATCGCCGACGCCACCATTGGCAGTGTGTGGCGCATTTCGGGCTGAAGCAGATAATGGGCCACCGAAGTGTCAAAAAACTTGGCAGGAAGCGGCAACCCCTCGTTTTTAAGCAGTAAATAGTTGCGCTTCATGTCGTGGCTCGTTATCGTCGTGTCGGCTGATAGCAGCGGCGTTATCGCCGACTTGACCTCGTCGCGCGCCGTTGAGTCGGAGGGGAGTGTGATGTAGACGGCTTCGTCAGGTGCTATGGCTAACGCTATCGCCTCGATGCGCGAGGTCATCGTGTCATCGCCTGATGCCGATATGGCCATCCCGACAGCCTCGCAACTGGCGGCGCGGCTCACAAACTCACCTATTTCAGCCAATTCGGTCAAGGCGAGGTAGTTGGCGTTGAGTGCCATCGCCTGCGTCGACCCCGTGGCATCGGTTGCCGCGTCGAAGTCAAAAAGCGACGGCTCTCCCGCGGGAAGCGGAGCCATTGGCTCTGTGTTGACCGACAGCCGCTTGGCGAGAGTCTTAAACTCTAAGTCACTGAATATCTTGAGAAGCCTGTCGACATTCTCGGGGCGGCGGCGCAGGTCGTCGAAATCGACATCCATCTGTATGTCGGTCTTTATCGTGGCGAGAAACTTGGAAAACCGTATTTTCTCGGCGTTTTCAGTTATGCGGCGTTGGAGGGCACCTTTAAGCTTGTCGGTATTGTCGAGAAGATTTTCCACGGAACCCCACTCCTTGATAAGTTTCGATGCCGTCTTTTCTCCCACACCGGGGCAACCGGGGATGTTGTCGACGGCATCACCCTCTAAGGCGAGAAGATCGATTACTTGCGACGGACGGTCTATGCCGTAACGCTCGCATACTTCCCTCGGACCCCTCACCTCAAACCCCTGTTGCTTCAACGCAGGCCGATACATCAGCACTTTGTCGGTCACAAGCTGGCCGTAATCCTTGTCGGGGGTCATCATGTATGTCACAAACCCGTTGGCCTCGGCCAAGCGCGACAACGTGCCTATCACGTCGTCGGCCTCATAGCGTGCCATCTCAATAACCGGGATGTTGTAGGCTTCAAGTATTTCCTTTATATAGGGTATCGCAACCGTTATCCCTTCCGGCTGGGCATCGCGGTTGGCTTTGTACTCGGGATAAGCCTCATGGCGGAAAGTCGCGCCCCCCCTCGGGTCGAAGCACACCGCTATATGGGTGGGATTCTCTTTGCGCAGCAAATCGTCGAGTGTGTTGCAAAAACCATATATAGCCGACGTGTCAATCCCCTTGGTCGTGAAACGCGGCGATTTCATCAATGCGTAATATGCTCGGTAGATTAGAGCGTAAGCGTCTAAAAGAAAAAGTTTTTTTTCGTCCATTTATGGCTAATCGGCTCGTTTTTGCCGCCGATTGGCGATAAAGTTACAACCAAACCATCGCTCTGCAAACCCCACGCTCATTTTTTCGCGACCTCGCCCGCCCTTTTTAACACCAATTAATAAATTAGAGATATTCAGAAAATGGCCAACATTACCGTTCGTCGTCTGAGAATCGCATATCCGCTAACGAGTCAGACGTTCAACCCCATTCACAACCATCCTCGGCCCATTATTCCATGTCCGCAAGAGTCCATTAACTGAATATCCTTATTTATAATAATTAGGCCCGGAACTGTCAGAATTAACGAGACGATTAAGTTTTGGAATGTAAATAAGTATTCTTTTCGTTTTCAAGTAAACAATATTTCCGGTAATGTAATAACTACCGGAATAATAAATAGTTTCAGTTTCGTCGTGACGGGTTATTTTGTAGGTAGAATCTGAAAAAGTAATAAATTCATTGTCGCGCTCGTCGTTGTGGCTGTACTGGTACCACGTTTTACTTTTGAGGATTTCCTTGGTAAGAGTTCCGCTCTCTTTTGCGTATTCGGCAACTGGGACTGAAAGTAGTTGGCTTTTGCCGATGAGCACTCCGTCGACTTCCGCAGAAATGAAGAAAGGTAAGTTTCCCCAATTAGCATCGGCGAAATTTTCGTTAGAGCCAACAGTCAGCGATAGAACTCCGAAATCATTTGTTGTCTCGGTTTTAGTTTCATCGCAAACGATATTGCCTTTAGAATCAGTAATTTGTATCTTAACGGAGACTGTTTCGTTGGCACGAGGTTGTCCAGTTGCATTATGCAGCAACGACACTTGATAACCAATCTGTGCGTTTACGCAAAAATATGTGTAAACAACTACTATAAATAGAATTATTCGTTTCATTTTGAGAGTGTATATTTATTGATCATTTTGCGGTCCATTATTTGAAGAGCGTTATCTGTTATCTTTAGTATATAGAAAACAATTGAGCCATCGTTATCCAATGTGATGGAGACTCCGCCTTTGGTCGGGGAGTTAATGCGGTATGAGAAACTCTCTTCGTTATATGTTCCGGTGGAATCGGCATTAAACGATAGTGTAGTTTGCTGATTATCAATAATGCCGCTCCAAGTGCCGATCAAACGATTGAAAGTTCCAGGGATGGCAAGATTTTCGAACTCGATTGTGTTGGCGGTATTATCGAACTTTGAGTTAGAATCAGCAATAGGAAGAATGTTTCCTTCGATGTATGTTCGCTCTTCGTAGTCGTGTTGGGATACAGGCGTCATGCCAGAAACGAAGTAAGCGCTATTGTTAGATAAAGTAGCAATTATTGGAGAGAATACCATGTCGGAAGCCACAGATGCCGGACGGGCATGAACTCTGTATTCGCCATATTGGATAATAGGTGATACGCGCACATTTTTAGGATCCATGTTGGCGAGCGAATCCGATAAGATTAATTCGGTATTATAAGTCTGCAATTCTTCGCTATGAGAATTGACAGTCGCCGTGTAGTCGGGGACTTCCGCTATAACATTGCCGCTCTGAGCATCCTCAATTTCGTATTTAATATCTAACGGCATCTCAATATTGGTCTCAGAATATGAGGCAATGTCAATAGCTTTAGGCGCATTTAGTTGTTGAACAAATGATTGAGTTTCTTTTGCCGACACGGCGCGCGTATTGAAATCAGGGAACAGTTTCAATGTCCGCTTAGAAAATCTGAGATCCGATTTGAACGGCAATTCATATTCTGCCAAATCTCCCCAAAGTATGTGGTCGAGATGGTACCAAAATGGTTCAAATAGCAATCGCGGTTCGGCATATAATTCAGCTTTACCATATAATGCTTCATCGAAATCCTTACCCAACTTTTGTATGCTCGCTAAACTAAAATCGGCTGTTAAGTTTGGACCGAAATAGATTGACGCACCGGCACCAATACGGTTAAAAAGCGTGCTTAGATAGAGTTTTATTTTAGCACCGAAGAACAATTCACCTTTAAAATGGATTTCAGATAAAATCTCATTTGTAAACCGATTTCGTTCAATCACAATAGGGTTAGTAAATTGATCTTGGCCATCCTTACGTATCCATTCGAATTCAACTTCATAACTCAGTTCAGCTTTAAAATTAAAGCCCATTTCTGCCCAAAACCTAAGGAAGAACCCCAAATCTGCATAGGCTTTGAGCCACCAAGAACCGATTTTTGGTGTCCGTACTGTTTCCGAACAAAATTCTAATTCACCACTTTCGGAAAGGACCGTCATATCGAGCTCGACTTTTGGACTTATATAGAGTCTAAATCGAGTATGATAATAGTCTTTAATAGGGTTGTATACCTCATCCGAGGGTTCAAGATTAATGTCAAGAAGATTCAGTTCTGAATGAATTTTGTATCCATCACCTTGTGCATTAATTACAAAGGGGTATCTTTTATCAAACGCATTAAACCGCGCCGAACTCTTTGTAAATTCAGAACTGGGATTAAAAATGAGATATTCGTCAAATACATCAGAAGGGTCGAGATAAGTGATATTCGCGACAATTTCGCCCTGTTGCGTCTTAACATCACCCACTTTCGCACAAAGACCGTATGGCATGACATCGGTAATACGGTCGTAGTAAACGATCTCACCTGAAGAAACAATTAAAGATGATGGAGTGCTGGAAGCATAATACAGCGCCGAGCCATCGAATTTCGTAATAGCATTAGCTTCTTCATCCGTCAGTCGTCTAACATTTTTTTTTGGTTTTATTGAATTACGCGCACCAAACGCAACTGAATCAATTTCTTCAATCGGAATGCGCAGTACAGAATCACCGGTTAGATAAAATTCTTGAATTACATAATTCTCATGCTCAACAGAATCGACATCAAGTTTTGATAATTCAATTTTAGATACTTCATCGTTATAAAGCAAATCGATGACACCATTAGTCCTAAAAATCAAAATAGGCTTATGAGATGCATCTGCCGCAAAAACACTTGCAAAAGAGAGTATAACGAAGCATAAAGCGGCTACTGTATTCTTCATCGCTTAACAATCTTGAATGATTTAGTCGCAAAATAAATGATGTAAACCCCGGCCGGCTCTGACGAGAAATCAAGAGTCAGCCCGACACGCACGGTTGGACATTCGCGACCGTCCACAGTGTAAACATGAGCTGATTCGACATCATCGACTCTTGCAAAAGTAATAAAGCCCTCGGGATAAATGGCTACATCAGACAAATCGCCTTTAATGTCCGTCAAGCCACATTCCGAGCTATTAGCGAACTCATATCGCAAAATATCATCATTAGGAAACTGCATATTACCAATGACCACTTGCTCATTCTCAAATACAATAGTATGAGCTTTATCAAGAAAGATTATTGACTCAGGATTGGAAACAGAGTGAACAACAATACAATCAATACTGCGACCAAAAACATTAGACGTCAATGCGCTGATTGTAAAAACAAGTATAGCAACGAAGCACTTAACTAAAGAAATACACCGTCCAGACGTTAAAGAAATGAATCTACCAATAGCTATATTCATAAATTTAATGGAGGTTCTCTAAATAAAGTTTTTGTGTTATGTTTTTGACGACGATAAGGAGAGACCCTCGTTAGCCTCACCAACGCTGTGTAGACGATTGCCGTTCAATTGCAAAGTTATTACTTTTTCTTGAAAAGTCACTACTGCCCACTAAAAATGGACGGGTTTAAAAAATCGTCGCAATTTTTGCAACATTATATGGATTCTCTTGGTGATGCGACAATAATTGACTAAGTTCGTCGCAAATATTGCGACGTTATTTGTCGTTTAATGACGCATACGACTATGTATATACACGAAAGAGTCCATTAACTGAATCCCCTTTAGGTGCCTTTTGCGACACATTATTGTAGCGGCAACTTCGTGGCGTAAATCAAGAACTTTAAGAACTTTATCTCAACTTTTTCTCCGAAATACTCGTTCTAATTTTGGCTACTGAGAAATTATTTCTAATTTTGCAGTAGAAAAAGGGCAGTTTCCCCTGAAAGAAACACTTCGCTTGCGCGAGCAACGATTTTATGGATCGGCAGTAGCCGGTTGGAAGAGCGGTTTTTTAGCCGCTCTTTTTCGTTTAATGCGGTATTACTTTCTGTCCAAGCAATACGCCATTGTCTGAAAATATATTATGCTTAATCGCTTCGTATGAACGATTAGGACGCTCAGGATGCAATATGTGCTGTGTTATTGGATATGCTATAAGGTCAGCTATTTGCAATCCGATAATATTATCTTTCTTAAACTTGAACCCGAAATTACCGACTCTATTTTTAAGCCGCTCAGAGGTAACCCATTTTGTGCCTCGATTTCTTAGTCCATTATAATAGTTCAGCAATTTTGCGTCCTCTTTTTTACCCCTGCGTTCTTCTACAATAGATATTTGCGGATTTGGCCCTTGTTGATTATCAGCGCAAAATATACTACGTTCAATGAGGTATGATAATGATAACCCATACACATCCTCTTCTTCTCCACGAACGCAGAATTTGCTTAATTGCTCCTTAAGAATTGTACAACTAACAATAACATATGCGTCATGTTGGCTTAAAATTCGTTCTATACCTGAGAAAAACTTAACTCTAAGTTCATCATCTTTAAGTACCATGAACTCATTTCGCCATTTGCGAATGTCTACCGAGTGTATGATTATGTCAGTTGTGCCGAATATTTCTCTTTTCAAATCTTCAAATGCCTTATTCAGCGCATTCAGATTTTTGCGTGATACCAATATTCCACAAAGGGTGAACACCGGAAATGTGGGATCAAACTTTTTCAAGTTGTGGTCGCCACATTCATCAATATATAGATAGTATTTTGTTGGTTGCTGATTATCTGTTTCCATAACAAGTACAAAGTTAGCACTTTGTCCTCGATTTAGGTGCCTTTTGCGACACATTATTGTAGCGGCAACTCTACGCCGCCGTCCCCACCCCCCCCGACCGAGAGGCCATCTGTTAGTGAAATTGAGTAAAAGAGCGTTAATGATGTAAAATTGGCTAAAATAACTCCGTTTTATGGAAAAAATGGGCGAAAAATGCCAACTGTAATGACATTTTTTATAACTTTAGTAGTCTGTTGATAATGTGAAAATAACTACCTTTGCGACAAATTTTGAAGTATACATATTTTTAAGGTAAGGAAAAATGGTTAAATTAACTTTTCCCTCAATGAAGACAACAAACATTTTACTCGCAACAGGCCTATGCGTGGCTATGGCATCATGCTCGGGCGGCCAGCAGCAACAACAAGGCGGTGCTCCCGACATCGCGACGATGACCATCACTCTGGGCACTTCCGAGCTTAACAGCAGCTACCCGACGACCATTAAGGGTAAGACCGACATCGACATCCGTCCGTTGGTATCGGGATTCATCACAACCGTACACGTTGACGAGGGACAACACGTCAAAAAGGGACAAACCCTTTTCACTCTCGACCAAGTTCAGTATCAAGCGGCTGTCGACGCGGCTGAGGCATCGGTGAAAGTCGCTCAGACTGCAGTGGAAACCACCGAGCTGACAGCGCAGAACAAACGCAAGCTTCTCGACAAAAACATCATCAGCGAATATGAGTGGCAACTCGCCGACAACGATTTACGCCAGGCCCGCGCCAACTTGGCTTCGGCTCAAGCCAACTTGGTGAACGCTCGCAAAAACTTGTCGTACACCGTGGTTACATCGCCCAGCGACGGCGTGGTGGGCACGATTCCCAACCGCGAGGGTTCGTTGGCATCGCCCAGCTCGGTGACCCCCTTGACCACCGTGAGCGACAACTCTAAAGTGTATGCCTACTTCTCGCTCAACGAGAAAGACATCCTCAACTTGACCGACAACGGCGCTAAATCGCTCGCCGAGAGCCTCAAATCAATGCCTGAGGTGTCGTTGAAGCTCGCCAACGGCGACATCTACGAGTCAAAAGGCAAAGTGGCTACGGTGTCGGGCGTGCTCGACAACGCAACCGGCTCGGCCACTGTCCGCGCCTTGTTCGACAACCCCACCGGAATGTTGCGTAGCGGCTCTACCGGCACAGTGCTGATTCCCCAAGTGACCGAAAACGCTATCATCATCCCACAGAAATCAACATTCGAGCTTCAAGACCGCCGTTTCGTTTATCTGCTCAACGACAGCAACAAAGTAGCGTCGGCTCCAATCACCGTTTCACCCGTCAACGACGGCAAGAACTTCGTGGTTACCTCAGGCTTGAAAGCTGGCGACCGCATCGCTATCGAAGGTGTCGGAACAACCGTCAAAGACGGTATGATTATCAACCCCGTCGACCCTTCAAAACAAGCAACAGCCGCAAAACAGAACTAATGAACCCCATTACATATTCAAGATGAAACTTGACAATTTTATTAACCGTCCTGTCCTGTCGACGGTTATATCAATCTTTATTGTCCTGCTGGGTATTTTGGGACTTTTCTCTCTCCCTATCACTCAGTATCCCGATATCGCGCCTCCTACAATCCAGGTATCGACTACCTATACCGGCGCAAATGCACAGGCCGTGCTTAACTCGGTTATAGCACCTCTTGAGGAGTCTATCAACGGAGCCGAGGGAATGACCTACATGGAATCAACCGCAACCAACACCGGTTCGGCTGACATCACAGTCTACTTCGAACAAGGCTTCGACCCCGACATGGCTGCCGTCGACGTGCAAAACCGCGTGGCTAAGGCTCAAAACTTGCTCCCCGCCGAGGTTACCAAGGTGGGTGTGATTACCAAGAAACGCCAGACTTCAATGCTCGTCGGCGTGGCACTGTATGCCACCGACAGCGTCTACAGCGAGGTGTTCCTCGACAACTACATGAAAATCAACGTCATCCCAGAGCTGCAACGCGTGCGGGGTGTGGGCGACGTGATGTCGTTTGGTGCCGACTACTCTATGCGCATCTGGTTGAAGCCCGACGTTATGGGACAGTATGGATTGATGCCCGACGATATAGCTTATGCGCTCGCAGAGCAGAACATCGAGGCTGCCCCCGGCGCATTCGGCGAACAGGGCAACCAATCTTTCCAATACACATTGAAATATAAAGGCCGCCTCGAAACCCCCGAGGAGTTTGGCGACATCGTGGTCCGAGCCACTGAAAACGGCGAGGTGCTCTACCTGAAAGATGTTGCCGACATTGAGCTCGGCAAGGTGACCTATGGTTTCCATAACACGCTCAACGGCAAACCGGCGACGATGGCAATCGTGTTCCAGACCGCAGGTTCAAACGCAACGCAGATTATCGAAGACTGCGAGGCGTTGGTTGAAAAGATGAAAAAAGACCTCCCGAAAGGGCTTGAGTTCGCTATCCCGTTGAACAACAACGACTTCCTTTATGCGTCAATTCACGAGGTTGTGAAGACGTTGATTGAGGCGTTTGTGCTCGTGTTCTTCGTCGTGTATATCTTCTTGCAGGATTTCCGCTCGACTCTTATCCCGGCCATCGCCATCCCCGTCGCATTGATTGGTACGTTCTTCATGCTGAAGGTGATTGGGTTCTCGATAAACCTCATCACACTCTCGGCTCTGGTGCTCGCCATCGCGATTGTGGTCGACGACGCGATTGTGGTGGTCGAGGCGGTACACGCAAAGCTCGATATGGGTTACAAGAACGCCCGCAAAGCGTCAATCGACGCGATGGGCGAGATTGCAGGCGCGTTGGTGTCAATCACGCTGGTCATGATGCTCGTGTTTATCCCCGTGTCGTTCATGCCCGGCACATCGGGCGTGTTCTACCGCCAGTTTGGTTTGACTATGGCAATCGCCATCCTCTTCTCGGCAATCAACGCCCTGACGCTGTCGCCGGCACTTTGCGCCGTGTTGCTTAAAGCCCACGACGACGAGTCCACGCTCAAAGAACGCATGGGCAAGGCCTATTCGGCAGCCGGACAATCGTTTAAAGAACGCTACGGCAAGATGTTCAAACTCAACATCCACCCGTTGATTACGATGGTGTTCCTGGTCGCTACAATCACCTTTATGGTGTTGGGCTGGTACAGCTTCGGCACTCCCTGGAAATGCATCATCGCTTCGGCAGTCGCACTGGTAACCATTATGGGTATTTTCAGCCCCCGATTCCACAAAGGCTTCGAGACCGGTTACGGCCGTCTGTTGAAAAAATATAAAGGCTATGTGGAGTTTTTCATCAATCACAAGATTTCGTCGTTCGCCATTGTGATGCTGGCGATAATCGCATTGGTCGTGTTGATGAACAAACGTCCGACTGCCTTGGTGCCCAACGAGGACACCGGTATGATTTTCGTGATGGTCGATATGCCCCCGGGCACATCGCAAGAGCGCACAATGGAGGCCCTCGACAAAGTCAACAGGCTTGTGTGCCAGATTCCCGCCGTGGAATATTGCCAGAAGATTGCCGGTTACAGCTTCTTGGCCGGCCAAGGCGCGACCTATGGTACATTCCTCGTCAAATTGAAACATTGGGACGAGCGCGACAGCAAAACCGAAAACTCCACCGCGGTCTTGGGACGCATCTATGCAACCGTTACGCCTCAAATCAAGGATGGACGCGTCGTAGCTTTTGCTCCGCCTATGATTGCCGGTTACTCGGTGACCAACGGTTTTGAGCTGAAGATGCAAGACCGCACGGGCGGCGACATCAACAACTTCTTTGGCATCGTACAGCAGTTCCTCGGAAAACTAAACGCTCAGCCCGAGATTTCAGTGGCTTACTCGACATTCAACCCCACATTCCCACAGTATATGGTCGACATCGACGCCGCGAAGGCTAAGCGTGCTGGCATCAGCCCGCAGACGATTTTGTCGACGCTGCAGGGCTACTATGGCGGTATGTATGTGTCAAACTTCAACCGCTTCGGTAAGATTTACCGCGTGATGATGCAAGCGGCTCCCGAGGCCCGCGTATCGCCCGAGACTTTGTCGGCTATCAAGGTACGAAATGGCGGCGAGATGGCTTCGCTGAGCAACTTCGTTACGCTCAAGCGCGTGTATGGCCCCGACTTGCTCACACGTTTCAATATGTTCCAGTCAATCTCCGTGACCGGCTCACCCGCCGTCGGATACTCTTCAGGCGACGCTCTGAAAGCTATCGAGCGCGTCGCCGCCGAAACGCTTCCGGCAGGTTTCACATACGAGTATGCCGGTATGACCCGCGAGGAAAGCTCTTCGTCAAGTAGCGCCACCGCAATCATCTTCGGACTGTGTCTGCTGTTCGTCTACCTCTTGCTGTCGGCGCAATATGAGAGCTACATCCTCCCCTTCGCCGTAATATTCTCGATACCGTTCGGATTGATGGGCGCGTTTATCTTCGCATCGTTATTTGACATATCTAACAACATCTACTTGCAGATTGCGCTCATCATGCTTATCGGTCTGTTGGCTAAGAACGCCATCCTTATCGTAGAGTTCGCACTCGACCGCCGAAAGACGGGCATGTCAATCGTCAACGCCGCAATCGCCGGCGCTGCCGACCGTCTGCGCCCGATTTTGATGACCTCTTTGGCGTTGATTATCGGTTTGTTGCCTATGATGCTCGCATCGGGTGTAGGCGCCAACGGTAACCGCGCGCTCGGTAGCGGCTCTATCGGCGGTATGTTGATAGGTATGCTGCTACAGATAATCTTCGTGCCGGCTCTGTTTGTAATCTTCCAGAAAATTCAAGAAAAGATTACGCCCGTACAGTGGAAAGACACCGACAACAGCGGCATCGAGGCTGAGATTGAGCAATACTCCCATTAATCATTCATTCTGATACTGACTTAACGATGAAAATTAAATATATGGCAAGAGTTGCGGCGGTAGCATTGGGCGTGATTATGCTCGGCAGTTGCAACATCTACAAAAATTTTGAGATGCCACAAGACTCTGCCTTGACCGAGGAATATGTCAAGGCTCGTCAGGCACAGCCCGACTCGACGGCGTTCGGCAACCTCCGCTGGGAACAGGTCTTTACCGACCCGGTGCTTGTCGACCTCATTAACCAGGCGTTGGTCAACAACACAAGCCTCCGCAACGCAAAGCTCAACGTCGACATCGCGCACGCCCAGCTCAAAGGCGCTAAACTCAGCTTCTTCCCGTCGCTGGCTCTCGCACCCAACGGAGCAGGCGCTTTTTACGCCGGCAATAATATATGGACTTATCAGCTTCCCGCGGCTGCGTCGTGGGAGGTGGATATATTCGGCAAGCTGCTCAACTCCAAGCGCGGTGCCAAAGCCGCCTTATTGCAGAGCGAGGCCTACCATCAAGCTGCGAGGTCGCAGATTATCGCCGCGGTGGCAAGCACCTACTACACTTTGGCTAATCTCGAGGCTCAGTTGAAACTCAGCCGGGAGACAGCCGGGCTGTGGGCTGAGAGCGTCGAGACAATGAAAAACCTCAAGCTGGCGGGACGTCTCAACGAGACAGCTGTCGTGCAAAGCCAAGCCAACTACTACAGTATTCTCGCATCGATTACCGATTTAGAGGTAGCGATTGACGAGGTCAACAACACTCTGTCGCTGTTGGTCAACACAACCCCACAGAAGTGGGTGGTCAGCCCCGAGGCTACACTCGTGGCGCCGACAATGCTTCGCGAAGCCATACCGATGCGAGAACTCGCGGCGCGTCCCGACGTCAGAGCGGCTGAACAGGCTCTCGCAACAGCCTATTACGCCACAAATCAGGCGCGAGCAAACTTCTATCCGGGGCTTAATATCACCGCCAACGGAGGATTCACCAATCTAATCGGAAGTTTCATAACAAATCCCGGTGACTGGTTCGCGCAAATCGCAGGCTCGCTCACAATACCATTATTCTCCCGTGGTGCCAACATCGCACGGCTCGAAGCCACCAAAGCCCAACAAAAGCAGGCGATGAACAACTTCGAGTACACTCTGATGGCAGCTTCGGCTGAGGTCAGCGACGCCATGACTATCTATGAAAAGAGCGCTGAGAAAGAGGCTTATCTTGCCCGACAGGTCGAAAATCTTGAAAAATCGGTCGAATATACCCAAGAATTATTAACTTTGGGGACTTCGACTTATCTCGAAGTGCTGACAGCCCAGCAGGGACTGCTCGGAGCGCAAATCTCTCAACTCTCAACCCGGTTGTCGAGATCAAAAGCTGTCATAAACCTGTATCAGTCACTCGGCGGTGGACGATAAACCCTAAGTCGATTACCTAACAAAAAACAGAAAACCATGATTAGTCCGTTAGCCCACATTGACCCCTCTGCCAAAATCGGCAAAGATGTGACAATTCACCCCTTCGCTTTCATCGACGCTAATGTCGAAATCGGCGACAATTGCGAGATAATGTCCTATACGAGCATTATCAGCGGCACCCGAATGGGGAAAAACAACAAAGTCTATCAAGGCTCCATCATCGGAGCTGACCCGCAAGACTTCCGTTGGAAAGGCGAAAATACGTTCTGTCTAATCGGCGACAACAACGTCATCCGCGAACACGTCATAATCAACCGCAGCATTCGCGAAGGTCAAGGCACGCGCATCGGTAACGATTCATTCATCATGGCAGAAAGCCATATCGGTCATGACAGTTGGATTCAAGGCAAGAACGTGATTGGTAACGGCGCGATGTTAGCCGGCGATACCGTCGTGGGGCATTGCTCAATCATGTCGTCAAACGCTATGCTCCACGAGGGCTGCAAAATCGGTGATTGGGTGCTGATAAAAGGAGGGTGCCGAATCGGCTCTAACGTCCCCCCCTACGTCATCATCGCACATAACCCCGCTGCCTACTATGGCATCAATGCTTATATCATGCGCCGCCACGGCTTCACCGAAGAGCAGATTGACGATGTGGCAAAAAGTTACAGACACGTCTACCAGTGCGGCACATCGGTGTTCAACGCCTTGAGGCGCATCGAAGCCGATGTACAGCCATCCGACGTGCGCGAAAACATCATGAGATTCATTCGCGACAACAACATGAAGATTGTGGCTGTCCCCACCGACTTGTAGAAACCAGCGAAAAAATTGCAATACTTCCATATCGGGAAGGGCGCGCCGCCGGCACGCCCTTCCTTTATTTTTGCCCACTGCCGTTCATTCCATCAAGTGGCACTCAATTAGCGGGTATAGCTGATGTTGTGGCTTTTCACCTTTGAGGTGATGCCTTTGAGGTGATGCCGCCGCTGTTGAAGCGGTTTCAGCATTTTTTGCTCTCGATTCCCAATCCGAACAGGGCGTAATCATAGAAAGTCGGGTCGGCGGGGCGGAAACGGCGCAGCGCGGCGGTCAGCTCCTCGACGGCGCGGCGGTCAGCTTGACGGCGTGTGAGCAACCCCAAGTCGCGCGACGTGTTGCCCACATGTACATCAAGCGGTATAAACAGTTGGCTTGGTTTGACCACTTTCCATATCCCCATATCGACTATGCCGTCGTCCCTGACGAGCCATCGCAACGCCATGTTGACACGTTTTAGGGCTGTTGTCGTCAGATTTTGCGGCAGACAGCGGCTGTCGGCTTCTCCGCCGTTGGCCTCGCGGATAGCTTCGTTCATCCCCTCGACAAGTTTCCACGCAGGCGACTCGCTTTGGGCGATGTGGAGATAACGTGCCAAGCCTTCGAGCGAACCGTGCCGGGCGAATATCAAGCGGAAGCCGCGCAGATAATGGCGCAGATTGTTGACGAAAAACGTCCGGTGGATGTTGCCGTCGGCAAGCTCCTCATAGCCCTCGTCCATCACGAAATGATAGGGACGCCCCTCCATCAGTCTGAGCATTTTGGCGCAGTTGGAGCATATCATCTTGCGGTTACCCCACGCGATTGTGGCCGACAGCAATGCCGCCAGCTCTATATCTTGTTGCGCGTCATATTGCCGGGGAAACTGCACCGGGTCAGCTTCGATAAATCGGGGAGAATTGATGCGCTCACCCTCGCGGTCGAGCATCTCGCGGATTTCGCTTTCGCTCAGTTCATTGCTGTTCATATCCGCGAAGTTAACCAATTTCGCTTAGAACCGATAGCCCATCGACACGACTGCCCTTACGTTTTTAACCTCTCCCTCGGTGGGAATGGAGCGCGATTCCCTTTTCCCCTCATGATTGAAGATAGTTGATGAAATAGCGTAGGCATTGTTTGAACAAAAATTGTTACATTTGCATTTATCATAAAGCTAATATCCTCAACCGTAAACGATAGCGCAATTATGGATTTGACCGCTTCAATCATTGGCTACACAGCTTCGTTATGCTTGGTTTTCGGCTATTTGCCTCAAGCGATTCGCACCATCAGGACGCGTGATACCGATGGCATTTCACTCCCCGGGTTCACGATGCTCACGCTCGGCAGCGTGGGGTTCTGCATTCAAGGGTTGCTTCTCGACAATCCCCCGCTGTGGATTTGCAACGCTCTGTCGGCGGTGTTGAGTTTCATCGTCTTTTTCATCAAGATGTACAACGACTATGGCGGCGGCAAGCGTCGTCGCGGCGGTTCAAAGTCGTGAAAGCGTTTTAGTGTGGGTCACACACTCCGGCACTTCCGGGCGGTAGTGTGTGACATAAATCAGAGCCATTTCACGGTCTGTTCGCGATGCGATGTGGTTGATGACGGCTCTGACGGCGCGTTTGCGAGCCGAGTCAAGGCCGTGGAGCGGCTCGTCAAGTATCAACAGCTCGGGTTGCTTTATTAGCGTGCGCGCTATCAGCACCATGCGCTGTTCGCCGCTCGAAAGCGTGTTGAAACGTCTGTCGGCCAGTGGCTCGAGGTGAAACAATTTGAGCCATTGACGGGCGAGCTTGAGCTGGTGGGGCTGCGTTTTCACATATAGCCCCACAGTGTCGTTAAGCCCTTGGGCCACGATGGTTTCCACATTGCCGCCGCCGTTGAAGTAGAGGTGCATCTCAGGTGATATGTAGCCGATGCGCCGCTTGATGTCCCATATCGTCTCGCCGCTTCCGCGGGGGCGGTCAAAAAGGGTGATGGTGTTGGAGTAACCCTGCGGGTTGTCGGCGTGGACGAGACTTAGCAACGTTGATTTCCCTGAGCCGTTGGGCCCGGCCAATGCCCAACGCTCCCCTTTTCTTATTTCCCAATCAACATCTTTGAGTATGACGCGTCGGCCATACTTCACCTCGCAGCGTTCGAGCTTAAGCACCACTTCGGCAGGTCTGTCGGTCAAGACGGGGGCGGGAGGGATGGACTCGGCGTCGATGGCGTAATCCATCAGTATGGCCATCCGGTGGCGCAGCGTCTCGGCGTTGCCGTCGTTGGTGACGGGTGGGTTGATTCTCCCCTGCTCGATTGTTATCAGTGTGTCGGTGGCTGTCGGCAGGTCACCGGGGTTGCACAATAGCAATATTATGTTGACCCCCTGGGCTATAAGCTCTTTAAGGGCTTCGTCGAGTATCGCTCTCGACGCTTCGTCGAGACCTATGTAGGGGTTGTCGAGAATCAGCAGGTCGGGCGACTGGGTCAATGCGTTTATGATAAGCAGTTTTCGCAGCTCGCCGCTCGACAGGTAGTTGATGCGTTTGTTGCCGATGTCGTTCAGCCTCAGACGGTCGGTGAGCCGCCGCCACGCCTGAGTGTTGACTGTGTCGCCGAGAGCCTCGGCCACCGTGGGGACGTCATCGTTCATCGATGACTCGAAACGCTGTTGATAGTATCCGGTGCCAACGCCTGTCAACGAATGTATGTCGGTGAATTGCAGAAGTTTGACTGAAAGTTTGCCTCGCGGCGAAGCTATGAGGTTGGTGCGGAAGTTCCATCCTGACGCTATTATGTTGGCGAGGGTGGTCTTTCCCGACCCGTTAGGTCCCCCGATTACCGTGAGGCCTTCGGGTATCGCGGCGTGGTAGGGATTGTCGAGCGACATCCCCTTGAAATAAAGGCGGTCGCTGTTAAGTTCAATCAGAGGTCTCGGCATAATATAGCGTTCAGATTATTGATATTGCGGTGATTAGCGTCCCTAAGGCGTAGAGTGCCATGGCGATTGCCGTCATTCCCAGCAGCGGGTTGAGACGGCGCCCTTCGAGGAGGCTCATACGCCACCAGATTGCGGTGTGAGCCACCAAGTACAGCACCGGGACAATCCAGCTAACCGGTGGGAGAAGCAACCATAGAGGGAGCATCAATGCCACGGCAATGAAGCCGTTGAACAGGTAGAGCGCGGCCAACGTTCGGCGCCCGAATATGACGGCGAGGGTGCGCTTGCCTACTGAGCGGTCGGCATCGCAGTCGCGGTAATTGTTGACGATTATCACATTCGCACCCATCAGACCCACTGAAAATGAGGCGAATAGAGCGGAGAAGTCCCAGTGCGTTGTCTGCACATAAAAGGTGAGGTTGACAGGGATTATACCGAAAAACAGGATGACGGCGACTTCCCCCAGCCCATGGCGCGACAGCGGGTAGGGGCCGGTGCTGTAGGCCAACGCCCCGAGTGCGATAAACACCCCGGCAGGATAAAGCCACCACTCTCCCGGCGGCACTATGCAGCAGCCGGTGACGCAGGCGAGCCCGAGGGTGATGAATGTGGCGATTTTCATCGCTTTAGGGCTGATGTCGCCCTCGGTGACCCCTCGACGCGGGCCTTCGCGGCCAGGCGCGTCAACCCCGGACTTGTAGTCATAATATTCGTTGGCGAAGTTTGACGCTATCTGCGCCAGAATGGCGAAGATTAGGCATAGTGTGGCGGGTAGGGGCTTGAACTCGCCATACATCATCGTCAGAGCCGCGCCCATGACCACTCCGGCGACCGATACCGGCAGTGTGCGCAGTCTCATCGCCTCTATCCAGATTCCTGTTTTGCTCATTGCTGTTTTGGTGTTGAGTCGGCGGCCGCGTCTGCGATGCTGTCTATCCCGAAAACGCGGGTAATCGCGCGGCGTATGCGGTCGGCGTTCGCGCCGCCCGACTTCAGAATTGAAATAATGGATTTGACATACTCGTCGCGGCTCCCTTTGATGCCGCAAAGCGAGGCCACGTTGCTGCCCTGAATCATTGTCTTTTGGTTATAGACTTTCAGTATGGCCCGGTAGTCGTTGTTTTCGGCGTAGCTGTGAAACTCCCGGCACAAATCTTCGTAGATACCCCGAGGGTTAATCTCATTCACCAAACCGGTGATATGCTCTTCGAGCAGGTTGATGTTTCGGAAACGTCCGTCTATGCGGTATTCGACCGTCTGTTTGACTTTGTGGCGGGTGTGTAGCAATGCCTGCTGTCTGATGTCGGCTTTAAACATGGCTATGATGGCTTTCCTGACCTTGTCAAACACCACATTCTCGTTGCGCCTGTGGTGGTTGGCGACCGCTTTCACCACATCCTCAAGCATCAACAGATTTTCAATCTCGGCAACTTCGGGAACGAGTATGTTCTTGCGCCGCAGATATGCCACCTCTTTCTCGTCGCGGCGGTCACGGTCGACTATGCCATGACTGTCGAGGTGGTGGAAACTTTTCAAGTCGTTGAATGTGCGCGTAGTCTCTATCACCTTGTTGCAGCTGCCGAGAGCTTTCACGGTGTATCCCTTGAAGACGAGCGGGTAAAGTTTCGAGTCAATCGAGTGGGTGTCGTCACCCTCGATGAACAACACCGGTTTGCGTCCACCGATAATGGCGAGATAGACTTCATCGGGGAGTCCCGTGTTTGGCGGGAGCACGTCGTAGTCCCATCTGACGGCTGCCGCGTCGTAATCTCTGACCCAAATCACGAGATTGTCGGTGCGGCTTCCCGCAAATTCGAGGTCGTGGGTGGTGTAGATGAATGTGCAGTCGGGGCGCAACCCTTCGAGGCGGTCCCATAATGTCTTGCTGACCGACGGGTGCAGGAACAGTCCCGGCGTGTCGACGAAAATCACGGCACTGTCCATTGCCAGCAATGCGGCTCCGATATAGTATAGCACAGCGCGTTCGCCGTCTGACAGGCGAAGCGATGAGTAAGCCTGGGTATCGGAATTGCGGCTGAATAACATACGTCCGCCTTCGAGCAAAATGCGGTTGTCGGGAAAAATTTCCTGCCACAGTTCGATAAGCGTGTCGAGCCGGGTCGGTTGCAAGGTCGCGGTGCTGTCGGTAGCCGACATTATTTTGTAGGACAACAGGTTGACGAACTCTTCGCATAGCAACACTCCCATCAGGCGGTCAAATTGGCTTGCCGCGTCGTTGCGGACTATTGTGGCTCGCCCCACGGCTTCGGCGTAGAGCGAATCGATTGACCCCGGCAGCGGAGCGCCGGGAGCGTCTTTGCCATAGAGCGCATGGAGAGCCGATACGCGAAACGCGCGCCCTTCCATCCCGTTCACAAGTGCCTCGGTGAAGCGGCTTTTGCCTGCGCCGTTGGCTCCTATGATGGTTATCTGTCGGGTGCCGCCGTCGATTATGTCGCGGCTACCGTCAAGTTTGGGGGGCAGAGTCATCTCCATAGTTGTCGCTGGTTATCGGTTAGTCCCTGTGGCCGGTTCAGTCTGACAGGAAGTCGATTGATTTGTTGAGGCCGGTGTCGGCGGGTTGCGACGATGCGCGTCCCTGCTCAACGTCCGATGATGGTTGCTCGGCGGTTGCGGTCGAGGTCTGCGCCGCTGTCTCGTTTCGCGCCGCTTTCAGCTCGTCCACCACCTTGCGGTCGCGGTTGTAAGCCGGCATCTGTTCTAATGCCTCTACGGCGGCGTCATCGTCAAACTGATTGGGCGAGAGTATGATGTAGCGGTTCACCTCCTTGTTGCGCCGTATGCTGTCGACTTTCTCGGTGCCATATTCGTCGCCGAGGCGTTTCGCCGGGTCCTTCTCCGCGGCTTTCGGGGCGAAAACCACATTGTTGCCCGGTTTCTCCCTTACCGACACGTCAAATCCGGCAGCGAGAATGGTGATTTTCACGCTGTTGCCAAGCGATTCGTCGAATGCCACTCCCCATATCACATCTACTCCCGAGTCGAGCTGGCTCATGAAGTTGGTGAGTTCCTGCACCTCGTCCATAGCGAACTTGTCTTCGGCGTCGCGGGAGAAGTAGAGGTTGAACAGCAGTTTTTTCGACCCGAGGATGTCGCGGTTTTTGAGTAGCGGGGAGTTGAGGGCGTCTTCGATGGCCTTGGTCACGCGGTGTTCCCCCTCACCGAATCCGCTTGATATGATTGCGGTGCCTCCGTTGCGCAGGGTGGTGTCGACATCGTTGAAATCGACGTTGATATGGCCGTTGCAGGTAATCAGTTCCGAGATGCTGCGCGCTGCTGTCGACAGCGTGTCGTCGGCTTTGGCAAACCCGTTGAGGAAGTCGAGGTCGGGATAGATTTCGGTCAGGCGTTCGTTGTTGATGATGAGCAGCGCATCGACGTTTTTGCTCATTTCGTCGGCTCCGTTGAGTGCTTTGAGGATTTTCTTTTCCCCCTCAAAGAGGAATGGGATGGTCACAATGCCGATTGTGAGGAGGCCCCGCTCCTTCGCCACGCGGGCAACCACGGGAGCCGCGCCGGTGCCGGTGCCGCCTCCCATGCCGGCGGTGACAAACACCATTTTGGTGTCATCCTCAAAAAGCTCTACGATGCGGTCGAGACTGCTCTCGGCGGCGGCTTGCGCCACCTCGGGCTTGTTGCCCGCTCCGAGCCCGGTGTTGCCGAGCAACACTTTGTTGGGCACGGGGGAGTTTATCAACGCCTGGCGGTCGGTGTTGCACACTACAAACGACACCCCTTTGATGCCTTGGTTGTACATATGGTTGACGGCGTTGTTGCCACCGCCCCCAACACCGATTACTTTGATATCGGTCCCGGTTTGGTCCTCGGCAAGAAATTCGGGGTTGTCGAGTATATCTTTGATTTCGTCAGTCATAATCTTCTATTGGTTTATTAGGTAGTGTGGTTGAAACGATTTAGTCAATGGGAATCGGGTCATTTCTCCTCGTCCTCATTGGTATAACCGTCATCTCCTACTTCGGGTTCGCTCATCAGCTTGATGGCGCGGTCTTTGATTGACCGCCAGAAACCTGCGCGCGATTTGCTCCTGTGCTGGTTGCCGCCGAAATCTTCGCCTATGCGCGATTCGTCGTCATCGCCTTCTTCATCGTCGAAATCTTCGCCTATGCGCGATTCGCTGTCATCGTTTTCATCGTCTAAGCCGGCGGGGCCGGTGCCCTGGGGGCGTGCGAGGCGTTCCATGCACTCTGCGGGGTCACCTTTGACGGCGTCGGCCAGTATGGAGATGACATCGACGGCGTCGTTGGGCTGAATGCGGCCGTTGGCGATGCGTATCAGTCCCGACGGGGAGCCGATGCGCACTTTCATGTTGCTTTGGGCCGTGAGCAGATTGCTGAAGCCCTTTAGCTTCGCGCCGCCGCCCACAAGCACTATGCCGCCGGGGAGGTCGGCGGGTTTAAGCTCGGCATAGTTGATTTGTTCGAGTATGTTGCTGACAATCTCACCCGCTCGAGCCGCGACATAATTGTTTATTTCGGTGTAGTCGAGGTTGTCGGGGTCCTTGCGGCGTTGCGCTTGGTCTTGGTTGTCGGCGTTGCCTGCCACTTTTTTTGTTTCCTCGGCTCGTTCCTCGGTGAAGTTGAGGGTCATCAAATCGCGCGTGATGTTGCGAGAGCCCATCGGCAAGGTGGCGGCATAGACCAGCGCGCCGTTTTTGTAGATGACCGCGCTGACAGTCTCTGCCCCGAAATCGACGAGCATACAGCCGAGGCGTTTTTCTTCGTCGGTGAGCACTAAATTGGCTTCGGCGAGCGGTCGCACGATATAGCCTTTGATGTCAAGCCCCAGACGCTCGTTGATTACGCGGTTAATGTTGCGCTTCACGGGGGTGCGGCAGGTGATGAGGTTGAATGTGGCCTTGATGTTGCGTCCAAGCAACCCGACGGGGTTGGTCTTGTAGCTCATGTTGTTGATTAGACATTCGCGGGTCACTACGTCGATTACCTCCTTGTCGGCGCGGGTGTTGCTTTCGCGGGCTTCCCGCTTGAGCCGCTCGAAGTAAGCGTCGGTAATCTCGATGTCGTCGGGGTATTGGCGTGATATCTCGCACGTCGAGGCAATCAGTGAACGGCCTCCAATCGAGGTGTAGACACCGCGGATTTTACGGGGCGACACGTCGGGCGAGCTTTCCAGCTTGCGGCAGATGCGCTGGAGCGAGCCGGTCACCTTGTCGACGTTCTGAATCACGCCGTAGCGCACGCTGTCGCCCAGCTCGTCGCCGGTGAGTTTCTCTTCCTCCACTGCGAGCACTGTCAGGGTGTTGGAGCTGTCGAATGTGCCGACCGCCCCTTTTATCTTGGAGCTGCCTATCTCAATAGCCACTATATATTTTTGTTCCATATATCGTATGTTAGATTTGTTGCTTATGATAGTTTGTTGGTGTGTTTGACGGCGGTGCTGTCGGCCATCATCGTGCCTTCGTCGTCGCCATCCTCGTCGATGATTTCCTCTCCGGCGAGGCTGTCGTCAGTGAGTTGCTTGTTGCGATGGGTCGCCACGACCTGTCCGCGCCATTTGACCGAGAGGGTGTCGTAGGTAGTCCACCCTTTGACGGGCAGCACCTTTCGGTACATGGCCAGCATCCTGTCGAGTTTGTCGTCAAGCATGGTTGTGTCGCCAAGATTGATGACATGGCCGCGTATCGAAGGGATAAGTATCACATCTCCCCCGCGGGTCACTTTGACAGCGGTGACGAGCGAGTTCCATAGCGAATCGCTTTGGATGATGTTGAGCAGCGGCAGCAGCGACACGGCATTGAACGACGTGTCACCCTCGTTGACGACTACCGGGACATCCATGCGGTATCTCAGCGACGCTTTCATCTTCTTTCCCGCCTTGTTGACGTAGTAGGATGAGCCGTCGGGGTTAAACACCCTCGCCACCGGGCGCATCGGAATGACGCGCAGCAGCACTGTCCCGTCGCTCATTTGTGTGCATACGCTTTCTTCGATATCGTCGATTAGGTCGAGCTTGCGCTCGATAGCGTCGGTGTTGACGTCGCGGAGCCTCATCAATGGGGCATTGGCGCAGAGGCCATTTAATTCCTGGACGATGCCATCGCGAGTGACAAAGCGGCATGATGTTGAGTCGACGATGTCAATCACCATCCCCGTGCACCGCGCATCGGCGCGCATGGTGTCGGCGAGGGAGATAGCAACTACCAGGTATGCCAATAACCCCACTGATAATAAGGCTCGTATCAACGTGCGTTTCTTCATTTACGACGCATAAATTTTTCTTCTTGTTAATGGGCCGATTTATAATTTCCAACGATTGCCGGAAGCTGGTCGCAGATGTCGCCGGCTCCTACCGTCATCAGAATGTCAAAGTTAATGTTTTTAATCGTTTCGGTCAAATCTTCTTTGTTAATCATCATTTTATCGTCGATTTTTATGTCGTCGAGGATGATTTTGGAGGTCACGCCGGGGATAGGCTCTTCGCGCGCCGGGTAGATGTTGAGCAGAATCACGCGGTCGGCCTGTGACAGGGCTTCGGCAAATTCCGGGGCGAAGTCGCGCGTGCGGCTGTAGAGGTGGGGCTGGAAAGCCACTGTCAGATGCCGCCCCGGGTAAAGGGCTTTCACCGAGGCGATGCTGGCGCGCAGTTCGTCGGGATGGTGGGCGTAGTCGTCGATTATGGCTCTGCCGTCTACTCCGGGTTCTTTGAGCCAGAACTCAAACCGCCGTTTGGGTCCCATGAACGACGCTATGGCGCGCCGGGCGGCTTCGCGGTCGAGGTCGCCGGTGAGGTAAACCGCCGCTATGGCTGCTATGGCGTTCTCGATGTTTATCTCTACAGGCACTCCCAGCTCGATGCCGTCGATTGAGGTGCCGTCGGGCAGCGCGAGGTCAAAGATGATTGTGCCGTTGCCGCGGACGATGTTGAGGGCGTGGAAATCACCCTTGTCGCGGCTGTAGGTGTAGGTCTTGACCCCGTTGGCGGGGCGGGGGCGCAGTTTCAGCCCCTCATGCACTAATAACGCTCCGTCGGGGCGGATTAGTTCGGTGAAATGCGCGAAACTTTCAAGATAAGCCTCTTCGGTGCCGTAAATGTCGAGGTGGTCGGGGTCGGTGGCTGTGATGACGGCTATATATGGGGTGAGCTGATGGAACGAACGGTCATACTCGTCGGCTTCGATGACTGAGTAGGGCGACGTTTCGCTCAGGAGCAGATTGCTGTTGTAGTTGCGCAGTATGCCTCCGAGGAATGCGTTGCATCCTACGGGCGAGCTGTGCAGTATGTGGGCTGCCATCGACGATGTGGTCGTCTTGCCGTGGGTTCCGGCGAAGCATAGTCCCTTGCTGTCGCGGGTAATCAGCCCGAGCACCGCGGCGCGTTTCATGACGGTGAAACCTCCGTCGCGGAAGTATGTGAATCCGGGATGTTCGGCGGGTACGGCGGGGGTGTAGACAACCAATGTCTTTTCGGGGTCGCGGAAGTATGCGGGTATTGATTCGGCGGCTTCGTCATAAGTGATGTCGACCCCTTCGGCGCATAGGGCGCGGGTCAGGTCGGTGGGTGTGCGGTCATATCCCGCCACTTTCCATCCGCGCGACAGGTAGTACCGTTCGAGTGCTGCCATGCCTATGCCTCCCGCGCCTACAAAATATGCTCTGTCAAAGTTTTTATGGTTCATTGTGATAAAAATCGATTTTGTTATTTCTTGTCAATCAGTTTGATGGCTTCGGCGGCTATTTTTTCGGCCGAGCCTTTGAGTGCCATTTGGGCAACGTTGTCAGCCAGCGTCTTTCGGCGGTCAGGTGATTGCAGCAGTGCGGTCACCTCGTCGGCCAGGCGTTCGCGGCAGTCTGCGTCGAGTATCATCACCGCGGCGTCTTTCACTGCCAGGGCCTCGGCGTTTTTGCGTTGATGGTCTTCAGCCACGTTGGGCGACGGGACGAGTATGGCGGGCTTGCCGAGCAGTTGCAGCTCAGAGATGGTGCAGGCTCCGGCGCGTGCCACCACAAGGTCGGCGGCGCGGTAGGCGAGGTCCATCCTGTCGATAAATTTCACCTCTTTCACGTCGGGAAAGCGGAGGGCGGCATCGGTTGTCGTCCAGTTTTTGCCGGTTTGCCACAACACCGATGCTCCGGTTGCGGTGATAGTGTCGAGCGCGCCGTTGACGCTCTCGTTGATGGTGCGTGCGCCGAGGCTGCCGCCGGTGACGAGCAGCAGGGGCTTATCGGAGGGGAAACCGAGTTCCTGTTTGGCTTGCCCGGGGGTGAGTGACAGCTCTGCGATGGCCTCGCGGATAGGGTTGCCGGTCATCACGATGCGGTCGGCGGGGAAAAATTTCTCCATGCCCTCATAAGCCACGCATATTTTTCCCGCACCTTTGGCAAGCAGCTTGTTGGTGACCCCGGCATATGAGTTTTGTTCCTGAACCAGATTGGGTATCCCTTTTTTTTGCGCCACTTTCATCACCGCGCCGCTTGCGTAGCCTCCGACACCGATGGTGATGTCGGGCTTGAAGCGGTCGATTATACGGCGGCAGATGGCCATGCTTTTCCGCAGGTCAAGAAGCACACCGATGTTGCGCCACAGCCGGCGGCGGTCGAAGCCCCTCACCGGGAGCCCCGCGATGTCGTAGCCTGAGTCGGGGACTTTCTCCATCTCCATCCTCCCTTTAGCTCCGACAAACAGTATCGCGGCGCCGGGATGGCTCTTTCTTATTGCCGCGGCGATGGCCAGGGCGGGGTAGATGTGTCCGCCGGTACCGCCCCCCGATATGATGATGCGGGGCGACTTGTTGTCGGCGGGGGTTGAAATCTGTGATATATCGTTGATTACCATTGTAATGCGTTTTTCTGTCAGAGTTGTGTGGGGTTGTCGGCGCGGAGGCTTTCGGGTAGGGCCTCTTTTTCACGCTTGATATCTTCTTTCTTGCCATTGCGCACGGCAAACCGGCTCACGCTCAGCATGATTCCGAACGCTAAGGCTGTCACCATCATTGATGAGCCTCCCTTGGAAATCATGGGCAGCGGTTGCCCCGACACGGGTCCCACCCCGGTGACAATCGCCATGTGGAACAGGGCCTGTAACGCTATCATCACGGCCATCCCCAGAACGAGCAGCGCGGGGAACACGCGGGAGCATCGCGAGGCGATGTTCCCGGCGCGGGCAAGCAGGCTCAGATAGGTTATGAGCAGGAACATTCCGCCGACGAATCCCCAGTCTTCGACCACAATCGAGTAGATGTAGTCGCTGAAGGCCAGGGGCAGTCGCGAGGTCTCGCGGGAATTGCCCGGGAGCACCCCGAATAGCCCGCCGTGGGCCTGCGCCATGTAACCGTAGATTTCTTGACGGTTTTTGGTGGTGATGGGTTGGTCATAAAGGGGTATGCTGTCGCCGAGGTATCGGTTGATGCGCTCTTGCCATGTGCCAAGGCGGTTTTGGGTTTTCTCGTCATCTTTCTTGACGGTTACGGCAGCCACCTGTTCGGTTGCCTGTTGTTCCTGTTCCGCCTTGTCTTTGTCGCGCATCTTGTAGAGGAGTCCTCCTCCGGCGGCGAGGCCGTAGACGATGCACACGATGAGGAACTTCTTGAGCTGAATGCCGGCAATCAGCATCATTGACAGGCTGATGGCCATAAGAAGCGTGGTGTTGGTGAGACCCTGCGAGAACAGCATCCCGCCGCAGAAAATCACTATCGCCGCCGAAATCACCACTCCGCGGTTGGTTACACCCTGGGGCATCTGGCTCAACGACATGACGAGCGCCACTCCGAGCACCGCCGACATTTTTATCATTTCCGACGGTTGCATTTGGAATCCGAACAGCGTCAGGCTGCGCCGGGCGCCGTTGATAATCTCGCCGTTGATAAGGACATAGCCCATCATGGCGACGCTGACGGCTATGAACAGAGGAATCGCGCTTTTGAAGTATCGATAGTGTATGCGCGACACCACCAGCACTATTGCCGTGTCGATGGTCAGGTGGATGCATTGGCGTATTATGGGGCCGAAAATGTTGTTGGCTGTAACTTCGCGCGACGATGCGCTGTAAATCTCCAGCACCGAGACGATGCAGAGGAATATGTAGACGGCCCAGATGTATTTGTCGGGCTTCCCTTCGGATCCGGTGGCGGCTCGTTGTGGGGAAGCGGGGCTTGGCGGGGCTTGCCGGTCGTTGAGAGTGACGTTCATCGGCGTGTGTTATTTTTTGAGGGAGCGCACGGCGTTCTTGAACTGCTCGCCGCGGTCTTCATAGCTTTTAAACAGGTCGAAGCTGGCGCAACATGGCGACAGCAACACGGTGTCGCCCGGGGTTGCGCAATCGGCGCAAGCGTCGATGGCGTCATGAAGCGAGTGGGTGTCGCGAATCACAGGCACTTTGCCCGTGAAGTAGTCGATAATTTTCGCGTTGTCTTTGCCCATAGCGACTATGGCTTTGACTTTGGCGGTGACAAGCGGGAGTATCTCGGAGTAGTCGTTGCCCTTGTCTTTGCCTCCGAGTATCAGCACCACCCCTTCGGGCGGCATACTTTCGAGGGCATACCAGCAAGAGTTGACGTTGGTGGCTTTCGAGTCGTTGATATAGCGCACGCCGTCGACGGTATCGACATATTCCAACCGGTGTTCAACCCCGGCGAAGTCGCTCAGAGCCTGGCGTATATCCCCATTTTTTATGTCGAGCAGCGAAGCCGATAGCCCGGCGGCCATAGAGTTGTAGAGGTTGTGCAGGCCGTTGAGTGCGAGGTCGGCCCGCGGCATATCGAGGTGATGTCCCGGGGTGTTGATGACCAATTCGTCCTCAGCGTCTAGATAGGCTTTGGTGCCCTCCTCGCGATGCTCGGCGAATGGGTACATGGCCGCTTCGGTGTCTAATTGCCGTAGCTGTGCTTGTATCACGGGGTCGTCCTGCCAGAATATGAACGCGTCGTCGGCGGTGAGGTTGTTGATGATGCGGAACTTGGCGTTGATATAGTTCTGCATTTTATAGTCGTAGCGGTCGAGATGGTCGGGAGTTATGTTCATCAACACTGCGATGTTGGCCTTGAAGTCATACATGTTTTCAAGCTGGAAGCTGCTCAGCTCGATGACATACACGTCGTGGTGCTCGCGAGCGACTTGCAGGGCGAGGCTCTTGCCGACGTTGCCCGCCAGCCCGACGTTAAGCCCGGCGTTCTTGAGAATGTGATAGGTCAGCAGCGTGGTTGTGGTCTTGCCGTTGCTGCCGGTTATGCACACCATCTTGGCGTTGGTGTAACGGCCTGCGAGCTCGATTTCAGATATCACAGGGATATTTTTTGCGGCTATGCGTTGCATGATTGGGGCTGTGGGGGGTATGCCCGGGCTTTTCACCACCTCGTCGGCGTCGAGAATGAGGCTTTCAGTGTGGCCGCCCTCTTCCCATGCTATGCCTTCGCTGTCGAGTTGTCGACGGTAGCGTTCGGGAATGGTCCCGAAGTCAGAGAGGAACACATCCATCCCTTTCTCTTTGCCGAGGATGGCGGCTCCGACGCCGCTCTCTCCTCCTCCCAAAACAACAAGTCGTTTCTGTTTCATTGCGTTATCGTTGTTATAGTCTTAATTATCTGATTTTTAAAGTCACGAATGTTATCACGGCGAGGAAAATGCCTATAATCCAGAATCTCACTACGATTTTGGATTCGGGGATGGCTTGCAGCGGGCGCTGTATAATCGCGTCGATGCCGCTGTTGCCTGCCTTTTGGAAATGATGGTGGAGCGGGGTCATCTTGAACACGCGCCGCCCCTGCCCGTAACGCCGTTTGGTGATTTTGAAATAGGCCACCTGAATCATTACCGAGAGGTCTTCGGCAAAGTAGATTGCGCAAAGAATCGGGATGAGGAGCTCTTTGTGTATTAATATTGCGAAGACTGCTATGATGCCGCCTATCGTGAGGCTGCCGGTGTCGCCCATGAACACTTGCGCGGGATAGGCGTTGTACCACAGGAACCCGATGAGCGCGCCGATGAAAGCGGCCATGTAGACCACGAGCTCCGAGCTGTGGGGTATGTACATGATGTTGAGGTAGGCTGAATAGATGATGTTGCCGCCGAGATATGCCATGATGGCGAGCGCGACGCCTATTATCGCCGAGGTGCCTGTGGCGAGTCCGTCAAGCCCGTCGGTGAGGTTGGCGCCGTTTGAGGTGGCGGTTATCACTAATATCGTCACGATGACAAACAGAATCCATCCCCCGGTTTGCGCGTTGTCGCCGAGCCATTGGGTGAGATCGGCGTAGTCAAAGTTGTTGTTTTTGACAAAGGGTATGGTGGTCTGGGTCGATTTGATGTCGTCGCTCTCGTAGATTACATCGACCACCTCGTTGCTTTCGATGTTTTGCACCTCTTGGTTCTGGCGTATCACGATGTCGGGGCTGAGGTACATTGTCAGTCCCACAATCAGCCCGAGTCCCACTTGTCCCACGATTTTGAATTTCCCTTTGAGCCCCTCTTTGTTTTTGCGTGCGACCTTTATGTAGTCGTCAAGGAATCCGAGCGCGCCGAGCCAGCAGGTGGCCACAATCATCAACAACATATAGACATTGGAGAGGTTGCCTATGAGCAGGCACGGGATGAGGATTGATATGATTATGATGATGCCACCCATAGTGGGGGTTCCCGTTTTTTTCATTTGGCCTTCGAGGCCGAGGTCGCGGATAATCTCGCCCACTTGCATCTTCTGCAGCCGGTCGATGATGCGCCGCCCGATGAATATGGCGATGAAAATCGACAGCACCAGCGCGGCTCCCGAGCGGAAGGTGATGTAGCTCATCAGTCGCGCGCCGGGGAAGTCGGCCTGTTGCAGCAGTTCAAAGAGATAGTATAACATAATTGCCCTATTGGATAAATAACATCGTTAGCACTCGGTTTTGAAAATCTCGTTGACAACCTCGCGGTCGTCGAAGTGGTGTTTCACCCCTTCGATTTCTTGGTAGTCTTCGTGACCTTTCCCGGCTATGAGAATCACGTCGCCCGGTTTGGCGAGGGCGCACGCCGTGCGGATGGCCTCGCGGCGGTCAATCTGCGAGAGGGTCTTGCGGCGGTCGGTGACTTCGAGTCCGGCTTCCATGTCGGCCAGTATGTCGGCGGGTTTTTCAAACCGCGGGTTGTCGGATGTGAGAATAAGGCGGTCGCTGAGCCGTGCGGCCTCGCGCGCCATTATCGGGCGTTTGCCTTTGTCGCGGTTCCCGCCGGCACCGACAACGGTGATTATCTCGCCGTCCGAGCCGATTATGTCGCGGATGGCGGTGAGCACGTTGACCACGGCATCGGGGGTGTGGGCGTAATCGACGATGGCGGTGTAGCCTTTGGGTGAGTGGAAGGCTTGGAAGCGTCCGGCGACGGGGACGAGCATACTCATCGCGCGCAGCACATCGTTTTGTTCCCATCCCATGAGGATTGCCGCTCCGTATACGGCGGTCAGATTGTAGGCGTTGAACCTGCCTGTGAACCGGGTTTCGACTTCGTTGCCGTTGAAGCTTATGAGTGTGCCGTCGATGCGGCTTTCGATTATGCGTCCCATGAAATCGGCCATCTCGCGCAGGGAGTAGGTGTGACGGCGGGCGCGGGTGTTTTGTAGCATCACCTCGCCGACTTTGTCGTCTATGTTGGTCAGGGCGAAAGCTGATGCCGGCAGCTCGTCGAAGAACGCTTTTTTCGCTTCGAGATAGGCTTCAAAAGTCTTGTGGTAGTCGAGGTGGTCGCGGGTGAGGTTGGAGAATATGCCGCCGGCGAAGTGCAGACCGGCTATGCGGTGCTGGTGTGCGGCGTGGGAGCTTACTTCCATTGCGGCGAATGTGCATCCGGCATCGACCATTTGTGCCAGTAGGGCGTTGATTGTCAGCGGGTCGGGCGTGGTCTGACGGGCTTCGACAGCTTTGCGGTCGATATAGTTGACCACGGTCGATAGCAACCCGGCTTTTTCCCCCATAATCTGGGCCATCTCGTATAGCAGTGTGGCGGTTGTCGTCTTGCCGTTGGTGCCTGTGACGCCAACGAGGCTGAGCCGCCGCGATGGGTTGTCCCACCATTCCGAAGCGAGGCATCCGAGGGCGATTGCTGAATTGCTGACGCGGATGTAGGTGGTGTCGGGGTTGAGGCGTTCAGGCAGCTCCTCACAAACCACGGCGGCTGTCGCGGGGTCGAGTGTGGGGATGAAGCTGTGGCCGTCGACACTCACGCCTTTGACGGCTACAAACATTGTTCCCGGTCCGGCTTGGCGCGAGTCGTTGGTGAGAGCGGTGATTTCCCGCTCCGGCTTCCCTTTTATCTCTTCGGCCGTTATGGCTGACAGTAGCTGCGAAAGTTTTTTCATTGCTTTGAAGTTGAAATCGGAAAGTTGTTGGAATGGTGATTTAATGTTGGGTGAGAGAGATGTGGACTTTTCCGCCAGGCATGAATCGGGTGCCGGCCAAAGGGGTCTGCGCCGCGACATAGCCGCTGCCTGTGAACGTTACCACATATCCGGCTTTCTCCATCGCCGCTATGGCGTCGCGCAATCCGAGCCCTACCACCGACGGGACGGTGCCGGGGGGTGTGGATTGCGGCTTGGCAAAGTGGCGTATCGATGCTATGTCAAGCCCGGTCTTGATTGCGGCGTAGCGGCTCTCGGTGTTGGCGAATATCGTCGGGCGGCTTCCTTGCGCGGGGTTCTCGCGATAGTCAGACGAGTTGTTGAGCATACCCCGCGAGTACATTTTGAGGGCGATGTTTTTCAGCACCATGCCGCTTGTGGCGGCTGCCCCCCGCATGCCTTCTCGCGGGCGGCAGGTGAGCACGATGCAAGAGTATAGCGGCTTGTCGGCGGGGAAGAATCCGCAGAACGACAGGCGTTTTTTTGCGGTGTTGTAGCGTCCGCTGTCGACCATATAGCTTGTGCCTGTTTTCCCGGCGATTTCAACAAGCGGATTGCGCAGCAGTTTCCCGGTGCCGCGGTCGCCCCACACCACCTTTTTCAGCATTTCGCGAAGTATTCGGGCGTTCTTAACCGAGCAGACGCTGTCGCGGATGTAGGTCACGGGCAGGATTGAGTCGCAGCCTTCGCTTATGAGTTCTTTGACCAGTCGGGGTCTGACATATTTGCCGTCGTTGGCGATGGCGTTGTAGATTGATAGCGTTGACAGAGGGGGAATCTCGGTCGCGTAGCCGTAGCTGACGCGTGACAGAGTCAGCCGTGAGGGGTTGCGCGGGAAATTGGGGATGCGTTCGCCGGCGATGCCTGTGTTCATCGGGTCGAAAAATCCTAACTGTTCGATGCGTTTGTAGTAGGCCGACGGTTTTTTGTCATATTCGCGGGTGATAATCCGGGCCATTGCGATGTTGGATGAGTGTTCGAGCACCTCGTCGACGCGCAGTGATGTCGTGTGGTGAGAGTCGGTGATAGGCCGTCCGCCGGCGTAGGCGAATGAGCTGCCGGTCGGGATGGCTTCGCTGAGGTTGTTTACTATCCCGTCCTCGAGGGCCACGAGCATTGAGAGCGTCTTTACCACCGACCCCGGCTCATATCCGAGCACGGCGCGGTTCATCCCTTCGATGTAGCGTCCGGTTTTCGGGTTTTTTTCCAAGTTTGAGATGGCTTTGATGTCGCCGGTGGCTACCTCCATGAGCACGGCTACTCCCCAGTCGGCATCTTTTTCCTCAAGAATGGCGTTTAGCTCGTTCTCGACGATGTCTTGCATATTGATGTCGATAGTTGTGCGTATGTCGTAACCGCGGATAGGCTCTATGTCGGTCCAGTTGACGATGTTGTGGGTGAGCGGAATTTTCTTTGCTTGCCCGGGAACGCCGTAGAGCAGCGAGTCGAGGGCCATTTCAAGGCCGGAAACGCCGTGTACCTCGCCGGTTGTGTCTTCGGAGATGGAGCCTATGCTGCGCCGCGCCATGTCGCCGTAGGGGTTGCGGCGGCGCAACCGCGATTCTGTCGTGAGTCCGCTGCGGTTGCGGTTTTTTTGGTTGAGGTAGGGGAAGCGTGAGCGCACCATCACCAAGTCGGCATATGAGATGTCGCGGAGTATGAGGTGGGCGCGGGGGCGTTTGTCGGGCTCTTTGTCGAGCGGTTTGGTCAGGTGGTCTTTCCATTCCTTGCGGTCGCGGAAAGGGAAGTATGTGGCGAGCGAGTCGGCGAGCGAGTCGACTGACAGCAGCAGCCGCCCGTCTTTGAACCGTTCGCTGCGGTAGTCGAGGCGTAGGGTGTAGTATCTCAGATTGGTTGCCAGCACATTGCCGTCGCAGGCGAGAATCTCTCCGCGTTCGGGCTTGATGGTTACGACCTTTGACATCTCTTCTTCAGCTTTTTTGTTCCACTTGTCGGCGTGTATCACTGTTGTGCTGAATAGCTTCACGGCGATACTGGCTGCGAATAGGAATATGAAGAATGATATGATGAAATATCTCCAAAGGATATGCTCGCGGTTCCCTTTTCCTTTTCCTTTTGCGCTCATCGGTCTCTGCTGATTTTGTAGGGTGGGAGTTCTTGAATGCTTAGTCCGAGGTGCATAGTGTCGACAAGTTCGCGCATAGCCGATTCGCGCGTGCGGCTCATGTAGCGGCTCTGCTGCAGGACGCACTCGGTCTTGACTATTTCAAGTCGGTGTTGCAGCGACTGTATGGTTTCCATGCGGGTCTGGCACTGGTATTTGTTGGTGATGTAAATCAGAAACATGATGATAATCGTCAGGACAGTGACCCAGTTACGAGCGAAAAAGTCGGTCGACAGCAGTCGTCCGTGCCTTATGCGCATGAACCATGAGCCTTTGTCGCTGTCGTTGGTCGTTTGTCGGTTTGATGATGCCATTTGGTGTTAGTGTCGCTGTCGTTGACGGGTTATAGTTTCTGGGCTATGCGTAGTTTGGCGCTTCGGGAGCGCGGGTTGCGTTCCACTTCGCGGTCTGACGCGATGATTGGCTTGGAGTTGAGCAGCTTCATCGGGGCGAGGCTGCGTCCGTAAAAATCTTTTTGCGGGGTGCCTGAGAAATCGCCGTCGCGCATGAAATTCTTGACGAGGCGGTCTTCGAGGGAGTGGTAGGTGATGACGGCGAGTCGTCCGCCGGGTTTCAGGGCTTTGAGCGAGGCTGCGAGCAGTGCTTTCAGCGCGTTGATTTCGCCGTTGACTTCGATGCGCAGGGCTTGGAACAGTTGGGCGAGTTCTTTTTTCTCCTGTCGCGGGTTTATCAGGGGGGCGACTATGGAGAGAAGCCGCTCCACGGTATCGACCGGAGCCGTTTGGCGGGCTTTGACGATGGCCGCCGCTATGCGTCGCGCCGATTTCAGCTCTCCGTAGAGGTAGAATATGTCGGCGAGGCGTTCTTCGGGGTAGTCGGCTAAGATTTTCGCTGCATCGGTCGGCGCGGATTGGTTCATGCGCATATCGAGCGGGCCTTCCCATCTGAACGAGAAACCTCTTGCGGGGTCGTCGAAGTGGTGGAACGAAACACCGAGGTCGGCCAAAATTCCGTCGACGCTATCAACCCCGTAGAACCGCAGGAAATTTCCAAGAAACCGGAAGTTGCCTCTGATGATTGTGAACCGCGGGTCGGTCATGGCTCTCGACACTGCGTCGAGGTCTTGGTCCATCCCGTAGAGGTGCCCTTTTGGCGACAGTGAGTCGACAATGGCGCGGGAGTGGCCTCCGCCGCCATATGTCACATCGACGTAAATCCCGTCGGGATTGATGTTTAGCCCTTGGATTACTTCGGGCAGGAGGGCTGGGATATGGTAGGCTTGCTCAGTCATTGCAAGGGGTTGAAGACGGCTAAAATGTTTATAGGTTTTCGGGACGTAAAGTTAGTTAAAACTTTCAAAATTTACATCTATAAATTCGATAAAATTCCCCTTTGCCGTAAGAAATTATCAACATATGCGGTTGGCGGGCTCTTTCGGCCGTTTACAAATGTAAATTCAAAGATTGGTGAAAGGCCTTAAGCGGTGTTGAACCGCCGACGTCGCTTTTACTCGGAATCGCGTTCTCTATTACTTGCGAGAACTGCGGGATGTGTTGCGGTGAAAGATTTAAGCCGGGTTGGTGGCGGGTGTCAATATAGGATTAGTGTCCAGAGGGCAGCGTGGGTCATAAGCATGAGGATGAGTATCATCCATGTGACGGTCTGCCGCTGTTGGAAGCAGATGTAGGCGAGCCCACCGGCGGCGAGCAGATAGATAGGGTAGAGCCACACAAACACGCGGGCTTGAGTGGCGGGTTCGGTCGCCGCCAGCAGTTGCGGGAACGCGAGTCCCGGTAGCATGGCGATGATTATCAGCGTGATTACCCACCAAGGGGCTTTTGTCTGTGTTTCCATTACTTTTGTTTCTTTGATTGGCGGTAGGCGACGACGGTTTCGCGGATTCCGTCGGCGAGCGGGAAGCGCGGGTTGAAGCCGAAGTCGCTCTGTGCCGCGCTGATGTCGCACGACCAGTTGCGTTGGCGCATGATTTTGTATTTGTCTCGGTTGAGGGTGCTGGGTTTCAGTCTGATAAGTCCCCATTTTTCGGCGACGACCGAGGCGACGTATGCCATCCATAAAGGTAGTTTAACGGGTATAACCCATTTCACGCCGAGTTCTTTGGCGACGATGGCGCGGAACTCTTCCTGGGTGTATGCGGCATCTTCGGAGATGATGTATTTTTTTCGCGTGACTCCCGATTCGAGTGCTGCGAACATTGCCTCGACCAGGTCTTCTACATATATGAACGTGAGCGTCTGTTTTTTGTATCCCACGCCGAAATCCCAATGTGAGTCGATGGATTTAATCATCATCAGGTAGTCTTTTTCGTGAGGGCCGTAAACGCCTGTGGGGCGGAATATTATATAGGGGAATCCGGGTATGGTTTCGAGGTGGGTTTCGGCTTTGATTTTCGATACTCCGTAACGGGTGTCGGGGAGTGGTATTTCGGTTCCGTCGATAGGCAGCCCGTCGGCCTCTCTGACCGGTCCGAGCGCGCTCAGGCTGCTGACATACAGGAACCGTGACGGTATTCGGCGCGATTGCTGGAGCGCGTCGGTGAAGTTGCGCAGGTATTGGTAGTTGATGCGGTTGAAGTCGGCGAAGTTGACGCATTTGGTGGCTCCGAGGTTGTAGATTATGTAGTCCCAACGTTCGGTTGCGGGCATGGCGTCGGTCAGTTTGCGGGTTAAGTCGTCGGTGTCCTCGTAGTTGAGGGTGAGGAAATGCAGTCGCGTGTCGTCGAGATACCGCCGCGAGGTGGTTTCTCTGACCGCCACCCAGGTGTCGTAGCCTAATTGGAGGCTCCGCCGGGCAATGAACCCGCCGATGAAGCCCCCCGCGCCGACTATCAGTAAACGTTTGCTCATTGGTGGTCTGTGGTGGGTTAGTTGGTTAAGGTTTTGTCGTAAACTTCCATCACTTTGCGGGTGAAAGTTTCTTGATTGAATCGGGCGACGTAGTCGTGTCCTGCCGCTGCTATCGAGGAGCGGTGGATGGTGTCGTCAATCATTAGGCGGCATTGGTGTATCATCTCGTCGACGTCGTCGGGGTTGACTGCCGGTGTCGATGGTCCTCCGGCTTCTTCGAGGCATGAGCCTGAGGCGATGATGACCGGAGTCGAAGCCGAGAGCGATTCGATGACCGGTAGCCCAAATCCTTCATAGCGGGATGTGTAGGTCGAGAACATGGCGGCGCGGTAGAACGCTGGTAACTCGGCGAACGGTGCGTTGTCAATCCATTTGACGCGGTCAGAGAGGGAATTGGCGGCGATATATCGGCGTATCTCGTCGGCATAGGGGGTCTGTCGGCCGACAATCACGAGTGATATGTCGTCGGGAAGTCCTCGGAGTGCTTTGACGGCGAGAAGTTGGTTTTTGCGTGTCTCTACGGTGCCGATTGTCACTATAAACGGGCCGTCGAGTCTGTATTTTTTCTTTAGGGTCTCAATCTCCGCGTCGGTCACTTCGTTGGAGAAGGAGGGGTCGCAGCCCTGGTAGACGACGTCGATTTTCCCGGCGGGTACGCCGTAGGCGTTGACGATGTCGCGGCGGGTACATTCGCTTATGGCTATGACGCGTGTCGCGGCTCGGGCGGCTCGGGAAAATTTGAAGTCGTAAATTTTTCGGTCAATAGGTTTGTAGCATTGCGGAAAATGTCGGAAAATCACGTCGTGGATGGTCACCACAGATGGGATGCCGCTCTTGCCGATGTTAAGCGGGAGCTCGTTGCTGAGGCCGTGGAATAGGTCGATTTTGTCGCGGCGCAGGTCGCCGGTTATGCCGCTTATCCTCCACAGCGAAGGTAGCGTTTTGCCTGCGGATGTCGCCGGTAGTCTGAGTTCTACGTTTTCGAGGTCTAGAATCGGGGCGAGCCGCCGGTTGGGGTGTGCGTCGGGTGAGTACATCAGATATCGGTTGTCGGGATATCGTCGGGCGAGCGAGTCGACAATCAGGCGGCTGTAATTTCCTAGTCCCGTGAAGTTGCGCACGGCGCGTTTTGCGTCAAAACCGATTCTCAATTGCTTCATTGTCGGGTGTCTGCTAAGGGTTGTGACGGTTATCGGAAGATGAACATTCTGGTGGGTTCAAACCGCGGGAGTGCCATTACTTGGATTTGCGCCTCGCGCGATTCGATGCTGTCGGAGCCGTCACCGACTACCACTCCTTTTGCCTGCAACGCGTTTTTCATGGTTGCGGTGGCTTTCTCGGGAGTGTTGTTGTCGTGGCTCAGGTGGCACAAGAACACATGGGTCAGCCGAGGGGAGTAGATGGAGGCTATGTAGGCGGCGGCGTCTACATTGTCGAGGTGTCCGTTGTCGGCGAGTATGCGGGCTTTCAGGTATTCGGGGTAATGACCTGCGATAAGCATCTCCTTGTCGTAGTTGCTCTCGATTATGATGTATCGCGCCTGACGCATATAGAAGTCGGCTCTTTGGCTTACGCAGCCGAGGTCGGTGGCGACGGCGAATGTGTGGGTGCCGTGTTCGATGAAAAATCCGGCATTGTCCGAGCCGTCGTGTTGTACCTCGAAGGCTGTCAGCTTGAAGTCGCCGATATTGAAGGGGATTTCTTTGTAAATGGGTTTGTGGTAGTCTTTTATGCGTCGCGAGATGTTGTGGCGTCGCAGTATGCCGTTGAATGCCTTGGGGGTGCAGTAGAGTGCCATGTGAGGGTTGCGCCTGAGTAGGCAGTAGGCATATCTCACGTGGTCGCCATGGTCGTGGGTTAGTATGATTCCGGCTATTTTTTCGGTCGTGATTCCGTGTCTCCGCAATTCGGGCAATATATTCGCGGGGTCGACTCCGGCGTCGATTAGAAAGCCTCCGTTGTCATCGCCGATAAACGCGCAGTTGCCGCTGCTGCCGCTGCCAAACGAGATGAATTTCAACTTGCTGCCGCCGGTGATGGCTTGCAACGGCTCGACGGTGTTGTCGGCTGCCACCTCCGACTTTTCTATGCCGCCGCTCAACATCACGCGTGTGGCGTGCTTTTTGATTGAGGGGTGGATGGGCAGTTCCTCCCGGGTCATGTCGATTTCAAATTCGTCGAAAAGTCCCGGTAGAGATTCGTTGATTGTCGGTCTGCGTTTGTATTTAGGCATTTTGATTTATTGGTCAACTGAACAGGAGGAAAATCGCCGGTCTCTTGTCGAAGTCATATTTTGACTTGCACCATGAGGCTATGTTTTTTGTTGTAATCGAGGCTTGAGGCGCGGTCACGTCGCACGCTACGCAAAGCAGCAAATCGCCGGGCAGGGTTGCGCAGAGTTCGGCGACCATGCGGTTGTTGCGATATGGTGTCTCGATGAAAATCTGGGTCTGTCGCTCCCGGGCTATCCGTGAGCGCATTTCGCGCAGTTTTGCCGCGCGTTCACCTTTTTCCCGCGGGAGGTAACCGTTGAACGCGAAACTCTGTCCGTTGAAGCCTGAGCCCATAAGCCCGAGCAGAATGCTCGACGGCCCGACGAGGGGGTAGACGGTGTATCCTCGCCGCTGGGCGATAGCGACGATGTCGGCTCCGGGGTCGGCGATGGCCGGGCATCCCGCTTCGGAAATCACACCCATAGGGTGGCCTTGGGCGAGAGGGTCGAGCATCGGTGCTATCTCGTCGGGTCGTGTGTGCTCGTCGAGGGTTTGGAATGAGAGCGAGTCGATGTCGATTGAGCGGTCGCATTGGCGCAGAAATCGTCTTGCCGAGCGTACGTTCTCAACGATGAAGTGTCGGATGCCGGTTATCAGTTTGAGGTTGAGGGGCGGCAGCACGTTGTCGAGAGGCGCGTCGCTAAGCGTCACCGGGAACAGGTATAGTCCGACGGCGGGTTTCTCTGCGGTTGTTGGCTCTTGATTCACGATGGCAAAGATAATTATAAAATCGCTAATATGAGCACAAGAAAAGGGCCGATTTTGAAATCGGCCCTTTTCTTGTGCCACACGGGGGCTACCCCGTGACGGTAGTGTTTTTTTTATTTGCGATAGAATTTCTGTATGCGGTTGTCGACTTTCGTTTTGCCGCGCAGTATGGCGGGGAAGTTGCGCGAGAGTGCGTCAACGCCTTGGCTGCGGTTGAACGATGCTTGGGCGTTGGCCTCATCGTAGGGCAGGCCGCTCTTTTCCACGTCAAGCACTTGGAAGACGATAACCGAGTTGTTGCCTTTGAACGGGCCGTTGAGCGCGCCCGGGTTAGAGGCTGACACGCGTCCGACGAGCGCGGGCTCGGCGGTGAAGAATCCCATCACGCGGGGTTGGCCGAACGTTACTTGGGTGGTGTCGACTTTTGACTCCATCAGTGACGCGTAGTCATAGACGGTTTTTCCTTTGTCTTGGTAGTCGGCGAGGAGCTTAGAGGCTTTTTTCTCTTTGAGGGCTTCCTCTGAGAGGTATTTGTTGACGTTGGTGTCGGTCATCGGGAGATAATCGCCGTCGTAGATGTCTTTGACAGCCACAGCAAACAGGTGGGTGTTGCGGTCGTCGCGGAAGATTGGCGACACTTCGCCTTTCTTGGCTTCCATAGCCCAGTTAACGCCTTCGCGGGTTTCGGGGACGTTGTTGAGGGAGAGTGACGATGTGGTCAGCTCGGCGGGGAAGCAGTTGTAGTTGGCGGCGGGAGCGTTCTCGGCGAATTTGGCTGATGTGTTGTTTGCGTTGAGGTATTTGCTCAGGTCGCCTTCAAGAGTGTGGAGAGTGGCGGTTGAAGGTTCGATTGTGTAGGTTATCTCAGCGAAGTCGTAGGTGGTGACGGGGGCTTTGCGTGTCTTGACGCGCATCACGCGGTATTGCTGCGCTCCTGCCATGGTGTCGAGAGCTACGTATTGTCCCTGGGCTGCTGAGGCGAGTTGGTCTTTCATTGTGCCGAGCTGTGGGTCGAGGAGTGAAATCCAGAGGCTGTCCTGGGCTGCGGCGATGGTGCCTGCGGCAAGCATATCTGATGCCTTGGCTCCGTTGTTGAGTGCGTTTATGATTGAGTCGCGGTGGGCGATGTCGCCTTCGACAACTGCGAAGTCGAGGTTCACTGAGTCAACCTGGCTTGAGATGTTGAGGAGTTTCACGATGGTGTAGGTGTCATTTTGGAACGAAACTATCTGCACTCCATCAGTCGACATCGTGTCGATGGCTGATTTGATGGCGCCGTTGGTTATGCGGCTTTTGGGGAGCTGGAGTTGGTTGACGCCGAAGTTTACGTTGCCGTTGATGCCTTCGGTCCCGGGCTGGGTGCGTAGTGCGGCGATGGCGTTCTCGACTTCTGTCGTGGCTGCGGCGCGGTCGTCGGCTGATGGTGTCACGTTGACAACGATGTAGTCAACCATGCGGCGCGGCTCGTCGAGACGGAACATATTGCGGTGTTTGTCATACTGGGCTTTGATGTCGGCTTCGTTGACGGGGAAATCTTCATCCTTGAGGGTCGAAAGGTCTTTCTTGGCGTAGAGTATGCGCGAAGTAGCGGCGTTCTCGTCGTAGTAGCTTTTTGAGTCGAGGGTGTTAGCGGTCAGCGTCCCCATGAACAGGTTGCCGAATTTCTGTTGGCGCAGCATCTCGACGGTGCTTTTCTCCAATTCGAGCCATAAGGTTTTCAGTTGCTGAGCGTTTTCGGGGGCTATGCCGTATTTGGAGGGGTTGAAAGCTGCGTCGTAGAAGCTGTCGGGGGTGTCGAAGCCGTATTGACGGGCCTGGTTTGCCACTGACGGGAGTGCGTTGGGGCCGGTCATGGCGGCTGACAGTTCAGAGTCGGTGACAACGATTCCGAGCATATCGAGCTCCTCGTTCATCAGGGTTTCATAAATCATTTGGTCGAGGACCTGTTGCTGGATAGGAGCGATGTCGACATCGGGGTATCCCTGCTGTTGGCGGGCATTGCGCATCTGCTCGACGCGAGAGCTAAATTCGTTGATGTCGATTTTGTGGCCGTCGACTTTTGCGAGGGTTGTCGGGTCGCTGAAGAATGAGCGGCCGGAGGTGAGGAAGTCACCGAGGATGAATGCAAGAAGGGCCACAATGATGATAGTGAAAAGAAGGGCCGATTTGCTTCGGATTTTTTCTAATGTTGCCATTTATTATTGTTGGTTTTTTTGATTATTATCTTTTTAAGGCGGTTTTCGCTATGCTTTTCGTAGGCTTTTTAGCGCACAAAGATACATTTTTTTGTAATAATGTCAAAGTGGAAGGCTTAAAAACGCATCAATAGTTTTTCGGCTGGGGGTAATTTTGCGCAAAAACAGGTGATGAATATGAAATATTTCAGTATTGATGAGCTGATTCGCAGCTCGGTAGCGTCGTCCCGCGGAATCGACAACACTCCGCCGGCTGAAGTGGTGGAAAACCTTACCCTGCTGGTGTCGCGGGTGCTTGACCCGGCTCGCGAGGCGCTAAACGCTCCTATCACCGTCAACAGCGGTTACCGCTGCCCTGAGCTTAACCGCGCCGTCGGCGGAGTTCCGTCGAGTTATCACCGGTGTGGACGGGCGGCTGATTTGACGGTCGGCTCGGTGGCTGGCAATCGTCGGTTGATGGCGATACTCGGCGGGCTTCCCCATCGCGAGCTGATATGGGAGCGTGGGGGGCGTTGGGTCCATGTGGCTATATGACAAAAGGGGAGCGGCGGCTCCCCTTTTGTTTATGATGACGACAAAAAATGTTTTCGTTATTGCTCTGCGATTGGGATTTCGCGGTGGATGCTGTGGTCGAGCGAGATTAATGTTTCGGTGCCTGTTACACCGTGAATCATCTGTATCTTGTTGTTGAGCAAATCCATCAGATGCTCGTTGTCGCGAGCGTAGAGCTTTATGAGCATCGTGTATGGGCCGGTGGTGAAGTGGCATTCTACCACTTCGGGAATTTTTTCGAGTTGAGGCACCACGTCGCGGTACATGGCGCCGCGTTCGAGGTTTACGCCGACATAGGTGCAAGTGCAATATCCGAGTATTTTTGGATTGACGTTGTAGCCCGAACCGGTGATGACGTTGAGGTCAATCATGCGCTGTATGCGCTGGTGGATAGCGGCTCGCGAGACGCCACATTCTGTGGCGACATCTTTAGAGGCGATGCGTGCGTTGCGTGTTACTATTGATAGTATCTTGCGATCTAAGTTGTCGATTTTTTCCATTTATATTATGGTTTATGGCGACAAAATTACTCAAATTTTTCCATTTTACAAGCAAAATGCCACGAAAACTATTTTCAATGCATAATTCATGATGGGCAATGGACATTATGAATTGTTCGACAGCCTCCGGTTGATATTGTGGTATCATAAACCGAGACTTTACTTTTCAATCATTTTTGAGCAACGCCGTTAAGTTCGGCCAACGCACGGCTTGACTGCGTCAACTGACGAGGTACTTCCTTGGTTTCAAGTCAAATTCAAGTGGAAGAGTCGGCATAGGATGTGGTTTCACCATGGCTTAGAGGACTGGGTGATTTGGTCGCGGTTGAGGCGGGGTTATTTGACGAGCGAGGCGAATGCGGCGGGAACGGGGGTGGAAAAGTTCATGTCGCGGCGGGTGATGGGATGGACGAAACGCAGTGTCTGGGCGTGAAGAGCGAGACGGTGTATGGGCGATGGCCCCGCGCCATATTTGCGGTCGCCGATGATGGGGTGCCCTTTGTCGCTTAGGTGTACGCGAATCTGGTTTTTGCGTCCGGTGTCAAGTTCGACTTCGAGCAGAGAGTGGTTTTTGCGTGTCGCGATGGTTTTATAGCGAGTGACGGCGAGTTGCCCTTCGTCGGGGTTCTCGGTCGAGTATACCTCAAATTGTGAGTTTTCGGCTAAGTAACTGCGTATCGTGCCTTCGGCGGGGTCCATACAACCCTCGACGACGGCGAGGTAGCGGCGGTTGATGACCATGTTGTTCCAGTTGTGTTGCATGGCGACTTTGGCTTCCTCGGTTTTGGCGAACATCATGAGCCCGGAAGTGTCGCGGTCGAGTCGGTGGACGATGAATAGTTTGTTGCGCGGGTCTTTGCGTTTCACCCAGTCGCGCAGTATGGAGTAGGCAGTGCCCTCTTTCACTCGGTCGGTGCCCATTGAGAGCAGTCCGTATCCTTTGTTGGCCACGATGATATCGTCGTCTTCGTAGACGATTTTGATGCGGCGGTTATAGAATGTCTGGAATTCGCGCGTGATGTTGACTTTGACCACGGTTCCCGGTAGCAGAGGTGTATCGTGTTGGGTGACCGGGGTGTCGCCGATGGCTACCTGGTTGTGTTTGAGCAACTCTTTGACCGATGTGCGTTTGCGCTGCGGCATCGCTTGTATCAGAAACGGCAGCAGCGTGGTTTCGCTGTCGGCGGTGTATGTTTCTATTACGTCGGGGCGGAATTTGCGTCGTTCGGCACCGGGTTTGTGGGGCAGAGGTCGTGGCATTTCGTCGTGGGTGTTATTTTTTAGAGCGTCGGGTGGTTGCGGAGGAGCGCCGAGTCTTTTTGGGCGCGCTTTCCTGGGTCTTGATAAGTTCCATGCATTGCTCTACGGTGAGTTGAGCGGGGTCGTCGATGGTCTTTGGAATCTTGTAGTTTGAGCCTTTGTAGGCTATGTAGGGGCCGTAGCGTCCGTTGAGCACGGCAAGTTCGGGTTCGGAGTCGAAGCTCTTGATGTGCTTGCGGCTCTCGGTCTCGCGTTTGGCTTTTATGATCTCTTCGGCTTCTTCAAGTGTGATGGTAGTCGGGGAGATTTCTTTGGGTATTGATGCGAATTTGCCGTCGTGCTTGACGTAGGGGCCGAATCGGCCGATGGCTACGCTGACATCTTTCCCCTCGAACTCGCCGAGATGGCGCGGGAACTCAAAGAGTTTCAACGCTTCCTCAAGGGTAATGGTGGCGACCGACTGATTTTTTTGGAGAGAAGCGAACTGTGGTTTTTCGTCGCCGTCGCCGTCGCCAATCTGCACGAGTGGTCCGAATCGGCCTATCTTGACCGATACTTGGCGGCCTGTCGCGGGGTCGTAGCCGAGCACGCGTTCGCCCACTTTGTGTTCGAGCCTCATGTTCATGGTCTTGTCGACAACGGGGTGGAACATATCGTAAAATTCCTTTATCTCGTCGGTCCACGGGAGTTCGCCCCGTGCTATGTCGTCAAATTTCTCTTCGATTCGTGCTGTGAAGTTGTAGTCGAGGATTTCGGGGAAATATCGGGTGAGGAAGTCGTTGACTATGACGCCAATGTCGGTGGGTATCAGTTTTCCTTTTTCGGCTCCGACGGTCTCGCTTTTTGTGCGCTGGCTGATTTTGCCATCTTTGAGGGTCAGTGTGACAAAGTCGCGTTTGGAGCCTGGGCGTTCACCCTTTTCGACATATTCGCGTTGCTGGATGGTTGAGATTGTCGGTGCGTAGGTCGAGGGGCGGCCTATGCCAAGTTCTTCCATTTTTTTCACGAGTGACGCTTCGGTGTATCGCGGCGGTTGCTGTGTGAACCGCTGCACGGCTTGGATTTCGACGGCTTTCATGTGGTCGCCGATTGCCATGGCCGGTAGTCGCGTTGTCGCGTCGGCGTTGTCGTTGTCGTCGTCGCGGCTCTCGATGTAGACGGATAGGAATCCGTCGAATTTGATGACTTCGCCGGTGGCTATGAATCGGGTGTCGTCGTCGGCGTTTATGTCGACTGTTGTTTTCTCGATTTCGGCGTCGGCCATCTGGCTTGCGATTGTGCGTTTCCAGATTAGCGAGTACAATCGGTTTTCCTGTGCCGTTCCGTTGATTTCTGTCTGGTTGATATGTGTTGGGCGAATCGCTTCGTGGGCTTCTTGAGCTCCTTTTGAGTTGGTGTGGTAGTGTCGCACCTTTAGGTAGCGTTCGCCGAGAGTTTCTTTTATCTGTGACGATATGGTGTTTATGGCGAGAGCCGACAGGTTGACCGAGTCGGTACGCATATAAGTTATGTGTCCGGCTTCATATAGTCGCTGTGCTACCATCATAGTCTGCGACACGGTGAAACCGAGTTTGCGCGCGGCTTCCTGCTGCAGAGTGGAAGTGGTGAATGGGGGCGCGGGCGATTTTTTGAGCGGCTTGACATTGATGGCCGTTACGCTGAAGTCGCTGCCGGCGCATTTGTCGAGCAAAGCCTTTGCTGCATCTTCGTCGGGGAGGCGGTGGGCAAGCTCGGCTTTGACTTGAGAGCCTGAGATGGTGTCGAAGGTGCCTGTCGCGCGGAAATAAGGTTCGCTGACAAAGCCTTTTATCTCGTTTTCGCGCTCCACGATGAGTCTGACTGCCACGGACTGCACGCGGCCAGCCGAGAGAGCGGGCTTGATTTTGCGCCATAGCACCGGCGACAGTTCAAATCCGACGATGCGGTCAATCACGCGGCGCGCCTGCTGCGCGTCGACGCAGTTGCGGTCAATCACGCGCGGGTTGGCGATTGCGTTGAGTATGGCGTTTTTGGTGATTTCGTGGAAAACAATGCGTTTGGTGGTGTCGGGGTTAAGCCCGAGGACCTCTGACAGGTGCCAGGCGATAGCTTCACCCTCGCGGTCCTCATCGGAAGCGAGCCATACGGTTTCGGCTGCGGCAGCCGCTTTTTTGAGTTCTTTTACGAGGTCTTTCTTGTCGTCGGGGATTTCGTAGATGGGTGTGAACCCGTCTTCGACGTCGATGCTGAAATTCTTTTTGCGCAAGTCGCGGATGTGTCCGTAACTCGACATTACTTTGAAGTCTTTACCGAGAAATTTTTCGATGGTTTTGGCTTTGGCCGGTGACTCGACTATTACAAGATTTTTCAGCATTGTTGTCGTTTTGATGAATTTTTTCGTTGCAAAGGTAGGGATTTTCTATGATTTATTGTCTTGATTGACGCATTTGTACCCTAATTGTTGTGCGTCGGGGGGGTGGGGAGCTGTGGTCAGAATACCAGGCCGACGTTGTCAATCCAGAGGGTTAGCCCAAGAGTGCCGATATAGGCAGTGCCGCTCGCCGCAGATGCCATCATGAGCATATGGGTGGGTGTCGCGTCGGGGTCGTCCCATCCTATTTCCTGCACCGGGACCATCTTTCCTTTTGAGTTTTTGGCATAGTAGGCTTTTTCGCCGGTAATCAGACCCATCCAAGGTTTGTACCAGCTCTCTTTGGAGATGTCGCCATAGTGTATGGGTAGTTTGTGGGCGTTGACCCATCCCGGGGTGGAAGCTCCGTAACGCTCGCGGCCGGTGCCCACGCGTTTGGCGTAGATGTTGCCGTCGGCGTCTTCCCATCGGCGTTGCAGTATAATGAAAATTTCGGCGTTTTCGTGCCCTTTCAACGTCTTTTTCTTGCCGAATCCGCTTGAGTAGGTGCGCTCGTTGGTTGATGGCATAGTGACTTTGTAGTCATAGCGCAATGCTTTGGGCCGGCGGGTGAACGGCACACCCATTTCAAGTTTGCTGTAGGGGTCGGAGGTGGATTTTACCGGTTCCTGGAACTCGCCGAGGAATATGGAGCCAGCGACGAGCACGTCGATGTTTATGATGCCCGCGGCTTTGCAGTGTTCCATTATTGTTGTCAGCTTGCAGCATTTGTTGCCGCCAGAGCGCACGTCGGGGAACACGGCGTTGCTCCCCTTGACCACGCCCATGACGTTGGCGAGGACGTTGGATGTGGCCCATGGCGAGCCTCCTTCGTTTTTGTAGGGGATATTGCCTTCGACGGTGTGGGTCGGGGCTATCTCATATAGGGTTTTCTTGTTTCCTCCGATGATACGCGATTCTGGGATGATTCGTGTCACCCACTGCTCGAAGTTGCCGAATTTGATTGGCTCGAAAGTTTCGCCGAAAGCTGAGCAGATTCCACAAACGATGGTTATGGAGAGCGTCAAGAGATGTTTGGTGGCCATAATGCAAAATTTAAATCAATTGTACTGATGAGCATACAAACCGCGAAGATAGCAAATTTAATTAGGCGAGCATAAAAAAAGCGGCTTCGCCGAGAGGAGAAGCCGCTTAACAAGCTATAAATAATGTGTATTAAGCTCGAAATGGATAAGAATGAGGCGGATTATGCCAAAGCTGCCGTGAGGGCCTCGTTGGTCTTGTGGACAGCTTCCGCGCTTTTGTGGAACAGAGCTTTTTCGTCGTCGTTGAGGTCAAATTCGACGATTTTCTCAATGCCGTTCTTTCCGAGGATGCAGGGCACGCCGATGCAGAGGTCTTTTTCGCCGTATTCGCCGTCGAGAAGCGCAGAGCAGGGGATGAGTTTCTTCTGGTCGTGGATGACAGCGGCAGCGACTTGAGCAGCGGCGGCGCCGGGAGCGTACCATGCGGAAGTGCCGAGGAGTTTAGTGAGCGTAGCACCGCCAACCATAGTGTCGGCAGCGACTTTTTCGAGCTGCTCGGCGGGGAGGAGTGTAGAAGCGGGCAGGCCGCGGTAGGCTGCGAAACGGGTGAGGGGAATCATCGTGGTATCGCCGTGACCGCCGATAACGATGCCTTCAACCTCGGTGGCGTTTGCGCCGAGCGCTTGGCTGAGGAAGAATTTGAAACGAGCGCTGTCGAGCGCGCCGCCCATGCCGATGATGCGGTTTTTGGGGAGTCCGCTGGTTTTGTGGATGAGGTAGGTCATGGTGTCCATGGGGTTAGACACGCAGATGATTACGGCGTTGGGCGAGTATTTGAGTACGCTTGAAGATACTTGCTTAACGATTCCGGCGTTCACTCCGATTAGCTCTTCGCGGGTCATGCCGGGCTTGCGGGGGATACCTGAAGTGATGACAACGACGTCGCTGTTGGCTGTCTTTTCGTAGTCGTTGGTGACTCCTGTGAGACGGGTGTTGATGTTGAGGATGTTGGCTGTCTGCATGATGTCCATAGCCTTGCCCTCAGAGAGACCTTCTTTGATGTCGATGAGCACAACCTCGTCGGCTACACCTGTTGTTACTAATACGTTAGCGCAAGTAGCACCTACGTTGCCTGCGCCTACAACTGTTACCTTTGACATAGTTATATTGCGTTTAAACGTTTATTGGTTTTATAAAGCGCAAATTTAGTGAAATTTTTACATCTCCCCAATAATTGGCGCAATTGTTTTCGCGGTGTTTTTTCAGAAAACCGGGGAAAGTGAAAACGGTGGTGGTCAGAGGCGGTAAAGGAGCGCGACGGCTTGGGCTGCGATGCCTTCGCGTCGGCCTGTGAAGCCGAGGTGTTCGGTTGTTGTGGCTTTGACCGAGATTTGCGCGATGTCGATGCCGAGGTCGTCGGCGATGTTGGCTCTCATCTGTTGGATATAGGGGAGCATTTTCGGGGCTTGCGCTATGACGGTTATGTCGACGTTGGCGGCCGCGTATCCCTGCTCGGCGACGAGTCTCGCCACCTCGCGCAGCAGCCGGCGAGAGTCGGCTCCTTTGTAGGCGGGGTCGGTGTCGGGGAAATGGTATCCGATGTCGCGCAGTGCGACGGCTCCGAGCATGGCGTCGCAGAGGGCGTGGAGAGCCACGTCGGCGTCGCTGTGGCCGAGTAGCCCTCGGTCGTGGGGTATTTTGACACCGCAAATCCAAAGCTCGCGCCCGGGTGAGAATGCGTGCACGTCAAATCCCGAGCCTATGCGGAATGGGAGGGGTGGTGTTGTGGCGTTGTCGCTCATCGTTTGCGTCCGAAAATTTCTTTCAGGCCGTCCATGTCGAATGTCAGCGAGAAGCGTAGCGTCTGGTCGAGGGGTGAAGTCTGAGCGGTGGCGAGCATATATGACGCGTCGAGGCGCACCACGTTGAGCGAGAATCCGGCACCGAGCGAGAAGTATTTGCGGTTGCCTTTGAACTCGTTTTCATAAAAATAACCTGCGCGTACAAAAAATTGGTTGTTGTAGGCGTATTCGGCGCCGAACGAGAGGTTTATTTCGCGCAGTTCCTCTTTGGCTCCGCCGGGAGCGTCGCTGAATGACTTGAATATGCCGGTGATTGGCGACATATTTTCCCACTCTTCGAGGGCGTCGAGGTAGGCTTGTTGCCCCTCGGTGTCGTCGGGGTAGTCACTCTCGCGCGGCTTGGCCGGGACGAGCAGCTTGTTGGCGTCGAGCGAGAGGGCCAAGGTGTGGTAGTCGGCCAGGGGGAACATGAACATTGTGCCGATGCGGAGGTTGGTGGGGAGGAAAGCGGGGTCTTCGCCGTTGTTGTATGACACTTTTGTTCCGATGTTGGAGATGTCCCAACCCCATGACCATTGGCATTCGTTGCGTCCGACGATGGGGTAGGTGGTGAAGTATCCGGAGATGTCGGCAGAGAACGCCGAAGCGCCGGAAGTGTTGTCGCCTGCGTATGAGTCAGAGAACCCGAGGTCGGAATAAATGTAGCGGAACACGACACCCATCGAGAACTTTTCGGAAAGTTTGCGGGAGTAGCCGAGGTCAAACGCCATTTCGTAGGGGTTGAGCGATTGTGCCGCCTGCCCCGATACTTCGCTTGTGGTTACCTCGCCGAGCGAGAAATAGCGCAGAGATGCCGATATGGCTTGGTTGTCGTTGCTGCCTATCTTCCAGTAGCCCGACAGGTTGGCGAGGAAGATGTCGTTGACGAGTTTGCGCAACCAGGGGGTGTAGCTGAGCGAGAAGCCTCCGCGGCTGTAGGCGAAAGCGTATTTTGAGGGGTTCCAGTACTGGGAGTTGCAGTCGGGGTCGGTGGCGGCGCCGAGGTCGCCCATTGATGCGCCGCGCGCGTCGGGGGCGATGCTGAGCGATGTGACACCGGTCTGGATGGGGTTGAACTCGTTTTTGTCCTGAGCCGATGCGGCCGAGACGGCGGAGAGTAACGCCAATCCTAATATCGTCAGATATTTACATAGATGCTTAATCATAGTCTTGGTGAATAGTGTGGTATATGTGGCGAGGGCGTTTCGGTTGCCCTCCACAAACTAATAACTGATAATATGTTGAATTATTGTGTCAGCCGAGCATGGGTATGACGCGGTTGAGTGCCGCGATGAACGCGTCGGCTTCGTCGCGGGTGTTGTAGAGAGCGAACGATGCTCTGACCGTGCCCTCGGTGCCGAGCGCCTCCATTAGCGGCTGTGCGCAGTGGTGGCCTGTGCGAACGGCTATCCCGAGCTTGTCGAGAAGCATCCCCATATCGTAGTGGTGCTCGTTGCCGACCAGGAACGATATGATTGCCGCCTTGCCGGGAGTTGTGCCGAAAATCCTCATTCCCTTTATCTCCATCATGCGTTCTGTGGTGTAGGTCAGCAGGTCATGTTCATGAGCGGCAATGGCCTCTATGCCAATGCCGTCGATATAGTCGATGGCTTTTGATATTGCGGCTATCCCTACGAAGTCGGGGGTGCCGGCCTCGAATTTGAACGGCAGCTCGGCGAAAGTCGTGTGCTTGAACGATACGTGGCCTATCATCTCGCCGCCGCCTTGATAGGGAGGCATCTTTTCAAGCAGTTCGCGTCGGCCATAAAGAACGCCTACCCCGGTGGGACCGTACATTTTGTGTGCTGAAAACGCGTAGAAGTCAGCGTCGAGCGCGGTGACATCGACTTTGAGGTGTGACGCGGCTTGTGCGCCGTCGATTACCGCTATCGCTCCGTGGCGATGGGCCTCCTCTATTATCTGTTTGACAGGGTTGACAGTGCCGAGGACGTTGGAGACGTGGCAGATGCTCACGATGCGTGTGCGCTCGTTGAACAATGCCCGGTAGGCATCCATGTCGAGCGCGCCGTCGGGAAGCATCGGCACCACCCTGATGACCACTTTTTTACGCTGCCGCAATAGTTGCCAGGGGACGATGTTGGCGTGGTGCTCCATGACCGACAGGATGATTTCGTCGCCGTCGTTGAGAAGCTCGCCGTATGATGCCGCCACAAGGTTGATTGCTTCGGTTGTGCCTCTGGTGAAAATCACCGACTGTGCCGACGGGGCATTGATGAACCTGCGCACCTTCTCGCGGCTCTGTTCCTGAAGGTCGGTGGCCTCTTGCGACAGGGTGTGTACGCCGCGGTGCACGTTGGCTTTGGTGTTGTAGTACATCCTCGTTATCTCGTCGACGACTTGTCGCGGGGTTTGTGAGGTGGCGGTGTTGTCGAGGTAGACCAACGGTCGACCATAGACCTTGCGGCCAAGTATCGGGAAATCCTCTCTCACGGAGGTTACATCATAGTCGTTCATCGGTCAAGCAATGAGGTGAGTGGGTTGTCTTGCAATCGACGCAGAGCGCGCGCTCGCCGGTGAAACGCTTTTCGACAAGGTGGCGCAGGCGGTCGCGCAGACCTTCGAGGTTCACCGTGTCAATGACGTCGACCATGAATGCTTGCATGAGCATCTTGCGGGCTTCGGCGAGTGGTATGCCGCGTGTGCGCATATAAAACAGTGCGTTCCGATCGAGCTGCCCGGTGGTGGCTCCGTGGCTGCACTTGACGTCGTCGTTGTAGATGAGCAGTTGTGGTTTTGTGTGCATCCGCGCCCGGGTCGACGCGAGTATGTTGCGGTTTGACTGGTAGGCTTCGGTGAAACGTCCACGGGGTGTGACGGTGATACTCCCCTCAAACGCTCCCGTCGCGTCGTCGTCGAGTACATATTTAAACAGCTGGTCGCTGTGGCAACGCTCGGCGCCGTGAATCACCGACGAGCTGTTGTCGGTGTGCATCTTGCCCGTTCCGATGGCCATTCCCGAGAGTCGTGTCTCGGCTCTGTCGCCTTCGAGACGTATGTCGTAGGCGTTTCGGGTGGTGCCTCCCATCAGTGTGGTGCCGTTTACTGTCAGTTTCGACCCTTTGTCCTGTCGGGCGTAAAGATGGCTGTCGCGAGATGTGAGCGGCGATGACTCCTCGATGTCGTAGATGCCGACGCTTGACTCGCTGCCGGCGAACACTTCGATTACCTGCGATGACAGGTAGCGGCGTTCGCTGTCTTGGGTGTGGTCGCACAGCAGCAGTTCCACCTCGCTGCCCTCGTCGGCGATGAGCAGGACGCGGCGCGGTGCGAGCAACGGTGTGGGAGAGCTGAAGATGTTGACCACTTGCAGCGGGCGCGTGAGTTTCACGCCGCGTCTCAGGTGGATGAACACGCCGTCTTGTACGAGCATGGTGTTGAGCGCTACGGCTGTGTCGTCGAGCGGTGCGAGCCGCCCGTAATATTTTTCTACAATTTCGGGATGCTCTTTGGCGGCTTTGGCGAGCGACATCACCTCGACACCGTCAGGGAGGTTTTTTAGCAGCGACTCGGCGGGGTGGAAGCTGTCGTTGACCACCACAGCCAGCAAGGTGCTGACGTTGGGGATGTCGCATCGAAACGAGGCTGCGACATCGACCGGAAGTTGCAGCCGTCCCACGTTTACCCCGAAATCGGGAGAGTACATATCATCAATAGAGGTCTTTTCATAGCCCTCGGTATCGCAGTCGGGGAGCTGTCGGCCCTCGACGGCCTGTCTGGCTGCCGCACGCAAGGCGTTGAGCGCGCCGGCGCTACCTGCGTTGAGCGCGTCGATGTTCGCGTCAAACAGGTCAATGTATTGGTTTATAGCTCCCATGGTGTCAGCCGTCTATTTCTTGTTTAATCCAATCGTAACCTTTTTCTTCCAGTTCGAGAGCCAGCTCGGGGCCTCCGGTGCGCACGATGCGTCCTTTATAGAGCACATGCACGAAGTCGGGCTTTATGTAGTCGAGCAGACGCTGGTAGTGGGTGATGACGATTGTGGCGTTGTCTGAAGTCTTGAGTTTGTTGACGCCCCCTGCCACTATGCGCAGTGCGTCGATGTCGAGGCCGCTGTCGGTCTCGTCGAGGATGGATAGCCGCGGCTCGAGCACTGCCATTTGGAAAATCTCGTTGCGTTTCTTCTCGCCCCCCGAGAAACCCTCGTTGACTGAGCGCGAAGCGAGCTTGTTGTCAAGTTCGACTATGGCGCGTTTTTGGCGCATGAGTTTGAGGAAGTCGCTTGCTGACAGCGGCGGCTCGTTGAAGTATTTACGTTTGGCGTTGATAGCCGCGCGCATGAAGTTGACCATCGACACCCCTGGAATCTCGACGGGGTATTGGAACGAGAGGAACAGTCCCTCGTGGGAGCGGTCCTCGGGCGACAGTGACAATAGGTCGCATCCGTGCAGTGAGGCCGACCCCTCGGTGACTGTGAATTTGGGGTCGCCGGCCAGGACTCCCGACAGTGTGCTTTTGCCCGAGCCGTTGGGGCCCATGATGGCGTGTACCTCGCCGGGTCGAATCACGAGGTTTATTCCTTTCAGTATTTCCTTGCCGTCGATGCCGGCGTGGAGGTTCTTGACCTCAAGCAAATTATTGTCCATATCGATAATATGCGGTTGTTGCTGTTCAATGATTATGTTGCGTGAGACTCAGCCGACTGAGCCTTCGAGGGTGAGTGAGAGCAGGCGTTGTGCCTCGACGGCAAACTCCATGGGGAGTTTGTTCATGACTTCCTTGGCGTATCCGTTGACAATCAGTCCGACGGCTTCTTCGGTGGGTATGCCTCGCTGGTTGCAGTAGAATATCTGGTCTTCGCTGATTTTGGATGTGGTGGCTTCATGCTCTACAATCGCGGTGTCGTTCATCACGTCGATATAAGGGAATGTGTGCGCGCCGCAGGTGGAGCTTAGCAGCAGGGAGTCGCACTGGGTGTAGTTGCGGCATCCGTCGGCGTTTGGCGCCACTTTTACCAGCCCGCGGTAGGAGTTCTCGCTGTGTCCCGCCGAGATGCCTTTTGAGACGATTGTCGAGCGGGTGTTGCGTCCTAAGTGTATCATCTTAGTGCCGGTGTCGGCCTGTTGGCGGTTTTTTGTGACGGCTACGGAATAGAACTCTCCCACCGCGCCTTCGCCGGCGAGAATGCAACCGGGGTATTTCCAGGTGATGGCTGAGCCGGTTTCGACCTGCGTCCACGACAGTTTGGAATAGTCGCCGCGGCACAGCCCGCGTTTTGTCACGAAGTTGTAGACTCCGCCGCGGCCCTCAGAGTCGCCTGAATACCAGTTTTGCACAGTCGAGTATTTCACTTCGGCTCGGTCTTCGACGATGATTTCGACGATGGCGGCGTGGAGCTGGTTTTCATCGCGCATGGGGGCGGTGCACCCTTCGAGATAGCTGACATATGAGTCGTCGTCGGCAACGATGAGTGTGCGTTCAAATTGGCCGGTGCCTGAGGCGTTGATGCGGAAGTAGGTCGAGAGCTCCATTGGGCAGCGCACCCCTTTTGGGATGTATACAAACGAGCCGTCGGAGAACACTGCCGAGTTGAGGGCGGCGAAGAAGTTGTCGCGGTATGACACCACTTTGCCGAGATATTTCTTGACGAGGTCGGGGTAATCCTTTACCGCCTCTGAAAATGAGCAAAATACTATGCCCAATTCGGCGAGCTTTTCGCGGTGGGTGGTTTTTACCGACACCGAGTCCATCACGGCGTCGACAGCCATTCCTGTCAGCATTTTCTGTTCCTGGAGCGGTATGCCGAGCTTGTCGAATGTTTTGAGCAGTTCGGGGTCGACTTCATCTATGCTTTTCGGCCCTCCCTCTGCGTTGTTGCGGGGGGCGGCGTAGTAGCTAATGGCTTGGTAGTCAATAGGCGGTATGTCGAGATGCGCCCAACGAGGCATCTCAAGCGTGAGCCAGTGGCGGTAGGCTTTCAGCCTGAAATCGAGCAGCCACTCAGGCTCCCCTTTTTTTCTTGATATGAGCTTGATTACCTCCTCGTTGAGCCCGCGGGGTATGATGTCGGTGTCTATGTCGGTGACAAAGCCATACTTGTATCCGCCGTTGGTGACGTCGTCAAGTAGCAGGTTGTCGTTTTTTTCTTTATCTTCCATGTCGAGTTGTTTAAGTTAACACCCGTCGGGTGAAAAGAGTTGACAGGCGGTCTGGCCGCCAAGCACATTCGGCGCGAGGTCTATGATGGCGCGCGCCGCTTTGCCGTCGGAAATCCGTGAATTGGCTGTGATGTCGGTTGACGGGGCCAGCACTTGCCAGACGTTGAGGAGTATGCTGAATATCAGAAACCAGGCGAAAAGCGAGAATATAGCTCCGGCAATGCGGTCGATGGTGCCGAGTAAAGCCGCGTGAACCGCTGTGTGAAGCAGTTTCGCTATGACCCTGGTGAGGATATATCCGATGATGAACAGAAGCACGTTGGCGATTACGGAATTGACGTAGCACGCCGAAACCGAGTCGTTACCTATCAATTCACCCAGCGTCGCGGCTGCGTAGTCGCCGAACAGATGGCAGGCTACGATTCCGACGAGGATGCCCCCGACGGAGCCGAGTTGGGCTATTATTCCGCGTTTCAGCCCGTAGAGGATTGATGCGGCGAAAACAATCAGTATGACGATGTCGAAGGTACTCATAGTTAGTAGTGGCGCGAAATTAGCAATTTTTTCGGGGTCAGACAACGGGACCGTTTCTGAAAAAGAACGGCCCCGTCGATTATGGATGAAATATTAATCTCTTACTTTATCACCACAACTTCACATTTGGCGGTGTTTGAGTACTGTTGCCCCGCCTTTAGTATCGCATAGGCTCTGTAAAGGCCGTCGGCTACTTTTTCGCCGTTGGTGTCAGTTAATTCCCAAGTGAACGGGAAGGGGCAGTTGTCGCGCGAGAAGACAGTGTTGCCGTCGGCGTCTTCTATGACGAGACGGCCTGTCGGTGTCTCGATGAAATTGTGTGATATGTCAAAGGTCGCGTTGGCGCGTGTCGACGGCTTGTCGATTGAGAGCGAGGCCTTGACGGTGCGAGTCACTACGGTGAAAGCCAAAGTGCGCTCGGAGCGGTTGCCCATGTTGTCGCTGACACTCAAGGTCAATGTGTGTCGTCCGTCGCTGATCTCTTTAATCGGCATTTCAAGTTTGTAGGAGCCGTCGGGCTGTGCCATGAGGGCGTTTCTGACTGACGGATATGATTTCTGTCCGTCGAGTTTGAGCGAGGTTGCTCCGCCAATAAAGCCGTTGGATGTGTTGATTCCCGAGCGGTCGGCCTCGATGGTGGCGAACAGAGTAATCGCGGTGTCGGCTTCATCGCCGTCGGCAAATGCCGGGTCGTTGATATATAGCTCGGTGATGACCGGCGCCACGGTGTCGGTGATTGCTTTCTCGGGGTCATAATCTCCCACTTTGACATTATAGGTGATACCTGAAGCTCGGAGGTCGCGGCTGTCGTTGGTGGCGAAATAAGTCACTCTGTTTGTCTGGCCGGGTTGCATCGGCTGTGGCACGGTGAGAGTGGTGGAGAAACGTCCGGCGGTGACCGGCACACAGACCTCTGTGAGCAACTGTTCGTCGGTGGTTACGTTGACAGTTCTTGTCATCGGTGTGTCATCGATAACCTCTGTTATCGAGTAGTCCAGCGGGTGGGTAGTCAGTCCGTCGTAGATTGAAATCGTGACCTCACCGTTGAAAGATGTCGCTACCTGTCCGTCGAGCATCACCGCGCCCGATAATGTGTTGTCGGCGAGCGGTGTCAGGCTGGCCGCGGTTGTATCATTGGGGATTATGCCGTTGATGCCGGTCGTGACCACGTCGTAGCTCGGTGGGAGCACCGGGATTGCGGGGTCGCCTCCGAGGTTGTAGCAAAGGGTGTTTATGCCGGTAGCGGTGTCGGTGGCTTTTGCCAGTGTGTTGTTGCGAGCGTTTCGGAATATGTCGCCAACTGTGTCGCCGGGTTTTGCCGAGAAGAAAGCGTTGGCGACCGACGAGCAGAGTAGGAAGTTTGAGTCGGCGTAGACTGTGCGGCTGGCGCCAACGATTGCGATAGCGCCGCCGTTTTCCTTGTAAAGCAGTTGCTCGCCAAACCCGTTGTCGAGATGGTCAAACGAGAAAGTGTCGCAAGTTGACAGCATCCAAAACGGGGGGAAGAGGTATTCGGTCTTGTTGATATACATCTGGGACCAGAGTCCTTCTGTAGTCAGCCCGCCGGGGCCGCCGTGGCCGGTATAGCAAACGAATGACTGGCCTTGCTGCAAGGAGTTTATTATGACTTCGCGTGCTTGTTGCGCTTGTGAATCTTTGAGGGGATAGAGTCCGACGTAAGCTTTGGTCGTTGTGGTGGCAGGCGCGGCCGCCTTGATGGTGTCGGAAGTGCAGTCGGACTGCATGACGTATTTGTTCAAGTCGCCGTCGTCGGCCATGATAAGCGCGCGGTTACGATAGGGCTGCGTGTATGCCGTCGAGAGGTAACGCTCTATTTTGTTGACTGCGGTTTTGGCGTCGGTAGCGTTGGCGGCTGGTATGCGGCCGACGGCGATGTCCATCTGCGTCTTTGCGATGTCGGTGATGGTGAAGTAGTCTGACAGCATACCGAAGTAAGCGTCGGCGCAGTAGTTTGTGGTGACGCTTGAGGCTTGATAGTAGTCTTCGGTCTGATATGTCATCAGTCGCTCGTTGCCTTTGAACTGGTGGCGGGCGTTGTCGTAGCTTCCTTCACCGAAGAGCAAAAGATAGCGGAATTTTTTGTTGCGGTCCCAAAGCATCTTTGCGAAGCGACGGTAGGCCATGGCATTTGGGGTGCCTGATGAAAATTCGTTGAACACTTCTTGTTGGTCGACCACAGCCACATTCATTCCTTGGTAATCGCGGTGGAGGCTTGCCAATCTTTCGGCTTGTTCGCGGCAAAGTGAGGTGGTGATGATGGCCATGTCGGGCGATGCCATGCCGTGAAGGTTCTGCGGCGGGACAACACCTACAATCTCAGGGGTCGGGAATGTCCCGTTGGCGTAGTCGAAAGCGATGGCGTGGAGAGCAGGGTAGGCCGATGTGTTGTAACTGCGGTTGGGGGTGAACATCAGTCGCGTCATATCCGAGTCGAGTGTCGTCTTGAATCGGCGCACATAGTATGGATTGGTGACATCCCATACTTCCGTGGTGATGTTGACGTTATCGATATAAACTCTGCTGTCGCTGCGCAATCCGGGGAAAATCATTCGCCGCTGCGATTCACCCGCGAGGTCGTTGGCTCTTTTGTAAGCGAAATACACCCAATCGATTGCCGCGTATGATGGCGTGCACTGGTAGGGGGCGATAGAGAATGTGTATGGTCCGCTGGCGCCTTCGGCGGGTGTGAATTTGAGGTAGCCCGTGCATCTTGAATAATAAATGTTGGACGATGTCTGAGCGGTGCCGATTCCCAGCACTTCCGTCCCTTTTTTCGGGACGATTTCGGGAATGTTCACGGTTAATTGGGGTCGGGGGTCATTCTTTGCCACGGCGACATATGTTATGTAAGCGCTGTTTTCCTCGGCTAAGGGTGACCGGACATCGAATGTCACTGACCAGTCGGGGTTGGCGATGATGTCTTTGCTGAAGTAGAACGCTCCTCCTCGCGTGGGGTTTTCCTCATTGATGTCGCGCATCATCGCCACGCTGTGGGTTGTGACGTCGCGGGTGTTTGACACGAGCGGGTAGCTTGGGACAGATTTCTGCGGTTGGCTGTCGGTAAGGAAGTAATACCCGTAGTTGCTGTATCTGTTGAGGTTTATGCTCTCGATGCGTGTCGAGTTGGTGCCTATGCCTGGGCGTATGTTGCTTTCGCCGTAGAACAGGAGCCGGCCGTAGGTCGAGTTGTAAAGGCTGTATATCTGCGGCAAGTCTTCGGGATGGCAATCGGGCGTGGTGGGGTTGGATAGCGGAACCTTGAATGAGTTGTCGGAGATAACCGCTCCGCCATAGCCGTAAACCGTCACCTTGCCGGGGTCGGAGAACCCCATTTCGCGCAATTGGGCGTCGGTAATCTGGTGGATTCCGTTTTCCGACACTCTGATTTTAACCCAGTGCCCTTCTTTGAGCACTGATTCCGAGTTGTATTGTGTCGGGCTGAAAGCGTAGGCTCCAAGCCCTGCCGTTATGCAGACGATAAGCGATGATAACGATTTATATGGATAGGTCAATTTCATGTTTGTCGGTTTATGGGGATATGTATTATATAGTTGGTTTTTAATGATTTGCGATTTGCCGGTTAAAGTTAATGGTTCTATTTTACATTGAAGTCAAGAGAGTTGTGATTCTGCAGTGACGCTGATATGTGGTCGCCGATTTTTAGTTCATGTCGGATGGGAAGTCTGAGGGGCAGCACTATGTCGCCCATTTTGAAAGTCATCAGACGGCTTAGCCGGGCTATCACTTCATCGAGTTCAAGCTGAGTCGCGGATAGGTTGATGGTCGTGTCGCCGATTGAAATTTCCAAGGGGCTTACGCCATCATACGGAATCCATTCTCCGAGTATAAGACCTCCATCCATCGCGCTGACAATCGCCGGGTCGGCAGCCGGTGTCGACGGTTTCGCCGCAATCGCGACCGCGTCGTAGTAGCGGTGGGCGAATCGTGAAGCTATCGATTTGCCGAGTCGCGAGACTCTGAACGCGGGATGGTAGGTTACCGTCCACGGGCCCGGTAGCTCGGGGATGAAGAACGGTTTGCCGCAAAGCAACAGGGCCGAGTCGGGGATAAACTCTACTCGCGTCTCATCGGCCATCGGCTCGTCGGCGGTTCTGTCAATCAACGTCGTTTTCATCAGTCCTGTGGCGCTATGAGGCCGAGTCGGTTGTACATCACAGCCAGATGTGAATAGATAGAGGTGTTTTGAATCACGATGTCGGCGGCGACGCGGATGCGGAACGGGGTGAAGTTCCACAACGCTTTGATGCCCGACGCGACGAGCTGGTCGGCTGCCTCTTGCGCCGAATCAATCGGGACCGCCACGACTCCGATTTCAGCCTTGAGGCGCGGGCGGCGCGTCTCAAGCTCTGATATGTCGTAAATAGGCACCCCGTTGATTGAAGTTCCGACCACTTCGGGGCTTATGTCAAATCCTGCCACAATGTTCAACCCATAGTGAGAAAGTCCGGTGTCGCGGATTAACGCGGCTCCAAGGCTTCCCACGCCCACCATCACGGCGTTGTGCTGCTCGCCGAAGCCCAGAAAATACTCCAGCTCGCTTTTGAGCGATGCCACCTCGTAGCCTATGCGTGTTTTCCCCTTTATGTTGAGAAAAGACAAATCTTTGGCTATCTGTGACGCGTCGATGCTTAACGCTTTGGCAATCTGAGTCGACGATACGTAATCAACGTCCCGGGCGCTCAACAGGTTGACGTATGCCAAATACCACGGGAGCCTTCGCAGTGCCGGCTCCGGGAGGAAATCTCTTGGGTTTTGACGTATCTCAGCCATTGGTAAACGGTTATGGTGTCGGTTTAATTTGCGAAGATAGTTATAATAATCAGATTATGCAAACGTTGGTGTCGGTCATTTTCCCGTGACGGCTATGCGTTTCGAGGCGGTCTCATATTGCTCTCCATTGGTGGTGATTGATGCCCGGTATAGGTAAATGCCGCGCGTGACACGGTGTCCCCCCTTGTCGCGGAGATCCCATTTGACGGGGGCTGATTTGAACATGTCGCTGCGTCCGGTCGCGGAGGATGACCACACTTCGGCTCCGAGCAGGTTGTAGACGCTTATTGTCACCGTAGTCGTAGCCTCCGGGCGGTCGTGGGTGACGTAGAAGTTGGCTTCGACCGAGGCGGGATTGGCATCGGAGTAGACGTCGTAGATTTTCGGTGCCAGTTCGTTGTCGACGGTGAACTCTATCGTGCTTTCGGCGAAGTTGCCTGCGGTGTCCCACACTCTGAGTTTAAGCGTGTGGTATCCGGGTTGGAGGCTCTCCATCTGGTAGGCTATGTCGCCTTCTCTCTGCGATTCGCCGCTGACGGTGAAGAAGCTCGACACATCGTTGAAAGTCGTTGATTCGTCGAGATAAAGGGTCATCTGATGCCCCACTCCGGCTGTCGATATGTTGAGAGCGCGATTGTCGGAAATTTTGGCGAGCACCATTGGCGTGGCGTTGACTTTGTCGCCGGAGCGGAACGTCGAGTAGTTTAGGAAGAAACTTTCGATTACCGGGCTTATGGTGTCGGGCACGGCGTTGTCGTCGCTACCGTAGGCATACAGGTTTCGTTCGCATCCGAGGGCGGCGTTCCCGTTGTCGGCGGTTGCGACCATGTTGATGGCTGCCGGGCGGTAGTTGTCTTCTATTTCCGAAGGCATTATGATGTTGAAGCTGAACCGTCCCCCGGTTACCGCGCCGTTGGTGGTGAGGAGTTTGTCGCCTTGTTCGTCGAAGACGATAGAACTTCCGTCTTGTCCGTTTCCGAGGGTGGTCACGCTGCGTTGGGCGTCATAGAGCGACATTGCCACGGTGCCGTTGAAGTCGGTCAGGAGTGTGTTGCCTGTGGGGTTGTAAATCGCTCCCTCGACAGCGACTTCTTGCCTGGCCATCAGCGATGGCGGATTTTCGGGGTCAATTTCCACTCCGTTGATTTTGTGCAGCTTGACTATGTTGGACGGCGCGACGAGTCTCATGGCCGGGTCGCCCATCAACACATAGCGCAGCTTGTTGGTGTTTGCCGCTTTTTCGCCGAGGCTCGTCTCGCCGTCTTTGGTGATGAGCGGGCGCATATCGTTTTTTGCGTTACGGTATATTTCGCCGAGCGTAGGTAGCTGTCCGTCAGGGCCTCTGCGGAACATGTAGCGGCCTATGGCGAGCGACAGGATGCCGTTGTCGGAGATATAGACCGGGCGGGTCGCGCTGATGGCGGCAATGACGCCGCCTGAGTTGTTGTGGAACATCACCTCGGCACCCGATTCCGACGTGCGGTCCCAGCGGAGAAAGTCGCAGGTTGAGGCGAACAGCACCGGGTAGCGACGCAGGTAGAGGTTGTCGATGTCGTACATCGTCAGGAATTTCTCGTGAGTCCAGCCGTGGTCGCTGGCGTGGCCGATGTAGTTCCACCACATTGTCCCCTCGTTGAGTAGCTTGAACATTCGTTCTCGTGCGTCGGGGTAGCCCTCAGCCGTGCGCTGGTATGCGTCGATATATACTTTGTTGAAAAAGAAGTTGTCGGTTCCTTCGGTGGTTTTAGCCATCCATGTGAGCATATTTTCTGATTGGGTCATATGCACTCCGAAGTCCTCGTCATCGGCTACCATCATGACGTGGTTGCGCCACTCGCCGGTGGGCAATGACTCGTTGTATGCCAACAGTTTGTCGACGAGTTCGCGGGCGTTTTCGACTGATTTGGCGGGGATGCGTCCCACGGCGATGCAAAGGTGGTCGGATGATGTTGACGTGCCTGAGCCGTCGCGGAGAAAGGCGAATATGTCGTCGGTGGTGTATGATGAGTTGTCGTCGGCTCCGGTGTCGGTCTGCCAGGATGGCATAGTCGGGTAGCTGAGACTTTTGATTTCCGGTGTGAGTCGGCGGTTGTCAAATACCCCGCGTCCCATGAACAGGGCGTATCGCAGGGTCTTTCCGGATGTGTCGCTTCGGTCCCAGTACATTTTCAGCAGCTTGCGGAATCCGTTGACGTCGGGGACGCCTGATGAAAATTCGTTGAATACGGTTTCTTGGTCAATCACGATTACATCCATCCCGTCGGCTTGGCGGTGATAGTCGGCGATGCGCTGGGCTTGCGATTCCCAGTTGCTCAGGGTGAAAATCACCATGTCGGGGACTTCGGTGGCGTGCAGGTCTTGGTTGGCCACGTTGCCGACGAGCAGTGGCGAGGGGAATGTCGCCGATTCGTTCCATGCCACATAGCTGCGCGAGCCGGTGTACTGGTTGATGCAGTTGACGGCGTTGCCGTTGGCGGTAGTGGCGAGTTGGCTTATTTCGAGCGGTTCGGTCACATCCCATACATGGGTGTCGGCGGTGGCACCGTCGAGGGTGAAAGATGGGTTGCGCAGGGTGAACTCCAGTTTGCCGTCGCGCAGTTTCAGCGCGCGGGTGTAATTGACGGCGATGAAATCAAGCCGGGCCATGATGACCGACGATGACGGTGATGAGTGGGTGAGGCCGAGCGACAGCTTGTTTCCGCTTAGGTCGAACTCCTTGCGCAGTGTGACATCGGCGCCGTGAACATATGACGATGATATGTCGCATCCTCTGATGTTGTCTTCGTAGGATTGCGTCAACGGTGTGCCGTTGACGGTGTAAAGCATTTTTGACGGGTTTTTGGTTTTGGAGAAGAAGCTGACCTGAGTCCACACTTTAGTCCCCTCGAGGCGGTCGTGGAGGTCGAAGTTGAAGGTGTTGGATGGTGTGTATCTGAAATCCTCACCGACGAGGTAGTGCCCTGTGGTGCCGGGCGAAATTTCGTCTACTTCATGGAATGTGCGGCCGGTGAAAGAGGTAGCGGGCTCTGTCGATGACACTCCGGCCTCCATGACGGGAATGTCGCTTGGGGTAGCCTCCCGGTCGCTTAGGAAGTAGTAGCCGACGGTGGAAAACGGGTTCTGTGCCGGGATGTAGTGCGTGGTCTGCGCGCTGGTCCATTTTACCGGGCCTTGGGCATAGAAAAACAGTCCGCGAGTAGTCTTGACGCTTTGCACTTGCGGCAGGTCGTCGATATAGTTGGAAAGTGTGAGCGCGTCGGGGATACGTTGGCCACCGTAGCCGTAGACCTTGACTTTTGACGGGTCTGAAAACCCCCAAGAGCGCAGTTGTGAGTCGGAAATCATGTGTATGCCGGTTTCGGCTACGCTGATTTTAATCCATTTGCCGCTGCTCAATACCGATGAGGCGGCATAGGTGTCGACGCTGAAAGCCGAGGCGTCCAGATGCCCAAGCGTCAGAGCCGATATCGCGATGGCGCACAGATATATCTTTTGAATAATGGTGTTGCGTTTAAGATTCATTGCATTGTGTCCTAAAAAACGAGATGCGGTTGTGCCAATGCGTATTACCGCTACCACTAACAACGTGAAACGCCGCCTAATATTGTGTCGCGGGGCGGTGTGTGGCGACCCACAGATTAAAATCGTCGTCGGTTCCGGCAAATGCGTTCAAGTCGACTTTACCTCCAAGCCCGCGCAAGTCGCCTTTGTGGGTGTATTGCCAAAGTTTCCAGTCGGTTTCGACCGGGGGGTCGGAGAAAGAGCATATCCATAACGGCAGGTCGTCGAAACGCCCTTTGATAAAGCGTGTCCTGCCGTCTTTGTTGGTGTAGAGCATTACCGGGTATCCGGCTGATTTTAGGTGGTTTATCATCGCTGAAAGTTGGGCGGTGATGTCGGCGGTGGGTCTGGTGTAGGGGTTCCCCCATTCCTCGATGTCGATAATCAACGGGAAGTCAAGTTCGCGCCCTCTCACGGAGTTCAGCATATTTATAGCTTGCATATGTCCGGGAGTCTCGAACCGGAAGAAGTGGTAGGCTCCGATTTTCAGTCCTGCCAGCCGAGCCTTGCGGTAGTTGGTGTGGAACGCCGGGTCTTTGAACGTTGAGCCTTCGGTGGCTTTGATGATGACGAATCTGATGCCTTGGCTGCGCAAAGTGTCAAAATCTATCTCGCCGTTATGGGATGAGACATCCACTCCTTTGACCGGGAGGTTCGGGTCGAGGGGTGCGGTGGATGTTTTTGAGGAGATCGATAAAATCAGACCGACGATAGCCGCGACGGTTATGACGGCGGCAATCGTGAACTTGACGGCTTTGTTGTTAGATTTCATCACTTCCTATTTGGTTTTGGCAGGGTGTTAGAGCAGTGATAGGTTGAGGGCGTTGACAAACTCTTTAAACGCGGGGGTCTGTAGCATATGGGCCAGCACCTCGCGCTCGTTCCATGTGTGGGGGCTTGGGGCGCCATCGTTGACCGATATGCTGAACGTGACCGATGAGTTCGACACCTTGTCGCGGCAAAAGCGGGTGATGTCGTGCATGAACTTGTTTAAAAGCTCGGCCTGTATATCGGTCTCGACCATAACGTTGTAGCTGCCCGCGCCTGTCGGTGCCGGCTCGGCGGAGCGCATGGTGTTTATCAGTATTTTTTCGGTGGGATGGCTGTCGGCGAATGAGTGCCAGGCGGCTCTGAGGTCATCGTCGGTGAATGGGGTTGACATCACGGTCTCGTGCCGGCTTCCCGTGTCGGTAGCGGATTCGTCGGTATCGGCTATAGACGCTTTGAGCGACAGTCTGGGCCCGCGCGACAATGAGGCGTGGCGGCGCGGCGACGGGCTTGGCTGGGGTGGGACGTATGGTGTGGCTTTAGCGGCGGCAGGTTCGGTCCGTGTGGCTGTGGGAGCGGACGTTGTCGTTGTGGCTGATGGTGCCGTGGCTGATGGTGCCGTGGCGGGCTGGGACGCGGCGATTGGTTTCAACTGCCCCTCTCCGTCGCCGCTACAGTTGGGGGAGGGGCTGAGTAGTTGGCACAGTTTGATGAGCAGAAGTTCGACAAGGAAGTTTTTGTTGGACGCTGTGCGGTAGTTGAGGTCGGCGCTGTTGCACAGGCTCATTGCCGAGTAGAAGAATTGCGGTGTGCATTTCGCGGCTTGTGCGGCGAGAGTGGCTTTTGTTTCGTCGTCATAGTCGAGCAGCGTCATAGTCGCGGGGTTGAGCGAGACCATGAGGTCGCGTAGGTATCCGCCGAGTCCGTTGATGAAGAAGTGCGCGTCAAAACCGTTGTCGCGCACCTCTTTGTAGATTAGCAACGCTCCAGGAACGTCGGCGTCGGCGAAACAGTCGACGAGCCGAGAGTAGTAGGCCGAGTCGAGAACGTTGAGGTTGTCGATGGTAGAGCGGTAGGTGATGTCGCCTCTTGACGATGCCGCCACTTGGTCGAAAATCGACAGTGCGTCGCGCATGGCGCCGTCGGCTTTTGATGCTATAACTCTCAGAGCCTGTCGTTCGGCGGAGTATCCCTCTTGCTGTGCGACATATTCGAGGTGGTCCACCATGTCGGCGATAGTGATGCGGTTGAAGTCGTAGATTTGGCACCGCGACATGATGGTGGGTATTATTTTGTGTTTCTCGGTGGTCGCGAGGATGAATACGGCATAGGAAGGCGGTTCCTCAAGGGTTTTGAGGAAGGCGTTGAAAGCTTGTGTGCTGAGCATATGCACCTCGTCGATGATGAACACTCGGAAGCGTCCGGTCGAAGGCGGCACGAGCACTTGCTCGATGAGCGCGCGCATATCGTCGACGCCGTTGTTGGAAGCGGCGTCAAGCTCGATAATGTTAAGCGAGCGTCCCTCGTTGAAAGCTTTGCATGATTCGCATTCGTTGCAGGGGTCGCCGTCGGGAGTCGGATGCTCGCAGTTGATGGTTTTTGCGAAAATGCGTGCGCAGGAAGTCTTTCCGACCCCGCGTGAGCCGCAAAAAAGATAAGCGTGGGCCAGACGGTCGGTCGCGATGGCGTTTTTTAACGTCGCCGTGAGAGCCTTCTGGCCTACAACTGAGTTGAATGTCGACGGGCGGTATTTGCGCGCCGAGACTATGTAGTTAGAGCTCATCGTGTTGTCACTTTTCCCACAAAGATAACAAAATCTCGTGAAATAGGCAACCGATGCCGCTGAATTATCGGTTTATCAGCGGAGCGAGTATTGGTGTGAGCTTGTCGGCGTAGTGTCGGAACCCGAGGTCTGTCAGGTGTATTCCGTCGACGGTGCCGTCATCTTCGATGCCGTCGAGCCCCTCGGATGTGACATAGTATAGGTTGTCGGGATTCTCGGCTATCAGACGTTCGTAGTTGCGGCGGAAGGCGGCGTTTTTGCGGGGCAGGTAGTCGCCCATCTCGGCGTCGTAGCGCGCGTAGGGGTAGATTGGTCCTTCGACCATGACGATAGGCGCGTCGGGCCTCGCTTTGCGCAGAATGTTGATGAAGTCGTAGGTGAGAGTGTCGCACATCATCTCGGTGCAGTTGGGCACCGGGTCGATGAGGAACAGGTCGGCGTCGGCGATGCCGGCCATCGCCCGAGCCATGCAGCCGTCCATTTTGCCCTCGCCGCTGATGCCGATGTTGACCACTTCGCAGTTAAGTTCTCGGCTAATGATGTTTGTGGCCGCCATGCCTGAACGGGAGGCGCACCCGCCTTGCAAGATGCTCGTGCCGTAGGCTATAATTTTCTTTTTGTCGCTGATGAGGCTTGGGTTGCCCGGGGTGATTACAGCCCCGCTGTCGACGGCTACCCAGAGGTCGTCAACTCCGTCGTATAGGGGGAAGTAAATCATAAACTCTTTCATTGAGCTGTCGAGATGTTCCACATAGACTTTCTCGCACATTTTCAGCGAGTCGGCCTTGGGACGGTTTGTGTTGACGTGGCGCCACACCGAGTCGCCCTCGTGGATGTAGAGGTCGGTGCCTTTGAGTCCTGTGTCGGCCATGTGCAACATGTGTGTGTCCCAATGCAGTTTGTATTTTACGCCGACTCGTGATGAGTTGGTGGCGAAGCGCACTGCGATACCCGCGCTGCACTGCGCGCGTTCCCAGAGGTCTTTGCGGACGCTGTCGCGCAGATATGCCGGGATGCGGGTGTATTTGCGCAGGGTGTTGTCCCATCCCTTATTGATGATGCGCAGCTCTTGTGCGTCGATATATTTCAACGGGGCGGCGGCGATTGCGGCTGTAGCGCATAGGAGAGTGGCGGCTATAGCTGTCAAGACGGATTTGTGAAGTCTCATGGGCTTGTCGTTTTGAGGTTAGTAACTTGAATGATGCAAATGTAACAAAAAGTTTAGAGATAAAGTGACATTGGTTGATAATGCAATCGTGAAGTTGTGACGCAGGCAATTAAAAAATTTGTTTATTTGGGGGATTTAAAGTAAATTTGCGATGTTTCCGCCTGCGCCGAAGTGGAGAAAGTCATAGTGGGTGGGAATGTCACATAATGGAAAGGCGTCATTGATGCTTTGTCATAGCTTTCTGAAACCTGAGAAATTTCAAATTGTTGGTTAATGACAATGTCGGATGTGAACGCTACGGGTATGCTAAACCTCGCCCGGAGTGTGCAGAGGGAGCTGTGTAACTCTCTGCGCACTTTAGGGACGTGTCAGGCATATTGGCGTGGGCGTTCTCTTCACAAGTTCACCAGCAGGGCTTTCTCAGGGCCTCAGAAGCGGACGAGTGTGGATGGGAGCCCGCGTTTTTTTGTTGAGTGGCTTTATATGTAAAACCTAACTGAAATTAATCGAAAACCGTCTTATCAGGGTTCCATAAGACACAATCTTAACTGTTATGAAAAAATATTTGTTAATGCTTGTGTCGGTATTGGCTTTAGTTGGCTCGGCAAATGCGCAAGTCAAGGATGAGATTCAGAAGAGCCGCGAGCGGGCTGCGAAGCTGGAAGCGTTGTGCGCGGATTACAAGACGTCGGGTAACGAAAAAATCGATGCTTATGGCAATGCTGTCAAGGAGGCAGCTGTTTATGCGGTAGCAAACAGCGTTCAGTTGGAGAATCTGTACAAACGTCAAATCGGGGAGTCGAAGGATGGTAGCACTGAGGTGACAATAGAGAAGCCTACTGCCGAAGAATGGACATCATTAGCCGCGACAATAGCCGGAGAGGGCGCTTATCTTGCCGCTGCAAGCAAATTGGCGCCAGAAGCGGCTGATGAGGCTAAAACCATGCAGCAAAAGGTGAATGGCGAGAAAAACCCGATGAAGAAGGGTAAGTTGGTCAAAGCGTCGAAAGCGGCTTTGGACGTGGTTGGTTTTGGAAATGACGCCACAAGCATTTTGGTTGAGGAGAGCGCGGCTCAGTTGAAGGCTGTCAACGAAATTGTTAAAATGTTGCAATCGGGCGAAACGCTCTAATAGCTGAAAAATTCAGTAACAAGGTTGCGTGTGCTTTAGACGGGTACGCGCAACTTTTTTATCGGGATTGGCTTAAATGGTGCGGAATGTGGCGTAGAGGGTGAATGACGCTCGCCACCGCATTTCTCTTTTTTTGGAAAAGCGTAATTTTGTAGCCCGATTGAAGTGTAAAAAATGATGAGAATAAAGTGTGTTTTGGGTTTGTCGGCGGCGTTGTCGTTGCTATCGTCGTGCGACAATTTTGAGTATCACCCTTATGCCGCAAATATTGATGGCCCGACGGATGTAAACGCTCGAAATATCGAGAAAATACAGGAGAGTGTCAGCCGGTTGCCTATGCGTTTCGCGTTCGTTACCGACACTCAAGGCGCGTATGATGAACTGCTCGATGCCATCGGCCATATCAAGAAGCGCGGCGATGTCGATTTTGTGGTTCATGGCGGCGACATGACCGACTTCGGCCTGCCTAAGGAGTTTATGTGGTGTCGCGATGCGATGAACGGGCTGTCGGTCCCATGGTTTGCCGTCATAGGCAATCATGACTGTCTTGGCAACGGGGAGTCGACGTTCAAGTATATATTCGGTTCGAAAAACTATTCGTTTACTGTTGCCGGAGTGCATTTTTTGTGTCTCAACACCAATGCGTTGGAGTATGACTACTCTGAGCCGGTGCCCGATCTTGATTTTATGGAGCGCGACGCCGCGGAGGTGGCGGCCTTGAACGCCGCGGCACCCGGGACGGTGACCCACACGGTGGCGGTCATGCACTCGCGCCCCTATGATGAGCAGTTCAACAATAATATTGCAAAGGCGTTCCTTTACTATCTGCACGCATTCCCGGGAATGGGCGAAGATGATGAATGTGTCGCCGATGATTCGGCACCCGACTATAAGCGGGGGACTAGGGCGCGCGGATTTTGCTTGAACGGCCATAACCACAGTACGACGGTGCTAAACATCAACGACGGCGGAGTGCTGTTCTATCAGTGCGCCAACATGGAAAAAAGAGCTTATCTGGTAATCACTGTAACAACCGACGGATATGAAGTGGAGGAATGTGTTTTTTAAGCTGGTAATGGCGGCGATACCCGGCCTGGCGGTTTCCGTCCCGCTGCAGGCTCAGTCGGTGGCGATGGAAAGCGACAGCGTGAAGGCGTCGAAGTATGAACAGCGGTTGACCCGCGGAAAAGAGTTTTGGCAGCGTTTGGCTCCGAATCTCTATTCCGTACAGTTTGCGGGTGGCATGGGGATGTTTTCGGCCGGCGTCGGGTGGGACTACGGTAGCAGTGACCAGTGGGAGACTCATCTCAGTGTCGGTTTTCTCCCGAACAGGTATGGCAATCCGGTCTATTGGACGGCGACATTGAAGGAAAACTATATGCCGTGGCGGGTTGCGATTGGGCATTCGCCGATAGAGTTGCGCCCGTTGTGCGTCGCGTTGGGTCTAAACTCCATTCTGCATGGCGATTTCTGGACATCCGAGCCTGACCGCTATCCGGGCGGTTACTATGGTTTCTCGAGCCGTCTGAGGTTTATTCTCGGCGTCGGGCAGCGTCTGACGGTCAATATCCCGTATGAGCGTCGTCGTCTTGGTCGGCAGTTGTCGGTCTACTATGAGGTTTCGACTTGCGACCTCTATGTGCGTCAGAAGGTTCTATGCGGCTCGATACCCCTCAAAGATATAATAACAATCGGCATCGGGGTCATCTACACCATCTGAGGACCGTGTGTTTGGTGGTGTGGGGCATTAAATGAAAAAGCGGTGCGGTTTGTTATGCACAAGCCGCGCCGCTTTTTGCGGAGAGAGAGGGATTCGAACCCCCGGAGGTGTGACCCTCAACGGTTTTCAAGACCGCCGCAATCGACCACTCTGCCATCTCTCCTGATGGAATCGCTATTTCGCTTTTCCGGGTGCAAAGTTAAGTGGTTTGTTTTAACTGTGCAAATTTTCGGCTTGAAATTTTGCGTAAGGTGATGGTTATAAGATGGTATTGCTTTGATTATTAGCGAAGTGGCGATTGTAAATAATCGTCGCCGAAGATGCCTGTCGGAGGCAAGCCGGAGTGTTTCGCCCATTTCCCGAGAGCCGCGGGTGTAATCGCCGCGGACCGGTGTAGGGTTTCCGGAGCGGTGCACCGCGCTGTTTTAGGCAGTGACCCGCTGTCTACTTCGGAATTTTTGTGTAACTTCGCGGCTGTCAGCTTGTATTGGCTCGACCGACAGATAGATTAAACCCATGAACAGCTAACCCAATGAATGTTGTAGACCGCTTTTTGCAATACGTTAAGTTTGACACTCAAAGTGACGAACTGACCAACATGACCCCGTCAACCCCCGGACAGATGATTTTTGCGCAGCACCTCGAGAAGGAGTTGCAAACGCTCGGGCTGAAAGATATTTCTCTCGACGCCAACGGTTATCTGATGGCCACACTGCCCGGCAACGTGGATTACTCCGCGCCCACAATCGGTTTCATCGCCCATTTGGACACATCACCCGATATGTCGGGCCGCCATGTGTCACCTCGCATAATCGAGAAATACGATGGTTGCGACATAACGCTCAACGCCGACCGGGGAATCGTGTTGTCGCCCAATGAGTTTCCTGAGCTGCGGCATTATGTCGGCCAGCCACTGATAGTCACCGACGGCACAACCCTCTTGGGCGCAGACGATAAAGCCGGTATAGCCGAAATCATCTCGGCTGTCGACTACCTCATGCGCCATCCGGAGATAAAACATGGCGACATACGCATCGCGTTCAATCCCGACGAGGAGATAGGCCAGGGCGCGCACAAATTTGACGTGGAGCGTTTCGGGGCTGATTGGGCCTATACGATGGACGGCGGCGAAATCGGCGAGCTTGAATATGAGAACTTCAATGCGGCGGTTGCCAAGGTCACGTTCCGAGGCCGCAACGTTCATCCGGGCTACGCGAAGCATAAGATGATTAATTCCATGCGCATCGCTAACCAATATGCCATCATGCTTCCCCGATGGGAAACCCCCGAGCACACCGAGGGTTACGAGGGATTCTACCACCTCATATCCATCCAGGGGGCAGTCGAGGAGACCGTGCTCACCTACATAATCCGCGACCATGACCGCGACCGCTTCGAGCGGCGTAAGAAAGAGTTGGAGCATCTCGCCCGCAAAATCAACAACGAGTTCCCCGGATGCGCCTCGATTGACATAAAGGACCAATATTTCAATATGCGCGAGAAAATCGAGCCGGTGATGCATATAATCGATATCGCCGAGCAGGCTATGCGCAATGTCGAGGTAACGCCCGTCGTCGTCCCCATCCGCGGGGGCACCGACGGTGCGCAGCTGTCGTTCAAAGGGCTTCCCTGTCCTAACATATTCGCGGGTGGCTTGAACTTCCATGGCCGCTATGAGTTTCTCCCGATACGCTCCATGGAGAAGGCTCGCGACGTCATCGTCGAAATCGCGCGCCTTGCCGCCGAAAAATAAAATCCATGGGTCGCCACAGGCTTATAGTCATCACCGGGCCGACCGGGTCGGGGAAAACATCCCTCGCCATCGGGTTGGCCCGGCGGCTTGACGGCGAGATAATATGCGCCGACTCCCGTCAGGTCTACCGCGACATCCCGATAGGCACGGCCGCGCCGACACCCGCTGAACTTGCCGCCGCCCCTCACCATCTGACCGGTTTTCTCGCCCTCAGCGACTATTACAGCGCGGCGCGTTTCGAGGAGGACGCGCTGGCTCTGCTGCCTGAGATATGGGGTCGCGGCCATGAGGCCATCATGTGCGGGGGGTCGATGATGTATGTCGACGCTGTCGTCAACGGCATCGACCAGTTGCCCGACATAACGCCCCAGGTGCGGGAAGCCGCTCTGAGAATCTACACCGAGGGGGGCATCGATACCCTCCGCCGCGAACTTCGGCGACTTGACCCCGTCTACTACGAACAGGTCGACCTCAACAACCACAAACGCATGGTTCACGCCGTCGAGATTTCCATGCAGGCCGGAGTGCCTTACTCGTCACTGCGCACCGGCAAAGCCAAGAAGCGGGAATTTGACATCATCAAAATGGCGGTTGACTTCCCCCGCGAGCAATTGTTTGACCGCATCAACCGCCGCGTCGAGGCGATGATTGAAGAAGGCCTGGTCGACGAAGCCCGACGGGTGTACCACCTGCGGCATCTCAACTCGCTCAACACCGTCGGCTACAAAGAACTGTTTGCCGCATTCGACGGCACGTTGCCGATGGATGTCGCCATACCTCGCATTGCCAAAAACACGCGTGTCTACGCGAAAAAACAACTCACATGGCTGCGTCGGGACCCCGCCGTCGTCCGGCTTCCGGCATCCGACCCGCTTAACGCCGCACTCGCCCTCTTATGAAACAGTTTATCAAATTCATCGCCTATCTCCAGGTTATCGGAATCGTTCTCGTAGTGTTGGGTCACTCGTTCCATGAGTATCCCGATGGCGAGACAGGAAAGAGTATGTTGCTCTATCGTATGCTCTACAGTTTCCGCATGCCGTTGTTCATGTTTGTGTCCGGCTTCCTGATGGTGTTCACAACCCGACTGAGAGCTTCCGCGGAACGGCCCGGAGTGGTCGATTTTTTCAAGCTGAAACTGAGGCGGTTGCTGCTGCCGTTTGTTGTCCTCACGCTTGTCACGTTCATCCCCCGCGCGGCGATGTCGGGGTTTGCCGATGACAGCATCGAGTTGAGCCTGACATCCTTCTGCCGCTCCTTTTTCTACGCCGACTCGCTTGTAATCCCGTTTTTTTGGTTTCTTCAGGCCAGCTTCATCCTGTTGGTGCTGAGCTATGCTGTCATAACGTTTGGCGAGAAAGCGCGCGTCGGCAACGTCGCGCTCTATATGCTTATCATACTGCTGTTTATCATTCTTCCGTTCCTGCCGTTGGAGTATGGGCGGTTTTTCTCGGTCAACGAAGCCGTCAGGTTGGGTCTCTATTTCGCCCTTGGCGCCGCTTACAGCCGCTTTGCCGTCGCGGTCGACCGTGTTATCCCCTGGACCTCTCCGATATTCCTCATGGCGGCTGTCGGGGTGTGGGCGGCACTGTTTTTCCTCACCGAGAATACGCCTTGGATTCGCCTTTGCTCCATTGTCGGAATCGGCATGTGCGTTTCAGTCGCCAAGCTGATGGAACGCCGCGGAGTGACCATCCTTGACCACCTTATCGGTGCCAACTACATGATTTTCCTGCTGTCGTGGTACTGCAACGTCGCCACGCAGCAAGTGCTTCACCATCTGATTGAACTCCCGTGGTGGTGTTACACGTTGCTGTCGCTCGTTTCGGGCATCTACATCCCCTGGCTCGGCTACCGCTACCTGCAGAGCCATCCCGACAGCCGTTGGGTGAGAGTCACGGCTCTGCTTCTCGGTCAATCATTCAAAAAGCGCGGTTAGCCCATAGCCTGTAAGTTCGTCCCTCCCCCTCCCTCCCTGCGGTCGCAATCACCGTCGGCGGTGTCGTCTTGCGCGCGCGTCTCAATGCTGAAAAAA
>CAZFNR010000006.1:0-81034 GCA_964520525.1 uncultured Muribaculaceae bacterium
AAAAAGGAGAAATGAAGTATGAATTTCAATTCTCCTTTTGTTGCCTTGGAAGGATTCGAACCCTCACAGGCGGAACCAGAATCCGACGTGCTACCATTACACCACAAGGCAATGATTTAGTGGTTTTGCGAGCGCAAAGGTACGCATAATTTTTAAATTGCAAAAAAATTTCGGACATTTTTCATCGAAACACCGTTTTTCACATTAAAAAACATTCGTTCGTCCCTTATGGTTGGCAAGTATGCTATATTTGCAGTACCAAATATTCATAAGATGATTGTAGCTTCACAGAAACGTAAAGAAAATATCGCCGAGTACCTGCTGTATATGTGGCAAATCGAAGACATCATAAGGGCTAACGGCCTCGATTTAGAGCGCATAGAGCAAAACGTAATCGATAAATACTCTTTGTCGGCGGCGCAGCACAAAGAGATGGTAGAATGGTATGAATCCCTTATCGACATGATGCGGAGAGAATGTGTTGCCGAAAAAGGGCATCTCCAGCTTAACACTAACGTACTCATGGCTCTCGTACAACTCCACCAGACCTTACTCAAAGACCCGCGCTTCCCGGATTACACGACAGAGTTTTATCGCACATTACCCTTTATTGTCGAATTACGCGCCAAAGCCGGCGACTCTAAAAGCGGTGAGATCGAAACCTGTTTCACGGCATTGTATGGGATGTTGCTGTTAAGGCTTCAGGGCAAAGAGGTGTCACCAGACACACTAAACGCCATCAAACAAATCTCAAAATTTATCGCCGCGCTCTCACATTATTACAAATTAGATAGCGAAGATAATCTATTCAAGGATGACGAGTGACGCGACACGATAGTCTGTTGCAATTTTAGCACAAACAGTGTAACTTTGCAGTCGATTTACAAAAAGTCACTCAATGAATATACTTGTAACAGGCGCAAACGGCCAGCTTGGGCATGAATTGAGAAATCAGCTCGAAGTTGATTTCAAGGGTCAGGTCCTTTATACTGATATCGAAGAACTCGATTTGACAAACGCAGACGCAATAGAGCATTTCGTCGCAAAGAACGATATCACTCACATCGTGAACTGCGCCGCATACACTGCTGTAGACAAAGCTGAGGAGGACAAGCTCCAATGCTCTGCGGTTAATGTCGATGCGGTGAAAAACATAGCCAAAGCCGCCGATGCTAACGGAATAAAGGTGATACATCTGTCCACCGATTATGTCTTTGACGGAACAGCCCACAAGCCCTACTCCGAATCAGATAAAGTCAACCCGATCTCACAATATGGGACATCCAAGCGAAAAGGAGAGACCGCTTTGCTCGCCCTCGCTCCCGAAAGTGTCATCATTCGCACGTCTTGGCTATATTCCCCATACGGCCACAATTTTGTCAAGACTATATTAAGAAAAGCGACTGAAGGCAAAGAACTGAAGGTTGTAGCCGACCGAATCGGGACACCGACCTACGCTGTTGATTTGGCCAAAGCCATTGTGAAAATACTGCAATCCCATCAATGGGTAGAAGGCATCTACCATTTCTCAAATGAGGGAGTGTGTTCATGGTATGACTTCGCGAAAGCGATAATCAGGATTAGCGGCCATAATTGTCCTGTCGTGCCAATACCTACCGAGGACTACCCCACCCCTGCGGCTCGCCCGTACTACAGCATCCTCGACAAAAGCAGAATCAAGGCGACTTACGGTGTGGAAATTCCACATTGGGAAGAAAGTCTCGCCGATTGCATTAACCGTATCACCCAAACAATAAATCCCTAAATATAATTGTGGCATCAATCTCTGATGAAATAAAACGCCGGCGCACATTCGCAATCATTAGCCATCCCGATGCAGGCAAGACAACGTTGACCGAAAAGCTCCTCCTTTTTGGAGGCGCTATTCACATCGCAGGAGCAGTCAAATCAAATAAGATTAAAAAGACAGCTACATCCGACTGGATGGATATCGAAAAACAGCGCGGCATATCGGTTGCGACGTCCGTGATGGGATTCAACTATGGGGACTACAAGATAAACATCCTCGACACCCCGGGCCACCAGGATTTCGCCGAGGACACTTACAGGACCTTGACAGCCGTTGACAGCGTTATAATCGTGGTTGACGTGGCAAAAGGTGTCGAGCAGCAGACGAGAAAGTTGATGGAGGTATGCCGAATGCGCAATACTCCGGTAATAATATTCGTCAACAAACTCGACCGTGAAGGCCGTGACCCGTTTGAAATCCTTGACGAACTTGAATCGGAACTTAAAATAAGCGTCAGACCTCTATCATGGCCGATCAATATCGGCGCTAAATTCAAAGGTGTCTACAACATCTATGAGCATTCTCTTGATTTGTTCACGCCAAACAAACAAAAGGTTTCGGAACGAGTTGAAATAATTGACATCAACGACAAGGCGATTGACGAGTCGGTAGGCGAAATTGATGCCGCGAAACTCCGCGATGACCTTGAATTGATTGAAGGCGTATACCCGGAATTTAATGTCGGAGAATATCTTAGCGGCTCTCTGGCTCCGGTCTTCTTTGGCTCGGCCCTTAACACGTTCGGCGTCAAAGAGCTACTTGACTGTTTTGTGAAAATAGCACCGTCGCCTAAGCCGATTAACGCCGAAGAACGCCAAATTAGTCCCGAAGAAGAACCTTTCACTGGATTCGTGTTTAAGATACACGCCAATATGGACCCCAATCATCGCAGTTGTATCGCATTTGTAAAGGTATGCTCCGGGAAGTTTGAGCGCAATGCTAATTACAAACACATACGCTCCGGGAAAATGATGCGTTTTGCCGCACCCACCGCATTTATGGCTCAAAAAAAGAGCATTGTGGATGAAGCGTTTCCCGGAGATATTGTCGGAATACCAGACACGGGCAACTTCAAAATAGGCGATACCTTGACATCGGGCGAGGAACTGCACTTCAAGGGTTTACCAAGCTTTTCGCCCGAGATGTTCAAATATATTGAGAACACCGACCCCATGAAATCAAAGCAGCTGGAGAAAGGCATACAGCAGCTCATGGATGAAGGTGTGGCTCAGTTATTTATCAATCAATTCAATGGGCGAAAATTAATTGGCACAGTCGGCCAACTTCAATTTGAGGTTATACAATACCGCTTGTTGCACGAATACGGCGCTCAATGTCGATGGGAACCCATTTCGCTTTACAAAGCCTGCTGGATTGAGAGCGATGACAACGACGCTCTTGAAGCGTTTAAAAAGCGAAAACATCAATTCATGGCTATAGACCGCGATGGCAGGGATGTATTTCTTGCCGATTCAAGCTATGTGCTCACAATGGCACAAAACGACTTCCCAAAAATCAGATTCCACTTTACGAGCGAATTTTGATATAGGAGCACGTTTACTCCATAGAATCAACGTCTTACCTCGATGCCGCGTGTGCCGAGGTAGTTTTTCAGCTTAGGAATTGAGATTTCCTGAAAGTGGAATATACTTGCAGCGAGAGCGGCATCAGCGCCACCCACGGTAAACACGTCGTAAAAATGCTCGTAATCGCCAGCGCCACCCGACGCAATCACGGGAATCCGGAGCGACTCATGCAACTTGGCGAGTGCGTCACAAGCGAATCCCGACTTAACGCCATCGTGATTCATACTTGTGAACAGTATCTCGCCGGCGCCGCGTTCCTGAGCCTCATGAGCCCATTCAACCAACGTTCGTTCAGTCGGTATACGGCCGCCATTCATATGGCAAATCCACTCACCGTTAACACATCTGGCATCAATCGCAACGACACAAACCTGATTACCAAAACGGCTGGAAATGCCATCAATCAAATCAGGATTACGCAAGGCCGCAGAATTGACTGATACCTTATCAGCACCCGCATTCAACAACTTTTCGACATCATCTACCGCATTGATTCCTCCACCTACGGTGAATGGGATACTCACTCGTTCGGCGACACGACTGACAAGTTCAACAAAAGTCTTTCGTCCTTCATGCGAAGCGGTTATATCAAGATATACCAACTCATCCGCGCCGTCCAGGCTGTAACGTTCCCCAAGTTCTACCGGATCGCCAGCATCCCTGAAATTCACAAAATTAACCCCTTTAACGGTCTGTCCGTCCTTCACATCGAGACATGGGATAATACGTTTGGCCAACATATTCTATTTCAACGTTTCAAATTATATAGTTCTAAATCTTTAAGCGTAATACGGTTTTCATAAATGGCTTTCCCCACTATAACTTCTGGCATGCGCAACTCGTCAAGCCGTTCCACGTCAGCCATAGAAGATATGCCTCCGCTCGCTATTAGATAGATTCCTTTCACCTTCTCTATTATTTCTTTGTAAAGGTCTAACGACGGCCCCGAAAGCATCCCATCAAGGCCTATGTCGGTAGAGATAACTTTTTTGACACCTTTATTTCTAAAATCCGAGATAAAATCGACTACGTCCAACATTGAACCATCAAGCCATCCCGAAGTGGCTACTTTGCGGTTTTTCGCATCGGCTCCCAAAATCACGACATCCGGGCCATATTTATTAAGCCATCCGAGAAATCGTTCAGGCGACTTAACAGCCACACTTCCCCCAGTTACCATCGAAGCACCGCAATCCAATACTATCGACAGGTCCTCGTCTGTTTTTACGCCCCCTCCAAAATCAACCATCAACGATGTCTTGGTCACAATGCGCTCCAAAATTTTGTAGTTTACAACATGGCTGGCTTTCGCGCCATCAAGATCCACCAAATGCAGCCTGCGGCAACCGGCATCGACCAATCTGAGGGCCATGTCTACAGGACTGTCTGAGTACGATTTTACTTCATTATAGTCCCCTTGGGTAAGCCTGACACATTTTCCATTTATTATGTCAATAGCCGGGATTATCTCTATCATAATTCCAAAAATGATTTAAGAACCAGTTCTCCTGCCGGGCCGCTTTTCTCCGGGTGAAACTGGGTCGCATAAAAGTTGTCGCGGTGCAACGCCGCGCTAAACGGGACAATGTAGTCAGTAATAGCCACGGTATCAGGAATTACAGGCACATAGTAGCTGTGCACATAATAGACATAACGTTCCGAAATCTCTTTTGGCATGAATCCGTCATTAACCACCGACAATGTATTCCACCCCATGTGAGGTATTTTGAAATCATTGCTGACGGCCTTAAAGCGCCTTACATCAGCGTCAAAAATTCCGATACAGTCTACATCACCCTCCTCCGAATGCCGGCACATCAACTGCTGCCCGATACATATGCCGAGCACCGGCTGTGTCAGCGAAGCGATAACCCGGTCAAGCCCGGTAGAACGAAGATGAGCCATTGCCGATGCGGCCTCTCCCACTCCCGGGAAAATCACCTTGTCGGCGTTTCGCAATTGCGCGGGGTCATCGGTAACAATAGCGTCAACGCCAAGACGGCGTAACGCACATAACACCGAGAAATTATTGCCGGCGTTATATTTCACAATCGCTATTTGCGCCATCTTTCACAATCAGCTAAAAACGACAGTCTTGTTATTATAAGTCAATATTTTTCTCTGGATATGTTTCTCGACGGCTCGCGATAAGACAATTTTCTCCAAATCGCGCCCTTTTTTCACCAAATCATCGATTGTGTCCTTATGTGTTATCCTGACAATATCTTGCTCTATGATAGGCCCGGCGTCAAGATCAGTAGTAACGTAATGACTTGTGGCTCCAATTAGTTTGACTCCGCGCTGATATGCCGCATGATATGGCTTTGCGCCGATGAAAGCCGGAAGAAATGAATGATGGATATTGATTATGCGGTCGGGGTATCTGTTGATAAAATCCTCCGACAACACCTGCATATAACGTGCCAAGACAATGAAATCTATGTCATATCTAGCCAAAAGGTCAAATTCGACCTGTTCCATCTCAACTTTGTTGCTATTATTGAGCGGAACGACCTCAAACGGAATACCAAACTGCTCGGCGACAATCTTCAAATCGGGGTGATTGCTGATTATCAACGGAATTTCGACATCCCATTCACCGGCTATGTACCTGGCAAGTATGTCATACAAACAATGCGACATTTTCGAGACGAAAATCGCCATTCTTTGAGGTTTCGACGTGAACGAAAGTTTATAGGTCAGCTCATAACGCTGGGCATACAGTGTCTGAAAATAGTCGTTGATTTTTTCGGCCGGAATCCCGAAATTGTCAAGATCCCATTCAACCCTCATATAGAAAACGCCATTGACTCGGTCTACATATTGGTCCAAATAGAGGATATTACCACCGTTGGCATTAATAAATTCCGTTATCACAGCGATAATACCGGGTTTATCAGGGCAATGCATCAACAGCACCGCCGTATTCTGTTTTTTCTTTTCCACCATCAGAAATTGAATAATTGTAAAACCGATGGCAAAGATAGCGATAATTTAAGACTTCTGAAAACCATTTAATTACAAAACAGCACTAAACGAAATCTCCGCTGTCGTGAATGACAGCGGAGATTACTGCAGTTATAACCGTTTATATTATCAGTCGATTTGTATAACAAGATAATTCGACAGGCTCCAGAAACGTTTCGAATCAGTGATTTTCAGCACTTTATGCCCATTTTCGTCAACTATCTCGTAAGAATCTGCCGGTTGGTTGGTAAGCACTTTAGCTTTTTTGGAGTGTAGGTTTATAACCGATATATTAGCCTTGTCGGCAGTGGTGAAGAACCCTTGTTTGAAATCGCTGGGCATAATCTTCGTCTTACGCAGGAAGCCAGTTTCGATTATGTTGTTTTCTTTGAGTTCCGTCTTACTTCCGATAGCGTAGTAGCAGGTGTTTAGTTCTTCGTTGAGTTTCATCGACTGTCGCTGGGCGGCGTCGCGTTCGGCTGTAACGCCCTCAACAGTTGTATTTAAAGAGTCGACAGTCATGCCAAGTTTCTCAATATGGATATTGGCGGCCGCGAGGTCATTGCGCAGCGTTTCGATTGTCGATTCTTGAGAAGCTATCTGTGTCTTTAGGCTCTCGATTGACTTGCGTAGAGTGGCATTTTTTGAATTACTCGAAGACAATTTCTTCTCAAGTTCCGCCAGACGCTGACGACGATCTTGAAGTGACTTCTGGATGGCTACCATATCCTCACGCACTTGGTCACGGCGCGATTTAGACTCCGCTCCAAGATCTGCCGTGTTCGACAATATCTGCTCCAAATCCTTAATCTGGTTCATCCCTTCGGTAATGTCGTTCATCAGGCTCAGAAGGCTGTCCTGATTGGCAAGAGCGACTTCCAATGAATCGCGGGTAGTGGGAACCCCTTCCGTCGACTCGCTCTTACTTCCGCCACATGCAGTCATAACAAGCGACGCTATGACAAATGTCGATGCTAACTTTTTCATTTTAGTAAATTGTACGTTCATAAAATATATTTAGTTGAAATTTAGTTTTCCAATTGCTCAGTCTTATACTTATTGCGGTGAATACGATGTTCCTTTTCACAGCGTTTGCCGTTTACAACGACAACGATCTCCCCTCGCGGATTGTTCTGTTCAAAATAAGAAATCAATTCGCCCAAAGTGCCTCGATGCGTCGAGTCATGCAGCTTTGATATTTCTCTTGATACCGAGGCCTCTCGCTCTGAGCCACACACCTCTGCCAACTCTTTTAATGTTTTGACTAATCTGAGCGGCGACTCATAGATTATAAATGTGCGCTGCTCATTGCCAAGCTCTGCCAACCGTGATGACCTGCCTTTTTTTTGCGGCAGGAAACCTTCGAAACAAAACCGCTCGCATGGGAGCCCGGAGTTAACCAGCGCCGGAACAAATGCGGTCGGGCCAGGAAGTGTCTCAACGTCAATTCCTTCACGGCGGCATTCGCGGGTCATCATAAATCCGGGGTCAGATATCGCCGGGGTGCCGGCATCGGAGACTAATCCGATTGTTTCACCGCTTTTTAAACGCTCGATAAACATGGCTACGGTTTCATGCTCGTTAAATTTATGATGACTGCTCATCGGGACATTTATGCCAAAATGCCTCATGACCACAGCACTCGTTCGTGTATCTTCAGCAAGTATCAAGTCACAGTTTTTCAACACCTCGATGGCTCGCGGAGACATATCCGAAAGATTACCCACCGGGGTGGGTACGATATATAGTTTGCCAGCCATCAACGTTTACCGTTAAAGTGTCGTGAGATTATCGATAAAAATTCCTTGACCTCCTCGTTTGAGGCATCCCAGCCAAGGTCATCGTAAAAATATTCCTCAGCTTCAGACAATGAGTTCATCGCCGATACGAGATTCAATGCGTCAGCTAACTCATTATCGTTGTTGCCGAAAAGTTCGCGACGGAAACGGAAACGGTCGTTTAATGTGAACGCCCGGCGCAGGTCACATTGGCCTAGGTGCGGTACCACGTCACCCACTCTGACCACATCAGATACTACAGGCGATTCCGCATCCTCAACGTCCCGGCCCAACTCGTCGGCATCCTCTTCCTCCTCAAATTCAGCATCCGAGGCGACACATTCACAATCCTGCTCAGAGATAGGCTCTCCATCGTTCTGTTCATGCAACGTTTCGCCTGCCGATGAATCAATATCACTGTTGTATTCCTCGCAAACGTCATGCTCACAGTCAACATCCGTGTCAGAATCATCAACTGCGGGGCAAATATCAACTTCACCCTCTCCACTTGACACATTGGCATCGTAATCAGCAACGGATGACCCTTCATTCTCCCTCCGACTTTTGAAATCATCCGTAAGTTCACCTTCCAATGAACCGCATAGTGACAACAGACGATTCTTGAAATGTGATAGCAATTCATCGGGCGCATCATCCCCACGTTCTCTAATCAAAAGCAGAAGACCCTCGAGGTCCAGAAGATTTTTATAAACGGAATCGAAGTCTATCCTATTCATAATTTTGAATTTACAATTCTACAGGGTATAGTTTCGTCACACATATTTATCAATAATAGAGCGCAATCCGCCATCATGGGTAACATTACATAAACGACACACCCACCCATTGTCAGGAGTCCGCTCTAAATCATATGTCTCTGCCGAAGTCGCTGAGACGCCCAACTCATCCAAAGCAAAAGACGACAGCACGTCTCCTGTATCAGAATCTATTAGAGAAATATCAGAACTAAGTTGCATATCATCTCTTCCGCCATGAAGTCCTGATTGGAAAATAGACACGCAAAACACTATCCTACAGACATTTTCATTAACATTGAGCAGATTTAGCGACATCGTTTCAACAGAACTGCCGTCAACGACACCTTCAGCATCGGTTGCGCCGACCAACGATGAGTCAGCCGAAATTGGTACTGTTTTTGAAATCCAATCTTCTTCACTGACATATCGCTCAGAATCAAAACTTTCGCTACGATTGGTAGAGTTATAGAAAACGAAATCCGATTCATTGTCGATATATCCATCCTTGTTTAACATAAATGCCGACAAATCAAGATCAACTTTCCCATGCCATCTTAGCTTTACTCTAAGGTGGGCTCGTTTGTCTATGTCTATTTTTTGACACTCTTTACTCATGCCTGAACCAGATATTATTTTTCTTGCGGCAAACTTAATCAAAAAAAATGAATATCCCACTGTTTTAGGCACTTTAAGGACGCAACGAGGGCACTTCTCACGGAGTGCCCTCGTTTACGTCAAATTAAAGACTTTTAAACCTAACATAAAACACTATTTTAGCTTTAAGCTATTGGACTAACAACCTATACTAACCCTAAAACACATAATAAGTGAACCGTTAACACAGCTTTGATATTGATTTATGATGCAAATTTATAGCCTTGTCAATCCGACTAAAAGCGCCTCTAAGTGTTATATAAAAATTATAAGTTCAATAAACATATGATATGTTTATTAATCAATAATTTAGTTAGCAATAAAACCATCTAAAACACAAGCATATATATTATGATATTGAGCTTATTTTCATTACATCATTCTCAAAATTATCGCGGTCAAAGGCACTATTCTTTAACTTATTCCGATATGTGTAAATAGTATGCACCGAATAATTCAACACCTGCGCTATACGCGTGCTTTCCTTGATTCCGAGCCTCATGAACGCGAGGATTCTCAAATCTGTGTTCAGCAACTCACCTTCTTTCAACTTTATACGCGCTTCAGGACGCAATAAATTATTTACCGACTCTACAAATTTCGGATAAATATGAAGAAACGCATTATCAAAAACTTCATAAAACTGCTTACTTTGTTCCTCAACGAATTTGCCTGATTTTATAATTTTATAGAGGTCATCGACTTTATTTGCGGCTATTTTTCGGTTTACAGTCTCGCCAAACTGGTTTAACTTGTCCATGTATATTGAACTCAAATTAAGGAACTGACTCATATACACTTCCTTAACATCATTAGCGCTTTTGAGTTTCCCTTGCAGGACGCTCATCTTATGCATCTCGCGCCTAAGGAATAATAACACACCGCCGAGCAACAATATCACGAGTGCCAATCCGCCAAGCACGAGATATATGCGTTTACGCCATTTCCCGACCTCAACGTTGTGAGCCTCTTCGATTACCGGCAAAGCCGATGATGACTGAATCATTCTCATTGACGCGTGACAAGCCACCGCACTCGCAAGAGCCGTTGACAGATAACGGTAAGCGCGATCCACGTCATCAACGCCGAAAAGCAATTCTCCAAGTTCTTGAAGCGACATCACTTCAAGCGTAGCACCCTTAATGTCAGAGATAGCCGACAACGCCAGATAATATACATACTCGTTGTGCTCGCCTCTGGCCTTAGATATATCAGCGAGTATGTGTGACGCGCGCGCATAGAGATTGTCATCTTCAGGCAGGTGGCTCAGCAGGTCGACAAGTATGGCTTTCGCTTTTGAATACTCTTGATGGGAAAAATGATACTCCCCCTTATTTAACTTAAATTTCGATGATGAATGGTCCAAATGGGTTAATAGCGACTTCTGCGAATCCATGCTTTTTCTGTACCAAAACTCATAAGTTTCCGGATAACCCGCATAAAAAGATGAAATATAGGAATAGAGCTGACGGCCCGAATCATAATACATCTCTTTCAAATCATCAGCCATCGACAGGGTGTCAATTTGGTCATACTCCCTTATAGATTCATTGATAAACGCAGCCAAAGGCATATAAGTAGCCCGTTTAAGTCTGAAAACATTAGCCAGCGAATCAAGCTCCAATTCCACGGCTTTCCGATATCCTTGATCATAGTAGAATATAGCCGAGTCATTATCGAATGACGTGTATTCATTGGCAAGTTCCATTGTTGTTTTCAGCAACCGACCGTGGGTATTAGCTCCAAGCCGGTCATTATTAAGCGAATCTATCCTCGACTGACGAGCCGAAATATACATTCCCCTGCGGTTGAGTTCCTTGTCAAGTCTTTCAAGGGCCTGCTTGACTTGCAGGTCAGAAACCTTTATAGCGTGAAGATTAAGGGTTGCGAATAATATCGTTATAACTATAGATATTGTTTTGGTCATGCTTGATTACAAATGGGATAAAACTATTTCTGACAAAGATAATAAAAATAGAGAAGCGGCATTGTGTCTGTTTGTGAAAATCTAGAACGGGGTGATTTCCCCAAAAATTTGCAGCGGCGAACTTTGACAAAAGATATCGCCGACAACGTGGCTGGAATATAACGCCATGATTATCAAAGACAAGAGCAGACAAAATCGCAAGGATTCATTCAAATTTATATACACAAACAGACATTAATAGCCAGATTGGCTATTTAACGGATTTTCATTATCTTTGCCAGTGAGATTATGGCGAAAATCAATAAGAACAATACGAAAAGAAACAGTCCGCTCAAATGGGCTTACGCGGCTGGTGCGATAATAGCATTGCTGATTGTCATGAGCGTAGCACTTTGGCAATTTTCATTTGTTGGATACCGTGGCGAGACATCCTGGGTATACATCCCGGAGTGCGCTACATCCGAGGCTGTCGGTGACTCTCTCCGCAATGCCCTTGGCAACGATTTCGGACCCAGGGTTTATAGGTTATGGCATTGGATGGGCGGGAAGCCAGCTATTGCTCATGGAGCGTACCGCATTGACCATTCGACTGCGGCTTGGAAAGCCGCTCGGTCGCTAAAAAATGGCGCTCAGACACCCGTCAAGTTAACGTTCAACAACATCCGCACACTTCCCGACCTCGCATCAAGACTATCATCCAAAATGGAATGGTCGGCCGAAGACTTCATAAATGCGTGCGACACGATTCTGCCTAAACACGGATTCACGCCCCAGCAATTCACAGCGGCTTTTCTACCCGATACATATGAATTTTATTGGAACGCCCCTGCCAATAAAGTTGTAAACAAGTTACTTGGCTACCGCAACGATTACTGGGACAGCGACAGAAGAGCAATCGCACGCGACATCGGCCTCTCACCTGTAGAGGTTGCCACATTAGCATCAATTGTTGAGGAAGAAACGCTCAAAGCCGACGAGCGGCCTAAAGTCGCTCGTCTATACATCAACCGCCTTGAGCGAAGGATGAAACTTCAAGCCGACCCGACTGTCAAATTTGCAGTTGGCGACTTCTCATTACGTCGCATTAATGGCACGCACCTTGCCGTTAAATCTCCTTATAACACTTATTTAAACTACGGCTTGCCGCCTGGTCCTATTCGCATTGCGGATAAAGATGCTATCGAGGCTGTACTTTCAGCTCCTCGTCACAATTACATTTATATGTGCGCCAAGGAAGACTTCTCCGGGTATCACAACTTTGCCGTGGATTTCGCAACGCATCAAGCCAATGCTCGACGCTATCACGAAATGCTAAATCGACGAAAAATCAATTAATAATCAGAGCTATGTCAAAAGGAAGCGACCTCGTGTTATTTAACACCTACTATGATTTGGCAGATGCGTATATCGACAAGGGTGTCCTTGAGACCAATGGCGTGAGATGCGTCATTACCAACGACTTGATCTCAAATCTCTATCCTGCTGTATTAACCCCGCAATCGAGCATCCGACTTTGGATTAGTCCGCAGGACGCTGACTTAGCCAAATCTATCATCCAATCTCCCGCTCTACCAAGCTGATTCCCATCCATTTGTTTTAACTGCCGTCTTGTCTATACCGGGCTTTATTACCGAGTACATAACGGTCGTAGTATGCTATCAATAATGTTGTCAGCGGCAAGGCTATTATGAGGCCTATGAAACCCAGAAGTGTCCCCCATACAGATAGCGAAAGTAGTATTATTGCCGGATTCAACCCCATAGCTTTTCCCATAATTTTAGGTGTTAAAAACAGGTCTTGAATCAGTTGCACTATGCAATAAACCGCTATACATTCCCACCATATAGGCCAAAAGCTTTCTCCATGCCCAACGGCATATATGAGGCACAAAAACGTCGTAGGCACAAACGACACCAGTTGAAGATAAGGCACCATATTCAGCAACCCGATAAATAGGCCGAGTATGATTGCCATTGGCAACCCGACGATTAAGAAACCGATACTGAATAGTATGCCGACGATAAACGCCACTAACGCTTGGCCGCGAAAATAGTGGTTCATACTCGACTTCACATCGTCGCCTATTCGAAACACCATACGGCGATAACGGTGTGGCACAAGCCGTTTAAACCCGGTCATCAGTCGATCATAATCGAGCATTATGAATACAGTGTAAAGCAGCACAATGAACCAGTTGAATATGCCAAACAACACATCTATGCCGCTACTCAAAAGAGTGGCACATTTTGCCACCAGCGTGTTCAGATCTTGTTTGCTTAATATTGCTGCAAGACTGTCAAAATCGACAGCGCGTCTCAAAAATTCATGGACTCCCTCGGGCAGTAACGGCACACTCATTTCGTTTGATGCATATCGGCTCAGAAGTTCACCCATCTGTCGCGACTCGGCTATGATTGATGGTATGAAGAAGTAGCCGAGTACGGCTAAAAGTGTTAGAGCCTCGAATATTGTCACGAAAATCGCCACAATTCGTCCTTTAAGATGCAGTAGCCTGCGATTATACTGCACGAATGGTTCAAAAAGATAGGCAATCAGGCACGCCACACAGAACGGCAAAAGAACATTTTTCAACAAATTAATAAGCCATATGGCACCAAGGACGATTATAACTGAGATAACAAGTCTAACCACCCGATCAAACGTGTATGGTTGTCGCATATACATTATTAATAACGGTTTATCTTTACAAAATTACGAAATATATGTAATTTATGGTTAACTTTGTCGCATAATAATATAACCCATCATTACTGAATTTGCTATGATTAAAAGCTCCACTGCTGTTTTGAGCGACTCTAAATCAGCGCGTTGGCTAGCCCTCGGGCTTCTTGCCTTCGCAATGTTCTGTTCCTACATTTTTATGGACATCCTCTCTCCCATCAAGGATCTCCTGCAATCGACCCGCGGCTGGGATTCCACGGCTTTCGGTACAATGCAAGGTTCTGAAACGTTTCTTAACGTATTCATCTTCTTCCTTATCTTCGCCGGTATCATTCTCGACAAGATGGGGGTGCGTTTCACTGCGCTTCTTTCGGGTGCCGTTATGCTGGTCGGCGCTACTATCAACTGGTATGCTCTTACCGACTGTTTTATCGGTTCTTCGTTTGAGACCTGGTTTAACAACAATCTCAACTACATCCCGGGGTTCGACGAGCTTGGCATTTCTCCTTTCTACAAAGGTATGCCTGCTTCAGCTAAATTCTCGGCAGTCGGGTTTATGATTTTCGGATGCGGTGTTGAGATGGCGGGTATCACGGTCAGCCGCGGCATAGTTAAATGGTTTAAGGGCCGAGAAATGGCTCTCGCCATGGGCTCTGAAATGGCCCTTGCACGTCTCGGTGTAGCCACATGTATGATTTTCTCTCCGATGTTCGCCGAACTCGGCGGAGTTGTCAGTGTATCCCGCTCGGTAGCTTTTGGCGTTGTTCTTCTAATGATTGCGCTTATTATGTTTATCGTCTACTTCTTTATGGACAAGAAGCTCGACGAGCAGACCCATGCCGAGGAGGAAAAAGACGACCCCTTTAAAATTTCTGACCTTGGTCAAATCTTGACCAGCAGCGGTTTCTGGTTGGTGGCACTTCTTTGTGTGCTTTACTACTCTGCAATCTTCCCATTCCAGAAATATGCGGTCAATATGTTGCAGTGCAACCTCACACTCACACCTCCGGCCGATGATTCTTTTTGGGCATCAAGCTCTGTTACCCTGATTCAATATGTGATTATGATTGTAGTTGCCGTAGCAGCTTTCGCAAGTAATTTCACAAAGAATAGTGCGGTTCGCGTCACAACTATCGTTACGGCTATCATCGCATTGATAGCCTACTGCGTTATGGGATATATGCGTCAATCGGCTTCTTCGATTTTCGCTGTATTCCCCCTCCTTGCTGTTGGCATTACGCCCATTCTTGGCAAATATGTCGACTATAAGGGCAAAGCGGCATCTATGCTCGTTCTCGGCTCGGTTTTACTCATCGCTTGCCACTTGACTTTCGCTTTTGTTTTGCCTGAGTTTAAAGGTAGCAACCTCGCCGGCGTTTGCGTGGCCTACCTGACTATTCTTGTTCTCGGTGCCTCATTCTCTCTCGTTCCCGCATCGCTTTGGCCCAGTGTGCCAAAACTCGTCGACGCTAAAATCATCGGTTCGGCTTACGCATTGATTTTCTGGATTCAGAACATCGGTTTGTGGCTTTTCCCGCTTTTGATTGGCAAAGTGCTCGACAGCACTAACCCTCAGGTTGTCGAAGCTGTGGCCAGCGGCTCTATGTCGCCCGAAGTTGCAGCCGTCAGCTACAATTACACCTGGCCGTTGGTGATGCTCGCCGCTCTTGGCGTTGCAGCTTTCATGCTCGGACTCGTGCTCAAAGTCATCGACCGCAAGAAAGGTCTCGGGCTTGAGCTTCCCAACGTTAAATCCCAAGACTGATAACAACCATTCAATAACCCTAAAGAGGGTAGTCTGATTATTTCAGGCTACCCTCTTTGCTTTAAACTCGTTAAGTTGTTATTTCATTCAATCCATCTTCGCATAGAACGTCAAGATTCGATGGCGCAATATGTACTCATACCGAGCTTGTATGCGCTGTAGCGTAGCCTTGAAATAGTCGGTTTTCGACTGCTCAAACTCAGTCGAATTGGCACGTCCCATCTCATACTTTTCTTTCATTGCCTCAAACGACTGCCTCATGACACCCTCATTGGTCAAGCATGTGTTATACTTGTTTTGTGCGCCCACAGCCTGATAATAAGCTTGCTGAATAGTCTTATACAGATTAGAGCGGGTCTCCTCTCGCTGTAACTCCGCTGTAAGTTTCTCCACCTTGGCGCGTCTCACGGAGTTTCGGGTTGATAATCCGTCAAATATCGGGATGTTCAGCGTGAAGCCGAGATATGTATTGAAATTATCGCGCATTTGAGAGGTGAACGATGGATTGTTTACACCGCTGACCGTATAATAACTGCTCCCCGTGCCGGCATTGAACGACAACGTAGGCAGATACCCCGATTGAGCTACCTTAATGCGGTCGGATGCGGCGGCTATATCGATGTCGGCGGCCTTTACCGCATTGTTATTGACCGAAGCCGAGGCATACACGCTTTCTGCCGTGGGTATCACAGGCGATGCCTCCGGCAACTCCGCTACCGACATCCCCTCAATATCGTCAAGCTGCATCAGCTGGGCAAGATCAACCAAAGCCATTGTGTAATCATTACGCGCGTCCGATACGGTCAGCTCATCCTGAGCAAGTTGCGATGTGGCTTGAAGCACTTCCACCTCCGCTATTTTGCCATCTGTCGCTAACGCTTTCTGACGGTCAAGCTGCGTTTGTGAAAGTTCCACTTGCCCTATGGCTGTTTTCAGCACTTCATCGCAGTACAGCACTTGCAGATATTGCGAAATAATGTTGAGCGTCACGTCATCCTTCGCTGCGTCAAGTTTATAAACCAATGCTCTCAACGACGTGCGGGCTGCTTTGAGTTTGCGAACATTCGACAATCCCTGAAATATCGGCATGCTCGCACTTGCGCCCCACTGGAAATTTGTCGTGTTGCGGTTGGCATAGACATTCTGCGATGTCAGCCCACGGCCAAAACTGAACGATTCTCCGGCATTCGCTCCCACCGTGGGCAGAAAGCCTGACTTCGCTTCCGTCACCGAAAGCTCCCCACTTTTATGGTCAAGTTCGCGAGCTTTTACAGTCAGGTTGTGCGAAATGGCATATGAAATGCAGCTATCAAGTGTCCATACGTCGGCATAAGCCGACATCATAGCCGCTGACATTGCTATGGTTACTACAATTTTCTTCATATTTCGTTATTGAGCGTTTATTTGATTACTGACCCGCGCAGTTTTTTCTCCGTCGTGAGCCAATTATCTTTTATTTCTATATTTATGCCATCGCTGAGTCCGGTAGTTACCGCTTTCTTTTCAAATATTTGGTTGGGGACACTGTCGGTAAGTACATAGACAAATGTGCTATCTTTCGCAAATTCGATAACGCTCTCAGGTATTGAGGTGACGGCTTCCGCCTTCTGCAAAGAGACCTTGGCATTTGCGCTATAGCCTGCGCGAAGTTTCATCGACAGGTCCGGAGTCACTGCGGCTTTAATTTCAAATGTGTTGGTCCCATTGTCCTCGGTCGCTTGAGGCGCTATTTTTTCAATGACAGCTTCAAGCGCTCCATTCTCAATAGCGCCGACAGTTATCTTCATTGGCATGCCTTCTTCAAGCAATCCCACTTCAGTTTCATCGATTTTACCCTTGAATATCAAGTCGTTCATATCGGCTATTTTGGCGATAGTAGTTCCATCGTTCATGGTGTTGGCTTGAATCACCGAGCTACCCACTTTGACAGGCACTTCAAGCACGAGGCCCGTTATTGTCGCTCTCACAAGCGTGTTGCTCGACTGGGCGTTGGTGCTCGACACTCCGTCGCGGACTATCGACAATGCGTCAATCGCCGATGCGAGTTCTTCTTCCGCTTTTTGATAAGAAGCTTCGTCGAGTTCATATTGCTCTCTGCTTTCATACTTCTTTTCATAAAGCGATTTAGTGCGCTCGAAAACAGCTTTCTTTTGAGCCAAGTCAACCCTGGCTACCGACACGCGGTTCTCTGCTGCCGATAGTTGCGACTCATCAGGAATTACTTTGATTTTTGCTATAACATCTCCCTCTTTGACATGGTCACCTGCTTCTACGTTGATTTCGGCAATAATGCCCGAAACTTGAGGTTTGATTTCGATTTCATCGCGAGGCTCGATGCTGCCGGTAAGCACGGTTGTTCGTTCAATATCGAGTGTCGCAGGTGACACAAGTTCATAAACTGTTTGTTTTGATTTGGACTTATTAAACAAATACACGAATGTGCCAACGAAAACACCCCCTATTAACGTCCAAATTGCAATTCGAAAAAACTTTTTCATCGTTTTATTCTGGTTTAATTGTTATTGTTCTTCTATTATTTATCGTTCATTGCTTCGATTGGCTTGATTCTCATCGCTTTTAGCGAGGGAATAACTCCCGCTAATGTGCCGAGTGCCGAGAATGTCAAAAATATCGCTATCGCTTTCGAAAAGCTCAACTGAAACGATGTTGCATCGCTATTCCCTACAAATATCATTTCAACTCCGGCAAGAACAATTACTGCGAAACAGATTCCTGCCATCCCCGCGATTGCGGTTAAGGCCACTCCTTCCGACAATATTTGCGCTATAATGTCGCGAGGCTTTGCTCCGATGGCGCGGCGTATGCCGATTTCTTGAGTACGCTCTTTGACTATAACCCACATAATATTGCCGATGCCGATTATCCCTGCGAGCAGGCTGCCCGCTCCGACAAATAGCGCCAATATCGATACTCCTATGAATAGGTTGTCGATTCCTGCAAACCGTTCCGAGATGTCAAAGAATCCAAATGCTTGTTTATCGTCGATATGTATCGAATGGTTATTGCTCAGTATTCTCACTAAGCGCGGCTTGACCATTGTCGGAGTTACTCCGTTTTTGACGGTGAACATCAAACCACCCACTTTGTTGCCGAGGTTAAACGACTTTCGCATTGTCGACGATGGGATAACAACCGCTTCCTCTAATCTTCCGTTGATTTGCGCCTCATTTGACTGCCCCACAACGCCAACCACCTTATAGTATATGCCGTTTACTTCGACAAATTTGTCGATTGGGGATTCTTCCGGGAATATGTTGTCGGCTACGGTTTTGCCTAAAACGCAGACTTTTCTCTCCGATGCGTCGTCGGTTGAGTTTATAAACCGACCATCATATATCATTGGAAGGTTTATCTTAGGGTATTCGCTATCGACTCCTTGCAGATTGGCTGACGTCTGCCGCTTTCCGTTAACCACTAATGCATTCCTGTCGTCAAGCGTGGTTAATGCCGTTATTTCGGGTATCGCTCTTCTGATTTGTGAAACGTCATCGGTGGTCATTTGCCATTGCCGACCTTTGTTATAACCTTTGTATGCGATTGATGTCGAACTGGGGTATAGAACACCTGTGTTAGCCGCAAAACCGTCGAAGTTCTTGCGCAACATATATTCAAGCCCTTGCGCTCCGCCAAGTAGCATCGATAGCATTGCTGTACCCCAAAAGATACCGAAGGCGGTCAACAAAGTTCTCGTTTTATTGCGAGACAGTGTGGCTCCGATTTCACGCCAATTCTCAATGTCAAATACTGGATTCCTCATATATGCCCTACTCTGCGCTCAGAGCCTCCACTGGTTTGATTTTTAACGCCTTTAATGCCGGAAATATGCCGGCAAGTCCGCCGGCGATTATAAGCACAATGGTTACTTCTATCGCTATCATAATGTCAACCGACGGGTCTTTTATCCACTCTTGTTGGCTGAACATAATTGAAAGTCCTTCGTCGACCAATATGCCGAGGAATATGCCGATATAACCGAATAATGCGGTTATAGCAATGCTTTCCACAATGATTTGTGTCAGTATGTTACGCGGTTTCGCACCGATGGCGCGGCGTATCCCAATTTCGTGTGTGCGCTCCTTCACCGACACAAACATAATATTGCTTACGCCGACTATGCCCGACAACATTGTGAATAGGCCTATTAGCCACACCGCCAAATTCATATATCCAAGTCCCGATGACGCTTTGAGGTGTTGGACCACTCGGTTCCACACCCACACTGCCGATTTGTCGTCACTGGCAAACTCGTGAGTTTGTGCCAACGTCGTGCGCACCGAGTTCTCTACGTCAATTCCCTCTTTTTCGGTCTTAATATCTTTTAATGATACAGTTAATTGATTTATGTTGTCATTGTCCGAATCAAGCATCTTTGCCGTTGAGTACGGTATGTAAATATCGCTTCTCCATTCGCTATCATACACTCCGATTATAGTAAAAGTCAGCCCATTGCATTTCACTAACTTTCCTATTGCAGCTTCCGCGTCTGAGAATAGTACTTCGGCATTGGTTTTATTGATTGACATCACCTTGCGCTGTTTTTTGATGTCGCTTTGATTTATGAAACGCCCGGCCAATATCTTAATGCCGTCAATGTTTTGCATTTCCGGATAGACACCCGAATACGACCCGCTTATATACTCTTTCGTCGTTGATATATTCAATTGCTTGGCCGACCTCTTTACCGGCGTCGCAAATTCGATGCCTTCGGCTTCGGAATTGTCTATCGCGTCAATATCACTATACTTCAGTGAGATTGTTCGCCCCTCCTTATATCCTTTGTGGGCTTTTTCGGTGCGTCCGCCCCACACGAGTAGATAGTTCGACGATTGCGACATTACGCTCGAGTCAAAGGCGTTCAATATCCCTTTCGACATTCCAAGCAACACGATTAGCATAAAAATGCCCCAAGCCACCGCAAGACCGGTTAGTGCCGTGCGCAGCTTGTTTTGTCGCAACGACTGCCCTATTTCTCTTATTAAATCCAACATCGTTCTACTCCGTGATTTTGCCGTCAGATATTCTGATTATTCTATTTGTCTGTTCGCCCACCCCGGGGTCATGGGTCACTATGACTATGGTCATCCCTTCGTCGTTAAGGCTTCTCATAATTTGCATCACATCTTTCGATGTTTTACTGTCAAGCGCGCCGGTCGGCTCGTCGGCGAGGATTAGCGACGGTTTCGTTATCATCGCTCGAGCTATCGCTACACGCTGTTTTTGCCCGCCCGACAATTCGCTCGGCAAGTGGTGTGCGCGGTCCGCCAGCCCCATCCGCTCCAATTGCTCCATTGCCAAAGCATTGCGCTTTCTCCGCGAAACGCCTTGATAAAACAACGGCAATGCGACATTTTCAAGGGCGTTTTTATAGTTTATCAAGTTGAATGACTGGAATACAAAACCTATCAAGCGATTACGCAACTCCGCCGCCTTGTTTTCACTCAGGTTCTTGATGACCTGCCCGTCGAGTCGATACTCGCCGCTGTCATAATTATCGAGAATCCCCAAAATATTCAATAGCGTGGATTTTCCGGAACCCGACGCCCCCATAATCGAAACAAGTTCACCTCGCTCGATTTCAAGATTTATATCCTTCAAAACGTGAAGTGGAACTACTCCGGGATAAGTCTTGTTGACATCTTTTAGCTTGATGATTTTAGACATAATGTGATTAATCTTTGATATGTGAGCCAATAGTTGAAACTTGGACAAAGATACGCATAAACATACCGCCATTGCATAAAGTTTATTTTCTATTAGCTTTTTTTGTCGTTTTTATCCCTTAGACGCGTGCAAGCAAAATAAAGTTGCAGCAAAGGTCAAAATAATGCCGAAATTTATCGATACTAAAATTTGGATTTCACAACAATCGTTGTTACCTTTGTGTTATCAAAGCATGAGAGCTTTGCTCAACGCTACTTGTAGAAGATTCGCCACATCAAAGTAGATTGGGAAACTCATCAATTTTTCGTGAAATACCGAGACAAGCTTAGCCGGCTGATGGCGGGCCCCATCCCTCACCGAGGGAGGCATCAACGCCCAGGCGGATTACAAAGGCCGGCGAGCGCTCAAATCCTGTCTTTCGGAGTTTCATCGCATCCTTTGATGTGGTAGTTATATGAGACAGCCCCGGATTGCTCAAATCTGAGGCTGTCTTATTATTAAAAAATCCTATAATTACAATTAATCCATCCCCAAAGCACACTGATAACGACTTTTTCACTACCTTTGCTAAACTTATAGTAATTAACCAATTTATCAAAAACAACAATCTTTTAATACCACATTTTGCACATGAAAAAATTTCTATCATTATTGGCTGCGTTCTTCATGCTGTCATCTGTTGGTGCAATGGCTCAGATTTTCACTTCGAGCCCGGCCATCCTTCAGGAAAGCTCCAAGAATGTCGTTATCACATTCCACGCTGACAAGGCTGGAGTTGCGGCTTTGAGCAACAAAGACGTTCTCTATGCCCACATCGGCGTCTACACGACAAAATCGCCAAACACATGGGCACATGTTAAATATGACTGGAACGTCGACAAAGACGACAACAAATTCGTCAAGAAATCAGCGACCTCCTATGAACTGACTATTGGTGACCTGCGCACATATTTCGGAGTAACCGATCCCACCGAGAAAATCACCAAAGTCTGCGTCATCGCCCGCACACCAAAAGGTGCAAACCCTGCCGGACAGACATCCGACCAATTCCTCGATGTATATGAAGAGGGCTATCAGATGCAGTTCACCAATAATGCGACAAGCACCGTTTTCACCTATGAACTGACTATTGGTGACCTGCGCACATATTTCGGAGTAACCGATCCCACCGAGAAAATCACCAAAGTCTGCGTCATCGCCCGCACACCAAAAGGTGCAAACCCTGCCGGACAGACATCCGACCAATTCCTCGATGTATATGAAGAGGGCTATCAGATGCAGTTCACCAATAATGCGACAAGCACCGTTTTCACCAAGGCGACAACAATAAACTTCAATATTGACGTGACCGAGACTTCCGACATCACACTCAAAGTCAACGGAGAGCTCAAGGGTTCGGCCAACGGCACCAACCTCAACAAAGACTTGTCGTTCACGGCGAAAGGGTCTTATACCGTCGAGGCGACAGCCACGGCCGGCAGCAAGACAAAGTCACAAAGCGTCAGCATCGTCTACATCTCCAACTCTCCGCAAGCCAATTACCCCGGTGGGACTCCCAAAATGGGACCTGTTGACAACAACGACGGGTCGGTGACATTCTGCATCGCAGCCCCCGGCAAAAACACCGTCATGATTGTAGGTTCATGGGATGATTACGCCACACTCGACAAAAACGTAATGTCCTATCAGGATTACAACGGTTTCCGCTATTTCTGGACAACGGTAAAAGGTCTTGACCCCGACAAAGCCTATAACTATTACTTCAATGTTGACGGCAAATATAATGTCGGCGACCCCTACGGCAAATTGACACTTGACTGCTATAACGACAAATGGCTCCCCAACGGCGTGTTCGACGACCGTCCCGTATACCCCTATAGCCGCTTTGACGACCGAATCCTAAGCGTTTATCAGAAAAATTTCTACCCCTACAAATGGCAATGCAAGGACTTCGAGATTCCTAATCACGGCCAATTGGTGATTTACGAGCTGCTTCTCCGCGACTTCACCGGCACCGAAGGAGCCAAGGAAGGCAACGGAACAATCGCCAAAGCCATCGAAAAGATTCCATATCTACATCAACTCGGTGTCAACGCCGTTGAGTTGATGCCGGTTATGGAGTTTAACGGTAACAACTCTTGGGGCTACAACACCAACTTCTATTTCTCTCTTGACAAAGCATACGGCTCACCCCTCGAACTGAAAAAATTTGTTGACGAGTGCCACAAACGCGGAATCGCAGTGATTCTCGACATCGTATTGAACCACTCCGACGGACTCCACCCCTGGTACCAGATGTACGACCCCGCCGCCAATCCTTTCTACAACGCTACTGCACCCCACGATTGGAGCGTGCTTAACGACTGGAAGCAAGAGAATGCGCTCGTTCAGCAGCAGTGGGAAGATGCAATCAAGTTCTGGATGACCGAATACAATGTCGACGGATACCGCTTCGACCTCGTCAAGGGTCTTGGCACATCCTACGGCTCGACCGATGGGTATAACGCTTCTCGTATCCCCGTGATGCAACGTCTCCACAACCACATTAAATCGGTTAAGCCCAACGGCATACACATCAACGAGTTCCTCGGCCCTGAACAGGAAGAAATCGAATACGGCAACGATGGCCAGCTCAATTGGAACAACCAAAACGGCACGGCGTCAAACTATGCCAAAGGCCAATCAGCTGCTACCAACGTGTTCAACGCTATGGGCGGCCGTCCGTGGGGTTCAGTTGTCAGCTATATGGAAAGCCACGACGAGCAACGAATAGCTTATAACGCTCTCGTTTCAGGCACTCCTGCCATAAAGAACAGCACCACTACCCGCACTCAACGTCTTGGTTCGCTCGCCGCTATGATGCTGTTCACCCCCGGGCCTCAGATGGTATGGCAATTTGGTGAACTCGGCGCCGACGAAAACACAAAGAACGGCAACGACAACAACACCGACCCCAAAACTGTTATCTGGAGCCGTCTTAACGATAGCGACTACAAGGGCCTTCATGACACATACAGCGACCTTATGTGGCTTCGCCGTTCAAACCCCGAGCTTTTCTCTCAGAATGCTCAACTCACTATGACCTTTACCGGCTCTGTCCAGCGTTCGGGCAAACTCGTATCAGGCAACAAAGAGGCCGTCATCCTCATCAACCCGGGAACAAACGCGCGTGAGATTTCCTTCTCGTCAAGCAACATCACCCCGACAGCCTACACCCTCATTTCAAAGTCACACGGAACGGATGACCCGGCACTCACTCAGTCGGGCACCCAGCTTAAAGCCAAAATCGCCCCCCACTGCTACGCTGTATTCGCATCAAAGGCTGTCAGCGGCGTCGAAGATATTGTCGACGACAAAACCAACGCCGCCACTGTTGCCGGCGGTTATGGCGAAATAATCATAAATGGAGAATACGACAACGTCGAAGTCTACGGAGTTTCTGGTCAGCAATACAATTCACTGACAGTTCCGGCCGGACTCTACATCGTCAAGGTTGACGGTAACGTATCCAAAGTCGTTGTGAAATAAAATTACGGTTGTAAAGTTAATTTGTATGTCCAAAGGCGGTGTCCGCAAGGATGCCGCCTTTTTTTATTCTCCGATAAAATTAGTAATTTTGTGAGCTGAACCATTAGAAATAAGTTTTTACAACAACTGGCAAGTGAAAAATATTAGGAATTTCTGTATAATCGCCCACATCGACCACGGCAAAAGCACTTTAGCCGACCGTCTTCTCGAATATACCGACACCGTCTCAGGCAAAGATTTACAAGCCCAGGTGCTCGACGACATGGACCTTGAAAGAGAGAGAGGCATAACCATCAAAAGCCACGCCATACAGATGGACTACATTCTCGATGGCGAGCACTACATCCTCAACCTCATAGACACCCCGGGACACGTCGATTTCTCCTATGAAGTGTCGCGCTCAATCGCAGCGTGCGAAGGCGCCCTGCTCATTGTCGACGCGTCACAGGGCATTCAAGCTCAGACTATATCAAATCTCTATATGGCCATCGACAACAATCTTGAAATTATCCCAATCATAAACAAGATAGACCTCGATAGCGCCAAGCCAGAGGAAGTCGAAGACCAAATTGTAGACCTGCTCGGATGCTCACGCGACGAAATAATTCGCGCAAGCGGCAAAACGGGAACCGGCATCCCCGAAATTCTCAAAGCGATTATCGATAGGATTCCGGCGCCAAAAGGCGGTCCCGATGCTCCGCTGCAAGCCCTGATTTTCGACTCTGTTTTCAATCCGTTCCGAGGCATTATAGCTTACTTCAAAATCGAAAACGGCACAATTCATAAAGACGATTTTGTGAAATTCGTAGCGACCGGAAAAGAGTATCATGCCGACGAAATCGGAGTGCTGAAACTCAACATGGCCCCCCATGAGGAGCTTTCCGCAGGGAATGTCGGCTATATAATTTCAGGGATTAAAACGTCACGAGAGGTAAAAGTTGGCGACACCATCACCCATGTCGACCGCCCGTGTGACAAGGCCATCGACGGATTTGAGGAAGTCAAACCGATGGTATTTGCCGGAGTCTATCCTATCGAGACAGAAGATTTTGAGAATCTCCGTTCATCGCTCGAAAAGTTGCAGCTCAACGATGCATCACTGACATTCCAGCCGGAATCATCAGCCGCACTTGGATTCGGATTCCGCTGTGGATTCCTCGGCCTGCTACACATGGAAATTATACAGGAACGGCTCGGACGCGAATTTGATATGGACGTCATAACGACAGTGCCTAACGTTTCCTACCGCGTGTACGACAAAAAAGGCGTTATGACTGAAGTCCACAACCCCTCCGGTCTCCCGGAGCCAACACTGATTGACCACATAGAGGAACCATACATCAGAGCTTCTGTTATCACCGCCGCCGACTATATCGGACCCATTATGACACTATGCCTCGGCAAGCGAGGTGAGCTCGTAAAACAAGAATACATCTCTGGCAACCGCATGGAAATGATATTCGATATGCCTCTTGGTGAAATCGTGATTGACTTCTACGATAAGTTAAAAAGCATTTCAAAAGGCTATGCCTCTTTCGACTATCACCTGCACGACTTCAGAGAGTCTAAACTCGTCAAACTCGACATTCTGCTCAACGGCGAGAGCGTCGACGCCCTCTCAACGTTGACCCACGTCGACAACTCAGTGACATTCGGCCGCAAAATGTGCGAAAAACTCAAAGAGCTCATACCGCGACAGCAATTTGACATAGCGATTCAAGCTGCGATTGGTGCTAAAATCATCGCCCGCGAGACCATCAAGGCTGTTAGAAAAGATGTTACAGCTAAATGCTATGGCGGCGACATCTCACGAAAACGCAAACTTCTTGAGAAACAGAAAAAAGGCAAAAAAAGAATGAAACAGATTGGCTCGGTCGAAGTCCCGCAGAAAGCATTCCTCGCCGTCCTGAAACTCGACTAAGCCAGCATATATTGAATGACCTCCGCAAAATTTTAAAACAACCGCGAAGGTCATTCTTACGTTATAGGGCTGTCAGACACCCATATATAATTACAATTAAACCCAAATTTGCAAATGAACAACTCCTCACCCGTCGACACTAACAATGCGTCGATTCCCCACCAAGTCTTTTTTGCCGCGAAGCAAGCGTTACGAAGACATGCCTCTGGGGGTAATATTTTGATTTTATCAACAGTGCTCGCTCTTGTGGTTGCCAACATTCCCGCGATTAACGGCTACTACTTCGACTTCTGGAACCAGGAAATGAGGTTGCAGATTGGCGACTTCAACCTGTTGAGTCATGGAGGCCATCCAATGTCGACGTTAGATTTCATCAATGACGCTTTGATGGCTGTCTTTTTCTTCACTATCGGTCTTGAAATTAAGCGCGAAATTTTGGTTGGCGAGCTGGCTTCGTTCAGAAAGGCTTTACTCCCCATCTTGGCTGCTGTTGGCGGCATGGTAGTTCCCGTTATAATATTCATCTCGATGAGTAATGGGACCGATTTCCAAGGAGGCGCGGCTATCCCCATGGCTACCGACATCGCTTTTTCGCTCGGAGTCCTCACTATGCTCGGAAGCCGAGTGCCCATCTCGCTCAAAATCTTTTTGACTACACTCGCCGTGGTTGACGACATCGGTGGCATTATCGTCATTGCACTGTTTTACTCGTCTCACATTGAAGCCAATCTACTTCTCTATGCCGCGGTGCTACTCGGCGTTTTGATGTGTGGCTCCAAATTACATATCAAGAGCAAAATTTTCTATTTAGGAATTGGTGGCGTAGTTTGGTATCTTTTCCTAAACTCAGGCGTCCATTCCACTATCGCCGGCGTACTCGTCGCTTTCTGCATTCCTTCGACTCCCGTCTTCGCGCCCAAAAACTATATCAAAACGATACGCCGCTCTATCGCACACTTCAACGACGAAGACGATGAGCTGCTAAACCGCCAAACTATTTTGACTCACGAGCAGATGAACTGGTTAAAGCAGATTGAGTCGGCATCAGATAAAGTGATTTCACCGCTCCAAGAACTTGAAGACTCTCTACACCCTATTGTCAACTACCTGATTGTCCCACTATTTGCATTTGCCAACGCCGGTATATTCTTGCTCGACCTCGAGCCTGCCACAATATTTGAGGGGGTTAGCTTGGCTGTGATAATAGGTTTGCTCGGTGGTAAATTTATCGGCATTTTCACTTTTACTTGGCTGACAATCAAATTGCGTCTTGCCCCGATGCCTCAATATTCCAACTGGGCAATGCTCGCTGCCGTCTCCCTGCTTGGTGGCATCGGCTTTACTGTTTCTCTCTTCATTGCAAATCTCTCGTTCGGTACTATGGGTGCTGAGGGTATTTATTTGCTCAACCACGCCAAACTCGGCATTGTTGTAGGGTCGATACTCGCCGGCGTGCTCGGCTATATCGCTCTTCGTTTTACACTCCCTACTGTGGCAAAGCTCCCGACTAAAATTTGATTCAAAAATCCATTTTATCATGATAATTAGAAAATTTGCGGCAAAAACTTTGCCGCAAATTTTGCTTTTTCACACTTTTATGTTAATTTTGACGCACAATGTTAAACGTGGAGTAGTAATTGACAAATCATCACAAACAATTATCTCTTTTAATTGTTAACATAACAAAACTTAATTAACTGACGCTCGGCGGAGACCTTTCAATGCCATATTCGATTTGTGATAAGTTATGAAAAAATCGACTATCTGGTTACTCACTATATTGATGGCCCTCACTTTTATGGGACTGTTGTTCGTTCAAATCATGTATATGAAAAACATGATTAAGATGCGCGACGACCAGTTCACCGAAGGTGTACGCCGCAGCCTGTACACTGTGGCTACAATGCTGCAGCAAGATGAGACAAAACACTTTCTCGAAGAAGATGTAGCTCAAATTGAGGCATCATCAATCTACGCACAATATGCCGACGGCGGCACACCGCATCTCAGCGGCGTGAACTACTCGTTCACATCCTCAAGCGGCGTGAAAGCCGACTTGACTATCAAGGGAGATGTCGATAAAATCACAGCGATTCAAAGCGACCAAAGCAACGTGCTCGGACAATCGCGCTCTATGCAAGAAGTCATTAAAGGACAATACCTCTACCAAAAAGGACTCATTGACGAAGTTATACTCAATATTTTGAGCCAAGCCAGCAACAGGCCGGTCGAAGAGAGAGCCGACTCAACGACACTCCGCACCTACCTGAAGCAGGAACTGGCAAACAACGGGCTTGACCTCCCATTTGAATTTGCTGTCGTTAACCGCAGCAACCTCGCCCTATATCGCACCCCGGGATTCATCCCTGCGGCTAACGACGAAAACAACATGTTCATACAGACGCTTTTCCACAATGACCCATCTAATAAAAAGATTTTCCTAAAAGTATATTTTCCGAATAAAAAAGACTACATTTTCTCGTCAATCAAATTCATGATTCCGTCATTCGCATTCACCTTCATTTTGTTGATTATCTTCCTTTTCTCTATAATAATAGCGTTTAGGCAGAAAAAACTTACTGAGATGAAAAATGACTTCATCAACAATATGACTCATGAATTTAAGACCCCCATCTCATCCATATCTCTCGCCGCCCAGATGTTGAACGACGACTCGGTAAGAAAATCACCGGCCTTGATGCAACACATCTCAACCGTGATTAACGACGAGACAAAACGACTGAGATTCCAAGTCGAGAAAGTGCTACAGATGTCAATGTTCGACCGGCAAAAAGCCACATTGAGGCTCACGGAAGTAGATGCCAACACCGCCATCGCCAACATAATACACACGTTTAAACTGAAAGTCGAACGATACGGCGGGAGCATCGCCGCCAACCTCGACGCCGAAGACTCTATTGTCAACGTCGACGAGATGCACTTCACCAATGTAATCTTCAACCTCCTTGACAACGCCGTGAAATATCGCAAAGAAGACTCTCCCCTGTCTCTCGTGGTAACGACACGCAACATCCCCGGCGAAAAGCTCGAAATAACAGTGGCCGACAACGGCATCGGCATTAAAAAAGAAAATCTGAAAAAAATATTCGACAAATTCTACCGCGTCTCCACCGGCAACCGCCACGATGTTAAAGGATTCGGCCTTGGACTCGCATATGTCCACAAAATGGTCAAAGAACTAAACGGCGAAATCCGAGTGGAAAGCGAACTAAATATCGGAACAAAATTTATAATAATATTACCCCTAATCAAAAACTAAACAATTATGGAAGAACGTATGCGTATTCTATTGTGCGAAGATGATGAGAATCTTGGCATGTTGCTGCGGGAATATCTCCAGGCCAAAGGTTTTAACGCCGATCTCTTCTCTGATGGAGAAGCCGGATACAAGGCGTTCCTCAAAGGAAAATACGACATCTGCGTCCTTGACGTGATGATGCCCAAAAAAGACGGATTCGCGCTCGCCCAGGAAATCCGCACGGTAAACTCTGAGGTACCTATCATATTTCTGACTGCGAAATCCTTGAAAGAAGACATCCTCGAAGGGTTCAAACTCGGTGCCGACGACTATATCACCAAGCCATTCTCGATGGAAGAACTCGTGTTTCGCATTGAAGCCATTTTGCGCCGCGTCAAAGGCAAGAAAGGCAAAGAAATCACCATGTACAAAATCGGCAAATTCACATTTGACACCCAGAAACAGGTGCTAATGGTCGATGACAAGGTGACAAAGCTCACAACCAAAGAATCTGAGCTCCTCAGCCTCCTCTGCGCCCATGTCAACGAGATTCTTGAACGCAACTTCGCACTCAAGACCATTTGGATTGACGACAACTACTTTAACGCCCGTTCTATGGACGTTTACATCACCAAGCTCCGTAAACACCTCAAGGACGACCCCTCTATCGAGATTATCAACATCCACGGCAAGGGCTACAAACTTATCGCTCCCGATGCCGACAACCAAGGCAAATAACGAGATTGCATAAGTTAAAATCAGACTGAATTATTGCGGAATTGCCTGCCAAATCGGGTAATTCCGCATTTTTTTAATTATTACTTATAAAATATTATATTTGCGTTGAGTATTCATCAATACTTTAGGTTATGAATTCAAGTATTACCGAAGAGAAGTGTATCAGCCGCGAGCAACCCTATGGCGGCGTTGTGTTGAATGGCTTTGTGGCGATCGCAATTGCCATATTATTTATCGCAATTGCGCTCTTATCCTTTGTCTATACTTACAATGCTATTGGCGGTGTTTTTCTCGCCCTTACAGTGCTAATTATGTCTGGATACGTTATGCTCGAGCCTAATCAGGCTGTCATACTGACATTTTTCGGTAAATATCGCGGCACATTCAGCGATGCCGGTTTTTATTGGGTGAATCCTTTTATGAGCAAAAAGAAACTTTCGCTTCGTATCGACAACCTTGACATCGACCCGATTAAAGTAAATGATAAAGACGGCAATCCCGTGCTGATTGGTATGGTTCTCGTTTGGAGACTGAAAGACACCTACAAGGCGGTGTTTGACCTTGACAGCTCATCGCTCGGTATCGGCAAGAGCGTGTTCCATAATTTCGTCAATATCCAAGGTAACGCAGCGCTTCGCGAAGTCGCCGGTCTATACGCTTATGACAATGATGGTGGTGACGGCGCACTGACGCTCCGCTCAGGAGGTGCGGAAATTAACGACCTGCTCGAAAAGAAAATCAACGACAGGCTCTCAATTGCCGGTATAGAAGTTGTCGAAGCCCGCATCAACTATCTTGCTTACGCTCCCGAAATCGCCGCAGTGATGCTCCGTCGCCAGCAAGCGGCCGCAATCATCCAAGCGCGTGAAAAGATAGTCGAAGGAGCCGTTTCTACGGTGAAAATGGCGCTTGAGCATCTTGAAAAAGATGGCGTTGTCACTTTAGATAACGACCGCAAAGCTCAAATGGTCGGCAACCTTCTTGTGGTGCTCTGTGCCGATGAGTCGGCGCAGCCAGTCATTCCTACTGTGTAAATATCCCTTCCTCTATCGGATTTTAGAATTTATTATATCCTTTTATTTGCCGCGGTATCTGAATATGCCGCGGCAATTTGTTATCTTTGTAGACTACAAAGAGCGATAAATGGATTTCAAACTATCATCTCAATATAAACCCACAGGAAGCCAACCCGAGGCTATAGCCCAACTCGTAAAGGGCATTAACGACGGTCTGCCGGCCCAGACGCTTTTAGGTGTTACCGGTTCTGGTAAGACCTTTACTATGGCCAACGTCATAGCCGAGGTGCAGAAACCCACGTTGATACTTAGCCACAACAAGACGCTCGCCGCTCAGCTTTATAGCGAGTTCAAAAGTTTCTTCCCCGACAACTCTGTCCAGTATTTCGTATCATACTACGACTATTACCAGCCTGAAGCCTACATCCCGTCAGTCGACAAATACATCGAAAAAGACCTCATGATTAACGACGAGATTGACAAACTCAGGCTCGCCACGACTTCCGCCTTGCTGTCCGGGCGCAAAGATGTGATTGTAGTGTCATCCGTCTCCTGCCTTTACGGCATCGGAAACCCCGAGGATTTCCACAGCAATGTGATTGACATTCACGTCGGCCAGAAGATAGCGCGCAACGTTTTTCTTCGCCGCCTTGTCGACTCTCTTTACAGCCGCAACGAGATTGACCTCGCGCGAGGCAACTTCAGAGTGAAAGGCGACACTGTCGATATTCGCCTGGCATATGAAGAAATAACTCTCCGGGTGATTTTTTGGGGTGATGAGATAGAGTCCATATCGACCATACACCCCATCGACGGTACATCGCTCGGTAATCACGACTGCTTCAAAATTTACCCCGCAAACATTTTTGTCACATCCAAGGAACGCGTCAACTCCGCTCTCGCGCAAATTGGATACGACCTTAACGAACAAGTCGATTTTTTCAACAAAGAAGCCAGACCACTTGAAGCGAAACGATTGTATGAACGTGTCACCTACGACATGGAGATGATTCGCGAGGTCGGTCATTGTTCCGGGATTGAAAACTACAGCCGATACTTCGATGGTCGTCAGCCAGGAATGAGGCCATTCTGTCTGCTCGACTATTTTCCTAAAGATTTCATGACTATAATCGACGAAAGCCATGTCACAGTCCCACAGATTAGGGCCATGTATGGCGGCGACCTGTCGCGAAAGATGAACCTTGTGGAATACGGATTCCGGCTACCGGCAGCTCTCGACAACCGCCCCTTGAAATTTGAGGAATTTGAGAGTCTGCAAAATCAAGTCATTTATGTCTCCGCTACACCTGCCGACTACGAGCTGGAACAGAGCGAAGGCGTTGTTGTCGAGCAGATAATCCGACCTACCGGACTGCTTGACCCGGTTATTGAGGTGCGGCCTTCCCTAAACCAGATTGACAACCTCATCGAGGAAATACAGACACGCATCGAGCGCGACGAACGCGTTCTTGTCACCACTCTCACCAAGCGCATGGCAGAGGAACTTAACGACTACATGAAAAAACTGCGTCTGCGCACTGCATACATCCACAGCGATGTCGACACCCTCGACCGCATACAGATTCTCGACGACCTCCGCGCCGGTGTCTACGATGTGCTTATCGGGGTCAACCTCCTCCGCGAGGGGCTTGACCTCCCCGAGGTATCTCTTGTCGCCATCCTTGATGCCGACAAGGAGGGTTTTCTACGGTCTCACCGCTCTCTAACTCAGACAGTCGGGCGTGCCGCCAGAAACCTCAACGGACTCGTGATTATGTATGCCGACAAAATCACCGACTCCATGCAACAGACCATCGACGAGACCAACCGTCGGCGGTCGCTACAGCTCGCATATAACGAAGAGCACGGCATCACCCCCCAAGCCATCGTCAAGGCACGCAACAAAATCATCGGCATCGACAAAGAGTCTGATAACGCCGCGACCTCTCGACACCGCGACAAAAAAGCCGAACCGATTCCATACGAAAACGAATATCGCCCCACTTTCGACATCGCCGCCGACCCGGTTATCCCATACATGGATGCCAACGCGTTGCAGAAAGCGATTACACGCATGCGCACCGACATGATAGAAGCGGCAAAACAGATGGAATTCATGGAAGCGGCGCATTTGCGCGATGAGATAATCAAGATGGAAGGACTCCTTAAATCTCTTGAAAATGATGAATAAGGAGCTTGACCCCAATCGTTTGTCCACCAATCGATGGTTGCCCACATCTCTCAAAGAGATGAAAGCCCTTGGTTGGGACCATGTCGATGTTGTGCTGTTTTCAGGCGACGCCTACGTTGACCATCCATCGTTTGGAGCGGCCGTCATCGGACGCACTCTCCAGGCCAATGGCTACAATGTCGCTATCGTTCCGCAACCCAATTGGCAAGATGACCTGCGCGATTTCCGCAAATTCGGAAAACCGCGGTTGTTTTTCGGTATCTCGGCCGGGGCTATGGACTCCATGGTCAACCACTACACCGCCAACAGACGAAAACGCAGCGACGATGCCTACACCCCCGACGGACGCCACGGCGCAAGGCCCGATTATCCAACCATCGTATATTCCCGCATTCTCCGCAATCTATTCCCCGACACGCCCATCATCGCAGGCGGCATAGAAGCATCGATGCGACGGCTATCCCACTACGACTATTGGCAAGACCGCCTCAGACCATCAATACTCCTTGACGCTCCGGTTGATATGCTCATCTATGGAATGGGGGAAAATCCTGTGGTCGAAATCGCCGGCAAACTCTCAGCCGGGCATCCTGTCAGTTCACTTACCGACATCCCGCAGACAGCAGTGCTACTTCCTGCCGATGTCGCGCCACAAGTTGATGACGCCGACAACATTCTGCTCTCATCCTTTGAACGATGCCTTGCCGATAAAAAATCACAAGCCGCTAATTTTAAGCACATCGAACAGCAGTCTAACCGCGTCAACGGAAGCATCCTTTGGCAACGTCATGCCGACAAAGTCGTGAAAATAAACCCCATGCTGCCACCCATGACCACGGCTCAGATTGACGCTTCATTCGATATGCCCTACACCCGGCTTCCTCATCCACGCTATCGAGGAAGACGCATACCCGCGTTCGAGATGATAAAATTTTCGGTTAATATGCACCGGGGATGTTTCGGTGGTTGCGCATTCTGCACCATCTCGGCGCATCAGGGCAAATTCATAGCTTCAAGAAGTAAAGAATCAATTTTGAGAGAAGTCAAGCAAGTTGTTGAGATGCCCGACTTTAAGGGTTATATCAGCGACCTTGGCGGGCCCTCGGCTAATATGTACCGAATGGGAGGAAAAGACACTACTATTTGCGAAAAATGCCTTCGCCCATCGTGTCTTCATCCCAATCCGTGCCCTAATCTCAACACCGACCACTCCCCGCTGTTAGAAATCTATCATGCGGTTGACGCTTTGCCCCAAGTGAAAAAATCATTTATAGGTAGCGGCGTGCGCTATGACCTTTCGATGCACGTCACCGGCGACCCCGCAATCGATGCCGCCAACCGTCGTTACAACGAGGAATTGATTACTCGGCACGTCTCCGGACGCTTGAAAGTCGCTCCCGAGCACACCGAGCCGTCAGTCCTGCAACTGATGCGCAAGCCATCTTTCGACAAGTTCTACGACTTCAAAAAAATCTTTGACTCGGTGAATAGCCGCGAAGGGCTAAACCAACAGTTGATACCCTATTTCATCTCAAGCCATCCCGGTTGCCAAGAAATTGACATGGCACAGCTCGCCGTCAAGACCCGCCATCTCGATATGCGCCTTGAGCAGGTTCAGGATTTCACCCCTACCCCCATGACCCTCTCCACTGAGATTTTCTACACCGGTTATCATCCCTACACCCTGCAGCGCATTTTCACGCCACGCACACCTGAGGAAAAGCTGGCGCAACGGAAATATTTCTTCTGGTACGACCGAGCCTACCGCCATGACATTGCCGACTCCCTGCGTCGGCTCAACCGTCCCGACCTTTTAGCCGAACTGTTCCCGGGGCAACGTTTAGCCCCCGTCGGACGGAACCGCGCGGCGTCACAGATAAAGCCACATAATAAATCAAAGAAAAGATATTGACCTCTCACCTTCATCCGATGCAACCATTCGTACACCTCCACGTCCACTCACAATACTCCGTCCTCGACGGTCAGGCATCCATCAAAGCTCTCGTCGACAAAGCAATCGCCGACGGGATGCCGGGATTGGCGCTCACCGACCACGGCAATATGTTTGGCATAAAGGAATACTTCAACTACGTCAACAAAAAGAACAAGGAGTTTCCCGAAGGCAAAAAGTTCAAACCCATTTTTGGCTGCGAAATGTATGTAGCCAATAAATCTCGGTTTGAACATACCGACAAGCGCGACACGGGTCGACATCTTATTGTGCTCGCCAAAAACGAAAAAGGCTACCACAACCTCATCAAAATCGTCTCTCAGGCTTGGACTGAGGGTTTTTACTCTCACCCCCGCACCGACAAAGACGCACTTGCCGCCCACAGCGAAGGGCTGATTGTTTGCTCAGCCTGTCTCGGTGGCGAGATTCCTCGCCTCATTCAGGACGGAGAGCTTGAAGAAGCCGAGCGACAAGTGCTTTGGTTCAAGAAAGTGTTCGGCGATGACTACTACATCGAGTTGCAACGTCACAAAGCCACTGTCCCACGCGCCAACCATGAAGTATACCCCATTCAGGAAAAAGTCAACGAAGTTTTGGTTTCTCTCGCACGCAAGCACGATATAAAAATCATTTGCACCAACGACGTTCACTTTGTCAACGAGGACGACGCCGAAGCCCACGACCGGCTCATCTGTATTTCCACAGCTAAATACCTCGCCGATGAAAAGCGTATGCTCTATACCAAGCAGGAATGGATGAAGACAACACAGGAGATGAACCAACTGTTTGCCGACATCCCGGAGGCCCTTAGCAATACCCTCGAAATCCTCGATAAGGTTGAGACGTACTCCATCGACCACGGCCCTATAATGCCGACCTATGAGATTCCCGCTGAATTTGGTTCAGAAGAGGAATACCGCCGACGACTCACCGACAAAGATATTTTTGACGAGTTCACCCGTGACGAAAACGGCAACGTGGTCTTGTCACAGGAAGATGCCGAGGCAAAGATTAAAAAACTTGGCGGATATGAAAAACTATACCGCATCAAATTTGAAGCCGACTACTTGAAAAAGCTCGCTTACGAGGGCGCGGCAAGGCGTTACGGCTCCCCATTGTCACCCGAGCTTAACGAACGCATCAAGTTTGAGCTGCACATAATGAAAACGATGGGTTTCCCCGGTTACTTCCTCATTGTGCAAGACTTCATTAACACTGCCCGCAACAAACTCGGAGTCAGTGTCGGCCCGGGACGCGGTTCCGCCGCCGGCTCGTGCGTGGCCTACTGCTTGGGTATTACTCAAATCGACCCTGTGAAATATGACCTGCTGTTTGAACGTTTCCTCAACCCTGACCGCATCTCACTCCCCGATATCGACATCGACTTCGACGATGACGGACGAGCCGACGTGCTCAACTATGTGACGCAAAAATACGGCGAGGAGAAAGTCGCTCATATCATCACCTATGGAACCATGGCGGCTAAATCAGCCATCAAGGATGTCGCGCGTGTCGAACAGCTACCCTTGTCTGAGAGTGACCGCCTGACCAAGCTTATCCCGCCACATATGCCCGTGGTCAACGGGAAAGAGCTTAAACCCAATCTAAAGAACTGCTACGAGCATCTCCCGGAGTTCAAGGCAGAATTGTCGAGCGGAAACCCCCTGATTGTCGAGACGCTGCAATACGCCCGGCAGCTTGAGGGGAACGTACGCAACACCGGCGTTCACGCTTGCGGTGTCATCATATGCCGTGATGATGTGACCGATTGGGTTCCCGTCAGCACCGCAACCGACAAAAAAGACGGACGCTTACTCGTCACTCAGTACGAAGGTTCGGTTATCGAGGAGACCGGTCTCATAAAGATGGACTTCCTCGGGTTGAAAACACTGTCTATCATAAAAGAAGCGTTGGCCAACATAAAGCTGACGCGCGGAATAGATGTTGATATTGACAACATCCCAATCGACGACCCAAAGACCTATCAGCTATATTGCGATGGACGCACCACGGGGACTTTCCAGTTCGAGTCAAAAGGTATGCAGAAGTATCTCCGCGAGCTTCAGCCGTCGACATTTGAGGACCTAATCGCCATGAACGCCCTCTATCGTCCGGGGCCTATGGACTATATCCCCGACTTTATTGCCCGAAAGCACGGCAAGTCACCGATTGTCTATGACATTCCTGTGATGGAGAAATACCTCAAAGACACATACGGTGTCACGGTCTATCAAGAGCAAGTCATGCTACTGTCACGACTTTTGGCCGACTTCACTCGCGGCCAGAGCGACACCCTGCGTAAGGCTATGGGTAAGAAACTCATAGACAAAATGAACGCACTGAAATCGCTGTTTTTGGAAGGAGGTCAGCGTAATGGCCACGACCCAAAGGTGCTTGAGAAAATATGGGCCGACTGGGAGAAATTCGCATCCTACGCATTCAACAAGAGCCACGCCACTTGCTACAGTTGGGTGGCCTTCCAAACCGCATACTTAAAGGCTAATTACCCTGCCGAGTATATGGCTGCCGTCTTGAGCCGCAACTTCTCTGACATTACGAAGCTAACGGGCTTTATGGACGAGTGCAAATCAATGCACATCCCCGTCAAAGGGCCGGATGTCAACGAAAGTTTCAGCAAGTTCGGTGTCGACACCCATGGCAACATTCGTTTCGGTCTTTCCGCGATTAAAGGCGTTGGTGAGAATATCGTCGAGGAGATTATCAAGGTTCGCAAAGAAGGGGGAGCGTTTGAATCAATCTACGACTTCGTTGAGAGGGTGCCCATGACGTTCATGAACCGGCGCATACTCGAATCGCTTGCATTGGCAGGGGCGTTTGACTGTTTCACTGATATTAAGCGTGAGGATTTTTTTGAGAAAGACCACCGTGACGAAAGTCTGTCGGAGCAACTGATGCGCTACGGACAACTGTTTCAAAACGCGACCCAGCGTCAGGAAGCATCACTGTTTGGAGACGAGGACATAACATTCAACACAGCAGGAAGACCGCCAATAAAACCAGCTGTCAGTTGGGTAGACGCCGTTAAACTTGAAAAAGAGCGCGAACTCGTTGGGATGTATCTCTCCGCACATCCGCTCGACCCGTACTACATGGAACTTACCTACGGATGCTCCGCAAGCATCAAGAGCAAAAACGAGATTGTCCCCGCCGAAAACGAAGGCCGGGAAATAGCCTTCGGCGGAATGGTCGTGGAATTTATATCTCGCCCGGCACGCAATGGCGGCAACTTCGGAATCATGAAAATCGAGGACTATACCGGCTCTACCGAGATACGTCTGTTCGGTCAAAACTATATTGACTTCGCAAACTACGGTAAACCGGGGACCCCGATACTCGTCACCGGGAAATTCGCCCGTCGCTTTCGCACATCCGACGTCGAATTTTCTTTGACAAACATACGGCTCCTTGAAGATGTCCGCGGCCATCTAATCAAAGGGGTGACCATCAATCTGTTAAAAAGTCAAGCCACCGAACAGCTACGTTCGCTAATCGACGAGCAGATGAAATCATCCACCAACGACCGGGGGCAACTCAATTTCCGCATTTACGACCCCGACATTAACCGCTCGGTACTGTTGTCATCAGGGCTGAAAATCCCGGTTAACCGCCGTCTGGTCAATATGCTCGACGAAATGGAGTTTGAATACACAATCGAAAAAAACTAACCGTTAATTTTTAAATACAATCAAAAAAACTATGGCATTTCAATTTACCGACGCTAACGTTGAGGAAATCATAGCCTCAGGAAAACCAGTAATCATTGACTTCTGGGCGACTTGGTGCGGCCCATGCATGGCAATGAGTCCCATTGTTGACGAATTGGCAGAGGAATACGATGGGAAAGTCGTCATCGGGAAATATAATGTTGACGAGGAGAGCGACCTCAGCAGCAAGTATCGCATCATGTCAATCCCGACATTCCTGTTCTTCAAGGACGGCAAAAAAGTCGACATACGTCTTGCAGGGTCTCAATCCAAGGCCACACTCGAAGCCAAAATCCAAGAGCTTCTCTCACTCTAAAAAACCCATAAGAGACCTGTCTCAACAAAAAAACCGGGCGTTGCCCGGTTTTTTTTGTTACTCTACTTCATGGAGGTCATGCCCCATGCGGTCTTTTTTAGTGTGCATATAAAAACGGTTGAAATCATTTGGAGTGACCTCTATTGGCACATTCTCAACAATCTCAAGGCCATACCCTTCAAGTCCTTTGCGTTTTACCGGATTGTTGGTCAAGAGCCTCATCTTTGTGATACCGAGAGCGTTGAGTATTTGCGCGCCCACTCCATAGTCGCGTTCATCCGCCTTATGTCCGAGGTGGATGTTGGCTTCTACCGTATCAAGCCCCTCCTCCTGCAGCTTATAAGCCTTTATCTTATCCATCAGACCTATTCCGCGGCCCTCTTGATTGAGATAGACGAGCGCGCCGCGACCCTCTTTTTCAATCATCTCCAATGCCTTGTGGAGTTGTTCGCCGCAGTCACATCGTTTTGAGCCGAAAATATCACCGGTAGCGCACGACGAGTGTACCCTCACCAGCACAGGCTCGCCAGGTTGCCAATCACCCTTTATGACTGCTATATGCTCAAGTCCGTTGCTTTTTTGTCTGAATGGTATCAAGCGGAAGTGACCATAGCCTGTGGGCATATCCACCTCAACACCCTTCTCCACGAGGCTTTCACGCTTTAGGCGATATGCTATGAGGTCTCTTATTGAAATCAGCTTTAACCCCCATTCGTCAGCGCGACGGCGCAACTCGGGCAAGCGAGCCATCGAGCCGTCGTCGCTCATTATCTCCATCAAAGCCGCTGCCGGCTGAAGACCCGACAAGCGGGACAAGTCAACGGCAGCCTCGGTGTGACCCGCACGCCGCAACACCCCTTGGTCCTGGGCATAGAGCGGATTTATATGGCCGGGGCGGCCGAATGTCGCCGGGGTCGACCCGGGGTCGGCAAGAGCGCGGATAGTGGCGCAGCGGTCATGGATTGACACCCCGGTCGAACACCCCTCAAGTTTGTCGACCGTGACCGTGAACGGCGTACCTAAAACCGACGTGTTGTCAGCCACCTGGACAGGCAAGTCAAGTTCCTGTGAGCGCGAAATGGTAATTGGAGCGCAAAGCACCCCGCGGGCGTTTTTCAACATGAAATTAACCTGTTCAGGGGTGATTTTTTCCGCAGCGACAATCAAGTCGCCCTCATTCTCGCGGTCCGCATCATCAACCACGATTACCATTTTGCCCTCGCGGAAATCTTCAAGGGCCTCCTCTATTGAGTCAAGATGGATGTCACTCATATATTTTTATATCATTTTTCAGTTTAAAACTATAAAACAAGTTCTCTTTATAAATCGTTTGACTTAACCAGCAACGATTCAAGCTCTTTATCCACCGCCAATGTGCGTTTAAGTTTTGACACAAGCGATTTTCTAAAATGCTCGCCAAAGATATAAAGCGGCAGACCTACCGGGAAAACCACTGCGGCGCAGATACCGACCCAACGATTACCAAACGGATGCAACACTCCGAAATCGCTGACGACGGGATAATCCGACAGTTTGTTGACCACTATCTTCTCTCGCGTGTTGGCGATATAATTTATGACACGGTTCATCTGCGCGTCGACTGCCTTGATTTGCCCTGAATCAAGACCGGTGGTGAGATACGACAAGTAGCTTGGTCTTTTAGATGCCGCGCTTAGAAGCTCAACCGCCATGCTATCGAGCTCCGTTAGCCCTTTGACAGCCACTTCCGGCACTACATCCTCCATAGCGACCTCTTTAAGTTCATAATGCCTGGTGATATGCAGGCCTAACAACCGGGTGAAGAAATTGACATACGCGTCCTTATTGAACACAGCCGAGTCATTCATAGCCTTATACGTGAAAAACACACCTAACGGCAGCAGCACCGCCGAACTTAACCACATACCTTCCCAAACCTCCAAACGCCCCTCACGAGCCATCTTGTATCCCGTGTTGTCTATGATATAGTAGACTATAAACAGCAGCACGGAAATGACAAGCGGCGTACCGAGACCACCTTTGCGTATGATGGCCCCTAACGGCGCGCCTATGAAGAAAAATATGATGCAGGCAAACGACAGCGTAAACTTCTTCTGAAGCTCAATCCCGTGGCGTCTTATTGTCTTGCGGTCATCGCTCATTGAGAAACTTTTATACTCATAGTCCTGTTTCGCACGCTTCGCCTTAATGAGAGCTTGCATGTAATAGCTGCGGGCAAACGCCCCCTCCTTCGCGTTTATTATCGAATCAAGATTTAACGGCGACTCAAGAACGACAGGTTTCTGCGGCACCTTCACAATCTCCCCGTTTCGGTACTCTTGCTTATAGCGGTCTATTCCAAAGTAAGGTATCTCCTTTATTGATTTGGCATACGAGTCACCGACGCTGTCAACGCGTGCGCTCACCGAGTCTATTGTGGCCTGCAACTCTGCCATGTTCTTGCCCACATATTGGTTTCGCATACCGCTCTCATCCATACGGTTGAAATTAGCGTCGAATGCCACCATTATACGCTTCTCGTCAAACGACTCGCGACGATAAGGCATATTACCCGCTCCGGCGCCGCCTTGCTGCTCGCGCAGGTTCTCAAATTGCGCTCCGTGATGCAGAATTAAAAACAGGTGCGTCTGGTCTTCGGTCATCGACATTCGTCCCGAATCCGCCAAAAGCACGCGGGCATTATCAAAGCCTCTCGACGTGTCATAAATCATTACATCATAGAGTGAACCGCTCTCTGAATCTTTTGACTTCACATATATGTTAAAACCCGGCAATTGGTCATAAAACACACCCTCGGGAATTTCTACCTCAGGCGATTTCTGACGCATTGAATAAAGTAGAGTCCACATTTTAGTCTGCGCCACAGGCAAGACATTGTTCTGGAAGAAAAACGCACCGATGGCTATGAGCACCATCAGCACTATCAGCGGTTTCATCGTTTTCAGCAACGAGATTCCCGCCGCTTTCAAAGCCGTGAGTTCAAACCGTTCACCGAGATTTCCGAAAGTCATCAACGACGCGAGCAATATAGCCAACGGCAACGCCATCGGAACCATCGTCAACGCCGCATAAAAAAACAGCTCTGCTATCACACTGATTTCAAGCCCTTTTCCGACGAGATCATCAATATATCGCCACAGGAATTGCATCAGCACGATGAACAGGCATATAAAAAACGTCATAAGAAACAGAGGCAAAAAGCTCTGAAGCATGAACGTGTATAATCGCTTTATCTTAAACATCAGCTACCAATCTGATTCACCACGCGAATTTACGCAAAAAACCCCGATTCCGCAATTTCCTCCTCCACCCGCCTATAAACATCCACTCCCCCCCTCTATCCGATATATTAAATCTATATACACACAAAAAGCCGCGGTCTAATTTAGGCCGCGGCTTCACTAAACTATTCTGCCGGGAATTACTTCACAAGCACTTTCGTTACGTTATTTCCCTGACGACGGATGTAAACGCCGTTCTCAGGATTATTCACTCTGATACCTTGGAGGTTGTAGTATTCAACCGGTGCGTTAACGTCGCTAACAACAGCGTCAGCTACGCCCGACGAGAGTTTTGTGCCGTTGAAATCAACACCGATTTCGATACCTTCACACAAAACGGGGATGCTCATCACCAAGTGGCCGCTTTCGTCCTCGGTGCCGCTGAGCGTCACGTCAGCGATAATTTCGCCGTCGAGCAACGACAAGCCGTTCTTGCTACCTGCATAGGTTATAGAGCCGTCGGCATTTGATGTCATGGTGCAGTTCTCAACTGTGATGTCGCCGAAGTTAGCGGGTCCGTCACCCAAGTCAAGAGTGAAATCGGGGAGCAAGAAGTTGCATTTGCCATTGCCAAGAGGAGTGATGTAAACCGAGTAAACAGTTGTATCGTCGGGGTTGATAACATCGCCCAGCATTTTGATTACGAGCGAACCGTTATAGATAGCCGCCGAAGGTGTATCGGGAGGAGTGTCACCACCTGCGTTGTTGGCGAAGTTGATGGTATAAACGTGTGACGTTTTGCCGTCGATATCGGCACCAACGTTCGTCACGGTTACGGTAGCTTTATTGTTGGCGGCATCGAGTGCTACACTGACGGTAGCGCTCTTAGCGTTACCGGCAAGAGTGCAAGCGATAGCGTCAGCCGACGAGGGGATTTCACTGTCAACGGTGTACTCGTAAGTATCGTTAGCAAAAGAAGGAACCGAAGTGCCGTTTACCGACAATGCGCTTAAGCGAGAGTAGTAAACCAATTTCACATCATCCACACATAGCGTGTTACCGTTACCGAGATCTGATGTCCAATAGTCCCCTGCCGAAAAAATGATGTTGAACTTCTCGGGAGTGTCGTTTGTAAGGTAGTTAAACTCGATAACCTTATTGGTCCACTGGCCGGCATCACCGGTGATAGCGTAGTCAATTTTAGCGATGCAAGCCGCGCCGGTAGTTGAAGTGACTTCACCACCTTGGGCAGTTGACATTCCGAGGATATTTCGCTCTCGGTCGGTCATTGACACCTTGGTTGGACTAGTCAAGGCAATGTTTGCGGGGACATTGGCTTGAGTGTATGTGCCTTTCCAGAGATAAGCCACCACGGTCGCCTGCTCACTTGGTTTTGCTGTGCCATGGCTACGGGTGTACATAAAAGAGACAGCGTCGGGGCGATAAGCGAACTCGATACCGCCAAATGTACCGCCATCAGGGTTGCTGCCTGTTGCACCTTTAGCCGTAGACCAAGTGGTTCCTGTTGTGACGTAACCCGGCACAATTTGATTTGTCGCTACCGAGTTGGGAGAATTATAGACTTTGACTGCCGATGCAGAGTTGTAACCGGTTGTTTTTTCACCGACGACAGTCGCCCCCATACCACCGGTTCCCATTCCGCCAACTTGCGAAATAGTCCAGGGCGAAGGGGTCGTGCCTGTAACCTTGGCGTTATTGGCGGGGACCCACGGCTTGCATTCGCCCCAGCCGTCCTCGAATCCGGCGTTAGGGAGCTGTTGAGCGTTTGCGGTCAAAGCTGATGCCGCAACGATTAATGCGCTTCCAAAAATCGCGTAATTTTTTCTCATAATTTTCGTTTCAATTATTCTGTTTAATTAATAATCATCATCATTTTGGCATATCTCTATGCGCATTTAAGTCGCAAAGATAGCAATTTTTTAGTTCGGAATCGCTAAATTTGCCTAATAATTTGCTGACTAATGCAAAACAGCCCAACAATACTACTTGTTCAGACAATTATGCTGAGACGTGTTTTAATGTTTTCATTTTCTGCATTTTTTGCATTATTTGCAATTAATGCTTTCGGTTGCACATCAGCCATAATCGGTGCCGAGACTTCACTTTCGGGAAGGCCCATGCTTTGGAAACACCGCGACACCGGCACCGAACACAACTTCGTAACCCGGGTTGCCCGAAAAGGCCAGATACCCTATGTCGCACTGTTCAACGGAGGCGATTCGCTGCTCGCCGAGGCTTGGATGGGGCTAAACGCCGAGGGCTTCGCCATAATGAACACAGCCTCCTACAATTTAGCCCCCGACACAGCCTCTTATAAGGACCGCGAAGGCTATTTGATGTCGGAGGCTCTCGCTAAGTGCTCTACATTGCGCGATTTCGAGAATTTGCTCGACACGCTCCCCAAACCGATGGGTGTGCAAGCCAACTTCGGTGTCATCGACGCATCAGGGGCCGGCGCATACTATGAGACCGACGATTACCGATACACCAAATACTCCATCGACGATACCCCCGACAAATTATTACTGCGCACCAACTACTCCTGCTCAGGCGACTCAACCTGCGGCATGGGCTACATCCGATACCAAAACGCCGCAACCCTCCTTTCGCCCCATATCAAGGCCCGCGACATAACCCCCGCCACATTCACCGAGGAGTTATCGCGTTCATTCTACCATTCCTTGCTTGGGCGCGACCCGATGGCCGATGGAGATAGCTGGGCTATTGACCAAGATTTCATACCCCGCCACAGCTCAAGCGCGTCAATCGTCATCGAGGGAATCAGACCCGGAGAATCCCCCGCCCTCTCGGTAATGTGGACCGCCATCGGCTATCCCCCCTGCGCGACGATTATCCCGGTGACAGTCGACAGCGTCCCTGACCGGTTACAGCCGCGCCCCCCCCTATGGCGTTGTCCGGAATGCGACTATACACTGACACTCAAACGTTTGGCATTCCCAATAACACGCGGTTCGGGCCGGCACTACATAGACCTCAACGCGCTGCGCCCCATCATCGGAGAAAGACATCAAAAAAGTGAGGCCACTTACAGCGGATTCCGAGAAAAATCAACCGATAAGTAGAGGATGAAAATTAGTTTATAATTTTGATTATGAGAAAGATAGCCGTCCTCGCAATAATTTTCATAGCGGTTGTATCATGCAAAGATAACACGCATGGCATTGACAATCGCTCGACCGCTTTACCAATAGAGCGTCTTGACCGATTAGTCTACCATTACACTGAAATCGACTCAGCCACCCGTAACAATCTTAAAGATTCAATGTCGCCGGGACTTGACATATATTTGCGAGTGGCGGGCTTAAATAGCGACAGCGTCGACGTGGAATCGGCTCTGACTATGTTGTCGGCGAGCCGACCGGTAACTGTGTTCACGCCTGATGTTGAAAACAGGCTCAACTCTATTGAAGATATAGAGATGAGTCTTGGTACAGCCATACGTCGCATACAATCAGCATTGCCGGGTATTGACGCGCCACACATCTACGGCATAGTTTCCCCCTACCGTCAGAGCGTCATCACAGCCGATTCGGTAGTTCTCGTCGCCCTTAACCTATATCTTGGCCAAGACTATCCGGGATATGCCGGATTTGAAGAATATTTCAGGCTGACAAGAGAGCCGGCGCGTATTCCATATGATGTGATGGAGGCAATAGTGGCTTCGCACTACCCAATTAACAATGACCGAGCGAAAACAATACTATCTAAAATGCTTTATCATGGGGCGCTGGTCTATGCTATCATGTCGTCAATTCCTGACGCTGACCTATCATTAGCTCTTGGAGTCAGTGGCGAGGATTTGGAATGGCTAGCAGACAATGAAGCATTGATATGGGACAAAATTATCCGACAAGGGCTCCTGTATTCAAGTTCTGAGATAGATGCCTCAAAATTACTCATGCCCTCACCGGCGACGCCAGCCATTCACCCTGAAGCACCCGGCAGGGTTGGCCGTTACATCGGCTACGCAATAGTTAAATCATATATCGACAAGCATAAAAGTGTCACATTGGAGCAGTTGCTAACGCCTGATTTTTACGGAGAGACGAAGACCCTGATAGATGCCGGCTATGCTCCGGCAAAATGATTGCGGCATCGCGGTTGTACTTTTTTAACAACTTGCCGGAACTCGCATTAGCAGTGGGTTTCAGCGATGCGAAAAACGCTAAAGCGGTGATAATTAGAGCCTACCATTTTGCGGTTAGAGTAAAAAAGCTTAACTTTGCATCGGTTTTGTTAACCGCGTCATCACAGAGGTGAGACATGCGCCGAAAATCGGCACGGATAATGTGGATGTAAAATCGGTCATAGCCAAATTGCACTCCGATACTTATCCGAGTATTAACAAAAAATATGCGTAATGAAGAAACCTTTAATTTTTCTTGCGCTTTTGGTCATTTTAGCAATCTCTTTATCAGCCTATACTCCACGCGTGATAGCGCCAGAGAAAGGCTACACGGTCCCGGCTCTCTCGATTGAAAGCAACGACAGTGTCATCTCGCTAAGCGACTTCAGAGGGAAATATCTATTATTGACTTTTTGGGCTTCAACAGACGCCGCGTCACGCATAAGATGCAACGAATATGAAAGCCTAGTTGACCAAAACGCAAAGGTTCGCCAACTGTCAGTCAATCTTGACAGAAATGAGAGATTATTTAAGGAAATTGTCAGCAATGACAATCTTAATCCGGCTCATCAGCACAATTTATCTCCGTCGAAAGCAGATGGCGTGTTGGCAGAATTTAATTTAAACTCTACTCTTAAAACGTTTTTAATCGACCCCGAGGGACGTATCATATCGGTGAATCCCTCATTAGATGAAATCGCAGCGTTGTAAAAAGATTTTGCAACCGGTTTTCAAGGAGTCCAATCTAAACGTTTACCCAAATCGAGCATCAGGTGTAAGAGAATCTTGCACCTGATTATTTTTTATACTCATAATACTCCCATCATTAGACTACTGAAATCAGTTCGATGTCAAAAATGAGAGTTGACCCGCCGGGGATTCCGGGCTGTGACAGACGCCCGTAGCCCATCTCCGCCGGAAGGTATATTTCCCACCTGTCGCCCGGACGCATCTGCTGCAGGGCTATAATCCAGCCTTGTATCAGTTCGCGCAACCTAAACGCCTGAGCCACGCCGCCGCGACTTGAATCGAAACTTTTGCCGTTGATGGTTTTACCCGTATAGTGTACAGTGACAACGCTGTTGCGATTGGGCGACACACCGCCTCGGTTGCCCGATTTAATGACTTTGTATAAAATGCCTTTGTCAAGCGGCTTCACTCCGGTCTCGGTCGCTTTAGCTTTCAACCACTCCCGGTTTTTCTCTATATATTCCGGTTTTGCCATTTTATTCTCGCATTCGTTTCAATAAGTTATATGAGGGCATCACTCCAAGTTCTCCGGCCTTTGAAAGATCTCGCGTACCCGCTTCCTTATTGCCGAGTTTCAAGTAAACATACCCGCGGTTATAGTAAGCCTCACCAAAGTCGGGTTTCGCCTCGATAGCCTGCGTATACGCGGCGAGCGCCGATGTATAATCCTGCATTTCAACGAGCAGATTACCCTTGTCGTAATATGGGAATGGCATCGACGGCGACAGTTCAATCGTCCTGTCAAAATCAGAGATAGCTTCCGATAGTTCATGTTTTACCATCTGCGAGGCCACATCAGCAGGGATATTGTCGTCAATGCGGTTTGACTCTGTCCTATGATTGCGATAACGCGCTATCCCCCGCTGAAACCAAGCCAAAGCGAAATCGGGGGTAAGCTGCAATGCCCTATCAAAATCAGCAATCGCACCCTGATAATTTCTAACCGTCATCTGAGCCATACCGCGGCCGAAATAGTCGACGGCTCGGGGAGCATGGGTCGCAATATAAGAGTTATAGTACTCAATATCCGAGAAATGACGGTTAATCTCAGCCTGGTCAGTCAACGGCACATCAGAATTTGTAATCAACAGCAGTTTTCGCAGTATGCGGGTAGCATTAAGATTATCCACCTCCTTGATGTAATAGGTCGACGGACGCAACTCTGACGGAGAGTAGTAATAAGACAAAGCAAATATCGGCTCTATCTCCACATTGATGTTGCGGTCCTGAACCTTTCCACGTATTCCCGGATTGTTATATTGTTGTTCAAGAGCATCAGACGAGTTGTCCACCGTCAGCAGGGCCGAGAAACGCGCGGCGACGACTTCCTGAGGTTCAGAGGTCTGACCACGGTCTGACTCGTTTCCGCTCTCTGCCACATCGGATGCATCAGACGGCCCCGACTCACTTAGGATAACCGGATGTTTGGCAAGTGCCATTGATTTGTTATAATCTTTCTCTGACTGGCGCATATTACCAAGCGCGCGGTTTACGTCAAATCGCAAATAATACGCCCCGGCTAAATCAGGATATGACTCTATAACCTTGTCAATATCTACCAAGGCTTTCTTATATTGATGCGTGTCACGATAGAGCATAGCGCGATTATAAAGCGCACGCGCATCACCCGGTTTCAAACTCAGCACCCGTGTGAAATCCTGTATCGCTCGGTCATTATCCTTCAACTCGGCCCGCATGAGACCTCTGTTGAATAAAGCCACAGCGTTCAACGGGTCCAACTGTATGGCATAATCATAGTCTGCCATAGCCCCGAAATAGTCATCGAGCTTGTAGCGGAGGAAAGCGCGGTTTATGAACAGACCGGCATGGCGAGGTTGCAACTTTATGGCGCGGTCCATATCATCCAACGCCGATTTGAAATCGCCCTCACCGGAATTGATAGCTATGTCGGCTCGCATCACAAAGGCGTTGGTGGCATTGGGATTGATAGAAATAGCCTTGTCAAGATCAGCCAACGCACCCACGGTGTCACCCTCAATCATCAACAGCCGCGCGCGGCCGATATAACCGTTATCATACGACGGATGCGCCTTCACGAGCGCGGCGTAGCTTTCACGGGCCGCAGCTGTGTCGCCAAGTTCGACCTGCGCCATGGCTCTGTTAAAAAGAATGTTACGGTTCTCAGGCAATAATGTCAGCGCATGAGTGTAGTCATCGACCGCCTCGCGAAGCTTGCCCTGATTCTGACGCGCGACCCCCCTAACCTCGTAAGCGTCCACTATAAAAGGATTGTGCTCGATGGCCATATCAGCATCAGACTCGGCTCCTTGATAGTCGTCAAGATTGAGCTTTGCGATAGCCCTGAAAAAATAGGGCTGCGCGAGATAAGGCTTAGCGGCTATCACCTGATTGAAATATTGTATCGAGACCATATAGTCCTCGAAATATAGAGCATTCTGGCCTATCCGCATGACCTGGTCGGTGTTAACCTGAGCGACAACCGAAAGCATTGATATCAGCAGACAGAAAGATGTGATGATTTTTCTTGCATAGTTCATACACGCGAATTTAGCAAGAGTCAAGCTAAAATACGCGTTAAGGGCCGCTTACAGATCGACTTTTAATTATTTTTGAGATAAAAAGACAGGCAAAAGTGAAGTTTAAATAGCAGAATTGATGTTGAAAATATTAGCTATTGCAGTGTCCCAATAAGCCAAATAATTGTACACGAGCTAAGGCAGAATTACATTTCGCACAAAATAAAAGGATGCCCGAGACTCTTCGCGAGCGGGGGCATCCTATATTTGATAAAAGTTAGTCTATTGAAAAAGTTGTTTTGCTATCAATGTTTGCTTATTTGACACTTGAGATGTCTATTGGTTTAACCCCAATCGGTCATTTAACATTGATTAACCCAAAATGGGTTTATACGCCGATAGTAATACATGGCGAACATAGCAAAAAGCGACCGGGATGAACTCTCGCGAGTTCACCCCGGCCATGAGTAGGCAATTTATTAATATTTATAAAGTGCATCCAGGCACACATACCATGTGCCGTTTATCCTTGTTTTCAGAGTACACCCTGAGCCATCATGGCGCGAGCTACTTTCATGAAACCAGCGACATTGGCGCCTTTGACATAGTTGACATAGCCGTCAGCTTCCTTTCCGAAGATAGTGCACTGATTGTGAATCTCGGCCATGATGTCTTTGAGCTTGGCATCGACCTCAGCGGCGCTCCAAGAGAGCTTCTGAGAGTTCTGAGCCATCTCAAGACCCGACACAGAGACACCGCCTGCATTGGCGGCCTTGCCGGGGGCATAGAGGATGCGGGCTTTGAGGAACTCTTTGATAGCTTCGGGGGTTGAAGGCATATTCGCACCTTCAGAAACAGCGATGCAACCCTGGGCGAGAAGCGCGCGCGCGTCATCACCGTCAAGCTCGTTCTGAGTGGCTGAAGGCATGGCGATGTCACACTTGGCAATCTGCCAAGGACGCTGACCCTCAAAATATTGACAACCGTATTCCTCGGCAAACTCTCGGATGCGGCCGCGATATTCGTTTTTCAACTTGAAGATGTAGTCAAGTTGTTCCTGAGTGATTCCATCGGGGACGTAGATAGTGCCGTCGCTATCGCTCATCGAGACCACTTTCGCTCCAAGTTGCAGAAGTTTCTTGGCAGTGTAAGTCGCCACATTGCCTGAGCCTGAGATGGCAACTCTTTTATCTTTGATGTCAATACCTTTAGTGGCAAGCATATTGAGGAGGAAGTAGACGTTACCGTATCCGGTCGCCTCGGGACGAATGAGCGAACCGCCGAACTCGCGGCCTTTGCCCGTGAATGTTCCGGTAAATTCGCGAGCCATCTTTTTGTACATACCGTACATATATCCGACTTCACGTCCACCCACGCCTATGTCACCGGCGGGTACGTCGGTATCTGCACCGATGTGACGCCACAACTCAGTCATGAACGCCTGACAGAATCGCATAACCTCCATGTCGCTCTTTCCGCGGGGTGAGAAGTCGCTACCACCCTTTGCGCCGCCCATGGCGAGAGTGGTCAACGAGTTTTTGAATGTCTGCTCGAAAGCGAGGAACTTCAGAATCGACTGGTTAACCGATGAGTGGAAACGGATACCGCCTTTGTATGGGCCGATGGCGTTGTTGTGCTGGATGCGGTAGCCCATGTTGTTCTGGACTTTACCTTTATCGTCAACCCAAGATACTCGGAAAGAGAAGATGCGGTCGGGGATACAAAGACGTTCGATGAGGTTATATCGTTCAAACTCCGGGTGTTGGTTGTAGGTTTCCTCGATAGTCGACAACACCTCCTCTACAGCCTGGAGGTACTCTGGTTCATTTGGAAAACGACGTTTCAAGTCGTCCATCACTTCGGTTGTTTTCATTGTCTTTAATTAATTAGAATTTGTACCTTTATGATAAATAAGTGACTTAACTTGGCGCAAAGTTATAGCTAAAAATTGGATTTACCTAACATTCGTCAATAAATTTGGCAATTTTGATAGATTTTTTCCATCATATCAGGTAATTTCGTGAAAAATTGAGATTAGGCTAAGAAAAAAATGGTATCATCTTTATCCTTATCATGTATCAAGTGCGGGGGGATATAAAAGCCGACACCCCGGGGCTGATGCATCGGGGTGTCGGTTTTGTATCAAGAGATTGGAATTATATACCGGTGAGCTTGAAGTTGATGGGAAGAGTGTACCACACGTTCACCGCCTGGCCGTTCATTTTGCCGGGGATGAATTTGGGGAGGCTCTTAACCACACGCTTAGCTTCCTTGTCAAGGTCGGGGTCTTTTCCGCGGAGGACTTTCACTTCGCCGATAGAACCGGTCTTGGTGACAACAAACTGAACGACTACGCGTCCCTGAATGTTGTTCTCAGCCGCCATAGGAGGATAACGGAGGTTCTTGCTGATGAACTCGTAGAGAGCTGCATCGCCACCGGGGAACTGAGGCATCTGCTCAACAGCATGGAACACGACATTCTCTTCAACTTTCTTCTCCTCAACCACAACTTCATCCTTGTGTTCGCGGACTACGTTAAGGTCATCGGTACCTTGGTCGAAGTTGGTTGTTCCGACAGCAGTCTGAGTTTCCTTGATTTCATCCTGGCTTTTGATTTCCTCCTGAACTTCTTCGTCGGCTGCAATCGCGAGCTCGGTTACTTTCACGGTGTTAAGGACTTCTTCGGGAAGGACTTCCGGCTTCTGCTCCTCAACACGTTCCTGAACCTCTTCCTCCTCTTCTTGTTCTTCAGCATCTTCAGCTGCGAGAGAAGCAAGCGACTGTTCAATCTGGTCTTCGGGCTTAGCCTCGGACTTAGGAAGTTTGTCAATAAAGAAAACTACCGCCAGAATCGCTGCGATAACGATTATTACCGCAATCATTGCTTTATTGTGACGCTTGTCGGAGTTTTTGCGCAGTTCGTATGCGCCGAACTCCTTGTTTTTCCCCTCGAAAATGAGGTCGCGCCATTCTTTTGATGAAAGATCTACATCTTTTGCCATTTTCTTGTCGATTGATAAGTTAATAAATATAGTCAATCATCACGTTTACTTACGATGCTTAGCAAGATAGTCGAGAATGAGGACAGAGTCGACCTGATTAATGTTATCAATCTGATAACGTGAAATCTGGTTAATCTGCATCTCGTCGAGAGCCGTTATCACGCTTTCCCAAGAAGCCTCGGGTGTTGCTTTGATAATGACAACCGGTCGGCTAAGGGTGGAGTCGTTACGGATTTTCTTGGCGAGAGCCTGATATTCCTCCTCACTTATTTCCTTATTGCGCCAACGGGCTTTCTGCTCGTCGATTTTTTCAAGAACTTTCTTATTCTTGTTGTGGAGTATGCGACGTATACCTTGAACCTCATTACCTTCGTTACCTACGAAGTGCTCAACCTTGAGGTTGGAGTTGTCGATGAGTCCGTCTTTGTCGGCATCTTCAACAACGGGTTTACCCTCAAAGTAGTATATGGTATTCATCGGTTTACCGTCGGGACCGTTTTTCACGTTACCCTGGCTATCGCGTTCGGTAGCGAGGATGAGCGTGATTGCTTCAGATTCTTTGGCTTTGTTCTGCTCGGCCTGCTCAACTTTCTCGTTAGAAGGCAGCGATATGTTGAGGGTCTGCGACTTAATCATCGTGGTACAAAGCATGAAGAAAGTGATCAGAAGCATGTTCATATCCACCATAGGAGTGAAGTCCACGTGGATTGTCATTTTTTTCTGGGCGCCTTTTTTCTTTTTACCGCCGCCGCCACCTTGTTCTATTTGTGCCATAATGAATTAGTCTTTTTCTGTTTTAAGAGCAGTCATGACGCTGAAACGGTTCATCTTCATAGTCTGGAGGTTGTCAAGCACTTGATGCACCGTAGTGTAAGTGGTGCCTCGGTCGGCTTTAACGGCGATACCTTCACCTGACTTCATGGCAGACTGGAGGTTATCGTTACCAGAGTTGTAGATTGCGCGCATCCAGATTTGGAATTCATTTGTGGAGACTTTGACGCCGTCCTGGTCGGTGTAGGTAATCTCTTTCAACGGGATACCCACCTGAGGATTGCTCATGTCGCCGATGAACTCATCTTGTTTTGTCTGCGACAGTTCGAGGAATGAGTGCATGACGTCCAAGGGGACTCCAAACATATTAATTTTGGAGAACTTGGCGATGTCACCTTCTGTAATACCTGTTTTCTTTCCGGTGTATTTCTCGTAGTTCTGAACGGCTTTACGCAACACTTCGGCGCGGATAGGCTCTGAAGCCCATTCACCACCGGCGACGTTGGGGTCGGCCTCACCGGCTACTGAGAGGAACACTTTGCCTTCAGGGCTTACAAGGATTGAGGCCACGTTAGCCGTGGGGACCTTGATTTCAGAGACCGAAGACGGTGTGATAACCGTAGTGGGCTCTTTCTGAAGGAAAGTAGAAGTCAACATGAAGAAAGTAAGCAAAAGAACGGTGACGTCACTCATCGCGGTCATGTCGATGAGCGTACTCTTTCTTTTAATTTTTACTTTTCCCATATTTACCTTTTAAATTTATTGATTAGAAAATCTATTTGGAAAATAGGGGATTAGTGGGTAGCTGCGAACGATTGAACGATAGAGAAACCGATTTCGTCGATAGCGTAAGTGAGGTTATCGATCTTGTTGGTGTAGAAGTTGTAAGAGATAACAGCGAACGCACCAGTGGCGATACCGAAGGCAGTGTTGATAAGTGCCTCAGAGATACCGGTCGAGAGTTCGGTTGAGTCGGGAGCACCTGAAGCAGACAGAGCCTGGAATGACTTGATCATACCGATTACAGTACCAAGAAGACCGACGAGAGTACCGAGAGTGGTGAGTGTAGCGACGATGGGAAGGTTCTGCTGAAGAGCGGGCATCTCGATAGCGGTAGCTTCCTCAACCTCTTTTTGAAGAGTAGCGATTTTCTGCTCTTTAGTGAGAGTTGTGTTAGCATCCATCTCTTTATAGCGAACGAGAGCTGCAGCCACAACAGCGGCAACGCTACCTTTCTGGCCTTCGCAAAGTTTCTGAGCGCCGTCAATGTCGTTCTTAGCAAGGCATGATTTCACGCCGGCGACAAATTTGGTGATGCTGCCGTTACCCTTTGCGCTTGAGAGGGCGATCCAACGCTCTACAGAGAGAACAATCACAGTCAAGAGGAGAGTTTGGAGGATAGGCACGATGACACCGCCCTTGAAGATAGTACCCACGAGGTCATTGGGATGAGCGTTGATGTCGCTAAAGAACATTGAAGCGGGAACCGCTGCGGGATCAATGCCTTCAAGGTTGAAATGTGAGGGGTGACCAAACACAAACAAAAACAGACATACTGCAACGACAAAGCATGCGACAATGACCAAGAATGCGTTCTTGATACCGCGTACATTGCTGCCAGAATTGGGCTTTTGAGCTTTCTTTGTAGCTTCCATTTTGAATGAATTACTTTTTAAAGTTATTAATATGATTAGTTTAAATTGTTTATTTAACTCGGTTACGCTTTGTCGATAAATCGACTCCGCCTTACGTGGAGCAGGGATGACATGCGGCATCAGAACAGTGGATTATTCCTCATGGCATAACAACCCGCAGCCGACGGTCCGATAATCCGACATCATGTCACAATCGCCTGTGAAAACGCCCGGACACAGTGGTCACCGACCCCACGGCATATAAAATGCTCATGCAAATTTATAGTCATATTTTCAATTATCAAAATTTAGTCATCAAATTTAACAAACGTCTTTCGGATAATGAACGGAAAGAAATGGAAAATCGTATTTATGCCGGCTGTTATTGCGGAGAGTTGGTGAACTTTGACGCATTTTCACACATTTATATAATAGCTTTATGGATTATTTCTTAAATATTGGGTAACTTTGCAGTCGTTAAAAATCAATAATTCCTTCATGAGTATAAGAATATCCCTCAAAAAAGGATTGGACCTCGATATACTGGGAGGAGTCAGTGACATGACTCCGACTGCCGTCGGCACATCGACGGTGGCTATCGTCCCTGACGATTACCCGGGATTCACCCCGAGACAGGCGGTGAAAGAGGGCGACCGCGTGGAAGCGGGCCAACCGTTGCTCCACGACAAATTCAACCAACAAATCAAGTTAGTGTCACCCGCCACCGGAACCGTCAAGGCGGTGGTGCGCGGCGAGCGTCGCAAAATCGAGCGCATCGTTGTGGAGGTAGACAGCCAGGCCAAAGAGCGCTCAGCCACGAAGCCGTCAGTCGACAACGCCGATGACGCACGGGCGTTGCTGATGCAATCAGGACTGTGGGCAATGATGCGGCAACGCCCTTATGACATAGTCCCCGACCCCGAGGCCAAGCCTCGCGACATATTCGTGACCGGTTTTGACTCGGCACCTTTGGCGGCTCCGTCGACGGTGTATACCGCGGGTAAAGACGAGGAGCTTGCCGCAGGAGTGGAATTGCTGTCGAGACTCACGGACGGGAAAGTCTATGTGTCACGCCATAAGGGGGAAGCACTGAAAGATATCCCCGGAGCCGAAATGGTGGACGTGAGCGGCCCGCACCCGGCAGGAAACGCCGGAGTGCTTATTGCCAACGTCGCCCCGGTGAACAAAGGGGAGACCGTCTGGTGCCTTGACATCATGACACTCGCCCGCATAGGCGCAACCGCTCTGACAGGGAAAACACCGACCAACACGATAGTAGCCGTGACGGGGTCGGAGGTTGAACATCCGCGACTGGTTACGACATTGATTGGGGCGGAGCTGTCGGCACTTTTGGCGGGCAATCTGAAGGAAAAGACACATCACGCGCGCATAATATCGGGCAACCCGCTGACCGGCCACCGCGCCGACATGGACGGGCATCTCCGCTACCCCTATACCCAGATAACCGTCATACCCGAAGGAGACGACGTGGCCGAGTTTATGGGGTGGGCAGCCCTTTCGCCCAAAAAGTCGAGCGTCAGCCGGTCGTTCCCAGGCCACTTCCTACACAAAAAGCTCAACCCTGACGCGCGTCTGATGGGTAGCCGCAGGGCGATGATTATGTCGGGGGAATATGACAGTGTTATACCGATGGACATCTTGGCTGAATATCTGATAAAAGCCATCATCTCGCGCAACATAGATCGCATGGAAGCCTTAGGCATCTATGAGGTCGCGCCGGAGGATTTCGCGCTGGCCGAGTATGTCGACACATCGAAACTACCGCTGCAACAAATAGTGCGCGACGGCCTCGACTTTCTGAGAAAGGAACTTAAATAGAACAATCCACTTCAACCGTTATATTTTGAAATCATTAAGAAATTTTCTCGACCGTGTGAAGCCCAATTTCGAGCCAGGAGGGAAGCTACACGCATTCCGCTCGGTGTACGACGGGTTTGAGACGTTCCTTTTCACCCCCCAGACCACATCGACCTCGGGGGTACACATACATGACCGAATGGACTCGAAACGCACTATGATTATCGTGGTGTCGGCATTGATACCTTGTCTGCTTTTCGGAATGTACAACACCGGCTACCAGCATTGGCTCGCCTGCGGAGAAAGCCATTTCCCGTTTTGGGAATTGATGCTATACGGTTTTCTTGCGGTTTTGCCCCGCATCATAGTCGCATATGTAGTGGGACTTGGTATTGAGTTTGCTGTGGCACAGTGGCGCAAAGAGGAAATCCAGGAGGGATTTCTGGTCACGGGTATACTGATACCGCTTATTTGCCCCGTAGAGACACCGTTATGGATGCTGGCCGTGGCGACAGCGTTTGCCGTGATATTCGCCAAAGAGGTGTTCGGCGGAACCGGCTATAACATCTTCAACGTTGCGATAGTCACGCGCGTGTTCCTGTTTTTCGCCTATCCCGCTCAAATGAGCGGTGACAAGGTTTTTGTGGCTACAGAACCGATACTCGGCATTGGGGGTACGGCGCCCGACAGCTTCACCGGTGCAACGCCGTTGGGAGAAGTCGCGACATCAGATGCGGCATCCGGCCTGCATATCACCGGCCTTACGGGTGACCCCATCAGCCTATGGGACGCATTCTTGGGACTGATTCCCGGCTCATTCGGGGAGACATCGACCCTTTGCATCCTCATCGGTGCGATAATATTGCTGGCAACGGGGATAGCGAGCTGGCGTATAATGCTGTCGGTATTCGCAGGTGGCGCCGTTATGTCACTCATAGCCAACTGGTGCGCAAGTCCGCTCTATCCTGCATCGTACCTGACGGTGGGCCAGCAGCTGTGTTTGGGTGGATTTGCCTTTGCGGCTGTGTTTATGGCTACCGACCCCGTCACCGCAGCTCGCACAAATACAGGCAAATACATTTACGGATTCCTAATCGGCGTGATTGCCATCATAATCAGGGTGTATAACAACGGTTATCCCGAAGGAGCGATGCTGGCCGTGTTGCTGATGAACGCTTTCGCGCCGCTCATCGACCACTGTGTCGTGCAAGCCAACATCAACCGCCGTATGCGCCGCCTAAAAGCCAAAGAATCATGAACAAGCAGAGCAATATCTATACAATAGCCTACACCATAGTAATGGTTGTGGCAGTCGGAGCGGCACTGGCATTCACGGCTATGTCGTTGCGTCCGAAACAGGAGGACAACGCCAACGCCGACAAGATGAAACAGATACTCGCCTCGGTGAGAATCACTCCAAACCCGGAAGAAATCACCACGGACTTCGAAAAGTATATCACGGCCCAGTTCACAGTCAACGCAGCCGGAGAAAAGGTCGGTGACAACGCTTTTGGGATTAATGTCGCCGCCGAAAGTAAAATCAAGGACGCATCTAAAAGGCAGCTCCCTGTGTATGAATGTCGTATAGCGGATGATGTAAAATACATTATCCCTGTCTACGGAGCGGGGCTTTGGGGGCCTATCTGGGGGTATGTTTCGTTTGACAGCGACGGCTCGACAATCTACGGCGCATATTTCGCTCATCAAGGAGAGACCCCTGGACTTGGTGCGGAGATAGATAAAGCAGCGTTCTCTAACCAGTTTGTCGGCAAACAGTTGTTCAAGAATGGAGCGTTCTACCCTATCGAGGTTGTCAAGGCAGGTCAGAAACCCGCAGACGAGTCAGACTATGTAGACGGCATCTCGGGCGGAACCATCACCAGCAAGGGTGTCGGGTCTATGTTGGACAACTGCCTCTCTCCCTATAAAGCATTCCTACAAACTCTTAGCGAAAGATAACCATGTCAGACAAGATTAATTATAAGAGCGTATTTTTCAACCCGTTCTCTAAAGACAACCCCGTCGTGGTGCAGATACTCGGTATCTGCTCATGCTTGGCCGTCACCGCAAAGCTCGAGCCGGCTCTGGTTATGGGTATGTCGGTGATTGCTGTACTCGCTTTCTCCAACGTTATTATCTCACTGATACGCAACACTATCCCGACCAATATCCGTATCATCGTTCAGCTCGTGGTTGTAGCGGGTTTGGTCGTTATAGTGGACCAGTTGCTGAAGGCTTACGCCTATGAAGTGTCGAAACAATTGTCGGTGTTCATCGGCCTTATCATCACAAACTGCATATTGATGGGGCGTCTTGAAGCGTTCGCGATGGGCAACAAGCCATGGCCGGCGTTTCTCGACGGAGTGGGCAACGGCATCGGCTATGCCATCATCTTGGTAATCGTCGGTTTTTTCCGCGAACTGTTTGGCAGCGGAACACTGATGGGTTTTCAAGTGATTCCACAATCATTCTATGATGCCGGTTATGTGAACAACGGCCTGATGATACTCCCCCCGATGGCTCTGATTGTCGTGGCCTGTGTCATCTGGGTTCACCGCAGCCGTAACAAAGAGTTGCAGGAGGAGTGACCCCCCTGCCCCATTAATTCATGACCATTAGAAAAGGTAACATATGGAAAATCTAAATCTGTTCATACGGTCGATATTTATCGACAACATGATATTCGCTTACTTTTTGGGTATGTGCTCGTTCCTGGCGGTCTCAAAGAACGTGAAAACAGCACTTGGACTTGGAGTAGCGGTCACTTTCATGCTCGTCATTACGCTTCCGATTAACTACCTGCTACAGACGTATGTGCTAAGCGCGGGAGCGTTGAGCTGGATGGGAGCGGAATATTCAGATGTAGACCTGGGCTTTTTATCGCTGATAATGTTCATAGCTGTCATCGCGTCGATTACGCAGCTCGTTGAGATGGCAGTCGAGAAGTTCAGCCCTGCACTTTACTCATCATTAGGAATCTTTCTTCCGCTTATCGCGGTGAACTGCGCCATTCTCGGCGGGTCGCTGTTCATGCAACAGCGCGACTTTGAGAGCGTGTGGACGGCAATGTGCGCCGGCGGAGGCTGGGGCTTAGGCTGGCTCCTGGCAATCGTGGCCATCGCAGCAATACGCGAGCGAGTGACAAGCTACTCAAAAGTTCCCAAGCCGCTGCGAGGCATCGGCATAACGTTTATCATCACCGCTCTTATGGGACTGGCGTTCATGAGCTTCCTCGGCATTAAAATATAAGACAATCCCCTCTAATCAATTAGTAGAGCATGACAACAACAATATTACTACAATCGTCGGCGATGGGTCCGACAATACTGGCAGGAGTGGGATTTTTCCTTGCGATAACCCTCCTGTTGGTGGCCGTGCTGCTGATAGCCAAACGTTTTCTGGTTCACTCCGGAAAGGTTAAGATAACGCTCAACGACAGCAAAGAGATATTGGCCGACTCAGGCAAAAGCCTTTTGTCGACATTTGCAGACCAAAACATATTCCTTCCGTCGGCTTGCGGCGGCAAGGGTAGCTGCGCACAATGCCGATGCCAAGTGTTTGAGGGCGGGGGCGACATCCTCCCCACCGAGACCGTTCACTTCTCACGCAAAGAAATCAAAGACCACTGGCGATTAGGCTGTCAGGTTAAAGTGAAGGAGGATATGAAAGTCGGCGTTCCGGAATCAATCCTCGACATCAAGGAGTGGGAGTGTGAGGTCATATCAAACAAAAATGTGGCCACGTTCATCAAAGAGTTTATCGTGGCACTGCCGCCTGGTGAGCATATGAATTTCATACCCGGCTCTTATGCGCAAATCAAAATTCCACCCTATGAGATGGACTACGACAAGGATATCGACAAGTCGTTGATAGGGGCGGAGTATCTTCCGGCATGGGAGAGATTCGGGCTTTTCACGCTAAAATGCAAGAATACGGAGACAACCGTACGCGCCTACTCGATGGCCAATTACCCGGCCGAGGGCGACCGCATTATGCTGACGGTGCGCATAGCGACACCGCCGTTCAAACCGAAACCTCAGACCGGTTTCATGGATGTCATGCCGGGAATAGCATCAAGCTATATCTTCACGCTTAAGCCGGGCGACAAGGTGATGATGAGTGGTCCCTATGGAGACTTCCACCCCATCTTCGACTCGAAAAACGAAATGATGTGGATAGGCGGCGGCGCAGGTATGGCACCGCTGCGCGCCCAAATCATGCACATGACAAAGACTCTCCACACTACCGACCGCGTCATGAACTACTTCTACGGTGCCCGCGCCCTCAACGAAGTGTTCTATCTCGACGACTTCTTGCGGCTTGAGAAGGAGTTCCCCAACTTCAAGTTCCACCTTGCCCTCGACCGCCCCGACCCGGCTGCCGATGCCGCCGGGGTGAAATACACCCCTGGATTTGTCCACCAAGTTATCTATGACACCTATCTAAAGAACCATCCCGCTCCTGAGGATATAGAGTACTATATGTGCGGTCCCGGCCCGATGAGCAATGCAGTCAACAAGATGCTTGACTCGCTCGGTGTTGACAAGGAGAATATCCACTATGACAACTTCGGCGGCTGACTCTGAACGCTCTAAAACAACAAATCATAAAGACTATTATGGAGAAACTTCTTAAATGTCTGATACTGACAATAATGGCAGTCGTGGCATTGCCATCGTGCAACAAAGACAGCGATGATGAGCCTAACGACGTCATCAGCAAGGAGCAATTGGCAGGGACATGGGAAGCCAAGCAGGTTTTGGTCAATGGGCAATGGATTGACACATCGTCTGACAGTTCATTGGCCTTCACGGCTACGTTCTATGCCGACGGGCGTTACCATGGCTCCGGGTCGGTGGCTGAAGGTTGGGGGAACTATGTCATCAAGGGCGATCAAGTGAACGTATTGTATGAAGGTGCAGTTTCGCTCACTTATAAGGTACAGTCATTCAATGGCAACAACGCTCAGGTGACCATAACCAGGGGCGCATCGGTGACCACAGTCGTTATCACCAAGACGAGCGGCTCGACAATAGTCCCCGGCGAGCCTGAGGCATAGGCAACGACGGTAAAATAAGCACAGCAATCCCGGAGGCTCAGGCGGTTTTACACGCTTCGCTTCCGGGATTGTCTTGTTTTTTCAAAAGATGGGTCAGATGCGGTCGAGCACGGTTGCAATAAGGTCATGCATCGCCGTCTTGTAGTTAGGCGTTACATCGTGTCGCATACGATTGGCTATGATGGAGCAGACAGTCATGGCCCGATGGCCAAGCAGACGGCTCAATCCCTGCAATGGGGCTGACTCCATCTCATAGTTGGTAATGCGGCGGCCTCGATGGAGGAATGTCTCGATGCGGCTGTTAAGGTCGGGATTGGCCAACGGGATACGCAACTCGCGCCCTTGGGGTCCGTAGAATCCGACGGCCGATATGGTATTGCCGCGAACCATGTCGCTGCCGCCAATCTGTTTGACAAGGTTCTCATCGGCATTCACGACATAGGGTTTGGCCCAAAGCGGATTCCAGCCGGTGTGTTCACATAAAGCGTTTTCAAAATCGATGTCGGCCACTGAATCGCGCCCGGCATAGTAGTTCAACACACCGTCGAAACCGATGGCTTTCTCGGCTATGACGGGTGTACCGACAATCAGTTCGGGCTGCAGCGCGCCAGACGTGCCGATGCGCACCATCGATAGGGTGCGATGGGAGTCCTTTACCTCACGGGTAGCGAAATCAATGTTGGCGAGAGCGTCAAGCTCATTGATGACGATGTCGATGTTGTCCGGGCCGATTCCGTGACTGAGACACATTATCGGTTTCCCTTTATAGGTGCCGCCGATGGTATGGAACTCGCGCGACTGCACCTCAAAATCGCGTGTATCGAAAAATGAAGCGACCATATCCACTCGTCCAGGGTCGCCGACGAGGATAATGCGGTCGGTCAATTGTTCGGGAAGCAAATGCAGATGGAATATCGAGCCGTCGGAGTTGATTATCATCTCGGAGGGGGCTATCACTTTTTTAGTCTTAGTCATAGTGAGATAGTTTTAATGGTATTAATAATTATTAAACAAAAAGAGTTGACGGATAGTTGCAGCCGCTGGAGCGGTCAGGCCAAACGATACCTGCCACCCGGAAGGTTGATAACGAGTCCGTTAAATTCCATATCGACTAGCAATGTCATCAACTTAGCGATGGGGCGGTCAAGGTCGACCGACATACGATTGATAACCGCATCGTCATGGAGCGTGAGGTAATCGACGACGGCTTTTTGCTCGGGAGAGAGGTCGAGAGGTAAATCAAGCTGAGTTCCCTCAGATTCCCGACGCGGCCATCCCATGGCATCAACCAAATCTGCGGCGGAAGTAATCATTGCCGCAGTGTTGCTGATGATGAGCCGGTTACATCCCTCACTATATGTATCGCCAGTGCGCCCGGGGACAGCAAAGACGTCGCGGTCATAGCCGGAAGCTATACGAGCCGTGACGAGCGCCCCACCCTTCTGCGCCGACTCGACCACTACAAGTGCGTCGCAAAGCCCGGCGACAATACGGTTGCGGGCAAGGAAATTCCCTTTGTGAAGAGGTGAGTCAGAGCGGTACTCGGTAATCAGCATACCGCCATTGCGTGTCATATCGACAGCGACGTTGCGATGAACGGCAGGATAAATCGTAGTAAGTCCATGCGCCAAAACCCCGACAGTCGGGACACCGCAAGCGAGAGCCTCACGATGCGCCGCCACATCAATCCCGTAGGCCAGTCCACTGACGATAACGAGGTCACCGACCTGCGCTTTAAGCTCGCTAACGAAATCGCGGATGAACGACAGTCCATAGGGAGTGGCATGGCGGGTGCCAACGATACTTACGATGCGGCTGTCGTTTAGGTCGGTGTCGCCCATGGCATAGAGCATCACCGGAGCGTCATCGCAACCGTCGAGCCTTGTGGGATAGTCGCTGTCGGTGAAGTAGAGCGGTCTGACATTGCCTGTTGCAAGGAAACCTGACTCACGCTCACCCAATGCCAAGGCATCGCTGCGAAGCGCATGGTCAAACAGACGGCTCTTGCAGCCCATAACGGCTGACAACTGCCGTTCACTCATGTCGAAGAAACGCCGCTCGTCACCTACCCGCGCAAGGATTTCACGCGCGAGCGCAACAGTCATGCCCTTCAGAGAGGAAAAGGCTATGCGGAATTTCAAGGTTTCGCTGTCGGCCATCGCTTGAGGATTTTAGGAAGGGTTCAATCAAGATAATCACGAAATGTCTCGGCGAGGACTTCACCTCGACTTGGACGTCCGTTTACAACTGAAACAACCGTCACTGTTGCGGTGACGATGTGAAGTCCTTCGGGAGTGAAAATGTCTTGATGGAATATGAATCGGGGGCCTTTACGCTCAAGCCACAGCTTGCTAACCATAGACTCGCCCATGTGTAGCGAATTGATGTACTCTATCTCAACTTTTCTCACGACCGGCATCAGACCCATCTCGTTCATACGCCGCCATGTCAGTCCGACGTATTCGCAGAACTCATGGCGTGTGTGTTCGAGGTAGTGCAGATAGTTTGCATTATTGACAATCCCTTGTCCGTCAACCTCATAATCACGGACTTTCATTGGAAATTCAAAGATGTAGGAATGTTGGCTCATAACGTTGTCAATTCTTGAATTGTAAAATTAACAAATTTCTTAGAGCTAACCAACAAATAGCGCTAAAAAGCGGGGCGCCACTCCACCACAGCCCCCGGAAGCGACTTAGAGACATCGACAAGACGCTGGTTGGCCGAGCCGCGAAAGAGGAGGTCGGTGTCGCGCAACGACTCGATATAGGGGCCGTCGACGAGGACATCGACACAGCGCAACAGCGGGGACAGCCGTTGATTGCCGGCGACCTGCTCGTAGGTGAACCCGGTGTAGCACCAAACGGTCTTGCCCACCGACCTAACCTTATGCGCAAGCTCTATTACAGCATCAATCTGATAGAGCGGGTCGCCGCCCGACAGGGTGACATCAAAATCGTTTTCAATTATCCGCGCCATCAGATCGCCAACCGACACTGACTCCCCGCCGTCAAAATCCCATGATGATTGATTGTGACAACCGGGACATCGATGAGCGCACCCCGCGAGATAGATGGAGGTGCGCAATCCGGGGCCGTCGACACTGGTACCGTCGATAATTTTCAATACTCTTAACGTGGTCTCAGACATCACTTATGAACCACGCGGTCGTTAAGCTCGGCAAGTTTAGCACTGTTCCAACGGTCGGTTGTTCCGACAAGATATCCGGTGATGCGCTGCAGCTTGTCGATGACATGGCTACCGCATTTGGGGCAGACCTCCAAGACGTCGTCGGCGTTCTCATAGCCGCAGTCCATGCATCGATTGCGATTGTGGTTGACCGAGCAGTAGCCGATATTGTATTTGTCCATCAAATCCACAATGTCGGCGATAGCTTGCGGATTGTGGGTCGCATCGCCATCAATCTCGACATAGAATATGTGGCCCCCGCCTGTCAATTCATGATAAGGAGCCTCGATTTTAGCTTTGTGGCGCGGCGAGCAATGATAGTAGACGGGAACATGGTTGGAGTTAGTGTAGTAGGCCTTATCTGTAACTCCTGGAATTATGCCGAACGTTTTACGGTCTTTTGCCGTAAACTTCCCTGACAACCCTTCGGCGGGCGTGGCGAGAACAGAGAAATTGTGGTTGTAACGGCCGGAAAACTCGTTCACACGGCTGCGCATATGGGAGACTATGCGGAGCCCAAGTTTCTGAGCTTCTTCACTTTCGCCATGATGTTTACCGGTCAAAGCAATCAGACACTCGGCAAGACCGATGAACCCTATGCCAAGAGTCCCTTGATTAATAACCGACTCGATGGTATCGTCGGGTTTAAGGGTCTCAGAACCATTCCAAAGACGCGACATCAGCAGCGGGAATTGCTTTGCTTTTGCGGTTTTTTGGAAATCAAACCTATCGCAAAGCTGACGGGCGGTTATCTCAAGGATTTCGTCGAGTTTGGTGAAGAAGCGGGCGATGCGTTCGTCACTGTCCTTTATAGACATACATTCGATGGCGATGCGCACGATGTTGATTGTCGAGAAGCTGAGATTGCCGCGTCCGATTGACGTTTTATCGCCAAAACGGTTTTCAAACACTCGGGTGCGGCAACCCATTGTGGCTACCTCGTAGTTATAGCGCAAGGGATCGTCGGCTTTCCACTTCTCATGGTAATTGTAAGTGGCGTCAAGATTGACAAAATTCGGGAAAAAGCGGCGGGCTGTAACCTTGCATGCGAGTTGGTAAAGGTCGTAATTACGGTCGCCGGGGAGATAGCTGACGCCTCGTTTCTTTTTCCATATCTGTATAGGGAAAATCGCGGTTGCCCCATTGCCGACACCCTCATAGGTTGATGTGAGCAGTTCTCGGATGATGCAACGTCCTTCGGCTGATGTGTCAGTGCCATAGTTAATTGAGCTGAACACCACTTGGTTCCCGCCACGCGAGTGTATGGTGTTCATGTTGTGGATAAACGCCTCCATTGCCTGATGGACACGCCCGACAGTCTTGTTGACCGCGTGCTGCAATGCCCGTTCACGGTCTTTCAAGCCCTCAAGGGGGCGCTTGATGAAATCGTCTATTTCAACCTCGTAAAGGTCAGAATAGTCCTCACCGAAAAGAGCCTCAACATTCTTGACTTCCTCGACAAAAGAAGAGCGCACGAATGGAGCGAGATAGAAATCAAAGGCCGGAATAGCCTGGCCACCATGCATCTCGTTTTGAGCAGTTTCAAGCGATATGCAGCCTATGATGCTGGCTGTCTCAATGCGCTTGGCCGGACGCGACTCGCCATGACCGGCGTTAAACCCGTATTTTAATATTCGGTCAAGGGGATGTTGCACACAGGTGAGACTCTTTGTTGGATAGTAGTCTTTATCGTGAATGTGCAGGTAGCCGTTGCGCACAGCCTCGCGAGCCTCGGGCGAGAGGAGATAGTCGTCAACAAAAGGCTTGGTCGTCTCACTGGCGAATTTCATCATCATCCCTGCGGGAGAGTCGGTGTTCATGTTGGCGTTCTCGCGGGTGACATCATTGTTCTTCGCTTCGATTATCTCAAGGAACATATCGCGAGTTTTGGCGCGGCGAGCTATGTTGCGCTGATCACGGTAGGCGATGTAGCGTTTCGCTACCTCCTTGCGAGGGCTTTTCATCAGTTCAAGCTCAACCCTGTCCTGAATCTCCTCGACAGTCATTTTTTCCTTGCCGGTCATGCCGATGCGATCGGTAATTTTATGAATCAGAGCCTCGTCCTCACCCATTTCGGTCTGAATCATCGCCTTGCGGATAGCCGCCTTGATTTTCTCCTCGTTATACCCGACGATACGACCGTCGCGCTTGACTACCACTTGTATCATGTTTTGTGATTTTGTTATTCCGGTTAGATAAATTTAAGTTAGCTGAGAACTCACAATTTGGGCTTCGCAAAGCTAATAAGATTTACCGAAACGGCAAACTAATCACATCGAAAATTTATATTAAATTTTAATTTTGGGAAACTTCGCCCAGACCCTAACACACCTAAACACATAGCATTCAGCGAAATAGCAATTAGTTTTGGACAACTTCGCTACACACCCCAATCATCACAATTCACAGAATGTGTTTCTTTTTTAAAACTTTAATATCCAAAGGCTTCAACCCCGAGTGTTCCAAAGCCACTTTTTCGTTACGGTCGGTGAGATAACATTTAGCCGGGGCGATATAAGAGCCGGATGCCAAAGAGAGAGTAGAATCACGCCGGCTGAAATCTATGCCTGCAAGGTCAACAATGGTATGAAAAAGGCTCACAGAGGGTGACATATAGCGCTCACGATTACCGATAAGATTTTCGAGCTTGCCAGGATGGCGGCCAGTATAGGTTGAGGACAACCACACAAGTGCGGGGACATGGAGCTGTGTCGCTGTCGGGACGGGCGACGAATGGAGGAAACGATTGCGCTCATCATCGAAAATATCCTCTCCATGGTCAGAGGCATAGACCACTACCCCACTCCATTGACCGGCCTCTACTAACGTCATCAAATCGGCGAGATAGCTGTCGATATATCTAATCGTGTTGTCAAACGCATTAACAAGCTCGGCCCGGTGGGAGGCGTTGGCATCAACCGTGCGGTCGGGGACAAAGTGGCTGAAACGGTCGTCATAGCGATCCCGGTAGTTGAAATGGGAGCCATAGGTGTGCAGCACTATGAACTGTTTGCGCTTTGAAGTGTCGGCAAGGCATTTGTCGACAAGATTGACAAGCTCGCCATCGATATGCTCGCGGCCATCATCTTTCAGAAACACCACAGAATCAGCTTCAAATCCGAAATAATCGATATATGAGCCATTGCGACGCTGGTTTGAAAGAAATACAGTGTGAAATCCGGCTTCTTTAAACGCCGTAATCACACTTTTGCGACAGTTGATGGAATCGAAGTCGGATGCGGTGAGGTCAGACAGCATCATCGGCACACTTTTGTGAGTGGTGTTGGACTGAGTAAGGGCCTTTGAAAATGATACGAGCCGTTCCATGGATGAAAGCCGCGGGTTGGTTTCACGACCATATCCCAGCAGCTGCCAGTTGTCGGCCCGCGATGTCTCCCCCACGACAAGGAGATAGACCTCACGCTCGGCATCGGAGTGGGTTGGCCGGGAACCAAAAGAGAAATGAGCACTGGTTACGGGGTAGTCAGCCGTATCAATCGCGCGGCTAACCGCCGTAGCGAGGTTATGAATCACATTAATGGGGAATATATCCCTATTGACAGAAAAGCTGCCGACAAAAGCGACAGATAGCAACAAGAGCGCCACCCCGACAATGAAAAGCGCAGCCGAGACCTTGCGATAACCCCTTTGAAACAAATCGGAGAGATTGCGACGGCGGCACAGGTCGACGATAGCCCACACAATCATGGGAACATATAGCACTACAACCGTTCCGATGGCCACAAGCAGGTTGCCAAGCAACTCTGACACCTCACGGGTATTGGTCGTAGCGACGTTCAGGAACATATCAACAGCGATAATCGATTCGCCATAGAGATAGAGCAACACTATCTGAAAAGCTGAAAAAATCATGAACGGTAGGCAACAAAGCACCGACACGCCTATACGTTTTGTCAACGACAGAATCAAGCCGTAGAAACCAAGCGGCAAAAACAAGTTGGTCGCAGCCGACAAAAGAGGAAGATTCTCCGTGTGATTAAGAGCCGCATTGGGTATGATTAACAACAACGGAAATATGACAGCAAGCCGTTCGGCCTGCGTAAAAGATTTAAAAAGCTTCATTTATACTGAATAAAAATCCCGACTCGTGTTTACCAAAACCATAATCGAGCCGTACATTAACACGTTTTTTAAATTCCCAGCGATAACCGATGCCAAAGTTCGGAAGTGCCATACGCCAACGCAATGCATCGAACCGCGGAAACACCGTACCAAGGCCTGCCCATACAACGATGCCGTTGCGCCGCCAAATGTGCTGCCGCAATTCAACAATGACATCGGCTTCGTTTTTATCGCGGTACCTGCCTTCATAGTAGCCGCGGAGGTTACTGCTTCCGCCAACGGTGGCCATCATGCCCCAAGGGACATCGCCATAGTTGAACAAAGCATGAATACGGGTCGCAATGACACCGCCGCGCCACACGCTATGATAGGAGTTTGCCGACAGCTCGGTGCTGTTGAAAGCGTAATCGTTTCCCATGAAACGGGCAAAAAAACGCTGACCGAGTTCGAGAAACAGGCCGCTATAGGCGTTGGTAAGGTGGTCGCGGGTATCGTACTGGATTATAAATCCGGGGCCGATGTTGACGGTGTGCATACGTTGCCCCAACCACAATGCGGAATTCTCTGCATTGCGCCCTATGACATAATTGAATTGCGCAAGCGGCCCGATATAAAGGTTTGGAATAACATGAGCAAGAAATTCGACCGAAATTTTAGACTGATAGCGGTCATAGTCGGTTTCATTGTTGTCGTTGGAGCCCATGTCGTAGCCAATACCCCAGAATTTGCTCGGAAATGAGAAGAAATAGAGATTGTAGTTGAGACGATAACGATTGCGGGGGAAGATATGATTGCCTCGGATGCCGAGCAGATAGAACCCCGACGTTGACAGGTCGCCATAGAGCGAGACATTGGATTTCGGAGTCAACGAGTCACCGGGGGCGGATGAGTAGATTCCAGCCGCGACAAGACCGAGACCGAGTTTTGTATCGGAGGCGTAATGGGGGCCTCCGATAAAACTGACATCAAACCGCTTGTCGGAGTGTTCGCGATTTGAATCACCGAAATAGTCGAGTACTTTCTGAATAAAACCGCATTTTTCTGCCGGACGAGGGACGGTGTCGGCAACAATCACTGTGGTTGTCGCCGCGCTGTCAGATAGGGACACCGTCTGTTCGGCCGCCGCCATTACAAGCGACAGCGCAGCCGACAAAAACAGTGTCAAAATTTTCAAACGCCCCATTTTTCAAACCCTCGAGATTTCAGAATACAAAGATACAACAATACCTTCAATCTCGCATACCTTGATAACGAACGTAATTATCAAAACTGGCCGAGAAGTTGTGAAAAAACGCTTAACCGCGAGGCAAGCCTTCTGATTGCCCACGTCTCGCACTCACAGACCCGCCATAACCGACGGCGACTATTTACTCGGATAATTTACTTTGGTCAAAAAAACATACGCCGCGGCAAGTATGCCGCGGCGTAGTTATATTAACGTGAAGCGTGAGGAGGTTTAGTCGGTCTGAAGGAGTTCGAGCATCTTGATTGCAGAGACGGGGATGCGGGTTCCGGGACCGAAGATGGCTGCTACGCCAGCTTTGTAGAGGAAGTCATAGTCCTGTGCGGGGATGACACCACCTGCTGTCACCATGATATCCTCGCGGCCAAGTTTTTTAAGCTCGGCTATAACCTGCGGAATCAGGGTCTTGTGTCCGGCAGCGAGCGACGACACGCCAAGAATGTGGACGTCGTTTTCGACAGCCTGACGAGCGGCTTCGGCCGGTGTTTGGAATAGCGGGCCCATATCGACGTCGAAACCGCAGTCGGCATAACCTGTCGCTACAACTTTAGCGCCGCGGTCGTGTCCATCCTGACCCATCTTGGCAATCATGATACGCGGCTGACGACCTTCTTTCTTAGCAAATTCCTCACACATTTTCTGTGCTTTGAGGAAATCGGGATCTTGTTTTGTTTCGCTTGAATACACGCCTGAAATTGTTCTGATTACTGCTTTATAACGTCCGACAACTTCTTCGCACGCATCGGATATTTCGCCAAGCGTGGCGCGGAGACCCGCTGCTTTTACAGCGAGGTCGAGAAGATTTCCCTTTTTGGTACGGACACATTCGGTGATAGCGGCGAGGGCTTCCTTGACAGCCGCCTCGTCGCGGTGGGCCTTAACGTCGTTAAGACGCTCGATTTGTTCGCGTCGAACTTCGGTGTTGTCGATTTCAAGAATGTCAATCGGGTCTTCGTGGTCGAGACGGTATTTGTTGATACCGACGATTGTCTGGCGACCTGAGTCGATGCGGGCCTGGGTGCGAGCCGAAGCCTCCTCGATGCGCGATTTGGGCAGACCGGTCTCGATTGCCTTGGCCATACCGCCGAGCTTCTCGATTTCCTGTATATGCGCCCAAGCGCGATGAGCGATTTCGTTGGTCAAAGATTCTACATAGTAAGAACCGGCCCAGGGGTCGATTTCCTTAGTGATATAAGTCTCTTCCTGGATGTAAATCTGGGTATTACGTGCGATACGCGCCGAGAAGTCGGTGGGGAGGGCGATAGCCTCGTCGAGAGCGTTGGTGTGGAGCGACTGGGTGTGGCCCAAAGCTGCGCCCATAGCCTCGATACAGGTACGGCCGACATTGTTGAAGGGGTCTTGCTCGGTGAGCGACCAGCCCGACGTTTGAGAGTGGGTGCGGAGTGCGAGCGATTTGGGATTCTTGGGGTTAAACTGTTTCACAATCTTAGCCCAAAGCATACGAGCCGCGCGCATCTTGGCAATCTCCATAAAGAAGTTCATGCCGATAGCCCAGAAGAACGACAAGCGGGGTGCGAAAGCGTCAATATCCATACCTGCGTTAACTCCAGCGCGGAGGTATTCCAAACCGTCAGCGAGCGTGTAGGCCAACTCAATATCACATGTCGCACCGGCTTCCTGCATATGGTAGCCCGAAATTGAAATCGAGTTGAACTTAGGCATATTCTGCGATGTGTACTCAAAGATGTCGGCGATGATACGCATCGAAAATTCGGGCGGATAGATATAGGTGTTGCGCACCATGAATTCCTTGAGGATGTCGTTCTGAATGGTTCCTGCCATCTCCTCAAGTTTAGCGCCCTGTTCAAGACCCGCGTTGATGTAGAAAGCGAGCACGGGCAACACGGCGCCGTTCATGGTCATAGACACTGACATTTTATTCAGCGGGATACCGTCGAAAAGCACCTTCATATCCTCAAGAGAGCAGATGGACACACCGGCTTTACCGACATCGCCTACCACGCGCTCATGGTCGGCGTCGTATCCGCGGTGAGTAGCGAGGTCGAAAGCGACTGACAGGCCCTTCTGTCCTGAAGCGAGGTTACGGCGGTAGAAAGCGTTAGACTCTGCCGCGGTAGAGAATCCGGCATACTGGCGTATGGTCCATGGACGCATAGCATACATACCGCTGTAAGGGCCGCGGAGATAAGGGGGAATACCTGCTACATAGTTAAGATGCTCCATACCTTGAAGGTCATCTTTGGTGTAGATTGGTTTCACGGGAATCAGCTCGGGAGTGAGCCATTCTTCGCCGGCTGCCACAGGGTTGTGAGTGGCATTGAATGCGTCGGCTGCGATATTTATATTTTTAAAATCGGGTTTCATATTTAGATTTTATTTTAAAAGCCGGGCGTTGAACGCCTGAAGAGTTTCAAGAACATTGCTGCGCACATGGATGAAGTTGTTGATTCCCTTGGCTTGCAGCTCCTCGGTGCAAGCGGGGGCACCGGCAACTACAAACTCCGCGCGACCTTTAAGAAGCTCAAACGCTTCAGGAGCAAGGGCGGCATACTCATCGTCGGAAGAACAGAGGACTACGATATCGGCAGCTTTTTCCATAGCTGCGTTTACACCGGCCTCAACCGTGTCGAAACCGATATTGTCGATTATCTCATAACCGGCACAGCCAAAGAAGTTGGCTGAGAACTGAGCGCGTGCGAGTCTCATGGCGAGGTTGCCAATAGTGAGCATGAATACTTTAGGACGGTTGGCCGCACGCTCTGTGGCGAGACGCAGGTTCTCGAAGTCGCTTGCCTGACGCGATGAGTTGAGAGCTTTCTCGGGATTGTTGGACTCGTTGCACCCACAGCCACACCCACAGCCGTCGTTCTCGATTTTCTCAGCGGCCATTTCATTGAAGTTGGGGAACTGGTTTGTGCCAAGCAGAATCTCCTTGCGCCGCGCCATATCGGTGTGGCGTTTTTTGTTTGACTCATTGACAGCGGCCTGGATAGTGCCTGCGTTGACAGCCGCAAAGAAGCCGCCTTTTTCCACAATATCAAGGAAGAGTTTCCACGCCTCGTTGGCGAGTGAAACGGTCAAAGTCTCCACATAGTAGGAGCCGCCTGCAGGGTCAACCACCTTGTCGAGGTGGCTTTCCTCCTTGAGCAAGAACTGCTGATTGCGCGCTATGCGCTCAGAGAATGCGTCGGGAGTTTTATAGGGAGTATCGAACGGCACAACGGTAATCGAGTCTACGCCTGCGAGAGCGGCAGACATGGTCTCGGTCTGGCTGCGCAGGAGATTTACATGAGCGTCGTAAATCGTCTGATTGAAGCGTGAGGTCGAAGCGTGGACGTGCATTTTGCAAGCGCACTTGCAAGCAGGCTTATATTGCTCCACGATTTGCGCCCAAAGCATACGGGCAGCGCGGAATTTGGCGAGTTCCATGAAATAGTTGGAAGAAACGCCCATATTGAATTTTATGCGGCAACCCACCTCTGTTGCGTCCATACCGGCCTCGGTGAGGAGAGTCATCCAATCCGCGCCCCAAGCGAGAGCGTAGCCCATCTCCTGATAGATGTAGGCACCGGCATTGGTCAGCATATCAGAATCGACAGCGAGCACTCTGAGATATTTGACATCCTTGACCGCTTCGATGATTTCACGAGCTTGAGCCGCGATAGCTACTGTATTTATATCACGGCCATGTTTCAACGCGCCTCGCAATGGATTGTAATCGACAGAGCCGCGGAACGTTTCAGCAGCACCCGCTTCAACCACTACGGCAGCAAGATTACGAGCCAACTCGACGCAATGGTTATGGCATGTCGAGAGGTTCACTTCGATTTTTGTCAGGTCAATGTCTTTCAGTAGTTTTTTAATGTCACCAATCCCAACGCAGTTTTTTGGAAGACGATAGCCGATTGAGTTAACACCCTTTGAAATCGCATCAAGCGCTTTCTCATTAGCCTGCTCAATAGAGTCGGCGATAATTTCCTGACGAGTAAGCCACTCGTTATCGGCACGTGTTCCACGGATGTAGGGGAACTCGCCGGGAAGCGAGTCGGTAGTTTTAAGGTCGGCGATATCCTCAGCCCGATACATCGGCTGGACATTAAAGCCTTCGTTTGTTCTCCACACCAGTTTTTTCTCAAAAGGCACTCCTTTGAGATCAGCGTCCACCTTAGCTCTCCACTCCTCTGTGGTGACAGGCGGGAACTGGTCGAACAATTTTTCTTTCTTTTCTGCCATGATTAGGTTCTATGAAATTAGGTTTATTTTTACAATCTTTTATTTCTTATCACTCACACCGTTGTCTATCGGCAAGAGTATGCGTCTCGCAAAGGTAATAAACTTTTACAAATGCCAAAAATTTCGGCCCAATTATTCCAACAGAGGCCTGAAATCGCCACAATGGCGGCCTAAAAGCGACGATGCTGCGCCGCCATTGTTTCGGGACGGCACAGCATCGCGGCTATGTGATTGCTGGGATCAGGCTTACTTGACTACAATCTTGGCAACGGTGCTGCCGGCACGGACAATGTAGACGCCAGGGACAACGCCTACCGCAGTGCGCGACGATGTCGCACGACCCCGGTAGAGAGTCATTCCGCTTGCGACGGCCACGGTTATGTCAAGACCTTCGGCATTGCTGATGACGAGGTCGCCACCCTGTTGGGTAATAGTCACGTGACGGTCGGCTGCAATGTTCTCAACTCCTGTAGCAATGAACTCGTAGTTAACACCGGCCGATTCTCCATGTCTTTCGTAGACTGCGGTAACGGTGTAGAGGCTCGACGCTGTCGTTTCAGGGGTATCGTCAACATACGAACAGTTCTGGACGGGAAGCGGATTGAGTCTCTCGCCGTCGCGATAGATGTTATAGCCTACGAGCACGAGGTTGAGGGGGAAGTTGGCTGGCGTGAATGTCACGTCGTCGATAAACAGGCCGTATCCATTGGTCGTCATATCGCGCAATGCAAAGAAAGCAGCTCCGGCAGGCAAGTCTACGCTGTATTGGGTCCACCCGTTTGGCACTTTTATAGGCCAACCCTCAAGAGTCGAAAAATCGGTGACAGCAATTGTATCGACTGTCGAATAAAGCACTTCCAAGCTGTCGGCGTATCCTTCATTCATTGAAGCGGCATAGAATTTGACAGTCTGCTCCTGGCCTCCGAGCGGTGGCGAAACCGCCCAGTCGTCAACCTTTCCAAAGTCTTTTCGACACATTGAGAATATGAACTTCTTGCTTGTGTGATTATTAGCCAATGAATAATCCACGTTCAATACATCCGTGTCCCAAATCCAGAACGAGCCTTTATTATCGTATTTATCAAACCATCCATCAATTTCTACCAGCTGAGTTTGGTCAACATCGATAAATGTCCAGTCGCCATAGGTGTTATCCAACGCAATTCCGTTTTCAAAGCCTTCGGTGATTTCGGTAAGCGGTCCCTGGTCGGTGTACTCAGGCTCTACCCATGAAAGGGTAACGGTGCCAGCCGTTTGAGTTGCTGTGAGATTTGTCACTTTGGGCAATGTCGAAGTTATTGCATTGACAACTATGTCAGCGACGTTATTATCCGGATTCTCGTCAAGGTCATAAATCGCTTTCACCGTATAGACTACCGAGTCAGTTGCAAACCGCGGCATCGTCACGTCAAACGTGTGGGTAGCCCTTCCCATCATTACAAGGGTATCGCCCGGCAACTCGTCTACAAGCTTTCCGTCGGCATAGAGTTGCAACGCATACTCGTCAATCGTGCTCATCCCGGCATTAGCCACTTGAGCCTCTATGGTAAAACTATCACCGGTTTTGACCCTTGACGGCGCTTTCACATTGTAAATTGCCAAGTCTTTGTCAGCATAGTCGCCTACCGTTATATGGTCGATAATAGACATAGACATACTCATATCTTCAGACCTCAAATCAGAGCCAATCTTAATCTGCACCACTGAATCCTTATAGGCCGACATATCAACCATAACCTTAGTCCAACCTTCACTGTCACCGCAAACTTCGGCGACTGTTTTAGAATAGATTGTTTTCCATTCATAGTCGTTGAGTGTACGAGCCGACACGACAACGAGATTGGAGTCTACTGCCGTACTCGGCATACCAACTGCCGGGAAAAGATTGAATAGGTCAAATGTCACAACCGGAGACTGCGTTTCTTCAAGCGATACCAATGCCGATTGAATGTTCGCAGTAGACTGAGTCGAATTCCTACCGGCAAAAACGAGGAACCCGCTGCCGTTATCGCTTGATTGCACCGCATTATTCGCATCATTTGCGGTGTAAATAACAACATATGAGTTTTCATCGTTATAAGGCAGCCAAACACCGTCATATGATCTATTTGCAAATGTCTCAACGACGCTATTCAACGGCTTTCCAACAGGAACGGGGTCTATCAACAATGGTTCATCGCTCTCCTTGCTGTCAAAGTATGCGCTCACCATAAATAGCGGTATAGTCGGAGTTGATGGCGGGAACTGAATGGTCCTGACGGTATCGGTAGACATATCGTTATACTGGGCCCAATTGCCATAGTTATCATCATGAATATAGAGTTTATACGAACAGGGTGCATCAAACTTCAACCCATTGACATCGTACTCTACCGGAGACCAGCTCAATTGCAATTCGCCAAGTTCATCGGTGCGACGCGCAACCGCATTGGCCACATTTTGCGGTCGAGCATATCCGAAGTGAACATCTTTTGACACATCCCCTCCGCGTCCGTCGGCGTTGTAGGCCACAAAAGTATAAGTATAGTCGCCGATTACAGTTACCGTGTCAGAGAAAGCAATGGTATCTCCCGGCGCAGGGTTATCAATGGTCTTCACCAACGTGCCTGGTGAGCGATAAACCTCCAGTTTGGTCAAGCTATCCAAATCTTGACCCTGGTAATTCTTAGTGGGAGCCACTATCGCAAAATCAGCCACATAGGGATTTTGGGGATTTGCCTTTGCCGAAAGCACAACCGGAGCTACAGGTGCCGTTGGATTGTCCCCTCCCTCTACCGACAACTCATCGATATAGAGATAATACTTATCAGATCTTGAGATGCCGTGAATACCGATATAGTACCGGCCATCAGCATCAGGAGCAACCGAACCGGAGTAAGTGGTCGTCGATGTTTTATCAACCGTAGTCGTATCAATAACCATATCAGTCATCGACTCAATTTTGGGCTGATTGCCTAATTTCACCTCAAACCGCTCAGGGAGAATTGAGTTATAGCAACGCGCAGCGACATTGACCTTGTAGATTAAACCTGCTTTCAGTTCCATAGGCGGTGTAATCAACCAATCGTCCATTACTCGAATTGGGTTGTACTCGATAACCATATTATTCATACCGGGTTCCCAGGTTTTTCCATCTTTGTTGGCATCGATAATAGTCCACGATTTGAGTGCGTCCTCTATAAATATCGATTTATACGGGGGCGTCTGTGGAGTCGCTCCGATAACGAACGAATTTGATTTACCGGCGGCTGACGAAACGCCGTCGGCAGTGGCTACAACTTCATAATAAGCCTGTTGGGGACCAACGGGTTGAGTAATCACCTCACTAAATGTAGTGTCGGTGGTGCTTGCGACTGCCACGCTACCATCATGCCGAGTTACTTTGTAAGTGAGATCTTCCGTATTAATATAGCCTCCGTCAACCGCCGCTTTCACTGAAGGCCAGGAAAGAGACATTGTGCCGTCTATATAATTGAAATCAAGCACTGGGACTGGAGTTGATGGAGTTTTTGGGCCACACCACATGTTGTCGAGATAACGTTTTTGACCGTCACCGTTATCGTTTGACGCATATACGACAAACTGGTAGTTCCCGGCCGCGGGGAGTGTAACGTCGATTTTGACGCTGTCGCCGTAGGCTACATTTTGTTTTGACCCTATAACAGTTTCATTGCCGAGCACGGTGATGTCGACGTTGCCTACTCCGGGTTGGCCGTCGTAGGTGGTCGCCGGTGCGATGAGAGTGATTTTACCGGTCAAAGCGGTACCTGTGAAATGCGCTGAAACATTTTGGCACGCCGCCGGAACATCATCATCTAAAAAACGAAGAGTCTTACTCAAGCCGGCAACGCTTAAGCCATCTGTAAGTTCGATAAGAGGAGTGGCTTCGGCGGTTGCGAGGTCAACCTTGTATATCAACGACTTGCCATCTGATTGGGCAACATTCCAATACATTTCATCAGTAACCGGGTCGATATACGCACCTGCGTCATAGGCCGATTCGGCGTCAACATTCCCGACGAGAGTCATCGCCGCAGTGTTTTTGTTGACTTTATAAAGTCTGTTCTCCCTGACGACAAGTGTTGGATACTGAGATTCAAAAGAGACATCATAACCGATACCAATGCAATACAATTGTCCTTTGCTATCGGCAGTCAAAGCAGTGAACGACTTAAACTCTCCCAAAAGTGTTGCATTAATATTTCCAATCGGCTCGCAAGTCACGCCGCTGGGCGTATAGGACATCTTAACGAGGCACATTCCAGCATAATTTTCCGAATAATTAAGGCTATATACGCAACTGTCGGACGGGTTAAAAGTAGGCACTATCGGATAGGAGCTTAGGTTATTGACATGAATCGTGTTAACCTTATGCTGCACCGACATATCATAGACATCAATCACGCCATCGAACGACCCGGATTGGCCATTATAATCTCTTGAAAAATAGAAATATTCACCGAGATAAACTCCACCGAACCCATTAGTAGTCTGGTCGCCCGCAAACACAAAAGAGCTTGCGCCACTGGTCGTCGGCAGATTGTAATAACCGCACTGAGCTTTACCGCTCGCAATATCATTGCTATTGAGCGACCACCCGCTCAGATTGATGGGCAAAGTGTCGGTGAGTTGCAGGGACGAGACACGCTTTTGATGCGACGCTTTTCTGACGCTAACATCGGCATTCCCACCCCGATAAAACAGAGATAAAGATTGCGTTTGGGATTTTTTTTGTTTCTCCGACGATTTTGGAGTTTCGGTCTTCGCCAGCAAACTCGACATCCAGTCGGCACCTCCCTTGTTGACACTGAGTTGTGCCATCATCAGGCTCAACCCGGCCGCAACCGTCAACGCAACCGAAGCGATTAGGGTTGACACTCTTTTCATATTCCTTAAATACCGGTTTCTGTTTGTTTAGTCGACAACGGGCCGAAACCTTTTTACTCGTCGCCGCTTTTGAGTTAGATTATTCTCAAAAACAAAATGGAACAAGCCAGATTTCGATTAAATCATGCCAAGCAATTTATTTTACGACAAAGATAATTTATTTTCACAAAAACAGCATTTTTTTCGAAAAAACACAAGTCCAGCCCACAATAAAAAGATTTTGAAACACGCATATGTGGTGA
>CAZFNR010000007.1:0-76529 GCA_964520525.1 uncultured Muribaculaceae bacterium
ATGGCAGCCTGCGCCGCAGCTACGCGTGCGATGGGCACACGGAATGGTGAGCAGCTGACGTAGTTCATGCCGAGTTTGGCACAGAACTTAACAGATGAAGGCTCGCCGCCGTGCTCGCCGCATATACCTACTTTGAGTTCAGGTTTGGTTGCGCGACCTTTCTCTACTCCCATTCTTACCAATTGGCCTACGCCCTCTTGATCGAGCACTTCAAACGGATCGGTCTTGATAACGCCATGTTCTTTGTAGAATTTCAAGAACTTGGGAGCGTCGTCGCGAGAGAATCCAAATGTCATCTGGGTCAAGTCGTTTGTGCCGAATGAGAAGAAGTCGGCTACGGTTGCGATTTGGTCGGCGGTGAGAGCGGCGCGGGGCACCTCAATCATAGTTCCTACTTTATATGCTACGCTGCACCCTTTTTCTTCAAACACTTTAGCGGCTGTGGTGTTGATGACATCGGCTTGGTTTTGAATTTCTTTAAGAGAACCTACCAACGGAATCATAATTTCGGGGTGAACGTCGATGCCGCGTTCTTTCACAGCGAGAGCTGCTTCGATGATAGCGCGTGTTTGCATCTCGGTGATTTCGGGATAGGTGATACCGAGACGGCAACCGCGGTGACCGAGCATCGGGTTGAATTCCTCAAGGCTGTCAACTTTTGCTTTGACTTCTTCGAGGGTAAGACCCATTTCAGTTGCGAGTTCTTTTTGGGTTGCAGTCTGGTGAGGTACGAATTCGTGCAATGGGGGATCAAGCAAGCGGATGGTTACGCCAAATCCGTCCATAGCTTCGAAGATGCCTTCGAAGTCACCGCGTTGCATGGGGAGCAATTTGGCCAATGCCGTACGACGGCCTTCTTCGTCTGATGCGAGAATCATTTCGCGCACAGCTTTGATGCGGTCGCCCTCGAAGAACATGTGTTCAGTGCGGCAAAGACCGATACCTTGAGCGCCGAAGTGGCGGGCTTGTTTGGCATCGCGGGGAGAGTCGGCGTTGGTGCGCACAAGTGTTTTGGTGTATTTCTCAGCGAGGTTCATAATAGCCCCGAAGTCACCGTCGAGTTCGGGGTCGGTAGTGGGAACCTGTCCATCGTAAACGTCACCGGTCGAGCCGTTGAGAGAAATCCAGTCGCCTTCTTTGTATGTTTTGCCGCCCATATTGACGGTTTTCTCTTTGTAGTCAACAACGATTTCACCGGCTCCTGATACGCAGCATTTACCCATACCGCGAGCCACAACGGCCGCGTGTGAAGTCATACCGCCACGCATCGTGAGGATACCTTGAGCTACGGCCATACCGCGAAGGTCTTCGGGCGATGTCTCGATACGAACCAAAACGACTTTCTTTTTCTTTTCGGCCCATGCTTCAGCGTCCTCAGCTGAGAAAACAATCTGACCGGCGGCTGCGCCGGGAGATGCGGGGAGACCTTTGGCAACGACTACGGCGCGTTTGAGTGCGCTCTTGTCGAAGACGGGGTGGAGAAGCTCATCGAGTTTCTGGGGTTCCATACGCAAAAGTGCAGTCTTTTCGTCGATTTTGCCATCGCGGAGAAGATCCATGGCTATTTTTACCATAGCCGCTCCTGTGCGCTTACCGTTACGAGTTTGGAGCATCCACAGTTTGCCGTCTTGAATGGTGAACTCCATATCTTGCATATCGCGGTAGTAATCTTCAAGACGGTTGGCGATAGCGATAAGTTCAGCTGCGCAAGTGGGCATAGACTCCTCAAGTGAGGGATATTTAACAGCGCGCTCTTCCTCAGAAATACCTTGGAGGGCAGCCCAACGGCGGGAGCCCTCGACGGTGATTTGTTGAGGAGTGCGGATGCCGGCAACAACATCCTCGCCTTGAGCGTTGATGAGATATTCTCCGTTAAATATATTCTCACCGGTTGCTGCGTCACGGCTGAAGGCAACGCCGGTAGCCGAGTTGTTGCCCATATTGCCGTAAACCATTGCCTGGACGTTGACGGCAGTACCCCATTCTTCGGGTATTTGGTTCATGCGGCGATATATGATAGCGCGCTCGTTCATCCAACTGTCAAACACAGCGCAGATGCCACCCCAAAGTTGTTCCCAAGCGCTGTCGGGGAAATCTTTGCCGGTGTAGTCTTTAACGGCTGCTTTGAAGAGCTTAACGAGTGATTTGAGGTCATCAACATCAAGTTCAGTGTCGAGTTTAACGCCTTTTTCCTCTTTAATTTTCTCCATGATTTCCTCGAAAGGATCTATGTCGGCCTTGCTCTTGGGCTTCATGCCAAGCACTACGTCGCCATACATCTGCACGAAACGGCGATAGCTGTCCCATGCGAAACGAGGATTGCCGCTCTTTTCAGCGAGCGATGCAACGGTAGCATCGTTCATACCGAGGTTGAGGACCGTGTCCATCATACCCGGCATCGAAGCGCGTGCGCCGGAGCGAACTGAAACCAACAGAGGATTTGCAGGGTCATTGAATTTTTTGCCAGTGAGCGATTCTACATGGGCAATAGCGGCTTCAACATCTTTTTGAATGCGTTTTACCACTTCCTCTTTACCACACTGGGTGTATTCGTTACAAACTTCTGTCGTAATAGTGAACCCCGGAGGTACGGGCATTCCCAGCAAGTTCATTTCGGCAAGATTGGCACCTTTACCACCGAGGAGATTCCTCATCTCGGCATTGCCTTCGGCTTTGCCATCTCCGAATGTATAAACTCTTTTCATCGGATTGTTTTGGGTTAAGTTATTTTTAAAGTTCTAATATCAGTTAACAAAGCATAATCAAGAGAGATGTGCAAATATAAGTCATAAAAGTGATATAATGAGCAATCGTAGCGAAAAAAATCCACAAAAGATGTTTAACTTTGCATCATCGAAACAATATATCTTAAAAATTTAAAATTGTTGCGTGAGTAGAAAACGTAAAGAATTACCCCTGATTCAGGCGGTTGAGATAACAGATGTCGCGGCTGAAGGCAACAGCATAGCACGTGTCAATGATATGGTGGTGTTCATACCGTTTGGCGCCCCCGGTGATGTGGCCGATGTGAAACTTGATAAGAAAAAGAGGAGTTATGCTGAGGGGCATATCGTCAACTTGGTATCGCCATCGACCTTAAGGGTTGAGCCGAAGTGTGAGCATTTCGGGATTTGTGGCGGTTGTCGATGGCAACATTTGCCCTATGAGTTTCAGTTGCGTTGTAAACGTCAGCAAGTTGAGGATGCTATGCGCCGCATAGCCAAGATAGAAATCCCTGAAATTAAGCCCGCACTGGGATCAAATGAAATCTGGGAATATCGCAACAAAATGGAATATACCTTCTCCAATAAGTTATGGCTAACGCGTGAACAGCTACAGAGTGGGGTGGAGTTCCCCGACCGCAATGCTGCCGGATTCCATATCCCAGGCGCTTTTGACAAAGTGCTCGACATCAACCGTTGCCATTTGCAAGATAACTTCTCTAATCGATTGAGATTATTTATTAAAGAATACGGGAAGAATAACGGATTGTCATTCTATGACCTGAGGGCTAACAGCGGACTTTTGCGCACGCTGATGGTGAGAATTGCGTCAACGGGGCAGATAATGGCAGTGATGTCGTTTGGTGCCGACGAGCCAGGCTCTATCAAGGCGTTGCTTGATGCCGTCAGAGAAAAGTTTCCCGAAATCACGTCATTGCTTTATGTCATTAATCTTAAAGTCAACGATACAATAGGAGATCAAGAAATATTACTCCATTCAGGACTCCCGTTTATTGAGGAGGAAATGGAAGGTCTGAGGTTCAGAGTAGGGCCGAAATCGTTCTACCAGACTAACTCGCGTCAAGCATATGAGTTGTACAAGGTCGCACGCGAACAGGCCGCACTTACAGGCAATGAGCTTGTGTATGATCTTTACACCGGCACCGGCACTATTGCCAATTTCGTTGCACGTTCATGTCGTAAGGTAATTGGCATAGAGTATGTACCTGAAGCCATAGCAGACGCCAAGGTCAACTCAGAGATTAACGGTATTGGCAACACGGTGTTCTATGCGGGCGATATGAAGGATGTGTTAACACGCGAATTTGTTGCAGAACATGGCCGTCCTGATGTTATGATTGTCGATCCACCAAGAGCCGGGATGCACACCGATGTCATCGACGTGATTCTCGACACGGCACCGCATCGCATAGTTTATGTAAGTTGTAATCCGGCCACCCAGGCTCGCGATTTAGCATTGCTCGATGTCAAATATAAGGTTGTTAATATCCAGCCGGTTGATATGTTTCCTCACACTCAGCACGTTGAAAATGTTGCTACGTTAGAAATAAGAGGCACTCAAGAGTGTCCGGCTGAATGAATATTCACAAGGCAATTTGATTATTTGGAATAATCAAGTCCAAACTGTTGAAATTCATTAGACTTATGGTAGTCTATAACATTAATAATCTCCACTATGTAAATGGTTTAACCGACGGATTCAATGATTATGCGGAACAACTAACAAATTAATATGTCGGAGAGCTGCCGATGCAGGAATGAGGAGGAATCCTGCCAATTAACAAATCAGGATATCATCCTGATAAATTGACGTTAGAGCGATACCATCGAGCTAATGGTACAGTTATAAGATGTTGAACAGGATTCGGTAGACTGATGGTGGCAAAAACGTGGTCAACGTTAAAACGGCCAAGAAGCTAAACTATAAAATAAAGTTGTTAGAATAATGGAACTCGGAATAAAAGAGGGTATCTTATTGGCTGATAGATTTGTAGTAAGAGCCGATATGTCGGCCAAATCAGTTGGGTCAGGCGACCTTGAAGTGCTTGCCACGCCGACATTGATTGCCATGCTCGAAAATGTCGCTATGCGAGTTGTTGCCGACTTGTTGCCAGAGGGCTCAACAACAGTTGGCGGGTATGTCGAATTGTCACACCTTAAACCTACTCCGGTCGGAGCCGAAGTTATTGTCGAAGCTCGATTAGAGAAGGTAATGGAGCGTAAATTGCACTTTAAATTGATAGCTACTGAAGGTGGGACGACCATCGGTGATGGCACTCATATCAGGTTCATTGTCGACCGACTGAAATTTATTGGCAAAATGTCATAGGCTTGAGTTATAGAAAACCTGATTACCAGTCACTTCCTCTCCTACAAAGTGAGGTAACTCAATTTTTTCGTTTTCGTTATCAAGTTCAATTTCTGCTATAGTTGCAGTTCCCGAGGGTTTAGAAAATTCATCTATCTCCCACATTTTGCCGGCATAATCTATGATCCATCTCGTTTTTTCGATTATGTTTCCTTCGCAAATTTCAAGCATTTCTTTGGCATCATTGATAGGTATCGGATATTCCCATTCATGTCGGGTCGCATTGACAGTAACGCTTTTGACCGTTATTCTCGCATGGTCATCTATTATGCGGATTCTGACAGTGGCGTCTTTGCGGCGCGACAGGTAACCTTGAGAGATATGATGCTTTCGCAAAGCGAGCTTCTTATAAGATTCGTCGTTGACGAGAAACTTTCGTTCTATTTCCAGAGCCATTGGTAATCTGTTTATTGATGTCGATTATTACGGTAATAATGTTTAACTTTGCAAAGTTAACAGAAATCAATGAAGTGGTTTCTTCATTAGGCTTACAATTTGGTGAAAAGATTTATAATAAATATCTTAATCGCTTTATTTGTTACAATCGGTTCGGTAAATAGTAGAGCGGCTGACTGCAGCATTGCCGGAGATGCCGAGCATTTATCGACCGTGAGGGTGCGAATTGCCGTTACCGATAGTCTTAGCGGGCAACCTATTCCGTATGTCGCCGTTATGCTTCAAGGCAACCAGGGAGGGGTGTTGGCCAACGAAAAAGGCTTGGCCACAGTGTTTGTGAATCCGTCGGCTCGCAATGTTATAGAAGTGCAGACCATGGGGTACTCGACAAAAATCGTTGAGATACCAAAAGGGAAAAAGTCAATCAGTGTAGCTCTTGCTCCAACCGGAGTGAAACTGAAAGAGGTGGTTGTGAAACGAACCAAAGAAAAATATTCAAAGAAAAACAATCCGGCTGTCAGGTTTGCAGAGTCAATAAAAAGAGCTCGTGATTTAACTGATCCTCGCCGTCATGACAATTACAATTATGACAAGTATGAGCGCATCACTATGGCGATAAATCAGTTTGACGAGGGCAAGCGGGAGAATTGGTTATTTAATAAGTTTCCATTCTTGAATGAGCACGTCGACACTTCCGAGGTGTCAGGACAGCCTATATTAAATCTGTCCGTTAGAGAGAAAACGTCGCAAGTGTCATATCGTCGTGACCCGGAATCTGAAAAAGAGTATGTGACAGGGCGACGTCATGAAGGTATTGATGACTTGATGTCAAATCAAGAGAATGTTCAGAAAGCATTGGAAGATGTTTTCAGAGAGGTTGATTTGTATCAGAATGACATAACCATTTTGCAGAATCGCTTTGTCAGCCCATTGTCGAGGATTGCGACTGACTTTTACAAATTCTATCTGACCGATACAGTTGATGTCGAAAGTGAGCGTTGTATAGTGTTGAGTTTCGCTCCTCATAATCCACAAGCATTTGGATTCATAGGACGTGTTTATGTACCTGAAGGAGACTCGACCATGTTTATTAAGAAAGTTGAGATGAACGTGCCTCGCGACATAAATCTCAATTTCATACAAAAAATGTACATCAACCAGCAGTTTGAACGTGCGTCAGATGGCTCGCGCCTAAAAACAAAGGACGACATGATAGTCGAAGTCTTGATTCTGCCGGGTACTCCTGGTTTGTATTTCCGTCGCAATACCGCCTACCGCAACCATAATTTCGAGTTAACCGACCGTCAGGCTCTATTTGATAAGCCCGAAAACACAATCGTGGATTCTGCCGCCGATCTGCGAGATGAAACATTCTGGGCATCGGAACGCCAGTTTGATATATCCGATAACGAACTCCGGGTGGGGTCGATGATGGAACGTTTGAGGTCTGTGCCCGTTTATTACTGGAGCGAACGGACTTTGAAGCTGTTGATGTCAGGATATATCCACACAGGCAAGAAAAGCCCTGTTGACATAGGCCCGATAGGTAAATTTCTCAGTGGGAACTCAATCGAGGGATTCCGTATGCAATTGGGGGGATTGACCACAGCAAGCTTAAGTAAGCGCTGGTTTGCGAGAGGTTATGCGGCATATGGGTTCACGGATAAGCGTTTTAAATATTCAGGTGAGTTGGAGTATTCTTTTATTGATAAGAAATACCATGCCCGCGAGTTCCCGATAAAGTCGATAAAGATGCGTCATTCCTATGATGTCGATGAGATAGGGCAGGGGTCGTCATATTACTCCAATATGGATATGATTTTTTCCTCGTTCACACGTATGGACAACAACCAGATGACATATAAACGTGAATCGGAACTTGAATATGTGCTTGAGCTTGCAAACCATTTTTCAATCGAGACGGGTATGAAATACACAAGGCAGGAGGCAACCGCACTTATGCCTTTTATCACCGGCGATGGGCGCAGCTATTGGAAATATGATCAAGCGACTTTCAATGTTAAGTTGCGTTATGCACCGGGTGAGAAATTCTATCAAGGCAAGAGTGAGCGTCAACCTATTAACATGGATGCGCCTGTGTTTACTCTCAGCCATAGTTTCGGGCCGATGAACTTCCTTGGAAGTCAGTGGACAATTAACAAGACCGAGGCGAGTGTATTCAAACGCTTTTGGTTTTCAGCCTTCGGATATGCCGATATCGTTGTCAAAGGAGGTCACGTCTGGAATCAAGCACCATATCCCAATCTGTTAATTCCGACGGCCAACATCACTTATCTCATCCAACCAGAGACATTTGCATTGCTCAATCCGCTTGAGTTTATAACCGACACTTACGGAATATGGGATTTAACATATTGGGCCAATGGGGCGATTTTCAATTACATACCATTTTTGAAAAAATTAAAATTGCGTGAGGTCATATCGTTTAGGGGAGTTGTGGGACATCTCAGTATGAAAAACGACCCAAAGTTCCATAATAATCTGTACAGATTCCCTGAGATTTCAAACACACAACGACTTGGCTCGACCCCTTATATGGAGGTCGCTGTGGGTCTTGATAACGTTTTCCGCATATTCCGTGTTGATTATGTGTGGAGACTCACTTACCGAGATGCACCAGGCATAGACCGAACCGGCTTGAGGATGTCACTCCATTTCACATTCTGATTACTTTTTAGAATAAAAAAGTCCCGGGGCGCAAACCCCGGGACGTGACTAAAGCATATATTACAACGAGGATTATTCCTCGGCGTTCTTCTCAGCATACTCTTTGAGTAGTTTCTCCTGCACATCGCTCGGTACGAGTTCATAAGATGCGAATTTCATAGTAAACGATGAGCGTCCGCCGGTGATGGAGCTAAGAGCGGTTGAGTAGGATGACATCTCTTTCAAAGGCACCTTGGCTGAAAGTTTCTCAAAGCCGTTTTCACTTGACATACCCATTATTATCGCGCGCCGTCCCTGAAGGTCGCTCATCACGTCACCCATCACGTCGGCAGGCACCATGACATCCACGTCATAGACAGGTTCGAGAATCTTGGGATTGGCATTACGGAACGCTTCGCTGAAAGCATTGCGGCCTGCCAGACGGAATGATATTTCATTTGAATCAACCGGGTGCATTTTACCGTCGTAGATACATACACGGACATCACGGGCATATGAGCCAGTGAGCGGACCTTGTTCCATGCGGTCCATCAGGCCTTTTACTATCGCTGGGATGAAACGTGCGTCAATAGCACCTCCAACGATACAATTATGAACCACAAGCTTGCCGCCCCAATCCAACGGTATCTCCTGAGTGTCACGAACATTCATTTTAAACTCTTGGTTGCCGAAACGATATGTATCGGGTGCGGGCATCCCCTCGGTATATGGTTCTATAATCAGATGAACCTCGCCAAATTGTCCGGCACCTCCTGATTGTTTCTTGTGGCGGTAGTCGGCGCGTGACGCCTTTGTAATAGTCTCGCGGTATGGAATCTTTGGTTCTTCAAAGATAATAGGAAGTTTGTCGTTATTTTCCACTCGCCATTTGAGCGTGCGCAGGTGGAATTCGCCTTGTCCTGAAAGAATAGTTTGTTTCAGCTCTTTAGATTGCTCCACTTGCCATGTCGGGTCTTCCTCATGCATACGGGTGAGAATCGCACTGAGTTTTTCTGCGTCACTTTCAGTGACCGGACGTATCGCACGCTGATATTTAGGCGCAGGGAACTTGATAAAGTCAAAAGCGATTTCACAGCCTTTCTCGTCAAGAGTGTTGCCTGTGCGGGCATCTTTAAGCTTTACTGCCGCGCCGATGTCACCGGCACAGATTGCATCGACAGGTGTTTTGATTTGACCGCATACACAATAAATCTGCGCCAAGCGTTCCTTGCCTCCGCGTGTAACGTTTTCAAGGTCAGCACCGACTTTTAAAGTTCCGGACATTACTTTAAAGTAGCTCACTTCACCGATGTGTGGCTCAACAGTAGTCTTGAACATGAAGATACTTAACGGTCCGTTTGGGTCTGGTTTCACGGTTTTGCCCGTTGTGTCGACCGGGGCCGGCATATCGTTGACAAAGGGAACGACATTGCCAAGGAATTCCATCATGCGCCGTACACCCATATCTTTCAATGCGCTCACACAGAAAACAGGGAATATCGAGCGGTCAATCAAGCCTTTTCGTATGCCTTCGCGCATCTCGTCTTCAGTCAAGTGACCCTGGTCAAAGAATTTTTCCATAAGAGTCTCGTCGTTTTCAGCTGCTGCTTCGACGAGCTGCTGGTGCATTTCTTGGGCGCGCTCCATCTGGTCGGCAGGAATCTCCTCGATTGTAGGCACACCACCATCAGGTCCCCACGAGTATTTTTTCATGAGGAGCACGTCGATCATGGCATTGAAGCCTGGACCGGCATTGATGGGATATTGGATAGGCACCACCTTGGGTCCGAAAATCTCGCGCATTTGTTCAAGCACGTTGTCATAATCGGCTTTTTCACCATCGAGTTGGTTCATAGCGAAAATAACCGGTTTTTTGAGCGATGCTGTTGTGCGGAATATATTCTGAGTGCCGACTTCAACGCCATATTGAGCGTCTATGAGAATAACACCGGTGTCGGTTACATTGAGCGCGGTAATAGCATTACCGACAAAGTCGTCTGATCCCGGGCAGTCAATAACGTTGAGCTTCTTACCAAGGAACTCGGCATAGAAAACGGTTGAAAACACAGAGTAGCCATACTCTTTTTCAACCGGGAAATAGTCGCTGACGGTGTTCTTGCCGTCGATGGTGCCGCGGCGTTTTATAACTCCACACTCGTAAAGCATTGCTTCAGCGAGTGTGGTTTTTCCCGAGCCTTTGCTACCAAGCAAAGCTATGTTTTTGATTTCGTTGGTCTGATAAACCTTCATGCTATTATAGATTTAAAATAAGTTAAACTGGTTTAGACTTATAATTGAGGGCGCAAAATAGGAAGTTTTTGTCAGAAATGCAACTTTTGGCTATATGTTGCATAACATGGTTTTTTAAAACAATTTTTGAAGTGTATAATTTTGACGCTTATTTTCACGATGTAGTAGGATTTGCGTAACTTTGGCATAAAATTTGCATATCGACAAGTAGTAATATTAATTTGTTATTCTGCAGAGAGTAACGAATATGTAATTTTTAGACTGTAACAATGAAGTTTTCACCTGACGAAGCCGCTGGCTTCTTCTCAATAAGCCCCGCACATCCGCAGAGCGACCAATCAGAATTACAACCCGACTTGCAACAGCTCCCGCTGTTGCCTACAAGAAATCTGGTTTTGTTTCCCGATGTGGCTATACCGATAACGCTTGGACGCGAGTCATCGCTTGCCACAGCTGAACATGCAGAACGTGACTCGTCGTTCATAGGCGTCGTGTGTCAGCTTGACAGCGGCGATGACAATCCCGAGCTGAAAGGGTTGTTCAAGTACGGTGTATTTGCACAAGTGCTCAAAGTGCTTACATTACCCGATGACACAAAAACCGCTCTTGTTCAAGCCCGTGGAAAATTTAAAATTATTGGGGAGGCGACAACGGTTGACGATGGTCACAAACGAGAGTTGCGAGCGCACGTCAAGCCTATAAGTGAGGTGATCCCAAAATCATCTGACCAGGAATTTATAGCACTTGCCACTTCTATCAAGGACACAGCCACAAATATAATGAAGGCTACGGATTCGCCATCGGAGGTGATGTTCAATATCACCAACGTTGATAACCCCGCCTCTCTGATTAATATCCTATCATCTACTTTACCAATAAACCCCGAGGTAAAGATGAAACTGCTTGCTATGAGGTATATGCGTGAGCGCGGCGTGGCTTTGCTTGACGAACTGACACGCAACTCCGAGATGATCAACCTTACACGAGAGTTCCAAAAGCGAGCCAAAGAGAGTCTCGACGACAAACAACGAAGCGCATTTCTGCAACAGCAGATGGAGGCGATACGTGCAGAATTGTATGGTGATGACGATGAATCGGAAGGGCTGCGCAAACGAGCCGCAGAGATAGATTTTCCCGAGAATGTCAGCAAGTTATTCAATAAGGAACTTGAGAAGTTGCGCCGAGTTAATCCGCAATCGCCCGACTATTCAGTGCAATACACCTATCTTGAAACTCTGCTTGATTTGCCATGGGGGAAACTGACACCTCTGGTCGATGATATAACCCATGCAGCTGACGTGCTTAACAATGACCATTTCGGACTTGACAAGGTCAAAGAACGCATTCTTGAGCAAATGGCTGTGATGATTAATAACCCCGGTGGAAAGTCTCCTATTATATGCTTGGTGGGGCCTCCAGGAGTCGGTAAGACTTCACTGGGCCAATCAATAGCGCGCGCACTTGGCCGTAATTACCAACGGGTGGCACTTGGTGGCGTGAATGACGAGGCTGAAATACGCGGACATCGTCGCACATATATTGGTGCGATGCCCGGACGTATCATTGACGCGTTGAAACGTGCTGGATCTTCCAATCCTGTACTACTGCTTGACGAAATTGATAAACTCGGTCGGGACTTTAAGGGCGACCCTGCGGCCGCTCTGCTTGAAGTGCTTGACCCCGAGCAAAATTGCAAATTCCATGACAATTATGTCGACGTGGATTATGATTTGTCTAACGTGCTTTTCATCGCTACAGCTAACTCACTGTCGACGTTGTCGCAACCGCTGCTTGACCGAATGGAAATCATCGATATAGCGGGTTATCTGCTTGAAGAAAAGGTTCAAATCGCAAAACGCCATTTCATACCGAGGCTTACCGATGAGTTAAACACAGGTTGGCTTAACCTGCGATTCTCTGATGAAACGCTTGAAGCGATAATCGACCGATACACCGCTGAAAGCGGTGTGCGTCAACTGGAGAAAAGGCTGTCGCAGATTATGAGGAAACGTCTGCTGGCCACCATGAGTGGAGACACTGTTGATTCTGCGATTAAACCCGATGATTTGCAGGGGATGCTTGGCGCACCGATTTTTAACCGTGACAAGTATGAAGGTAATGATTTCGCTGGTGTGGTCACAGGGCTTGCATGGACGGCCGTGGGAGGTGAAATACTATTCATTGAATCCTCATTGTCGTCGTCAAAAGGCGAGAAGCTGACATTGACGGGCAACCTTGGCGATGTGATGAAGGAATCAGCAGTCATAGCGTTGCAATACGTCAAGTCACACTCGGCTCAATTCGGCATAAATCCTGAGTTGTTTGATAAATACACTTTACATATCCATGTTCCAGAAGGCGCTATTCCAAAGGATGGCCCCTCTGCAGGTATTACTATGGCCACATCTATCGTCTCGACTTTCACACAACGTAAGGTGAAAGCGCGGTTGGCTATGACCGGAGAAATTACGCTTAGGGGTAAAGTGTTGCCCGTGGGGGGGATAAAAGAGAAGATACTGGCAGCCAAACGGGCAGGCATTACCGATATAATCCTGTCCGCGGATAACCGTAAAGATGTGGTAGATATCAGCGAGAACTATCTTTCGGGACTGACATTCCACTATGTGGATACTGTTATGGACGTTATTGGGCTTGCGCTGACCGATGAACTGGCCGTTGACCATATCGATTTATAATAAGTATGCACACATTAAAAGAAAATGGCGACTCGAATTGAGCCGCCATTTTTTTAATTAACAAAAGTTTCTGTATAATAAGTTGTTAACCGCGGTTATTCCTTTGCCGTTAGAGCGTCGTCGGCCGATTCGTCATGAACTAATTCCTCATCTTTAAACTTATCGATTCCGGCCGCCATAAGCTGATTATACCAACTAAACACTTTTTTGATGTCGTTGGTATAGACTCTGTCGTCATCGAAATCTGGTAATATAGTAGCGAAATAGTCGCGGATTTCCTTATCACCTCCAAGCGCTTTTACATCTACCGGTTTCCCTTCGTTCTTTTCTTTAATAACTTCAAACACATTTGCCAACGGGGTGTCTTCATTTTCAGTGTAAATGGCTATGTCACCAAGAGAGATAACTTTGTCGTGCGCATAGGCCGGTGTACGTTTCCCGGTAGCGAGATTTTCGACTATGAGCATATTTTTCCCCTGGTTTACCAATTTGAAGAGGCCGGGGCGACCTGAAATTGAAAGAATTGTCTTTAACATTGTTATTGATTTTTGGAATTTTTCTATTTAAGGTTGGCTATGTCGTCAAGTTTGTATGGCGTTGCCTGATAGACGAAGTAGTTAAGCCAGTTGGTGAAAAGAAGATTGGCGTGCGAACGCCATCTAACGAGCGGTTCTTTTGATGGGTCATCGTCAATGTAATAGTGGGCGGGGATCGTCGGATTTAATCCTTTTTCAAGATCTCTGTGGTATTCAAAATCAAGCGTGAGCGGTGAATATTCTGAGTGACCGGTGATAAAGAACTCCCTTCCGTTTCGAGCCATGACCATATAAACTCCGCTTTCCTCACTGTCGGCAAGTATGGTAAGTGACTCATGCCGATTTATTTCATCGGCATCGAGTTGGCTAAATCGGCTGTGGGGAACTTCAAAAGTATCATCAAACCCGCGGAAAATAGGGTTGTGCTTATCTTTAAGTCGGTGGGAGAATACCCCAGAGACCTTATGGTCAAGAACGTGCTTTGTGATACCATAATGGTAGTATAACCCAGCAAAAGCTGCCCAACATATGTATATTGTGGAAGTTACATGGTTTTTTGCCCATTCAAACACTTTGGTCAGCTCTTGCCAATAATCGACTTGCTCAAATTCCACCTTTTCGACCGGTGCGCCTGTTATTATCAAGCCGTCGTAACAATCCCTTTTTATGTCATCAAATCGTTTGTAGAAAGCTTCGATATGTTCGCGCGGTGTATTGCGCGACACATGAGTGCCTACATCAACCAAATCAAGATTAATCTGCAACGGGGTGTTGGAAATAAGCCTCAACAAGTCTGTCTCTGTCATAAGTTTTAACGGCATAAGATTTAGAACCGCAATACTTAGGGGACGAATATCCTGGGTAGCGGCCCGCCGCTCTCCCATGACAAATATATTTTCGGCTTTTAGCTCCTCTACGGCGGGTAACCCTTCTGGAACTCTTACTGGCATCTTTTAAAAAAAAATAGTCTGAATTACATTACATTGCGTTCGCGGAGTTTGCATTGCCAAGCCCATGCCGAACGCATTGTGTCGTCGATAGAGGTCTGAGCTTTCCATCCAAGGACTTCGTTTGCATAGGTCGGGTCGGCCCATACTTTCTCAATATCCCCCGCACGTCGTCCTACGATTTTGTGAGGAACGGTTACTCCCGTGGCTCGTTGGAATGCGTCTATTAATTCAAGCACTGATAATCCTATTCCTGTGCCAAGATTGAATATCTCTATTTTGTCGTCAGATTTATCCTCAAGCATTCTCTCTACTGCGATAACATGGGCTTTTGCCAAATCGACAACGTTGATGAAGTCGCGTATGCATGACCCGTCGGGGGTATCGTAGTCGTTGCCGAACACGCTCAATTCCTTTCTGATTCCGATGGCGGTCTGCGTGAGGTAGGGTATGAGATTCTGTGGCACTCCGTTGGGCAATTCTCCTATTTCAGCGGATGGATGCGCCCCAACGGGGTTGAAATATCGAAGAATCACACTCTTTATTGGTGCTCCGGAATTGACCACATCGGTGATTATCTCCTCGGAAACCTGTTTAGTATTGCCGTAGGGTGAAGTGGCCTTTTTTATCGGTGCTGTCTCCGTGACCGGGTTTGAGTCTGGCTCGCCGTAGACCGTGCATGACGATGAGAATACTATACCTTTCACTCCATGTCGCGGCATCGCATCAAGCAGATTGAGTAAAGAGTTAAGATTATTGCGATAATATAGAATAGGCTTTTCAATTGATTCACCTACGGCTTTACTCGCTGCGAAATTGATAATACCCTTGATGTCGGGATAATTTGTGAACAATTCTTCAAGAGCAGCCATATCAGTGCAATCGGCCTCGACCATCGGCGGTCGTTGACCCGTGATGCGTTCTATTCCATCGAGCACTTCAAGATTGCTGTTGGAAAGATTATCTATGATTACTACCGGATAACCGGCTTGCTGCAACTCAACGACAGTGTGTGATCCGATGTATCCGGTGCCTCCGGTTACTAATATTCTTCCTTTGTTCATGACTGGTTCTGTTCTGTAGGTCAAAGTTTGCGCAACTCGCACTTCAACGCGAATTTACAAAATATTACTATAGAAGCAAAGCAAACTGTACTGTCATGTGCGTTTTTTAAATCGGCCGATTTATTATAGAATGGGGCTGAAAAGCCTCATAAACGACTCCAACGCTTTCTGAGTTGTTGACCTGCGTCTCCACGACGAGGGGGTTATGCGTTGACAGGCTTTCATATCGTTGACAAAAATTTCTTTCATCCGCTTGTTAAAATCAGTCGAGTAGATGATCAAGTTGCTTTCAAAGTTATGTTCGAAACTGCGGAAGTCGAAATTTGTAGATCCAACCGATGAAAATTCCTCATCGATGACGAGTGTCTTGCTGTGAAGCATCCCCGGTTCGTAGAAGTAAATTTTTACACCCGCGCGCAGGCATTCGGCGATATATGAATATGAAGCATATTTTAACATTATCGAGTCGCTACGACGAGGAATCATGATGCGCACGTCGACACGGGAGAGGGCTGCGCTTTGTAACGCCTTAAGAAGGCTCTCTGTCGGCAGAAAGTAGGGGGTCTGTAAAAAAACCGTTTTTTTTGCATTGGCAATTGCTTTGAGATAGACCATTGCCACATTACTCCATTGGCTTGTGGGCCCACTTGTGATGAGCTGCATCCCCATCGGGCGCTCGATACACACCGGTAACGCTACGTCTTTGCCTTCTTCGATTAGGGGTTGCCCCATGAAACTCCAGTCAATAGCAAACGACAGTTTCAACGCCGTCACAGCAGGTCCCTGTATGCGCAAATGTGTGTCGCGCCAGATACCCCATCCAGTTCCGTCGATATATCGGTCAGCGATGTTCATTCCGCCGATATATCCAATGTATCCGTCGATTACGCAAAGTTTGCGATGGTTTCTCCAGTTGATACGTGTGGCAAACGGTGGAAAAGCGACTTTAAAAAATGGATAGACCATAATCCCTGCCTGCTGCATCTCTTTGAAAAACCTGTTTTTCACGCCAAAGCAGCCTACATGGTCGTAGATAACCCTGACGGTGACACCTTCTCGCGCCTTACGTTGGAGCACCTCTTTTATCTCATATCCGATTTTGTCATCCTCAAAAATGTAATATTGAAGGTGAATGTAGTGCTGTGCATTGCTAAGGTCGTTGATGAGCGTGTCAAATTTCTCGCGACCGGTTGTGAAGATTCTCGCATCGTTTCCTGGATAAAAGTTTGCCCCTGTCAGAGAACGTGCGAGTTTGACCTGTTGTTGACTTTCAGTACTTATGGGAACTCTGTCAGTATGGGGGAGCGACATTGATTCAAATTTTCGCAGTTTGCGGCGATTGCGGCGCGAGGTGCGGTGTTTGTTCTTTATATTGCGCCCGAAAAAAACGTAGAGTATAAGCCCAAATGCGGGAACAACAAGAAGCACAGTGACCCAAGCGAGCGACTTGACTGGATTGCGGTTTTCTGACAAGACGATTCCTATGATACTGAGAATTGTGATGGCATAAATGGCCATCAATCCCCAATAGAGCCAAGACATATTTATGTATTCTGACAAAGACGCTCCCATATCATCGTATTCTCGCCCTAAAATTACACAAATTGTCGCAACAAACAAAATCAATGGCACATATGGTAATTTGTGTAGACATGCAGGCGGTTTGTAAATCTAAGTATTATTCTCACAAGTAGGTAATTTAAATATCAAGTTCCGCGCCGATTGGGATAATGGTGTTTGTCAAAAATTAGCTACCTTTGCGGAATAATTATCATTTTAGACACTAAGATGCTACTTACTAACTCCATAGCCACATTTGGCAGCTATTGCCTGTTTATGCGACGAGTGTTTTCGATTCCTGATAAGTTTAGAATTTTTATGCGTCGCACCGTTGCCGAGATTTCAAAACTCGGAGTGGACTCAATTCCGCTTGTAATCATCATTTCGCTGTTTATTGGCGCTGTTATCGCTATTCAGATGCAACTTAACATAACCTCGCCGTTAGTTCCTGCCTATTCGGTCGGTCTTGCCACGCGCGACATTGTTCTGCTTGAGTTCTCCAACTCAATCCTTTGTTTGATTCTCGCAGGAAAAGTCGGCTCAAACATCGCTTCTGAAATTGGCACTATGAGAGTGACTGAACAGATTGACGCTCTTGAAATTATGGGTATCAACTCAGCAAATTTTCTTGTTCTCCCGAAAATCGTCGCATTTCTATTCTTCATGCCTATTCTTGTAGTGTTTAGCATCTCAACGGCACTTTTTGGCGGATATTTTGTAGCCCTTGTGACCGATATGATTACAGTGTCGCGCTACGTCTACGGCCTTCAAGCGCTGTTTCAGGAGTGGTATGTGTGGTATGGCATCATCAAATCTGTTGCTTTTGCTTTCATCATCAGCTCAGTCGCATCGTTCTTCGGTTACTACGTCAAGGGTGGAGCGCTCGATGTAGGCAAGTCAAGCACTAACGCTGTCGTTTCGAGCAGCATTCTGATTCTATTCTTTGACATCTTGTTGACTAAACTGCTATTGCAATGATTGAGGTTAATAATATCACTAAATCGTTTGACGATAAAACGATTTTGCACGACATATCAGCTACTTTCCACACCGGGAAAACGAATCTCATTATAGGCCAAAGCGGCTCGGGTAAAACAGTGCTTATGAAATCGCTCGTTGGGCTTATCCGACCGGAGCAAGGCCAGATTCTTTACGACGGTCGAGATTTGTTGAAGATGGATTCCTCGCAAGTCAAAGAATTGCGCAAAGAGATTGGAATGCTTTTCCAAGGCTCGGCACTCTTCGACTCTGAAACAGTGCTTGGCAATGTTATGTTCCCGCTTGTGATGTTTACAAAGATGTCTGAAGCTGAGATGCGCGACCGCGCTCTCTTCTGCCTCGAGCGTGTTAACCTCAAGGGCGCCGATAAAAAGTATCCCTCTGAGATTTCTGGCGGCATGCAGAAACGTGTGGCAATCGCACGAGCCATTGCGCTCAATCCCAAATATCTTTTCTGTGACGAGCCCAACTCGGGCCTTGACCCTAAAACGTCGATTGTCATCGACGAATTGCTTAGCGACATCACCCACGAATACAATATCACAACAATCATCAACACCCACGACATGAACTCTGTGCTCGGTATCGGTGAAAACATCGTTTTCATCAACAAAGGGCACCGCGACTGGGTGGGTAATAAAGACCAAATTTTTGAGACAGACAACCAAGCGTTGTCCGACTTCGTATTTGCCACCGACCTTTTCCAAAAAGTTAAAGACTACGTTGTCGACAATTCGAATCGTCAACGATAAAATACCCACTTCTCAATCATTAGATTTTTATCATATTCATAACGCAAGATGGGCTGCCCGTGATTGGACAGCCCATCATAATGTTTGACCGGTTAGGCTCTTATTTATTCTTCTTTCGGGTCAAGTATCACAACTTGGTAGTTCCCCTGTGAAAGCAACTCTTTCATGAAGGTCATCACGTCGGCAATTGTCAACGAGTTGACTGTCTCGATGTTGTTGTTAAACACATCCACGCCGTTAAGCGTAGTTGCGCTCATCGAACCAATCCAAGAGCTGTTAAGTTCCTTACCTTCGGTAAAGTTCTTAACCATATACTCTTTAACCTTGTTAAGCTCTTCTTCGGTGATATCTTGGGTCATATTAGTAAATTCTTTCTCAATGATATCGAGCACCTTCTCTTTAAGTTCTGGCTTCATTGGGAAAGCCGATTGGATGGTGACGGGATATTCACCCAGACGTTTCATCGAGCCTTGAGCTCCAATTGAGTAAACAGCACCCTCTTTCTCGCGAACGGTATCGAGCAGTCGTGTAGTCAAAATTTGGCCGGCTACGCTTGAAGTCACCCAGTTTTTAGTGGTGTAAGGGAGTTTGCCTGTGGCGAATATCGCTACCCACGTTTGAGGAGTTTCCATTATAGCAGTCTCAGTGTGTAAACCGCGACCGGCCATGATTTCAAGCGAAGCATCAGGTTTCACATCTTTTACCACATTTTTCGTGTCAGCGGGAAGAGATGCGATATACTGCTCTACGAGGGATTTCAAAGTTTCCGAGTCAAAGTTGCCAACGAAGAAGAATGTGTAGTCGGCTGCATTGGCCATCGCTTTATGTGCTATATCCAAAATTTCATCGCGCTTGGCTGCCTCGATTACTTCTGCTGTGAGCATTTGTGATTTTGGAGACTTGATAAGTGCGTCCATTATCGTTTTGCTAAAGATGAATTGTGGATTGGCACTTTGATTCTTCAATATGCCGCTATACATATTTTGGAATGCTTTAAATTCATCATCAGTTAGCTGGATATCGGTCATTGTCATATAGATAAGCTCCATCAACGTAGGCAGGTCTCTGGGAGTCGTTGTGCCGTTAAGGCCGCGCGTATAGTCGTCAATCGAGAAGTTCACCCAGGCTTGCTTACCTTGCATATATTTCTGCAAGTCGCTGTGAGTATAGTTACCGAGGCCGTTTTGATTCAATGCTACCGGCAATGCGATAATGCTGTTCGCTTTATCGTCGGGAAGGGTTGAGATACCGCCTTTGGCTTTGGCATCAAAGCGGATTTCATCGTTCTTGAAATCGGTTTTCTTGACGATTACGGTTACGCCGTTTGAAAGTGTCCAGCGTTCTGCGCCCCACTGTTGGTCTTGTTCCACTTTAACAATCTTGCCGGCTTTAGGCATGTTGGGAATAAGCGGTTCGCTCTTAACTTCATCTACATAAGCCTCAATCGTTTCTGCATCAACAGCTTTGAATGCTTCAGCAAGCGAAGCCTCGGTAGGTGTTATATAACCATCTTTATCGGGACTCATAGCGACAACAACACGGTTGTCATCGGTAATCAGGTATTTGAATGCGCCGTTAATAGCCTCTAAAGTCACTTGATTTGCAAGCATCTGCATAATCTGGTATTTATCTTCAATTGATGGCATTGGCTCGTTATCTATGAAGTTGCGCACATAGGTGTTCACATAGCTGCTGCTCTGGGTAGTTGCGCGGTTATTATACTCCTTTTCGAGTTGTGAAATGTACTCATTGCGTGCGCGATCATATTCGCCAAAGGTAAATCCGCCGCGTGCGGCGCGAAGCACTTCGCGATAAACAGCGGTTAACGCTTCTGTCGGGTCATTCCCCTTGGGAAGTGCTGTTACTTCAAACGCATCCTTAGTCTTAGAGAGGAAGAAGTTGCCATAGTTGGCTGAGGCTTGTGCAAATGGAGCGTCGGCTTTTGTTGAGAGTGCCGACAAGCGACTGTTAAGCATATTTGAGATTATCTCGGTCAGATAGCTCTGAGCAGCACCCGCTACTGTCGATCGCAGTGAGTCAGGCAGCGCATCGGCCTTGAACATCATCATACCGATGGGGAATTGCAACTCTTTGTCTGAACCTATTGCATAGATGGTGCCGGGAGTGTCTTCTACCGGGTAATAGATGCGCTCTTTTGCGTTGGCTGGCATTTCTATCGGTGAAAACATCTTTTTGATTTTGTTCTCAATGCTGTCCACGTTGATGTCGCCAACGACTATGATACCCTGTTGATCGGGACGATACCATGTCTCATAGTAGTCGCGCAACGCTTGATAAGGGAAGTTGTCTACAACTTCCATAGTTCCGATGGGCAGGCGGTAACCATAACGGTTGTTGGGGTAGATAATCGGAAGCAATTTCTCGATGATTCGCATCTGACCGACATTTGAACGTCTCCACTCCTGATGGATTACTCCGCGTTCTTTGTCAATCTCTACCGGGTCGAGGAGCAACCCGTCGGCCCAATCGTGAAGCACAAGCAGGCATGAGTCCTGGACACCGGTGCGGGCGGTCGGTACGTTAGAAATGTTATAGACCGTCTCGTCAATACTTGTGTATGCGTTCAAGTTGTTGCCAAATTTCACGCCCACGGTTTCAAGCCAGCTGACAACTCCATTGCCAGGGAAACTCTCTGTGCCGTTGAAACACATATGCTCAAGAAAATGGGCGAGACCGCGCTGGTTATCTTCCTCAAGTATAGATCCGACTTTTTGAGCGATGTAGAAATCCGCTTGCCCTTTAGGTGTTTCATTGTGACGGATATAGTAGGTTAGACCGTTTGGAAGTTTACCAATCCTAACATCTTTGTCGACAGGCATAGGCATTATCTGAGCCTGAATGGTCGACATCATGCCTATTGTTGCGATAAACAGGGATAGGCGTTTGAAATTTATTCTCATAATTAGTTTTATGGTGTTATGTAATGAAGTTTGAAATGCTTATGTGGTTTTGAATCAATTGTAACTAACGGTTAGACGCTGACATGTGGCGATTAGTTGCAGCTATATCATTATTTTTTTAAGTTACGATTAAAACGTCTCTTTAAAAAATGGAATATGGTCACAAAATGTCTCTCATCAATTTTAACGCTGAAACATGGACTCCAAGCTCAAATCCGAAATCTGTCCAATACTCTTGGCGCTTATCAACCTATGAGAAAATTACAGAACCATTTGTGCAATGTGACTTTCTTCCCTTGTGGTAATCATTCCATCGTACCAAAATTAGAGCAAGCGTCATGCAAGAATAACTTACGCATGATAAAAGGGTTTCATTCAAGTATGATGTTTCCGAAGAAGTCAGGTTGATGGAAATCGGGGTGCGGGGTTGCAATTGGATTCCAACTTAAGAAGTGGGGTTGAGTGCACCCTGAAGCGCATTTATAAAAATTTCCTTTCATTTTTATTGGTTTACCATCATATTCGATTCCGATAAGATTCAGGGGAATTGCGATAATCAGATTCCAAGCGAATAACCCTTCAATCTCCTGGAATGGTCTGTTGCCACAAGAAGCGAACCGTCTCACGCTATCCAACTCATCATCTGTCAATCGGCGAGGATTTCGCCTCTCGGTGCGCGTAGATGCGTTTATCGCCCCAATGCAGTTAAACTCAAAATTCCAATAACGACCGTCGTTCATCGGTTCAATAAAAAACTCAACGCATGAATCTTGGCAAACAGAGGAATTATTCTTATAATTTACGGCGCGGAGGTAATTGCATCTCACAAAAAAATCTATATAGATGTATTTCTTTGAATGGGCGGTTGTAAATACCGTCAATGGATGATATGGATATTCATCAGGCCAGTTTAGAGATTCGATTGTGCGCCTGGTTCCCTTTTCCTCAAGAAGGTTCTCAACCGATTCGAGCGCAAAGTCATCGAGCTCGGGGATGAAAGGTACATTGATGGTCTTGATTGTCTTATCCATTGTAGCTAAGTATATAGTTTTTAACGCCCATGAACAGTCCCACTGCTGCCATAGCCACCAACAAAAGTGCGATGATACGGTTAATCAGCCACATTGATCTGACATTAAAATGGGCGCGTACTTTGTTGACAAAAAATGTTATGACATACCACCACGCCAATGCGCCTGCAATTATTGAAGCGTAGCCGGCAAAGTAATGGTAGTATTTGAACTCAGGTAACAGGAAATTAAACCGGGCGAACAATCCGATAATAAAAAACAAAATCAAGGGATTGGAAAACGTGAAAAGGAAGCCAGTCACAAGGTCACTCAAAAAAGTGTTACTGCTGTCATTAGCGGGTTTGAGGCTCCGTGCCGGGTTTTTCTTGAACAAATATACGCCGAATCCGATTAACACAACGCTGCCAAGTATTTGCAATAAAATTTGATTACTGTTAATAAACCCTTCGATAAATGACAAGCCAAACCCGGTCAACAGACAATAGATGAAATCAGATAATGCCGCACCTATTCCTGTAAACAATCCGGCAGCACGGCCTTTGTTTAGTGTACGCTGAATGCACAACATACCTATAGGGCCCATAGGTGCTGATATGAGGATTCCAATAAGAAATCCGCTCGTCATTATGTTGATAAATTGGTCTATCATCGTTTAGTGAAATGCAAAGTTAACACAATGCGATTTCATTACAAACCAATTGAACGATAAATTGAGTTAAAACGTTCTATAAAATCAACCGCGCAAGCGAATCGTCATTCGCCTTGATGTATTCTTCAAATGCCATGATTAATGTATCGGCTACGGTGTTATAGTTGTGCTTTCTAAGCAATTGTTCGCAACTTCTCACTTCAAGCAAGAGGTATTGCATTTTCAGTGTATCGTCGTGATTTTCAACTAGCTCAGTCGCCTTTTTTCGGCCTAAATCTCTCGCTGATGATATGCGGTTGCGTTCATCGTTGGAGGAACATGAAAGTGTAGCACAAATTAGAATAAAACCGATAGCAAAACGTATTTTTTTCATAACAATGACAGTGCAATTTTTGCACACGCTTCAGCATCGGCTAAAGCGTTATGATGATTATTAAACGGTATACCTAAAAAAGCACATAAAGCGGGGAGGGAAAACGATGAGCATAGTCCGCGTGGAATAGTGCGGCGCGCCTTTTGCAAAGTACACAGAAATTCATAGTCGGGATAATCCATTTGGTATACCTTGAAAGCAGCTCTAATGCATCGTTCATCGAAAGTTTTATTGTGAGCCACAAGCGGTCTGTCGCCAATCAAGGCTGACAAGTCAGCCCATACATGGGCGAAACATCTCGCACCGGATGTATCTTTTGCCGAAATGCCGTGAACTTTATTGGTAAAGTGACTGACGAACCAATTAGGTTCAGGGGATACGAGTTCGTAAAACCTGTTAGTAATGCATCCGCTGGAGACTTGCACCGCTCCTATCGCACAAATGCTTGACGGCTCATAGTTAGCGGTCTCGACATCTATGGCAACAAAGTCATCCATCAATCGAATACAGATTAGATACCATATCGCTTATCTGCTCCATAAGCCAGCGGGGAGTGGAAGTGGCACCGCAGATGCCCACACTTTTTACGCCGTCAATCCATGCGGGATTAATTTCTGATGCATTTGACACCAAATAAGTGTTTGGGTTAACATCACGGCATTGAGCGAATAGGATTTTGCCATTACTGCTTTTTTCCCCACTCACAAAGAGAATGAGCTCATGTGACGCGGCGAAATCGCGCAACCCCGACACCCTATTCGCAACTTGGCGGCAAATGGTGTCATAACTGTTGAACGAAGCACCCGAGACTAACCGACGGCTTATTGATTCAATTATTAATCTGAATCCTTCAAGCGATTTAGTGGTCTGGGAATATAAAGCAATATCTTTTGAAAAATCTATTTTATTCAAATCATCATGGTTTTCAACCACGATAGCCTCTCCATTCGTCTGGCCGACCAATCCATTGACTTCGGCATGCCCGATTTTGCCATATATTACGATTTGAGGACGCGGTGATTGCGCATCGAAAGTCTGCTTTATGCGACGTTGCAATTGCAACACCACCGGGCAGGTGGCATCGATAATCTTTATATTGTTGCGCCGAGCAAGTTCGTAGGTCGAGGGAGGCTCGCCATGAGCTCTTAAAAGCACTTTTACGTCATGGAGCCGCTTCATATCGTCATGCGTGATTGTAACAAGCCCCTTGTCGCGGAGCCGCTGCACTTCATCACTGTTGTGCACTATATCACCGAGACAATAAAGTTTCCCAGATTTGGCTAATTCTTCTTCAGCTTTATTTATTGCGGTGACTACTCCGAAACAAAAACCCGAATTATGGTCAATCTCAATAGTCGGCATACGGTTTTAAAGCGTTGAGACAACTTGATTGAACCGAGAAAGTAACCACTCGTTCTGTTGTTGAAGCGACATATCCGAGTTATCGAGCGCAATAGCATCGTCAGCCCTGCGAAGCGGGCTTTCCTTGCGAGTCTCATCGATATGGTCGCGGCTTACTACATTATCAAGGACTTCTTCAAATGACACGGTTTCCCCTTTTTGCAGGAGTTCGTTGTATCTGCGTTCTGCTCTCGTTCGCGCCGGTGCGTTAACAAAAATTTTCAATTCAGCATCCGGGAACACCACAGTGCCTATGTCGCGGCCATCCATCACTATCCTTTTATCTTTGCCAAGAGCCTGCTGCATGGCGACCAATGCACGTCTAACTTGTGGTATAGCCGCCACCGGGGAGACATTTGAAGATACATCCATCTGCCTTATTTGTTTCTCGACATCTTCGCCATTCAATAGTGTGTTTTGTCCGTCTTGACCAACAGCGAAATCTATTTTTATATCGGGCAACGCTGACACAAGTTTATCTGTATCAACAACACCGCTATCAGAAATCATGCCTTGTTTCATCGCATATAGGGTGACAGCGCGATACATCGCTCCCGAATCGATATATCGGTAACCGATGCTCTTGGCTAAAGCCCGAGCCATGGTGCTTTTGCCCGATGAGGAATACCCGTCAATCGCTATTATTATGTTTGAGGTTGTTAAAGCCATATTATTAACCATGATTAGTTTAGAATATCAGCAAGATTTAGATTCAGATTCAGCATGAATGTGGTCGCTCCGGTGTGGGGTTGGGCAAGCGCCAGACCAACGCCAAAACGATTTACATTCAGCCCGGCTCCGAGAGAGAATCCTGATACGAAACTTCGTGAATATGTATTCATATCAGTCCGTGTCTTGTAATTATACCCAAGTGCCAAATAAAATCGGTCGTTAGGCGTGAAATCAAGGCCGAAAATGAGATGACGGAATAGATTAGAGCTGAAAGAGTCTTTTATTTGGGGCTCGCTCCCAACAGAGCCGTCTCCACCATCATAGTAAGGTAAACTCCATTTCGTAAGATTCCAAGCTGTGACAGAGAATCTCAACGGTAATGAACCAAACGATTTAGTCCAACCGATACGAACATCAATAGGCAGCCTATCGTATGACTCGTTAAACCGTTTTATCTGACCGCCAAGGTTGGCTACCACCAATGAAAGCGACAAATCCCTATCAGAATCATAATAGTTGATACCGAGATCGGTCGCAAGTGCCATTGCCGTGTATTCCTCATAGGAGCTATATACATATTTTACAGCGATACCTCCCCGCAGACGATCGGTGATATCGTGTGAGTAGCTGCCGTTGAACACTACATCTTTTGCTGAAAATTCGCCAAGGATATTCCCTCCTTCATCGGTGTGGGTCATATTTCCATAGCCGAAATATTGAATACCCGCTGACCATGCCGCGCGTTCCCCGGCGCTATGGGAAAATTTAAACCCTGCGAAATTGGAATCACCAACGTAGCGCATATAGTTGACAACCGTCTGCATCGTCATTTCAGGTCCAAGCAAGGCCGGATTCTGGTCTGTGATGCTGACATCGTCCTCAATCGTTGTTATATTTACGCCGCCAAGCCCATATATTCGGCTTGACGAAGTGTGATTTAAAAAGTTATAGGCCGTTGAGCCGTCTTGCGCCTGTATGTTTGAAGCGCACAATAATGGCAAGGCGAATATTATGGTCTTGAGTCTGTTCATTGTAAAAATATCGCACACAGCGAAATGCCGGCACATGGTCGGCATATTTAACAAATTAATAACGGAGAATAACCGTGTCGTATTATAATCGCAAGCGAATTTTTATCTGAAATCAAGCCGTTGCTCAAATTGTAAACAAAGAATAAACAATAATAATCATTCCCAAAATGGCACGAAGACTTTTGTCTTAAAAATTACAAGATACTATATTTGTCACAAAATTCGTAGTCTTATAAAGCAGATGACGAACTGAAAACTCAGATTATTAACTCTCCCGACATAAAGCACCGCGATAAGGAAACTTTAGCATTATGACTATAAATCTTTGCCGTCGTTCAATACTGATAACTTTCACAGTCGCAACCGTTCTCTCCATGAATGGACAGGCAAGGTGCGTCGCCTCCTGCTATCCGGAATCTCAAACGTCTTGTCCGTCATCGGCGCCAGAGATATACGAGTATGACATTGTCGACGTGCAGCCGCAGTTTCCAGGTGGAGATTTAGAATTGATAAAATATATCAACAATTCCAGACGTTATCCTGCCGATGCATATACCAAAGGCATACAAGGGCGCGTAATGTGCAGCTTCATCGTCAACCCTGATGGATCAATAAGTAACATCCGTATTGTCAAGGGGGTTGAGCATAGCCTTAACAGAGAGGCCGTCCGCCTAATCAGCGAGATGCCCAAATGGGAGGCAGGCAAAGTTAACAAAGAAAATGTACCGGTTCACTGCCTGCTCCCGATTCCGTTCAGGCTCTAATTGTGCCGGAGGATAGGGTAGGCGATAGTGGCCAAAAGTCCGAAAGTCATCACAATCAGAACGCCCCCCATCGCTAATGAGCCATATGTAAGCGATTCTTCCGTATTAAAACGGTTCCAAAGCCATAACCATCCCGAAATAAGAATAAATATAGAGAATACGAAGCTAATTAGTTCTGGGCGTGAAAAAGTCGGCTTTCGTTTTTCAGGCAGACGGTTCATCACCTTTTTAACAAACCATTCATCCTTACGCTCTATTGGTAAATCCCGTTTTATGAGACTTCTTAATGTATCGTCGATATTATCAATGTTTTTGCTCATAATATATGATATGTTAACGGTATGAGGTGTTTATTGTTGCATCAACCGCACCATTTTATTCCTAGCGCGGCTAAGATAGGATTTGATTGTTCCGGTAGGCATACCGGTAATTTTCGCTATTTTGTCGATGGGCTGGTCTTCAAGATAGAATAAAAGCACCACCGACCGTTCTTTCTCAGTTAAATATTTCAAGCAGGTTCCCACATCGATGCGCGCATTAGTGGCTGAGTGTTCTGAACGCTCATCAATCATCGGAATAGTTTCAATTTCCTGATTACTTTCTCTAATCTTACGGTTATATGACAAGAATTCGTTGTAGGCTATCTTGTATAGCCAAGTTTTAAATTTTGAGATACCTTTAAAAGTCCTTATGGACAGATATGCTTTTAAAAACGTCTCTTGCGCAAGATCGTCAGTGAGCGAGGCATCATTCAATGTCAAGTTCAGAAGGAACCTTCGTAACCCATCTTCATAGGCCACGACCAATCGCCCGAACGCTTCACGGCTATCGCCGGCTACGCAACGGGCAATCAGGCTAAGTTCTTCAATCTTACTAATCATTGCTGATGTCGCGAACGGATATACTGTTGTCTTTTTCTGAAGAATAGTAGGTTACCAGCTTACCGGCACCGATTACCGCAGGAATAAGACACAAGACTCCTACAACGGGAAGGCTAAAGAATATCGAGAATGAAATGCACAGCAGCACACCTACACCAATATTCCGTATCCCAGCCTGCAACAACTGCGGGTTGCGTCGCTTATCGGAATGAGAATGGCTATTATAGAATGCTTCAGGTAACTGATAGCCTGATTCAATGGCTTGCTGTATCACTGCGTTACGGTTACGGTTGCGTTTGTAGACAAACACAAGAATCGCTATGATTATCAATAGGAAAGTTATACAAGGAACAGCAAAAACCATTATTATCGCCAAAGCGGGGATGAAATCCGAATTTTCAAAAATATCTGCGGCGTTTTCAGACGGAATATCAACATAGACATTGATGACGGGAGACTGTGTAGCCGTTGAGGCACTGTCTTTTACAATGGTAACATTGTCATCATTCCCTACATTTTTTTCATGAATTTTTGAGACTTGAGTGGATTCATTGATTGATTGTCCTACTGCTTTTGTCAGTTCGGTTTTTAATTTATCTACGTCAATACGATTGTCAGTAACCGATTTCTCTCGAGCGCAACTCGTGACCCCGATAGCGACCAATGTTGCGAAAGATAACATGATAATTTTGACTGATTTCATATAAATAGTATTTTAATTGTTTTAATTCTTAGATGCGCAGTGTCGGATAAAAGTTGCAAAGTAAATAAAATTTAAAGCCGCAGGCTAAATTTGATTGGGCTGCGGCTAAAAAAGTTATTTCTATGATCGGGGAGAATCTTTATCCGTTGGAGCCGGGGGAGCGTCGGCTTTGGTAGCAAATACTTTCGATAGGTATTTTTCATGTAATTTCTCAAGCAATTCCCAAAAATTAGGGACAAACAAGGTACCGACAATAGCATTTACCGCCATACCGAAAACGACAGCCGTACCGAGCGATAGACGGCTTTCTGCTCCCGCACCTGTCGCGAATAACATCGGCATGACACCAAATATGAAAGCCAGTGCCGTCATCATAATAGGCCTAAACCTTATTTCTCCGGCGTTAAGTGCTGATTTCCTGATTGACATACCAGATTTTCGGAAATCAACAGCGTACTCTACAATAAGTATGGCATTTTTCGCAGATAAGCCTAACAGTAGGATTATACCAATTTGAGTATACATACTTATTGACTGAGACATAAACATACACCCTATGATGGTGCCTAAAATAGCTGTAGGCATTGAGATGACAACCGCTATTGAATCAGTCCAACTTTCATATTGTGCCGACAAAACAAGAATCGTAATTATAACGGCAAACAATAGTACCATAGTTATGGTTGTTCCCGACTGTGTCTCTTGATAGGCTTCTCCGGTCCAAGCATAAGAATAATTCGCTCCAAGCGATTCATCGACTATACGCTCCATCTCATTAATCGCATTGCTTGTACTAACTCCATTTCCTGCTGTTGCTGTAATAGAGGCTGTATTATACATATTGTAACGGTTGACTGTCGCTTGACCCATCGACGGCTCTACGGATGAAAATGAGGCGAAAGGCACCATTTCGCCCTCTGAGTTTTTAACACTGAGTTTCATCACATCGTCAATATGGCTTCGCGAGGCTGCTTCGGCTCCTATATTGACCTGATACACGCGTCCAAATTCGACGAAGTCATTTACATATGCACCACCCATGTATGAGGCCAATGAAGAGAATACAGAACTCAACGACAGCCCTTGCATCTCTACCTTATCTCGGTCTATATTTAACTGGTATTGCGGGACCTCTCCTTCATATAGCGTAGTCACTGACTTTATTTTGTCATTTTCAGCAACAGACATCTGAATCTCCTTTATTGCCTGGGACATCTCCTTAGGCCCGAGATTATTTATGTCAAGCAATTGCATCTGTAGCCCTGATGTTAACCCAAGTCCGGGAATAGCCGGAGGATTCAATGAAAATACCACGGCCTCCTGGATATCGGCCGTCATTTCGTTGACTTTATCGACAACCGTGAATACACTGCGAGCACTCCCTTTGCGTTTATCCCATGGTTTCAAAACGACAAACATCGAACCGAGATTACTCCCCGAGCCACCATCCATAAACGACATACCCGAAATTGAAATCACATTCTCCACTTCTGGTAGAGTTCTAATCATGCAGCTTACGTCCTTCACTATTTTGTCGGTTCGTTCAAGTGAAGCCCCGGCAGGAAGTTGTATTGATGTCAGAAAATAGCCCATATCCTCTTCAGGCACATATGAAGTCGGCCATTTCATAAATCCCCAAAATGCTGCGATGCACAACGCCAAATAAATGGAAATCGCGACAAGCGGACGCTTCAAAAATCTCCCGACTATGGCCATATAACATTTTAATGACGCTGAAAACCCATAATTAAACCACCGATAGATAACGGAACTACTCTGTTTACTCGGTTTGAGAAATAGTGAGCACATTGCAGGCGTGAAAGTCAAAGCGTTAAAGCCGGAAAAAGCGGTAGAGACGGCAATTGTCACTGCGAACTGTTTATATAGCTCTCCGGTGATTCCACTGATAAAAGCTGTTGGAATAAATACTGACAAGAGCACCAAGACTTCACCGATGACAGGACTCTGCAATTCGACCATTGCTTTTTCGGCCGCCTGTTTCGATGTCATGATTCGTTTGTCGACAAGACGGGCGCAATCTTCCACCACGACAATCGCATCGTCCACGACAATCGCAATCGCAAGCACAAGACCAAATAACGTCAAAGTGTTAATTGTGAATCCCATCAGCTTCATCACTGCGAATGTAGTTATCAGAGACACAGGAATAGTCAGCATAGGGATTATTACTGCTCTCCAACTCTGAAGAAACAATAATATGACAAACATCACTATTAGGGTGGTTTCTACAAATGTCACAATAACTTCATCAATTGATGCTGTCACAAAACTTGTCGTATCCATTATGACATTATAGCGTACACCTACGGGGAAATATGGCTCAAGGTCGGCTAATTTAGCTTTAACTCGATTAGCGACTTCAAGAGCATTGGCCCCAGGCAATTGATAAACGCCTATAAGTCCGGCATCTTTTCCAGAAACGTGCGATATATTACCATAACTTTCACTGCCAAGTTCGATTTTAGCCACATCTCGTAGTCTGAGAATACTACCATCGGGATTAGTTCGCAATACGATGTCACCGAATTGACCAGGCGATTTCAGACGTCCGAGTGATGTCAGTGTAAACTGAAACTCTTCTTTTGTAGTCTGAGGAGCGGCTCCGACACTGCCTGCTGACACCTCCATATTTTGTGATTCAATCGCAGCAATTACATCTTGCGGAGTCAATCCTCTGACTCTCATCAACTCCGGATCAAGCCAAACCCTCATGCTATACTCACCGGCACCGAACGCACTCACTCTTCCCACTCCGTCAAGTCGGGCAAGTTCGTCCACGATATTGAGCTTTGCATAGTTTGTTAGATACAAAGCGTCATATCTATCTGTTGAATCGCCTTCAAGCGCAATAAAAAGAATGATATTGGTCGATTGAGACATAACAGATATGCCTTGCTGTTTTACGGCTGATGGCAGACTCGCTTCGGCCAACGCAATACGGTTTTGCACTTTGACTGTAGCCATATCAAGATTTGTGCCAATTTCAAACGTGATTGTAAGGTTGTAACTTCCATCACTTCCGGAACTTGAACTCATATACATCATTCCTTCGACGCCATTGACCTGTTCCTCGATAGGTACTCCTATAGTTTCTGCTACGGTTTCAGCATCGGCACCGGGATACATGGCTGAGACTCGAACCGTCGGAGGAGTTATGTCCGGATATTGAGAAACCGGCAGATTATATACTGTCAACAGGCCGGCCAAGACCATTAATAACGCAATGACTGTCGCAAATATGGGTCTGTCTATGAAAAATTTAGAAAACATATGGGCAGAGTGGCTATTTAGTTAAAATCGGATTTACAGGCATTCCGTCTCTGACTTTAAGTAAAGCCTTTGTGACGTAACGTGATTGTGGCGTTATACCCTTTGTCACGATTCTCATTGTGTCATTTACCAATTCACCGACCTCGATAGGAGTATATTTGACTTCGTTGGAATCGTTTACGACATATAGATAATTTCCGAGCTGATCTGTTCCAATTGAAGCGTCTTTTACAAGAATCGCTCTAGGAATCTTGGCATATGGCAAATGAATTTTTGCATACATTCCACTTTTGAGTTCGCCGTATGGATTCTCTATTCTAACTCTCAACTTCAATGTCCCCGTTGACGAATCTATTTCGGGAGACATATAATTAAGATTACCGGTATAGGTGTGAGGCAAATCCTCGCTAAAAGTCACGGGAATGTGTCTGTAATCAATTGCTTCATTTTTTCTATTAACCATATCCAGATATTGACTATCTTCTATGGAGAAATAAGCGTTGACATAATCATCATTATAGATAGTCGCAAGTTTGACAGGAGCACCCGCACCTCCAAGATATGCGCCATCTGAATAGGCCGATTTAGAAATATGCCCTGTAAACGGCGCAGTTACAGTGCAATATCCCAAAGTTGTCAAAGCCGATTGCAACGAAGCCTTAGCCTTCTGAATCGATGCAGCACTCTCTTTCATCGCACTCTCAGCTTGAATGACATCCATCTGCGAAACCGCATCGCTCTCCAACGCTTTTTTCATCGCACGGTATTGGTTGGTGGCATATACGTTAGTTGCCCGAGCGGTCGACAACTGAGCTTTTGCTTGATTGACTGCATCTCGGTATTGAGAGTCCTCTATACGAAACAGCACCATCCCTTTCTTTACTAATGAACCAGGATTATAACCTGAATAGAGCAGGTAACCATTGACCCTTGCCACCAGGTCTACTTCACGGTAGGCACTTAATGTGCCGGGATACTCTTTATGCAATACAACTGAGTCAACCACGGGTAAAGCCACATCAACCCTGACAACCTCTTTATCGTCGTTAGAGCGTTTTTTTGAGCTTGTACACGCCGACAGCCCCACTGAGAGCGACAACATCATTAAGATTATATACTTATTCATATCCGTGATTATGTATTTAGATTATAGACTAAGTGGATTAAAGCCTTGTAACATCCCATCCACCACCGAGAGCCACATAAAGTTTGACCAAGGATGATAGGGCGGTGCCTTTGGCTACAACGCTTCGATCCTGATATTCAAGGAGTGACATCTGTGCAGTTACAACGTTGTTGAATGGAGTCAACCCTCTTTTATATAAATCCACCGATAAATCAAGAGCCCGCTTGCTTTGGTCAATAACCTCTTGGATATCGTTGATTTGCCTTATCGAAGTCAGGTAGATATACATTGCGTTGTCGGTTTCCTCAACTGCGGTCATGACGGTCAGATTATAGTTGTCAATGCCGATTTGCATTTGTTCTCGCGCGTCTGCCACCCTGTATTTGCGCTGTAATCCATCAAAAACGCTCCAAGATAAGGTCGGAGCTATGCTATAGGTAAAACTTTCAGTCTTAAATAAATTATTAGCGGAATGGGCGGCAGTGCCGATTGAGCCGTTCAGTGACAATGTAGGTAAAAAATCTTTTTTTGCGACACCGATTGCGTATGCATACGATGCAAGTTCTTTTTCGGCCTGAACTACGTCGGGTCGGCGCCGTAATAATTCCATTGGAATGCCAGTCCCGATAATCTGCCTATAATCGGGAAGAGACTTTGGCTGACTTAATTCCTTATAAACATCATGAGGGTAACAGCCGATGAGTAGGGCGATGGAATTAATGGCAGTGTGAATGGAATTTTCAAGAGAAGGGATTGTTGCTTTGGTTGAATTATACACAATCAAAGCCTGCGAGACATCAAGATCCGACGCAAGCCCTGCCTCTTTTCGCGCTTCTGTGAGTTTTACTATTCTCGCTTGACTATCAAGATGCTCGTTGGCTACAGCAAGTTCTGCTTGCCATGTCCGCAACTGTATGTAATTTGAGGCGATTTGGCCGCACAGGCTGACCATCGCTCCAGCATACTCGGCCTTTGTGGCCTGCAATTGAGATTTTTGTTGGTTGACTACTGATCTGATTTTTCCAAATAAATCAATTTCCCAGCTCAAGTCAAGTCCTAATGAAAATTCAGATGTGCGAAACGCTCTGCCATGAGAATCATACACAAGTCCCGACGTTTGATTTTTGGACCAGCCGCCAACTAAATTCACGGTGGGATAATAAGATGATTGCGCCATTTTCATGGCATTGTGAGCTATTTCAATCCTTCGCGAAGCAATCAGTAGGTTGTAGTTGTTTTTTACACCCTCTTTTATCAGGGAGTTAAGTAATGAATCGTTTAATGTCTGCCACCAATCATCATCGGTCGGTATTGTCTGATCAAACCGGCTATCAAAAATCCACGACTGTGGCAGCGAGTCGTTGAGATACTTCTCTGAGGACTGTGCGCTAACGAAGAGAGAGATTAAAGCACACGCGGTTATAATTGATAGTCGAAATAATTTTAGTGTCAGAGGCATAATACTTGATAATAGAATAAAACTACAGTATTATAACCCTCTGACACCTAAAGTCGTTTAGAGCAAATTCAGAAGTTTAACCAATTTTATCTTAATCATGTGTTTGTTTGACGTTTTATATGCCATATAGTTCCCTCTATCAGCGACACCCACACATCACCGGTAAACGGGTCAATATCAATTCCGTTAATTTCTGAAACTCCGATAGGGTAGCTAAACAATATTGAATGGTCTGAAGCTCTAACTGCGGTCAGTATACCTCGACGCGACCCGGCATAAATCACACCGTCGGCTTCCGCAACTATACATGGCGCATGGTCATATCCGATACCTAAATCCACAATCCATTTTTCAGTGAATATGGGTGCTGTTAAATCTACTGCGACAAGCTCGCCATCCATTGTTTTAGCATAAGCGGTCAGACCATCTTCACTGATTCCAAGACTTTCACGATATTTATGTGAGTTATCACGCCACAAAGTTCTCCCGCTACTGAGTTCTATGGCGGTCATATAACGGTCTGGCGCAACAATGATTATACGCTCACCGTCACAAACCGGCACTACGTTTCCCGGTCCAAGCATATTGGCTGGCCTTCCGTTGTCCCATTTCCACCGCAAAGCCCCGTGATTCTTATCAAGACAATATAGATGGGTATCCCATGCCCCGAAAATAAGATTGTCTCCTACCGTTATCGGTGAAGCCTGACAGTAGTTGCCGATTGAGTCAAAACGCCATACCAAGGTTCCCGATGCCAAATCCCATTTTTCCATTTTCTTGTAACCACCTTGGTAGAGCATTCCATTCTCGACAATCCCATCCGCCACATACGGGCCTTCAGATTTGGTCTCCGACAGTTTGTTCCCATCAGAACTGTCTGCGACAATCAATCGTTTGTCGGCAGTCGGGATTGCGACACGTCCATTTGACACAGATAATCTTGAAAACAGCGACGCATCAGTCAATATTTCCCAACGACAATTGCCGCTTTTTTTAGAGACTGATTTTGCCGTTCCCAAAGAATTACCAAAATAGATGTTATCTAAGTCAAAACCTAAACGAGTAAAAATAGAAGCACTATCAGCCCACACTTTTTCGATAGTCCAGTCTGATGGGATTGAACTGTGGGATACTTCTGTGACAATGCTATCTTTTATTCTGTCAATTGACGTCTCTGTTTTGGCAGCTACGGCATGGATGCGTTCGGCGGGGAGTCCTAATCTTTTTTGATAAAACAGAACTGAATCTGGGGTTACATCCATTATCGTATAACCGAAATCGCCATTTTTGCGGTCAAGAGACCTGACCATCATACACTCAATTCCACCACAATTGTAAGGCTCGTTTTTATGATAATGGCCGTTAACGTGTATTACAGTAGGATAACGCACCAAAATAGAAGCGTAATCTGCGTAATTGTCCAAATCATTGCTCAATGGGTAATGATTAAACGACACGACTTTTTTACCGTCAACAGCCCTCTGCGACAATGTTGATGATAGCCAATGGAGGTCTTCTTGCTTGATGTGGCCGTCGCCCATTTTCATATATGGGCCGCAATTAATGCCAACGATAACTAAGGAATCAGTCTCAGCGACAAATCTATCATTGCCCCATAGATCTATAAACGTTTTTGTCGCGCTTTGCGACCAATTGTTTTCATGGTTACCGGGCAAAAAATAGCTTGGTTTTGTGAGGTGGTCTAGTATACCTTTTACGTTTATCAATTGCTCATCAGAGCCCTCGTTTGTTAAGTCCCCGTTGACGACAACCATGTCCACTCCGGATAAACTATTGATTTCTGCCACTGCCGTTTTCAGCTTTGATTCGCATTCGTTCCCTGGAGTGACATGAATATCACTAAGAATCGCTATGCGTGTCGCGCCCGCCCAAATCGAGACGCATAATAACGCCTTGACACATACTACTCTCAAATTCATAACTATTCGATATTTTTTTAACTTGTTCATGATTTAGTCTTGATTGCGTTTTAAATCAAATAACTTTTAAATCAGACCCAAAAACTAATTGACCTGCGGGTTTTGAGGGTGATAGAGCCAGCCGCGGTAAGGGCGACCCATTGAACGCACTGTGCGATGCCAGTAGCCATCATCGCTACCGACAAGCAAGTGGCTGATGTCATGAATCGGAGTGACAGCCCACACATTTTTTTTTAATTCGCCATCAAGTTGCTCTACGCCCCATCCGCTATATCCGATGAAGAAACGCACATTCCCATCAATAGGATACCCTGAATTGACATAGTCAATCATAACGCCAAAATCTCCTCCAATCCATAAACCCGGAACAATTTCCGTGCTATTAGGTATGATATTCCCGAGACGATGGATGAAATAGAGTCTTTCGCACGATAGCGGACCTCCGCAAAACACTGTGATATCAGACTTTCTATTGACCGATTTCACAAGTTCACCAAGAGAATAGGCCGTTGGCTTATTCAACACAATCCCCATCGCTTCTTGCCGGGGTTCATAATCGACAAGACATATAACAGAATGATTGAAATACTGTTCTTTCAAGAACGGCTCAGAGACAAGCAATGACCCGCGCCGCGGTACACCACTGTCAATTTCGATATTAAAAAGTAATGATTGTAAATCTATCATTTTCAAGAGAGAGTATAAGCTATAGAGTTAGATTATATAATGCACTACTAAGTTACTAATAAATATCAGAATACAATGCAAACATTACCAAAAAGTTTAAGCAATCATCCGACTGATTTTAAAAATTACGAGATTGACCTCTTCGAGCGGCATCTATACGTAGCAAAATGAAAAGCAACAGAGTAAAACCGAGCAGAGACGAACCGCCGTAACTAAAAAACGGCAACGGAATTCCAATAACCGGACATAAACCTATGACCATTCCGATGTTGATGCAGAAATGGAAAATGAAAATGCTCGCCACACAGTAGGCATAGACGCGGCCAAAAACCGTCGGTTGGCGTTCGGCTATGCTGATTACCCTTAGCGTGAGCATTATAAACAACAGCATAACAGTCGTAGTCCCAATAAACCCCTCCTCTTCGCCTATTGTGCAAAAGATAAAGTCGGTATGCTGTTCCGGCACATATTTCAATTTAGTCTGTGTCCCTTTCAAAAATCCCTTCCCGGCAAATCCGCCTGAACCGATTGCGATTTTCGATTGGTTGACGTTATAGCCGTGGTGGCGCAAATCTTGTTCCATTCCCAGTGTCACTTTGATGCGCATCTGTTGATGAGGTTGAAGCACGTTATTGAACACATAGTTGACCGAAAATAAGAATGTCATAGACAAAACGACGGTCGAGAGTGTTATGGCTATCTTGCGGGAATGGGTTTTTATCAACTCTATCACACAGTAGGCCGACGCTACTCCTATTACCGTGAAAAAGTACCAGTAACCCGGTATCTCGACTCCGCACCAGCTGAGGATTGCGGTCAAAATCGCAGTCCCGGCAAACCAAGCGAAGACGTTGCGTGTTGCCATAATGTTGCGACAATAAACCATAAGCATAGTCACCATCGTGAGCATTATCAGCACAAACACCGCAAAAACACCAGTAGAAATTCCCATTGTCAATGTTGTCGAATACTTTACACCTACGACAAATATTACCACAGCAAACACCGCAGCCAATAGCACCAACCCGCTCATGCCCTCGCGGTATAACACGAAAAACAAGGCCAAATAGGCAAGTGACGAACCGGTCTCTTTCTGTGCTAAAATCAGCACGATGGGGATGAAGATAATTGCCAATGCTCTGACGTAGTTACTCTTTTGGGCGTTTAACGAAAAGTTGTAACCGCTAAACAATTTGGCAAGAGCAAGTGATGTGGCAAATTTAGCAAACTCGGCAGGTTGTATCGAGATTGGGCCAAGCACTATCCAAGATCTGGAGCCCTTGATATCAGGGGCTATAAAGATGGTCAGCACGAGTATCAACACCATAACCGTGTATATCGGATAGGCGTAGGTATCATACATTCGCGCGTCAATCAGCAGCAACACAAACCCGACGAGAAGGCTGACAAATATCCACCTTATCTGTTTGCCCGAAAACTCGGTAAAGTCCATTATGCTCGAATTGTCGAAGTCGTAGCTCGCGGCATAAATGCTCACAGCTCCGGCGACGACGAGTATCAGGTAGATGACTACCGTAAACCAGTCAATGTTGCGAAATGGTGACTCCTTAATGTTTCTTGACTCCACTGAATATCTTTGTGTTTGACTCAAACATACGCTGTTCGAGATATTTACGTTGCGGCGATATTTTGCCAGTTAAATATTTTTCAATCACCAAGCTTCCTATGGGCACGCCATAGGTGGCTCCAAATCCTGCGTTTTCAACGTAGACGCAGACTGCTATCTTTGGATCGTGATAGGGAGCGAAACCTATGAATGCCGAGTGGTCGCGCCCGTGTGGGTTTTGCGCAGTGCCGGTTTTGCCACAAACTTCCACGTCGGGAAGATTGGCTATGCGGCACGTGCCTCCGGTGACAGCCATACGCATACCCTCGGCAACGTCGTCAAAGTGGCGCGATTCGATTGTAGGTGTGCGTCGTTGTAGCAATTCGGTAGGCATAACTGTGTCTTTAATTTCTTTTACCACGTGGGGCGTAATAAACCACCCGCGGTTGGCGATGGTGGCGCAAAGGTTGGCAATCTGTAACGGTGTAGCCAATATCTCGCCTTGGCCTATAGATATTGAAATAACGGTGTTAGCGCTCCAACGTCCTTCTCCGTAAATCTTATTATAGAACTTGGCATTCGGGATGAATCCGCGGCCTTCACTCGGCAAGTCTACTCCCAATCGGTAGCCATAGCCCAATGACACAAGATGCTTTTTCCATACCTCAAACGCATTAGCCGTGCCACCATACTTTGACCTTTTGTTATCTATCATCGCTTTGAATCCCCAGCAAAAGTATGCGTTGCACGATGTTTGCAAGGCCGGTTTGAGGTTAATTGGTGACCCGTGGGAGTGGCAACCGACTTTAAGACCGCCCGAAATGAAACCGTGATAACAAGGGTAAGACGTCGACAGGTTGACGATATTCTCCTGGAGAAAAATCAGCCCTTGGCTAGGCTTGAATGTCGACCCGGGCGGATATGCGCCCATTAGCGCTCGGTCAAACAGGGGCTTCTCTCGATCCCTAACCAAGGCGGCGTAATTGGCACCGCGTTGGCGTCCGACGAGTAAAGTCGGGTCGTATGTGGGGCTTGACACCAATGCTAGAATTTCTCCGGTCTCGGGCTCAACCGCCACTACAGCTCCGATTTTATTGACCATCAGACTTTCGGCGTATTGTTGCAACTCCAAGTCGAGACTAAGCTTTAGATCTCGTCCCGATACCGGTGCTACATCTTTTGCGCCGTTGTCGTAACGACCTTTTATACGGCCATGTACATCTCTGATTAAGATTTCCACTCCTTTCTCGCCGCGAAGATACTCCTCATAGCTTTTTTCGACTCCGAGGTCGCCGCAGTAGTCTCCGCTTTGATAGTAAGGGTCGCGCTCTATGTCTTTTGCCGATACTTCGCGAATGTTGCCTAACACGTTGGCAGCGGTTTTATGGGCATATTGCCTTAGAATCCTTTTCTGAATGAAAAAGCCGGGATAGCGGTAAAGCTTTTCTTGCAGTCGGCCGTAGTCTTCAGCCGAGAGGTGACTAATGAGACGTTGAGGAGTGTATGACGAATACCCGGGATTCATGCGTTTGTCTTTCATATCTGATAGACGTTTTCGCAATTGGTCGGGAGTGAGATTGAGCGTGTGGCAAAAATCAAGCGTGTCAAGCTCTTTGACGTCGCGCGGTATCATCATCACATCATATGCGGGCTGGTTAAATACAATCAGCTTGCCGTTGCGGTCATATATCAATCCTCGAGAGGGGTATTGCGTCTTGTTGAGAAACGCATTAATGTCAGCGTATTCCTTGTAGCGGCTATCGGCGATTTGAAGCTCATAAAGCCGTATAGTGTATATAATTGCTATTAGAATAAGGAATCCGCCGATTACGTATTTTCGTTTCTCAAGGTTATAGTCTTTTCGCATGTCGTCTTATGCTAAGGCTGTCTATGCCTAAAATAAGAAAAAATGTCAATACGCTGCTACCTACGATTCGCAATAGTAATCTAAGCGGGTTAAACAGTGAGAAAGACTCTATGGTGAAATACAAAAAACTATATATCACCACCATAGTAATCAGATATTTCATAAACACGCCTAAGCCGAGCGATCTTATCGACGGTTCGGGGTAAGTCAAATCTTCTTCTCTTGGGAAATACAGTCTTAGCACAGGCTTTTTAAGCGTGGCGAATATTGTACAAGTGAGTGCATTCATGCCCTGAGTGTCAGAAAAAATATCAATTGTCAATCCCATGAGAAACGATAATGACATCATCCAATTTAGACCAAGTGTTACAGGCAGTTTTATGATAAAATAGATAAATACTAACGGCAAAGCTACATTAAAAAGGAACAGATGGTTAAATATAATCACCTGAGCGGCAACAAGCACTACAAACAATAATATGAAATTAAGTATCGATTTAGCCATTAGTCTCTTAGTTATCGCCGTTTAACCTTAATTAGTGCTGCCGTTCTCAAATAAATCCTCGGTTTCAACGCGTTCTATTTCAGTTTTCAGAGCGTTTGAAACGATTCTGACTGTGCTGAGTTGTGAAAAATCAGTCAACAATTTGACGCGCAAGGTAAAGAAGTTGTCGTTTGAACCGTGCGCTTTGCCGACAACGGTGCCGACGGGAATCCCTTCGGGAAATACCGCAGAGTAGCCGCTCGTGACAATCGTGTCACCTTGTTTGAAGACGGTGTGCTTGGGCAACTCTTCCAACACGGCTTCTTCGTAGGTCACGCCGTCCCATACGAGCGAGCCGAAACAATCGCTGCCTTTCACGCGGCACGATAAGCGGAAGTTGGGGTTGAGCAACGAAATGATTCGAGCGCTATGGGGAGCAACGATATTTACCACGCCGACCACACCGTTTTGGTCCACAACGCCCATCTCAGGCTTGACTCCGTCAAGCTCTCCCTTTTCAATAGTTATGTAATTATAAGGGCGCGTGATGCTGTTGTTTATCACATGGGCGAGTATGAAACTGTAAGGATTCAATGCCTCGTCGACGGTCATCGTGTCGGCATAAGCTGCTTCTTGATACAATCGGAGTCGGTGGCGGAGGCCAATCACCTCGGTTTCCAAACTCGCATTGCGGCGTTGCAGGTCTTCGTTAATGTCGCGCAAGTGGAAGTATGATGTAAAAGCATTGGCCTCCTCATATACAGAGGAAGCCAACTTTCCGGCCGATGTCATATAGACATGGTGATGATATGGATTACGCTCAAATAATAACACGCAAGAAACGATCACATAGAATGTGAACACAAAAACAGAACTATATCTAACCAAAAAGCTGAATAGACTGCGCACTGTTCCTTACTCCCTTGATAGATTATCTGATTAAGAATGAGAAATTCTGAATATTCTTCAATGCCACGCCGGTACCTTTTGCCACTGCGAGCAATGGGTCTTCGGCGATGTGGAACTGAATGCCAATTTTATCGGTCAAGCGTTTGTCTAAACCACGGATTAAAGCACCGCCACCGGCGAGCCATATCCCATTTCTGACAATGTCAGCATATAATTCGGGAGGTGTTTGCTCCAATGCACTCAATACTGCCGCTTCAATCTTTGATATGGATTTTTCTATGCAATGTGAAATTTCCTGATACGATACAGGAACTTCCATCGGTAGGGCTGTCATTTGGTTAGGGCCATGCACAATGAAATCTTCGGGCGGATTATCAAGTTCAGTCAACGCAGACCCGACATTTATCTTTATCTGTTCTGCTGTACGCTCTCCGACTTTCACATTGTGGGCGCGACGCATATGCGACTGGATGTCATCTGTGAGATCATCACCGGCAATCTGGATGCTCTTGTTGCTGACAATTCCGCCAAGTGAGATAACGGCTATTTCAGTAGTGCCACCACCTATATCGACAATCATGTTGCCCTCAGCAGCTTCAACATCAAGGCCAATGCCGAGAGCAGCCGCCATGGGTTCATATATCATGTAGACATCACGTCCTCCGGCGTGTTCCGACGAATCGCGCACAGCACGAATCTCAACCTCTGTTGACCCGGATGGAATACCTACAACCATACGCAATGACGGTGAGAACCAACTTTTGGAACTTGCTTTTTTAACGAGGCCGCGAATCATTAGCTCGGCTGCATTAAAATCGGCAATAACGCCTTTACGCAATGGACGCACGGTGCGTATATGGTCATTCTCTTTCCCTTGCATCTGTTGAGCCTCTTTGCCGACTGCTATTAATTTGTCGGTACGGCGGTCAAGGGCGACAATTGACGGCTCATCAATCACAATTTTCCCGTTATGGATAATAATTGTGTTGGCGGTACCAAGGTCGATTGCAATTTCTTTAGTGAGGGAGAAAAGTCTCATGGGAATAATCGAGTAGGGGAGGTTTCTATATTAATGTTTAAAATGGCGTATACCTGTAGTAACCATAGCGACACCGCTTGCGTTACAATAGTCAATTGACTCGTTATCGCGAACCGAACCACCAGGTTGAATAACGGCGGTGATTCCGGCCTCATGAGCGATTTGGACACAGTCAGGGAAGGGGAAGAATGCGTCTGAGGCCATTACCGCACCGTTGAGGTCGAAGCCGAATGATTGAGCCTTAGCAATAGCTTGTTTCAAGGCATCAACTCGTGATGTTTGTCCGACGCCACTGGCACACAACTGGCCGTTTTTAGCAAGTACTATGGCATTGCTCTTGCTGTGCTTAACAATTTTGTTTGCGAAAAGCAAATCAGCTACTTGTTCTGGTGAAACAGCCTTTTCCGTTACTTGTGTGAGATCGTCTGAGGTCTCAACTTTGAGGTCACGGTCTTGGACTAAAGCCCCGTTAAGGACTGTGCGAACTTGTTTCTTAGTAGTGTTTTTGATTTTTTGCACTAAGATAATTCGGTTCTTTTTTTGCTCTAAGATTTCCAACGCATCCTCATCATATGCGGGAGCGATAACGACTTCAAAGAAAATTTTATTGATTTCCTCTGCAGTCACAGCATCAATAGTGCGATTAGCTATGAGTACACCACCAAACGCAGAGACCGGATCGCCGGCCAAAGCGTCTTTCCATGCATCTAACACAGTAGAACGTGTGGCGAGTCCACAAGCGTTATTGTGCTTCAATACAGCAAATGTGGGTTCATTAAATTCAGAAATGAGGGACACCGCAGCATCAATGTCAAGAAGATTGTTGTAGGAAATCTCTTTTCCATGTAGTTTCTCAAACATTGCATCAAGGTCTCCAAAGAATACCCCTTTTTGATGAGGATTCTCTCCATAGCGCATTGGCTTTGAACCGTCAATAGCCAGACGAAGAGCCGAGGGTGTTTCATCTCCATCAAAGTATGAGAAAATAGAGCTGTCATAAGAAGATGATACCGCGAAAGCTTCTTTTGCAAACCATCTGCGCTCAGCCAAAGTCGACTCAGCCCCTCGTTTTTTAAGCATTTCGGCAAGAGGGGAGTACTGGTCTTTAGAGGCTACGATAACCACATCGTTGTAGTTCTTTGCGGCTGCCCTGATTAAAGAAATACCACCTATATCTATTTTTTCAATAATGTCATCATCAGATGCTCCGGAAGCGACTGTATCAACAAACGGATATAAATCAACGATTACAAGATCGATTTCGGGAATTTCGTAAGTCGCGATTTGTTCTTTATCGCCGGAATTGTCTCGACGATTAAGGATACCGCCAAACACTTTAGGATGAAGCGTCTTGACGCGACCACCAAGAATCGAAGGGTAACCCGTGAGTGCCTCGACAGCATCACACTGGTAGCCAAGCGACTCGATGAATGATTTAGTACCACCGGTAGAAAGAAACTTTACACCGTCTTTATTCAAGAGAGATAAAATCTCGTCAAGCCCGTCTTTGTGATAAACCGAGATGAGCGCGGTCTTAATTTTTTTTGCGTCAGCCATATATTGTGCTATGATTTTCAAAACTTGGCTGCAAATTTACAAAAATTTACGGTCACAGTCGTAATGTTCCATGCTTTTTATTGCAGTATCTGTTTTGCGTGGTCTTTAGTCTTAATTTCCTTTGGTCCGATAATACGTTCGATTATTCCATCTGATGAGATTATGAAAGTGGTGCGAAAAGTTCCCATATATTTTCGTCCACACATCGACTTTTCGCCCCACACGCCGAACGCTTCGACCAAAGTGTGGTCAGTGTCAGCGATAAGCGGGAAAGGTAGACTGTTTTTCTCGATGAAACGACGGTGTGAGCTATCGCTATCCACGCTCACTCCAATCACCTGGAAACCTGCCGCATGCAGAGCGTTGTTGTTGTCGCGGAGATTGCACGCTTCGGCTGTGCAGCCAGGTGTCGAATCTTTGGGATAGAAGTAGAGGGCTATCTTTTTACCCGGGAAGTCGGAACGTTTGATCTCGTTCCCGTTCTGGTCTAATCCCAGTCGGTCGGGGGCTATGTCTCCTAATGTCATTTGGTTGATGGATTCCTAAGTTTGGGTCAATATTGTCGGCTGTTTTTTCAGATGTCTCACCAGTCGTTTTCTTCAGATGTCTCGTAGTTTTTTACACGGCTGATTAGCTCGCCTAAAAATTCGTCGAAATGCTTGTTGATTTGGTCTACCATATCTTTTTCGCGAATTTCACCGTCATCTTTGAATAAGTGTCCTTTGCGGTTAAGGCTGGTGTTGACGCTCAAAGCGCTCCCTTTGCCTATTTCGATTATGGAGTGACGGCATTTGAGCGACGAGAGGGTGGGGGCGTCGATGCGTATGCGGTTGGGTTTGAATTTGATTTCAACACTCCAGTTTGCCGAATATTTATCTTTTATTCCTGCAAGATAGTCTTTGGCAATCTTCATCCCTTCACACGTCACGATAATGATGTCGGGCTCGTTATATTTCAAGTCATAATCACGTGACTTAAGCATAGATGTCAACACGGTTTTGGTGCGTTGAAACAGTTGTTTTTGAGTGCCTTTGACTTTTTCGACTATAAAGTCTTTGCCATCTTCGGTCTGTATGCCGTCGGCTGTCAATTTAAACTGTGCAGCAAGCAACATCGGCATTGCCAACATCATGAGCATAAAAAATATTTTTTTCATCGTCGGTCGTGTTAAAAGATTGAATGATAGTCGCAAATATAACAATTTATCTCAATGTTGTCAACACTTGCATCTCGCAATTTTTGCAATCAAATTTAAGCCGGAATTTGATGTTGCCATTTTTGATGAACAACACCCGTGGCAGCAAGTCGGCGTTAGCGCCTTTGAGACAACATCCGAGTTCTCGTCTCAGACAGTAGCGTGTTGTCATCACTTTCAAGCTATCTTTGTCGATTTTGGTCGATGTTTCAAGTGCAGTTTCAATCGTTTTCGCGCCGTGGCTCTCGTAAAATTGGCGAGCCAAATGGTTGGATATGTTGTCGTGGTAGCTTGTGTCGGCATTGCCTGGCAGCGGAGCTTTAGTGTCTTCGGCTTTACGATAACCAAATCGGTGGTTGAGCGCAATGGCGCGGTCGAGGCTTTCAACTGTCTTGCGGCGCAAGGCGGTCAGTTGTGATTTAGGCACGAAGATGTTGCCGAGGGTGTCGTCGAGTGTGACTAAACGATAGTTAGTGGTTCCCAACTTTGACAGGGCATCGCACCGTGATGTTTTCTGGTCGGTGGAGGCTTTAGCCGGTTGGATGTCGATTGATGTCGATACACTTATGCCTGTCCCATCGACTGACGCATCGAGGGCAATGGCCGATTGCCCGGCTTTGCGTAGTGTTAATGTCACACTAATGCGGCGGTCGGCAGTGTCACCATCAAGCATATCTTCCCACAGTTTGTCGGAGTTGCGAAACAGAGTGGTGTTGTTTTTAATGTTTACGCGGTTTGCGGGATAAAGTAATTCGCCCTCAACTTTATTTAGACGGAAACCGTTAAACTCACCGTTTTCGTCATAAAAGCCCATTCCGTCACCATTATGTAACGTAGCACTCAGACTCGCTCTAATTGCATTGCCCATAGTCCTTTTGACGCAGCCTACAACTGTTCCAGTCGATTTTGGCGATTCTATCGAGGCGATGCTTCCGCATTGCTTCCTTGATCTCAGAAAGTAATCGGTGTAGCCGCGATTGAAGCTGTTAGGGAGAGCTGGCGAGAATGTCAGCTCGCTATCGCCGAGTGAAGCGCGATGATAGCGGTCGGGATTGGCGGCTATGGCTGTGTCGATAGCTTTGCGGTAGGCTGCGACTACGTTTTTCACATAGTGCTTATCTTTCAGTCTGCCCTCAATTTTAAACGACGATACGCCTGCTTCTATCATTTCTGCCACCATCTCTATACGATTCATATCTTTCAGCGATAGCAGGTGTCGGCCGCGAGCTACCTGGATTGTGTTGCCTTTATCGTCAAGAAGTTGGTAGGGCAGGCGACACATCTGTGCGCATTCGCCACGGTTGGCACTCCGGCCATTCACCGAGAAACTTGCCTGACAATCGCCGCTGTAGCTCACGCATAAAGCGCCATGGACAAACGCTTCCAATGGCACAGAGACTGAGTTACCGATATTTCTAATCTCATGTAGCGTCAGTTCTCTCGCAAGCACAATTTGAGAGAATCCTACGCTTTCAAGAAATTTTGCCTTTTCCGCATCGCGAGTGTCGCATTGTGTGCTCGCATGAAGAGCGATTGGCGGAATATCCATTCTTAGAATACCTAAATCCTGCACTATCAACGCATCGACTTCTCTACGATACAGCTCATTAATCAACCTTTCAACATCCTTCAATTCATCGTCGTACACAATTGTGTTGACAGTGCAATAGACTCTGCATCCGAACTGATGCGCATAGTTAACAGCTCTTGAAATATCATCAAGAGAATTAGCGGCTGCCACTCGCGCACCAAACGACGAAGCGCCCATGTAAACCGCATCAGCTCCATGTTTTATGGCGTCTATCGCTATTTCGGGAGTTCTTGCAGGGGCCAATAGCTCAATAGGCCGACTACTTGTCTGTTTCATCTGCACTGAATCGGGTTACAGGATAAACACCATTATCGGCAGCAACTTTCAGCATAAACGCATGAGCGCTTTCATGGTTATTCTCAACAATGCCATCGAGTATCGCATTTCGGATGGCATCCTTTATGACGCCAACCATAGGGCTCGATTTAAGGCCGAATGTCTGCATGATTTCAAGGCCGTCAACCGGCGGCTGCCAGTTTCGCAATTTATCTTTCGCCTCTATTTCAATCATTTTTTGGCGCAGAATGTCGAAATTCTCAAGAAATCTGCGCACCTTGTCCTCATTTTTTGACGTTATATCCGCCCTGCACAACACCATCAGGTCGTCAATGTCGTCGCCTGCGTCAACGAGCAATCGCCTGACTGCACTGTCGGTCACCTCATCTTCTACCAAAGAAATAGGCCTCATGTGCAATTCAACCATCTTTTGCACATATTTCATCTTTTCATTGAGCGGAAGTTTCATCTCTCTAAACAAGCGGGGAATCATCTTGGCTCCTATGAAATTATGATTGTGGAATGTCCACCCTATACGGTCGTCCCAACGTTTAGTCACAGGCTTTGCGATGTCATGTAGTAATGCGCTCCAACGCAACCACACGTTATCACTTTGCTTGGCGACATTGTCAAGCACGGTCAGAGTGTGGTAGAAATTATCTTTATGTCCGCGTCCCTTAACTATTTCTACGCCTTTCAGCTGAGCCAATGCAGGAAAAATCAAATGGAGCAACCCACTATCGAGCAATAGTTTCCAACCAATTGACGGGGTAGGGGATGCCATAATTTTCATAAGCTCGTCAACGATCCGCTCCTTTGAAATAATTGATATTCTTGAGGCGTTGCGCTTAATCGCGTCAAAAGTTTCAGGCAATATGTCAAACTGCAATTGAGTTGCGAAACGTATGGCTCGCATCATTCTTAACGGGTCGTCGCTAAATGTTATGTCAGGGTCAAGCGGTGTGCGTATTAACCTGTTATCAAGGTCATTGACTCCATTAAATTTATCCACTATTGTACCAAAGCCGTTTTCGTTCACCGATATGGCCATTGCGTTGATTGTGAAGTCGCGCCTTGATAAGTCATCTTCAAGACTTCCATCTTCTACAATAGGTTTTCGACTGTCGCGACGGTATGATTCGCGTCTCGCTCCAACAAATTCAAGTTCAAGAGCGCGATACTTTACTTGCGCCGTACCAAAATTCTTGAATACGTTAAGACGGGCTCCTTTGCCAATAATCTTGGTGACAGCTTCGGCAATCTCGATTCCGCTACCTACACTGACAAAATCAATATCCTTGGAGTGCCGTCCGAGAAACAAATCCCTCACATAACCGCCCACTACATAGCACGGCCGATTAAGCGAGTCTGCGGCTTCACCGACGAGACGGAACACCTTCCTGTCTATCTTTTTCGCTATTGGATTCATGAATCCTAAAACATCTTAGTTATATCCGTTGAAAGTCACCCCCACGATATCAATTCCGGTAAGTGTATCGACCCTCATAATATGACGAACCCGGACTGGCGAGCCGCTTCTGTGGCGAAGGCTCTTGCATACTGTATCTGTGACTTGAAAATCAGTTGCATTTCCAATTCCAAGCCATCTCCCATAGATATCAGCAAGTTTGAAATTTACAGTATCACAGTGTACGGTTTTGTCCGCATCCATGAATTCGATTTCAAGCCATAAATTGGAAAACATATATGCATCCGTATGGCGAAGGCTGACACACAGAGAGCCGACCGCAACCGAATCGCCGTGTTCAGGATTAAACGTAAGCACATTGGCATATTGCCAGCCTGATTGAGGCAAATTCCTGAAGTCGCTAAAGTCATTGTGCCCGGGGACACAGGCCCCCAAGCACAATACTGAAAATATTACTATTGTAAACAATCTATTCATTATTGTCACTGCTGTCTGGTTTAACCGGAGGCCGTTCCTGACGGTTGTCCTTAGGCTTGTCGCGGTTCAACTTAGGGCTCGGGTCTCCTTGTATTTGAGATTTCTGACCCTTTCGCTGGTCTCGTTGTCGGTTGTTTTTCTGATTGTCTACGCCCCTCTTCTCCCGCTGTTGGCGGTTGCCATCCTGTGGCTTTTGCTCCGATTGAGATTGCGTTCCACCATTGCGTTGCTTATTTTTAGGTGACTTTTTCTTCCCTTTCTTATCAAAACGTGTAACGCTGTCCTGACCGATAATGTCGCCAAACTCTTTTTTTGTTTCCTTCTTCTCGCCTCCTTCACGCTCAAGTTTCAGCGGTTTTTCGCCTGCCTTGTTAAGAGCTATGATTTCGAATGCCCTTTCAGCATCAATCGTTATAAGGTTTGCCGGAACCGACTTATCGGTCGAATAGGTTATCAGACGTTTGAATATATCCGCTTTAAAATAGAAGTAGGTATTGTCGGCAGTTTCAAGTCGGATCTCTTTTCCCGGCAAGCGCTTTACGCTCTCCACATAGGCATCTACCTCAAAGTTCAAGCAGCATTTTAACTTGGCACATTGCCCCGCAAGTTTCTGAGGGTTCAAAGATATGTCCTGGTATCTTGCCGCACTCGTAGCGACTGACACAAAACTCGACATCCAACTGGCACAGCAGAGCGGTCGGCCACATGGACCGATACCTCCTATACGTCCCGCCTCTTGGCGTGCGCCTATTTGTTTCATCTCAATCCTAACCTTGAAAGTGTCGGCAAGCACTTTAATCAGTTGTCTGAAATCCACGCGTTCGTCTGCGATGTAATAAAATATCGCTTTATTACCGTCGCCCTGATACTCAACATCTCCGATTTTCATATTGAGATTCAAGTCCTCGGCTATTTTGCGCGAACGAATCATGGTATTGTTTTCCTTAGCTTTCGCTTCTTCAAACTTATCCATATCGCTCTGTTTAGCCTTGCGGAACACACGGCGTATTTCGGCATCGGATTTCACTCTCGCCTTCGCCATCTGCAGTTTGACAAGCGCACCAGTCAGGGTGACTTGGCCAATGTCGTGCCCCGGAGACGCTTCAACAGCGACCCAATCGCCCATTTCAAGCGGGATATTGGTGCTGTTTTTATAAAAACCCTTTCTTGTATTCTTAAACTGCACCTCGACTATATCACAATCTGCATATCCGCCGGGAATATCTTCCAGCCAATTGAAACAGTGCAATTTGCCGCGTGGCTCACCTTTACCACAATTGACGCACTCACACATAGAGCAAGAGCCTATATTTGCGGAGTCAGGAGCTTCTGACAGCTTATCGGGATGTGCGCTACTATCTTTAATAGACATAACCTTGTGAAAAATGGTTATTTGGCAAAACTTACCGACCTCGTTTCACGAATCACGGTAATCTTAACCTGTCCGGGATAGGTCATTTCGTCCTGAATGCGTTTAGCTATTTCGCTCGACAACTTTTCGGTTTCAACATCATCTATCTTGTCGGCGCCGACAATGACACGCAGTTCGCGGCCGGCTTGGATAGCATAAGTCTTGATGACTCCAGGATAAGATAATGCGAGTTGCTCAAGAGCATTCAGTCGCTTGATGTATGCTTCGACAATTTCGCGGCGAGCTCCAGGACGAGCACCTGAAATCGCGTCACAGACTTGCACTATTGGAGCAAGCAGAGTGGTCTGCTCAACCTCGTCATGGTGCGCCCCTATGGCATTGCATATTTCCGGCTTCTCTTTGTATTTCTCCGCTAGTTTCATGCCGAGAAGCGCATGCGGAAGTTCAGGTTCCTCATCGGGGACTTTTCCTATATCGTGAAGCAGGCCGGCTCGACGCGCCTTTTTGGGGTTAAGCCCGAGTTCCGATGCCATAATCGCACAGAGATTAGCGGTTTCACGCGAGTGTTGTAAAAGATTCTGGCCATAGCTTGAACGGTATTTCATTTTTCCGACAAGGCGAATCAAATCAGGATGTAACCCGTGTATACCAAAATCTATCGCAGTGCGTTTCCCGGTTTCAATGATTTCCTCCTCAATCTGCTTTCTTACCTTAGCGACTACCTCCTCGATACGAGCAGGGTGTATGCGACCGTCAGCTACAAGCTGGTGCAGGGCAAGACGTGCGATTTCACGACGCACCGGGTCAAAACCAGAGAGGACAATCGCCTCGGGCGTGTCATCAACTATAATCTCTATGCCCGTAGCAGCTTCAAGCGCGCGGATGTTACGTCCTTCTCTACCTATTATACGGCCCTTAATTTCATCGGAATCGATATGAAACACTGTAACTGAGTTCTCAATAGCTGTTTCAGTAGCAACACGCTGTATCGACTGGACGACTATGCGTTTTGCCTCTTTGTTAGCCGTCATCTTCGCCTCGTCCATTATATCATTGATATAGGATGCCGCAGCTGTTTTAGCCTCATCTTTGAGCGACTCAACCAACTTTTCCTTTGCTTCCTCGCTCGACAGACCCGAGATATGCTCCAACTCCTCTTGGGCTTTGCGGTGCAATCGGTCAAGCTCAGCCTTGCGGGCATCAAGCGCACCTTGTTGAGCTTCAAGATTAGCTTTTACAACTTCGTTTTCATTGCGTGCGCGCTGATTTTCACCCTGTTGCTGATTAAGCTGCAACTCTCGCTGTTTTTGTTTCGCTTCGATTGATTGAACTTTAGAGAGACGAGACTGTGCTTGTTTTTCAGCTTCCGATTTAATCTTTATTTCCTCCTCGCGAGCTTCGAGGAGTTTGTTCTGCTTAATCAGGGCGGCTTCTCGTTCGGCCTCCTCAACAATTAATTTTGCTCTGCTTTTGGCCAAAGACTTTTGAATCATGACTGCCGCCAAAGCTCCTAAACCAAGAGCACCAACGCCGATTAATACATAAATGAATATATCCATTCTGTGATTAGATTTAAAATATTAAAAAAATAACGCACCAACAAACAAATACCGCGGTGAATGCAATTAAACCGTTACCAAGCGGCATTCGATGATAGTGCGAGTGTTATTAGCTTTCTCTAAAGCGTTGGTCGAATTTGGTAGATGTATATTACAATATTTTTTGATGTCTATCATCGCATCAGATACTTAGAGGTCATTGCCCCGATTGTATCCCCGACGACAACAGCAATCGGTCAAGTTCACTTTCCAAGCTGTCGAGAAGCCGATCTGCCGCTTCAACATCAGCTTTTCCTGAGAAGTAAAGCTTGGCAAACTGAAAAGCCACCATAGCTAAAATCTCCTTGGAACTCTTGTCCTTATATCGTTTGCCCCATACGCCGCACAGTTGATTGACATTGTATTCGGCCTGACGATAAATTTCCTCATCAGCTCTCAATATAGAGAGAGGCATTGGAGCCAAATCAGATATTCGTATTGTTATATTCTGTCTATCAGTCATTGCATCAGTCTTTGAGTTCATTGATGCAGTTGTCGATTTCCCGCACTAACCCGGCTAAAATGGTGCGACTGCGGTCAACGTCTTCTTTCGTAGGCGATATCGTAGTAGCGACACGTTGGTATTCCAACAATTGTTGCAACTTTTCGACATCCTTTCGCAAAGTACTCACGATACTCTCAAGCTCCGAAATACGCTGTTGGGCAGCGTGTTTCTCGTTGAGAACAACCTGATAACGCTCTGTAAGAAGATTCGCCTTACTCTCAATGCGTTCCAATCTTTGCCGCAAGTCTACAGCCATCTAAACCAAGTTTTCACAAATATATATCTTTTTTCTGAATTAATCTTGGTTTAATTAGCGGCACCACGCATTTTTTAAATTTATTTAGTTAAAATTACAGTTTGATATACAAAATGATACCCGCCAATGCTCATTATGTTTCACATTGGCAGGTATCTATAAAAGTCGCTGTAGGAAAATTGGGTTTGCGTTACCTCTATTTGCCCTGATGTTCGTAACGGAGTGTCATAGAGGGGAGGTCGCAAACTTCAGCCGGCCCGAAATACTGAATTGGTCCGGGATATACATAGCAAGTATTGACCGCCCAGTCGTCGCGCTTGGATGCAAACTTCATGAAAGGAGCCCCAGCAAGGTCGACAAGCGCTTTTTGTATCACGGGTTTCATTGCGCCGTTGCGACGCTCCATGTTCATCATCATTGTGATAGGTATGCCACCAGCAATCCACTGAACAGAGGGTTTAGTCAAATTGCGGACTGATGACATATAGCCTGTCACGCCTGAGTTAACCAAACAAGCTGCATTGAACCCGAGAGCATAGCAATAGTCTGCGTCAAAGTTTGACGGGTCAGCGCAACGGCCTTCATAGCCGAAGAAGTGGTGGAGGGCTGAGAACTTACCAACGTACTCACCGTCTTTAGCCATAACGGCGAGACGTTTGCCGACCATTTCGCTGAGGAGTTTCTCAGTCTCGATGAGCGAAACCTGCACGTTGCCGTGGGGATCGCGATCGAGGCAAAGTTGTCGAGCCACTTTGTCGGGCAGCGATGCCAGAGTAGCCGCGTTGGCGGCTGAAAGGTTTTGTTTGATGAATGCGAAGATAGCTTCAGCGTCTTCTTTAGCGAGTTCGGGGTGTTTTGCGAGCACGTCGTTGAGTTCAGCAATCAACGCTTTGATTGCGGGGATGAACTCAATGAGCCCTTCGGGAATCAACACTGTGCCGAAGTTGTCGCCTACGGCTGCGCGGGCGGCTACGGTCTTGGCGATGTATTCCACTACGTCGTCGAGTGATTGGTTTTTAGCCTCAACTTCTTCGGATACAATGCAGATGTTGGGTTGGGTCTGTAATGCGCACTCTAGGGCGATGTGTGATGCTGAGCGGCCCATCAATTTGATGAAGTGCCAGTATTTTTTAGCAGAGTTGCAGTCGCGCTGGATGTTGCCGATTACCTCAGAGTAAACTTTGGTAGCTGTGTCGAAGCCGAATGAAGTCTCAATCTGGGCGTTTTTCAAGTCGCCATCGATTGTTTTGGGGCAACCGATTACTTGAACGCCGGCTCCGATGGCTTTGTAATATTCGGCGAGGATAGCTGCGTTAGTGTTTGAATCGTCGCCACCTATGATGACAACCGCCTTAATGTCAAGCTCTTTGAGAATTTCAAGGCCTTTGTCAAACTGTTCTTTAGTCTCAAGCTTAGTGCGGCCTGAGCCGATGATGTCGAAACCGCCTGTGTTGCGATATTCGTCGATGATTTCGGCAGTAAGCTCCATATAGCGATGATCAACGAGTCCACTCGGGCCCATCAAGAAACCGAAGAGACGGCTGTTGCGGTGGATTTTTTTGATACCGTCAAAGAGACCGCTGATTACGTTGTGGCCACCGGGTGCCTGACCGCCCGACAAGATTACGCCGACGTTAATCGGTTGTGTTGCCGAGGGATTGGCGTTTTTCTCAAATTTCAATTCGGGCAAGCCGTATGTGTTGGGGAACAAAGCCTTGATGTCGGTCTGATCGGCTACTGACTGGGTGGGTTCTCCTTCTACAGCCTTCACTGCGCCGGTCAATACAATCGGCAACTTGGGCTGATAAGCGGCGCGAGCCTTCTGCAAAGCACTCTTTTTCATTCAGCTAAATGTTATTATTTGTTTTGATTTGTAATTATAAATTCCGATGAGAGAGATACGGTTATATTCTTTGCAAAGTTCGCAATTATCCGGGATATTTTCAACAATTTTCACACACTAAGATGTGAAAATTATTTAACCATGGTCGTCGTGTCTCCTGCAATTGCCACAAGCATCTTATCAACATCCAAATAACGGCTTGCACAGTCAGAAATAGCATCGGGCGACAATGAGCCCACAGCCGTCTGTTGACGGTCAAAATAATCTGGTGGAGTGCCGGCAAGGCGTTGCGCGGCGACATGGTTAATCACGTTAAACGGAGAGTCAAGGATAGAGGCGAGTTCGCTGTTTGCAGTCTGAACAAGGCGTTCAAGTTCTTCTCCCATCGGGGGATTTTCTATCAGGTGCCTAATTTCTCGTTTAGTCCCATCAATAACCGCTCTGACGCTGCGGTTGTCGCACTGTGTAGATACCATCACCGCTCCGCCTTCATGATAGCCGTAAAGGCCTGCTGATACGCCATATGTCAACCCCTGTTTTTCCCGCAAATTTGTCATCAGGCGACTACCGAAATATCCGCCAAGAGCCATAGCGACCAGACGCAGCATACAGTAATCATTATGATATCGGTCTACGGCGGGTATCGCCATGACAACCGCGCTTTGCAACGCTCCTTTGTAGTCAACCACCTCTTCGACTGAACTGCGGACGGATTCAAACGGCTTCATTCTACGCACTATCGGCTGATTCCCTGTAGGTAACGATTCAAGAAACCTTATGACCGAATCATGTTCCGATTCATTGAAGCATCCTGCCAAATATGCCGACATGGAACTCGTCGCACACATGAGTCTCTGCGATTCAACCATCATTTGCCAATCAACAGCCGATATACGTTCCGGAGTCGCCTCAATAGTTATCGGATGTCCCGAACCCGCCAGTTGACAGAGCGAAGCCGATTCCGCCAGATAATCGACTTTTTTTCGCTGCAACTCCCATGATGCCACCATTTTATCTTTATTACGACTGATTCGTTGCATGGGGAAAGTCGGGGAGGTTAAAATACCCCTGACAATCGGAAGCACTTTGTCTAATTTGCTGCTCAACGATGTGAGCGTAACCACTGAGTTATGGTCCCTCACTTCACTTTTCAGCCATGCTCCGTTAAAGTCAAGCCGGTATTCCACCTCATCTCCCGACAAGGTTTCACAGCCGTCACGCAATGAGGCAGACACCAACATCGGAATAGCCGGATTATTGAAATCAAGTTTACCCCCGTCATAAACAAGTGTGAGCTGCACTATCGGCTGATTGCCGGAATTTAAAGTCACGAGATTTGCCCCATTGCCGATATCCCGCATATCGACATCCGGTAACCGTAATTCCGGGAAACCGGTTATCGCCGGTGAGATTTTTCGATTAACAGCATTCATTACTTCTAATAAATGTTAATTGGGTTACAGCCCGTTTTGCTCACAAAAGCGGCGAGCTTCTTCAAGATCGGCAGGAGTGTCTATTCCAATCGTTGGGCAATCGGTCAAACCAACTTTAATTCTATATCCATTATCTATCCATCTCAATTGTTCAAGAGATTCAGCCAACTCAAGAGGTGATTGGGGTAGTTTTGTAATCTCAGCCAACGTAGACGAACGATATCCATACATACCCACATGTGTCAGAAATTGGAAACGATTAAGCCATTCTTGCCATTGGTAATTGCGAATATATGGTATAATGGTGCGACTGAAATAAATAGCCATATCATTTTGATTCCTAACAACTTTAACGACATTAGGGTCAAAAAGCCCTTCAAATCCCTTTGAAGGATCATACGGACGAGCCAACGTGGCAATATCGGTAGATTCATCTTCAAAACATTGTTTCAATGATGAAATTTGTTTAGGATTTATAAATGGCTCATCACCTTGAATATTAATTACGACAGTCGCATTTGAGCCGCAATTGCGATAAGCCTCATAACAACGGTCAGTACCGCTGCGATGCTCTTGGGATGTCATCACTACATTCCCCCCAAAAGCCTTCACAGCATCAGCGATGCGGTTATCGTCTGTTGCGACCAACACATCGTCCAATTCCTTAGATGCTTGGCGATACACGCGTTCAATCATAGTCATTTTGCCGATTTCAGCTAACGGTTTGCCGGGAAATCGACTTGAAGCATAGCGCGCGGGGATAATGCCAATAAAACTATTGCTCATAGAAAATATATTTATCGTTATTAAACAAATACATATCGAAACTCCTATTTCACATTTTTTCTTGAGAAAAAGCCCGGCAATAGGCACACTCCGATGACAAGATATACATAATATGATATCAACCGCCAGAAAAGCGCGATAATCAATGCAATTCCTACTCCTGCGGCTCTAGCTATCATATCTCCGTAATATTCAGTGAAAAGCCATTCACTGACACCGGAACCTCCGGGTGTCGGACTGACCATCAATGCCACCCATACGACAAGCTGCCTGCCGAATACTACAAGTTGCTCCGAGCCTGGGACGAACCCCCAAAACAGAGCGTTAACGACTAAAAAACGTGATGTCCATGATAGAGCACTCGCCCCAAAAGTTTCAAGCCACCATTTCAACGGCTTCCTTTTCAAATGGATTGATGTCGCTACCATATTGTCGGCAACTTCAACTATTTTATATTCCCATCGTCGCAAAATCGGGAGTCGAAATAGTTTTGTCAAGACTATTTTTACGCCATAAGGCTTCGCAATTATCCCGAAAAACAAGATTAAAGTCCATGCGAACAAGACCCCATAAACACACCAAAATACGATTTCCAACCCTACAGTGAACGTTTCGTTACCATGCCCGAAGCCGAATAATTTATCATGGGGGATTACCAATGCTATAATTGGACATGCGATTACAAAAAACAACTCATCGAGAAATATGGTAGTCATCATCAATGTTGTCGCACGCCCTAAAGCGATACCCTCCCGATTAAGATATACCATGCCTAATGCGCTTCCACCGACAGCCGATGGGGTAACACACGATGTGAACTCACATAGCATATCCACACGCAAGGCCTGTCGCCATGTCAGCTGGCAATCGGTCAAAGTCCGCAATCGCCATGTCAGGCCGAAATCTCGACCAACCATAAACAACCATGCGAGGAATATGGCGCCGACAACATGGGGAGTGAAATGTATCAACTGTAACGTATTAACGCTAAATTCTCGATGAAATAGCCAGACAATTACAGTAACGCCTATCGCCACAGGGGCTATTATCCTGATTATCATGCTATTTTTCGCACTGATACTCATGTTGGTCAATCCTTTATTGGCATCACAGTTTGCCCTCGTCATTATATGAGAAATAACCCGATGACGACACTATCAGATGGTCAAGTAGTCTGATGTCAAGAATCTGGCACGCCTGCTTGATTCGCAGTGTAAGCTGATTGTCGGGAGTACTTGGCACTAAATTCCCCGAAGGATGGTTGTGCACAAGAATCAAACCACTTGACAACTTGTCGATAGCGCGTTTCATGAGCAGTTTCACATCGACGAGTGTGCTTGCGGTTCCTCCTCCACTAATACACTCTTTCGATATAAGTCTGTTGGCATGGGATAAATGCAATACCCAAAATTCCTCGTAGTTTAAACGGCACAGATGCGGATACATCAATTTGTAGGCATCATGGCTACCGCAGATGCGAGGATCTTCCTCCGCGAAATCCGCCTGACATCTTATGCCAAGTTCAAAGGCCGCCGCAAGAGATATTGATTTAGCTGGGCCAATGCCTTTATATTTAGTCGACATCTCATGAATCGACATCTTTGCGAGACGTGACAGACGATTGTCCTGATCGCGCAATATTTCCTGACTCAACTGAATAACTGATTTCCCGGGCAATCCGCCACCAAATATAATGGCAAGCAGTTCAGCATTGCTCAGTCCTTGAATCCCGATTCTCAATGCTTTTTCGCGAGGACGGTCATCATCATTAAGATCATGTATCCTAAAGACTCGGTTATCGGCTTCTTTGTTTGTCATTTTATTTACCTTTACGCATCGCAATTTCCTGATTTAGATCTCTTCCCCGCCTAAGGATTATTTTTGTCATATAGGCTCTAATAAACCCTACGCCATATCCTCCAAGCTGTATAATGCTCGCAGGAAGTGACTTCAAAGCGATATCAAGCGATTTGGTGGAGAACAGTGCAGAGACAAAAACAGCCCCAAGGTAAACTAACAACGGCATGACAAACCACCATGAAACGAATATCGACAGAAGTATCAACGCTAATGAACCAATGACAAATGCAGCCGGAAGCAGATGAACTACTTTAAGAGATTCAGGGTATAGCAACTTGAGTGTGATTCTTGACATTCCGAACACATAAACCTGCCTGGCGAACAGTTTCATATTGAGTCTGCGTTTATGATAGACATACGCTGCTCTTATGAGGGCTATACTAAATCCGGCTTTGCGTATACGGGTCGACATATCTATATCCTCTGAAAACATTTCGCGAAAGCCGCCGACTTTATCATAAACTCTTCGAGAAAATCCCATGTTGAATGTTCTCGGTGTGAATTTTTCCAACTGCACTTTCCCGCCTCTTATTCCTCCAGTCGTCAGAAATGAAGTCATGGAATAGTTGATGGCCTTTTGCGTATTGGAAAATGATTCATGAGCGGCATCGGGACCTCCGAAACAATCCACCGGCGTTTTTTCAAGATATTGAGCAAGAACGGCGAAATAATCGGGAGGTATCACGCAATCTGAATCGAAAAAAATCAGGTAATCACCAGTAGAGCGCTCCATACCATAATTTCGTGCAATAGAACGGCCTTCGTTTATCTTGAAATAATACTTGATATCTATCTTGTCTGAATAGGTTGCCACAACTTCTCGACAGGGGTCTGTGGAGCCATCTTCGACTATTACGGCCTCAAAATCTTTACACTTTTGCGCGGCAAGGCTTTTGAGTAAATCATCGACTTCTTCGATTCGATTATATACTGGAATAATTATAGAGAATTTCGGCATAGATGTATCAGTTCATTCGTGATTTGTAATCGTTATAATCATATTTTCGCAGGTATTCCAAATTTCCGTTCGTATGGCATAGCACAATATCGGGATGGGAGATACCATTAAACATTGTAGTTTTGACAGTTGTATAATGATTCATATCCTCAAGAGTCAGACGGTCTCCGATTGAGAGGGGTTTTTCAAAGCTCCAATCGCCAACGTAATCACCACTGAGGCATGAGTTTCCACCAAGTCTATAACTTGGTTTACCATCAGCCGGTTCAATACTTTCGGTAATGGCAGGTTTATATGGCATCTCCAATGTGTCTGGCATATGACAAGCAAACGATGCGTCAATTATAGCAGTGTTTATTCCGTCATTCTCCACTACGTCAACTACCGACGTGATTAAATCGCCTGTACGCCATGTAAATGCGCTACCCGGTTCAAGTATAACCTCCAACCAGGGATAACGTTTCCGAAATCCTTTGAGCAAAGAGATAAGATGTTCCACATCATACCCTTCCTTTGTCATCAAATGGCCACCACCCATATTAACCCACTTCAAATCGCCGAGCAATTGCCCGAATTGGCTCTCAAATGCGTCCAGAACTCGTTGTAAGTCATATGACGATGATTCACATAGCGCATGGAAATGTAATCCCTCAATTCCGTCGGGCAACTCACCGCCAAGAGACTCTGCAGTAACACCGAACCTGGAACCCGGAAGTGCCGGATTGTATATGTCTGTCTCTATAACCGAACAGCGTGGATTCACTCTCAGTCCGGGCGAGACCCGTCTCTCCGGGTGCGATTGATTCCATGCCATGAGCTGTCTGCTGAAACGATCATATTGACCGGCAGAGTTAAACGTGATGTGTTTGCTTCCCGATAGATATTCAGCTATGGTGGATGGGGTGTAGGCCGGACAATAGCTATGCACATCGCCTCCAAGCTCCTCATTTCCGAGGCGTAGTTCGTTCAACGAGCTTGCCGTTGAATCACAGACATATTCTTTTATTATTGGGAAAGTGCGCCAAAGAGCATTGGCTTTAAACGCCATGATAATGTTGACTCCAGCTTCATCTTTGACTCGCTTTATCAGCGACAGATTCTTTCGGAGCTTATCCTCATATACGATATAAAACGGCGTGGGCAATTCTTTAATATCCATCATGATAAAATATTAAAACGGGCGAATTTCAATAACAGGGTCTTGGTCTCTACATTGGAGAAATTAACCGTAATTCTCGGATCGGGCGACACCTTGTCGATGTTCGTAATCTCACCAAATCCGAATCGAGGATGCTCAATCTTCATGCCGACAGCTAAATCAGACACTTTATGTAATACAAAAATCCCCGATGAAACATCAGCAGGTTTAGCCGTAGCAGTCGATATAACTGTGCTATGCCGGGTTGACACAGTTAAATCTGACGATGCATTATAGCTTTTCGATGTCGTCGAATGGAATGACGATTGATACTTTTCAACAGGATTTATGCGTGACTGGGGGCCCAACGAAGTTCCCGACACAAGATGCAGATACTGAGGATTGATGTCGCGAATAAAACGGGATGGTGAACAGGTGCTTGTCTGGCCGTTTCTGAATCGGGATGACGCATAACTTAACATACAGAAATTTTTAGCGCGCGTAATCGCCACATACAGTAGGCGGCGCTCCTCCTCAATCTCGCTTAATGTCGATGAACTCATAGCCGAGGGGAACAAATCCTCTTCTACACCGACAATAAACACGTTGGAAAATTCCAATCCCTTTGCTGCATGGGCAGTCATTAGTGTCACACGTTCCCCGGACCCATCATCCTGATCTTGATCGGTTGCCAATGACACAATGCTGAGGAAATCCCTTAAGGAGCGCTCCTCTGAAGCCCCTTCTTCAAGTTTTCCGGTAACAAATTCCTTTACACCATTCAAAAGTTCATTGATATTCTCTTGTTTTGATATACTCTCGGGTGTACGGTCGGTGAGTAGCACCGACAACAATCCTGCTTCTCTGATTATAGCGACAGCGACAGCCTCCGCATCCAAACCCTGACTGTTCATATCTATAAACCGCTGAATCATCGCCCTGAACGCTTCAAGTTTTTTAGTTATTCCACTGTTGACCCCCGGGCTATAAGAGCCAAGGTCATTCAGTATTCGCCATATCGACACATGATTGTCTATTGCGCATCGCAACAACTTATTGACAGTTGTTTCTCCGATTCCACGTCCGGGATAATTGATAATCCGCCTTAACGCTTCGTCATCATCCGGATTAACCGATAAGCGGAAATAGGCTATAGCATCCTTGACTTCCTTGCGTTGGTAAAACGATAGTCCTCCGTAAATACGATAAGGTATATTGCGTTTGCGCAATGACTCTTCCAGGATTCGTGACTGCGCATTCGTGCGATACAAGACAGCGAACTCATCATATGAGTCATGAGTGTTCATTTTTACCTGCGATATGCGGTTGGCGACAAGAAAGCTTTCCTCATAATCGCTGTAACTTTGAACTACTTCTATGCGTTGACCGAGTGCGTTGCGTGAAAACACCTGTTTTCTGATTTGTTCAGTATTCTTGTCTATGAGTGAGTTTGCTGCATTGATTATATTTTGAGTAGAGCGATAATTTTGCTCAAGTTTAAAAATCTTGAGGGTAGGGTAATTCTGTTTCAGATTCAATATATTCTTAATATTAGCTCCGCGAAACGAATAGATGCTTTGCGCATCATCACCGACTACACACAAGTTGTTGTTCCCAGCTGTAAGCTGAGATACGATGAGATGTTGTGCGAAATTTGTATCCTGATACTCATCGACAAGCACATATCTGAAAAATTCCTGATAGTGTCTCAAAATATCGGGATTATCTCTTAACAGCACATTAGTAAAATACAACAAATCATCGAAATCCATTGCGCCTGCAACGAAGCATCTATTGCGATAAGCCGCATATATCGCTTGCGTGTATGGCCGACGCGCCCGTTTGTCCGCCTCCATAAGCCCTCTATCTGCAGCGTATTCATCGGGTGATATCAGCGCATTCTTTGCCCATGAGATTGCCGACATGATGGTATTGGGTTTATATAATTTGTCATCAAGCCCCATATCTTTGATTATAGTCTTGATAAGAGCCTTGCTGTCAGAGGTATCATATATTGTATAATCGCGTTTGAAACCAAGCCGTTCGGAATGCTGGCGTAATATTTTAGCGAATATGGAGTGGAACGTCCCCATCCACAACCGCGAAGATGTCTTTTGGCCAACAAGCCCTTCGATTCGCTCTCGCATTTCTCTCGCCGCTTTGTTGGTAAATGTAAGCGCTAATATTCTCCACGGTTCATAACCATGAGAAAGCAAGTGTACAATCTTATAGGTCAAAACACGGGTTTTACCGGAACCGGCACCCGCGATAACTAACGAAGGGCCATCGGTGTACAACACAGCTTGACGCTGTTGCTCATTTAGTTCGTCAAGATATTCTTCTGCCATTATCCGACGTTATCTGAATTGATTTATTTCACAGACATATTCCACCTGAAGAACTGACAATTTCCGTTTCAGCTCATCTTCGTCAATGTCAAGCGAGGCACACAAGTCGTCAAGTGAGTCGTATTTATCTCTGAGCAATGTATTAACATAGCTCAATAATATTGCGGGGTCATGTGGTAACCGGTCCATTGTTGATTCAAATCAATAAGGTTGTGTTAATTTATCTCCAAGACTACGAAGATAGAAAAATTTTCGCATTCCATCCCTATGGTTCATCTATTTTGCGTTAACTTTGCAACGCAAACCAATAATAAGTTTATATTATAAAGCATATTATGTACACCGTCAGTCAACTAAGCGACATCATAAACAGCAAAATATCAGAAATAAAATATCCAAAAGCTCCCGCAGGGTTATATACCCCTATCCAATATACGTTAAGTGGGGGAGGGAAGCGATTGAGACCGGTATTGACTCTCGCTGTATGCTCCGCACTTGGTGGTCAGCTTGACAAGGTTATCAATCAGGCTCTCGGCATCGAGATATTCCATAATTTCACTTTGTTACATGATGATGTGATGGATAATGCCGACACCCGCCGCGGAAGGCAGACGGTTCATCGCCGATGGGATGTCCCCACTGCGATTTTATCGGGTGACGCTATGCTGACAATGGCCACACAACATATAGCCGAAATTGTTGACGATAAACTCAAAAGCGAAGCGATTGCCTTGTTCAATAAAACCGCGATGGAAATATATGAAGGACAGCAATATGACATAGATTTTGAATCGAGAACAGATGTCACTGTCAACGAATATATAAACATGATAAGGCTGAAAACATCAGTTCTGATAGGTTGTGCGTGCGAAATGGGCGCACTGATGGCCGGTGCATCAGAAAATATTAGGGAATCTTTCTACCGCTATGGGGAGAAACTTGGCCTTGCGTTTCAGCTTCAAGATGATTACCTCGACACGTACGGAGATTCGCTGAAATTTGGGAAGCAGATAGGCGGTGATATTCTCAACGATAAAAAAACTTGGTTGCTAATATCAGCCATAGAGCAAGATGAGACTGGCGAGACCCGCAGTTTGATTGGCTCGGAGATTTTGCCTGAGACGAAAATCAAACGCATGAAAGCTGTATATGAGAGACTGAATCTACCCACCAAGTGCCATGAACTTATCGAAAAGTTTATTGATGAAGCAATCGCTATCGTTGAACATCTTGAAATAGATGACGATGCGAAATCATTCTTTATCGACCTCGCGCGAAAATCAGCTACACGCGACCACTAAAGACCGATATGACAAGACTAACCGACACTCACACACATCTTTATTTGCCAGAATTTGAAACCGACGGATGCGATTCGGCAGTTGACCGGGCCATAGCCGCCGGAGTTGACCGACTGATTTTTCCGAATGTCGATTTGACCACAATTGAGCCCATGATGACACTGGCCTCAGCATACCCCGATAATATAGCGATGGCTATGGGTCTACACCCAACTGAAATCAACGAAAATTGGCAAACGAACCTCCAGAAAATTATCTTCATTCTCGATAAATTTCCCAATAAGTTTGTCGCAATAGGAGAAATAGGTATTGATTTATATTGGGACAAATCATTTCGCGAACAACAACTTGAAGCCCTTGCTATTCAGTTCAATGAAGCGAATAAGCGTTCCCTGCCAGTCATAATCCATTGCCGAGAGGGGTTAAACGAAGTCCTGAGCGTGATGAACAATGCAACAGTTCCAAATGGGGTCTTTCATAGCTTTGGCGGAACAGTCAATGATGTAGAGCGGATAAGACGACACGGCGACTTCTATTTTGGAATAAACGGGATAGTGACTTTCAAGAACTCAAAGCTAAAAGATGTGTTGGAAGCCATCGGAATTGAAAGGATTTTACTTGAAACGGATTCTCCATATCTTGCGCCTGTACCACATAGGGGTAAACGCAACGAAAGCGCATATATAACTCATGTGGCCGCTTATATCGCACAAATTCTTGGTATGACCTTTGATGAAGTAGCTGCAATGACAAACAAAAACGCCAGGAGATTATTCGGCATATGATTATCCCATATCAAAATGCCTCACCAATAGCGAATAAAATCCCCGAAGTATCCTTTCCGAAACCATAATCAATGCGCGCGTTGACGTTGTGCTTGAACTCAAATCGGAGGCCGATGCCAAAGTTATACAACCATTCTGGTCTTATGTCGCATTCTTTATACTCTTTTACGGCGGAGAAAAGAGTCGCTCCACCAATCCATGTTGTCACCCCTATACGTCGCCACAGATGCTGCCTCAGCTCCAACTGACAGGCGACTTGATTATTATCCATGTAAGAACCCATATAATACCCCCTCATTCTTATGCCATCTGACGCAATCATCTCACGCATAGTCCATGGCGTATGTGATGTTTGGAGACAGGAGTACCAGTCAAATGCGAGCACCGAGCCCCACCACAAATGCGTATAAACATTAAAGATAAGTGTATGTCGGAAAAATGAGGCCGGCGCATTGCCAAAATATTTATAGAAAAACATCGGTTTATAGGCAAAATGCAGTCCGCGAGTGGGGGTCAACAGATTATCGCGGGTGTCATATTCCAACGAAAGTCCTAACCCCGTCACATAATACTGCTGTCCCTCACCAAGCAGATAGTCGGGGTTGCCGAGATTACGAGCATCGGTGTAATCGGCCCTCACTTGGAATCCTCCATAGATATTATGAGTCAGTCGGTATATGTATTCAGCATTCAAGTCAATCTGCCGACGGTCATATTTTGTTCTGGGATTGGTAGCTGTCTCTTCGGAATTAATGCCCCAGAAATCGAGATGTTTTTTGTATATCTCGATTTTATAGGACAATCTGGATCTATTGTCAGGAAATAGATTGTTACCTTTGAGGGTAAAGACGTAAAATCCATTCAGCGATGCGTTGATTGACGCAAACACATCGGAAGGCTGCATGATAGAGTCAGTACGGTCAATGCGATAAAGCGCGGTTGCCGCTCCGCCGATACCAAAACCCGCCTCGCGAGTGTAAGATGGGGTAATCCCAAAACTCAAATCAATCTTACGCTCATGAGTACGGTCGACATTACCTCTCATTAATGACGACAAGTAGGTGCGCATCCATTTTGGGGCTTTTGATAGATATTGGATAGAATCGGCATATTCCGTGGATGACACTACTTTCTTCTCAGGCACAATTTGTTTTATACCCGTCAATGGAGTGCCTATCCCATTTTCGAAATTAGGAATGGAATCGGGACTGGCCGTTTGCGCCACAATCAATGGCGAAGCAAACAGCCAGACTACAATGAATATCCAAAATCTCATCAAGAGAAAGTATAATTACGAGGTCACTGTTTAGGCAGCGGCGGCATATCTTTAGGATATTCCGCAGCAGAATCGTCAGGCGTTTGTGAATCTCCGTGAACGCTACCCTCTTCGGTATTACTATTAGATGAATCGGCGGATAAGTCCGCAACATCTGCATCGTCAATGTCTTGAACGGCACTTTTTTTATCTGCCTCCCGCGCCGCAAGTATCTCGTCGGTACGGGATGTCCATAGACGTTTTCCGAATATTTTTTCCACATCCTCGGCGAATATGACTTCCCGGTTAATTAGCACCTCAGCCAGTTTATTATGCCCCTCAGCGTATTCAAGGAGAATCTTTTTAGCTCTGTCATATTGCTCATTGACAATGCGGAGCACTTCTTCATCAATCAGTCTCGCACGGTCATCGCTGTAGGGCTTTGAGAATCCATATTCTTGCCCGGTTGAATCATAATAACATAAGTTCGGCAACTTAGGGCTCATGCCATAATACACGACCATAGCATAGGCCTGTTTTGTCACGCGCTCAAGGTCATTAGCCGCGCCTGTCGATATTCTACCCAGGAACAGTTCTTCTGCGGCACGTCCGCCAAGGGTTGCGCACATTTCATCAAGAATAGCTTCAGCAGGGGTAATCTGGCGTTCTTCGGGGAGATACCATGCAGCACCGAGCGCTTTTCCGCGGGGCACGATTGTGACCTTAATCAAAGGATTTGCATACTGCAGATGCCAAGACAAGGCAGCGTGGCCCGCTTCATGAATAGCGATAGACTTCTTTTCTTCTTCAGTCGTGATTTTACTCCGTTTTTCCAATCCCCCGATTATGCGGTCTATAGCATCGATGAAATCTTGACGCTGAACAGACGACTTGTTGTGGCGTGCGGCGATAAGAGCCGCTTCGTTGCATACGTTGGCTATGTCCGCGCCAGAGAAACCGGGGGTTTGGCGAGCGAGAAGCTCCACGTCCACAGTGTGATCGGTCTTGATATTGCGAAGATGCACATTAAAAATTGCGACACGATCGTTAAGATCGGGCAATTCGACATAAATCTGCCGGTCAAAACGCCCAGCGCGCAATAGTGCCTTGTCAAGAATATCGGCGCGGTTTGTGGCGGCCAGGATAATGACACCGCTATTAGAACCGAATCCATCCATTTCGGTCAGAAGCTGGTTAAGGGTATTCTCGCGTTCGTCATTGGCGCCCATATTAGGATTCTTGCCACGGGCACGCCCAACGGCATCAATCTCATCAATAAATACGATACAGGGTGCTTTTTCTTTTGCTTGACGGAACAAATCGCGCACACGCGAAGCGCCGACCCCGACGAACATCTCGACAAAATCAGACCCTGACATCGAGAAAAACGGCACGTTTGCTTCGCCAGCTACCGCTTTGGCGAGCAGAGTCTTACCCGTTCCGGGAGGGCCTACGAGCAAAGCGCCTTTGGGTATCTTACCACCAAGTTCGGTGTATCTTTGCGGATTCTTAAGGAACTCAACAATTTCCTCTATCTCAGTTTTCGCCTCAGACAGTCCGGCGACATCCTTAAACGTGACCTTAATCGGGCCATCTTTATCAAAAATCTGAGCCTTTGATTTGCCGACACTGAAAACGCCTCCTGCTCCGCCGTCGCGTCCAGACATACGTTTCATCATGAAGAACCAGAATGCCACAAGCAACAAAACCGGTCCAAAAGTCCATATTATGGAAGAAAAGTCACTGCTTTTCTCATATTGTACGTCGCCGTTGAAAACACCTTGCTGTTTCCATGTATCTATTTGTTTCTGAAGATAATCGGCCGATGCGATGTCGGTGGCGACCCTTGCATCTATACCTGCATCACTGCGATATTGGCTATCATGAAATAATGCAGATGCAAGCGAATCAGTAAGCACTGCCTCGGCTTCATTTTTCTTTGATATAATTATAATCTTCTTGACACCACCTTCGGTGACGTATTTTTCAAATTCGGAATAGCTTACTTCTTTTGTTATTGTGTTGTTATCGAGGTATAGCGCACCGGCCAAAAACACAAGAAGTATGGCATACATCCAGTAAATACTGAATTTTATTGTTTTCTTATTTTTATTGGGTGCCATCAAATATGGATGTGTTAGCGGAATTTTAGATTTGAATAACCAGTCTATGCATTTGTTGATTTATGCGATAAAAAATCAATCCAAGTCAGCGACTTGTTCAAGCCGTGCGTCGCTCCAGAGCTCCTCAAGATTGTACAGTTGACGGATTTCTGGGAGAAACACATGAACAAGCATGGAACCATAATCAATAACTATCCATTGAGAGTTTTTATATCCATCATAGTTATAGGGTTTTTTACCCGATTGCTTCTGGACATATTCTCTGATATTATCGGCTATTGATGCGACCTGCATTGTCGAAGAACCTTGACATATGATAAATTCATCGACAGCCGCACCTTCGATTTTTGACAGGTCGACATACGTTATACCGCGTCCTTTACGGTCTTGGATTCCTTCTATTATCAGTCGCTTTAAATCAGTATTTTCTGTCATCTGATTAAGTAATTATTATAATTGCAAAAGTAGTTAATTTTCAGTTATCTGAATCGTTTTTATCAACGTTACTTCCATTTTAGAACAAAAAACGTGCCAAAAAAGTTATCGTAGCTGTTTGATTCATTCATATTTGATTGTCGATGCCGGAGATATGCGTGAAATCATATGCGCCGGGATTAGGAATAACGCCGTGGACATGACCAAAACACAAATATTCAAGATGAGAATCGCAGCCCAGTCTATTTTAATCGGAACCGCAGTCAGATAATAGGAAGAAGCGTCAAGTGGCAACAGGCGAAACTTCCATTGGATAATGGAAAGCCCGAGACCTATGACATTCCCGATAATCATGCCGTTAATGATTATTCGCTCTGCAAGATGGACAAACACCTTGCCAATCTGGAGATTTGTGGCACCCATAGCTTTCAATATGCCTATGAACTTCACTCGCTCAAGTATAAGAATAAATAGCGATGACACCAGTGTAAAACCTGATACAGCAGCCATTAGTGCAATAATCACAATCACATTGGTGTCAAGCAAGTCAAGCCAACTGAAATAGGCCGCACCGGTTCTCATGACATTATCGACCTTATAGCGACCTACAGTTTCATCGCCATTGGCATGCGCAGCTAAATAATAATCGTAAAGAGCATTGTCAAGAGCCGCAGACATAGAAATAATCGAGTCTTCGGGAACAGAGGCAATCTCAATACGATTGCCTGAAACCGAGTCAATACCCGCTATGCGTTGCAGCAGAGGCAAAGATATGAAACAATGAGAATTGTCGAAATCCGCAAAGTGCGTATCATAGACAGCCTTCAAGCACAACCGACGCATCCTTAGGTTCTCATTCGCAAAGAAATAGGCATCAATCTTTTCACCAACAGTTAAACCAAGCTTTTCGGCAGAAGCCTTCGACAAGACCAAAGAATTACGTTCCTCCGGATCGTCTAAATCCGGCATTTGGCCATCGACCACCGCTGATTCTACTGTCACCCAATCGTGATTAGCATCAAAGGCATCAAATTGAAGTCCGAGAAAATCGCTTTCGGTTTTCAATACACCGGCTTGACTCAAAGCCAAAGAAACTGGATATCGCCCACCTAATGCGTCATCAATCCTAAGCCTGTCATTTTGGCTCATCATTGGTGATGAATATCGTCCAAACTCGTCGTATGATTCTGAAGCAAAGACAGTTATAGACGCTCCAACGTCCATGACCTTCTCTCTAATTTGACTTTTAAAGCCCATAACCACGGTAATCGCCAAAATCATTATGGACATAGACATCGCAGTACCGACAACAGCGATTATCATGCTTGATGAACTGCGTCGGCCATTCTCAGACCCAAATCGGAGATGGCGGGCGATAAAAACCGAAACATCCATAACCCCAATCAGGCAATAGTACGTCCGGGATACACTTTAAGAGCCTCTTTCAATACGGTCAAAGCCTGAGCCAAATCTTCTTTTTTGAGGACATATGCCATCCTTACCTCATTTTTGCCAACGCCGGGAGTCGTATAGAATCCGGACGCAGGCGCCATAAAAACGGTGGCGCCTTCATATTGAAAATCCCGCAAACACCATTCACAGAATTTATCAGCATCGTCAACCGGAAGCGACACAACTGTATAGAATGCGCCCATAGGGATAGGGGAGTAGCACCCGGGAATACGATTAAGACCGTCTATCAAGAACTTTCGGCGTTCGACATATTCGTTATATGTACCTAACATATAACTTTCGGGAGCGTCAATAGATGCCTCTGCGACAATCTGACCCAACAAAGGTGGACTAAGCCGTGCCTGACAAAACTTCATCACATTTGCTTTAAGCTCCTTATGTTTGGTTATTATAGCCCCAATTCTAATACCACATTCACTATACCGCTTTGATACGGAATCTATCAACACTACCTGCTCCTCGATTCCTTTAAGGTGAAACGCCGAGATATATGGAGCGCCTGTGTAACAAAATTCACGGTATACTTCATCTGAGAACAGGAACAAATCATATTTTTTGACGATATCCCTAATCTGATTCATTTCCTTCTGGGTATAAAGATATCCAGTCGGATTATTCGGGTTGCATATCAAAATACCTTTAGTACGTGGCGTGATTAGTTCTTCAAACTTCTCCAACGGGGGCAATGCGAAACCCTCCTCAATGCTTGAGGGGACAGTCACTATTTTGGCACCCGCCGAAATAGCGAAAGCCATATAGTTGGCATACGCCGGTTCGGGGACTATAATCTCGTCACCCGGGTCAAGGCAAGCCATGAACGCAAATAGAACCGCCTCAGAGCCACCTGTGGTCACAATTATATCATCGACATCGACGTTGATGTGGAAACGGTGATAATAGCTTTCGAGTTTTTTACGGAGAGAATAAAGGCCTTCAGACGGGCTATATTCCAACACTTTACGGTCAATGTTTTTTAACACCGCAAGCCCTTCAGCCGGTGTCGGCAAATCGGGCTGTCCGATATTCAAATGGTACACTTTTATACCGCGCGCTTTCGCATCGTTGGCTAAAGGCACTAATTTACGAATTGGAGATGCCGGCATTATCTGCCCGCGTAGAGATGTATTTGGCATAAATACAGTAATTTATTCTTGTTGATGCCGTGAACTCACCGAGGCAACACTTCAACATTAAGTTTAGAATAGGCTCGTGATGCTTTATCTTTGGCCTCATCAACAGTCGGGGCCGATGCGAGTATCACACCCATGCGGCGATGCCCGTTTATTTCAGGTTTTCCAAAAATGCGCATCTGCGTACCCGGCTCGGCAAGCACTTCTTGAAGATTGTCCATTACAATTTTGTCGGTATTCCCCTCGACGACTATGGCTCTTGACGCACCGGGTGTCAGTAGCGTGATTTCAGGCACAGGTAATCCGAGCAACGCCCGTGTATGCAATGCAAACTCGCTTTGATCTTGTGTTATCATTGTGACCATACCCGTGTCATGTGGGCGAGGTGACACTTCACTAAATATCACGTCATCGCCTTTCACAAACAGCTCGACACCGAATATTCCGAAGCCGCCTAATGCGTCAGTGACTTTTCTCGCAATCTCCTGAGCCTGTTCAAGCGCGGTCGGCGACATTGGTTGAGGTTGCCAAGAGTAGCGATAATCGCCATCGACCTGTATATGTCCGATTGGTGCGCAGAAAGTTGTACCGGAACAGCTTCTGACTGTGAGCAATGTTATCTCGTAATCAAAATCGACAAACCCTTCCACAATGACGCGTCCCGCTCCTGCTCGACCGCCCTCCTGGGCTATACGCCAAGCGTTGTCAATATCAGCTTCCGACTTTATAACGCTTTGTCCATGACCAGATGAACTCATAATTGGCTTAACAACACAAGGGATACCCACCGCATTGACAGCGTCTTTAAATTCTTTCTCATCTGAGGCGAAACGGTAGGTCGATGTATTGACTCCAAGTTTCTCGGCTGCAAGAGTTCTAATACCCTCCCTGTTCATAGTCAACCATGCCGCCGATGCTGTCGGGGTAACATTGTAGCCATCTTTTTCAAGTTCGATAAGGACGGGAGTTGCGATGGCCTCGACCTCGGGTATGATATGATCGGGTTTTTCCTGCTCAATGATTTTCTTCAACTCTTTAGCGTCGAGCATATTAAACACATGGCTTCTGTGGGCAATCTGCATCGCAGGGGCTCCGGGGTATCTATCGCACGCCACCACTTCAACGCCATAACGCTGTAACTCGATGGCGACTTCTTTTCCAAGTTCACCGCTACCCAACAACAACGCCTTTCGACCAACAGAGGTCATCACTGATCCGATTTTTGTCATCTGAAATATTTAATATTATATCCTAAAACTAACGGGGCATCTCTTCAACATTGAATCTCTCACCAATCGCCGTTGTTAAAACGCAAACGCAAAGATAGCCATTTTCAGCATAAAACGCATTCTGTTAGGCACAAAAAATAAAGGTCGACCTCACGGTCCACCTTTATTCGCTTACACACATAGTACTTAATGTTGAATTTGATATGTCTAAAAACGATATTATTATGAAAAAGTTATAGTGCTATTCATCGGTGATGACTTAACTGTTAACTATGATTGATTTCATTTACATCGCAAAGTTAATTATATTTTTCAATCATCAAAAAAAAATTCGTAAATTTATAATAAGCTTTCAACTCTCCAAAATGTCAGCTCAGAATGGATATTATTGTATTTTTTCACTGAAAAGCACCAGAAAACTAACGAAAGTTGATTTATTGCGTTACAAAATGTCATTTTCAATCTATAACTAAAAAATGTTAAAGGAAGAAATGCCGGATAATATTCAACCAGAATAAGACCGACGTCCTCGCTCTATGTTGCATAATGACGTCGTTTTATAGCAATAATAGTTATCAGCGATAGAGGATGTAGGATGTGAGGGGTGCGACTTTTCCTTCAATAACGCCTTTTTTCGCTTTAAACACCGCCGAATGCACTCCGTCGGCGTATTCACCATCCGGAAAAGCTGTCGCAAGTTTAATCTTCTGAGCCTTCTCTGACAAATTTACAATAGCGACACCTTTTTCTCCACGCTCAACCGCAACAACAGCACCATTGTCAGATACCACAATCTTTTCGGGCTGCCCACTCATAGCATGGCGAAATTTATTGACAGCAACCACTTCCGGACTTTTGAATTCATCGTTCCCGCGGGCACCGATGCGGTTGTTTCCCCAATAGTTTTCGCAAGTGCTGCCCGCAGGACGGCTATAGAAAAGAGGAGTGCCTTTATCGCGCGCGGTAAGGAATACCCAACCCATCCTGATAACATCGTCGCTCAATGAAGCCGATTCATGAGCATTGCAATATGTATCGTGTGATTCAACCCAAGTGACCAGTTTGTGGGGGTCGGCCACATGATGCCATGATACTAAATCATCGGCATTATAGTTGCCTGAAGCAAGCACATTGCGGAGCACATGGCCGTAGGCGCTTGCGGTCAAATTCATGTATTCTGCGTACTCATCTTCTTTGGCGTTTTTATCTTGAAGTACCTCGCCATAAATATATAGGCTGTCGGGCATGAGCAGCGACAATCCTTTCACGCCTTCACGACCAGTCGCTATATTCCAAAAATTATTATTTTGAGATTTAGCGTCAAGGGGGTCCGATGGCAAGCCGATATGTTTTGCGGTGTCGTATCGGAATCCACGAGCACCGAGGTTAATAAGGTCGTTGGCATATTGCAGGTAGTAGTATTGAAAATCGGGATTCTCTGTGTTCACATCAGGCAGTCCACCCATCTCCCCGGTTGTGCACTGGAAACGGTCATTATAATCGATAATAGGAGTAAAACCATTAGCGTGGTATAAATTCTCGTGACCACCGACAGCGTTATCCAAACCGGGCAACACAGCGTTGTGGTCTATGGCGGTATGATTAGGTAATACATCAACAATCACCTTGACTCCATATTTGTATGCGGAATCACACATGGCCTTGAACTGATCACGACTTCCTAGCATATAGTTACCAATCTTCCAATCGGTGGGCTGATAATAATAGTACCATTTTCCCATGACCGAATCACCCTGTTCACTGTATAGTGCCATACCTCCGCCATCACCTACATAGCAAGTGTTGGCCGGTGAAGTCTGAACAAAATCATATCCGGCGGATGCTATGTCTTTCATATTGGAAGCTATTGTGTCAAAAGCCCATGACCAAGCATGGAGAATCACATCGTCGTCGGTTTTGTGACCGGAAGGATTTCCTGTCGCGATCATCGGAACCGACATAGTGGCCGCAATCGTCAATATAAATATTTTCATCTGATTTTTGGTTATTGATTTTTGGTTAAGTATTTTCTCCCTTTATGACCTTTTGCCTTGTATTCCCTTATGCCAAGGCACGACAATATGGATACGATACTTAGCAATCGATAGAGCACCGTGTATCCAATTGTACAGAATTCAGCCTTATATGGAGTATCCCAAAGTAAACTTTTCAGCAGGTTTGGCACGAAAAAGATTCCATGCCAAATGCCGGAGTACCATGAATAACTTTCATATGGGTCGATGCTGCAAAGCAACCAGCCCAATAAGATATATGTTCCGACACTTAAAATTATTTTGATAGACATATATGGCGCTTACGTAATCTAATTTCTTACAAAAATAAAGATAATTGTCGGATAACCCAAAAAAAGATACGATGATTATAATAATTTATTATAGGAG
>CAZFNR010000008.1:0-68873 GCA_964520525.1 uncultured Muribaculaceae bacterium
AGACGCTCTGAACCAGCTGAGCTAAGCGCCCTTTCTTGTCGAAAGCGTTGCAAAGTTACGATGTTTTTTCGTCCCGTGCAACAGTTTCACAAAAAAAAGTGTCATTCAATCGTGTTTGGGCGTGAAAAACGTGAAAAACATAGGGTCGCAGGAGATAACTCTCTACGACCCTATGACTTTTGATTTAAGACTGTTGTTTAAAACCCGTGATCGAATAAGTCATTGTCGATTTTAAACAAGTCCATCTCCGATTGTTTGATTGGCTTGATTGATTTGATGTGACTTGTGAATCTGTCATTGTTTAAGTCGATAGTTCCGTCTGTGATTGTAAAAGTCATAACCTCGGTGTGGTCGCCGTTGCCTGCTCCTATGGGATATATACCGGAAGCGGGATTGTGTCCTGATTCGTTGTGGATTAGTTCTCCTTTGTAACGCGCTACGATTGACCAGCTTGTAGAAATGCTCGTATTACAGTTACTCCACATGTTGACTTTTACGGTATATGTTCCATTCTCAATGAGTTCAGTGGGAATATATATGTTTTCGTTATTAAGGTTGTCGATGCGGCAACTGGCGTTTGAGTCGTGGTCAAGACCGTATGAAATTTCTGACCCATCGGTAAGAGTTACTTTGCCGCCGCGGTTGCCATAGTAGATTTCACGCCCACTTGGCATTATGAGGTGGAGGTCAATGTCTTTTGCGTTGCTGAAAACGAGTTTGATGTCGAGTGCTCCGGTTTTGCTCTCTACGAAAGAGACGGGGGTTTTAGTCGCTTTGGTGATTTTGCCCTCGGCGGTTTCTGCGCTGACAGCCATTGTGATGTCCTGATTGTATTTTGTGCTGTACATTACCGGGATGGTGTAGGAGTGATAACCGTTCATCTCGTCAGAGGTTTGGGGGGTATAGATGTAGTGGCCTTCAACGCCTTCTACACCCACGAAGAACTTGCGGTAAGTCTCTTGGCTGATAATCGTGATTATGTTCATGCCTCCGCTTAGGGCCTGGTTGTTGATGGTCAGACCGTCGATCGTAGATGCTGATGTGGCCTCGGGCATGGCCGATTCAGTGTAGGTTGCATTCTCAATAGAGAAATACTTGTCCTCAAGTTCAGACTTAGAGTCGGGCCCGTTGTCGTCGGAGCAGGAAGCTAAAGTGAGTGCTGCGAAGGCGAGTGTAGCGTAAGAGCCGCTGCGTAGGAAATTTGATTTTTTCATAAAATGTTTTGATTGGTTGTGTGTATCGATTTAGAGAATTATTCCTTTTAAAGGTTTATGATGTTTATTGTCAAAAATAACCCATTGATTCGGCTTTTTTGTGCGAAATTCAATAAATTTAACTTACAGCTGATGAGCAGCCGAAACTACGTTATGGCTACCTTTGAACCGGCTTTATTTCTGCAAAATAAAGAAATAATTTCCGCTTTTCCCCACCTGAAATTTCGCATTTTTCTGAGGGTGGGGGGGGTAAATGGTTATCAATTAACGATATAGCCTTTGGGTGTTTCTGTGGATTTAAGTATTTTTAATTTTTTTTGCTGCGTTCTGTTTTAGCGTTCGTTGGGTTCGCGCTTGGCGGCTTTGAACATAGTGTTGTCTTGGTCGATTATGTCGCCGGCAGTGGCTGCGATTCCATTGTTGGCTTTGTCGGTCAGTGAGTTGAGAAACTGTGATGAGAAAAGTCCGTCGGCTGTCGTGGGCGAGGCTGCGAATTTTTATCGCGTCGTTGTGGTTTATTTGGAGAAAATGCTTACCTTTGCAGCCGGGTAAGTCCTATACGACCAGCTCCCCGGGAACTCCGCCAGGTCTTGATCGAAGCAACGGTACCGGGTCGTAGCGGTGCGATGTAGTCAGCTTACCCTTTTTTTATGCCCTGCCGGAACCGCCATGAGCAACAGCCATGAACACTTTCTATCTATATTTGGAAAATTGCGTATCTTTGCGACAATAGGGGAGGCGTTTGACGGTAAAGCGGCGAGAAGCGCGGAAATTCGCCCGGTCGCTAAATCGTTGCCTCTATTTTTCTGACAATTCGCTAAATGGATATTTCCCAATCGGTTAAGCCAAATCGAGGAAATCAAAATATAAAAATCACAGAGAGGATTATGAACAATCAAAAGCGTCGGCAACAGGTCATCGACTCCTTGAAAGGCAATGAGAAAATAAGAGTGCTTTTTGTGTGTCTCGGCAATATCTGCCGTTCACCTGCGGCCGAGGGAGTGCTTCGCAGCATAGTCGACGCCGGCGGGGAGCCGTCGCGGTGGGTCATTGATTCGGCGGGGACCGGGCGTTACCACATTGGCGACCTCCCTGACAAACGTATGCGCGTCCATGCCGCCCGCCGCGGCTACACCCTTGACCACCGTTGCCGTCAAGTCGCCGAAAGCGATTTCGACCGTTTCGACCTTATCATCCCAATGGATGCCTCCAACGAGCAAAACCTGCGCCGTCTCGCTCCCGACCCCGAAAGCGAGCGAAAGATTGTCGCGATGGCTGCGTGGGTCGGCTTGGCAAGCCGCTATGACCACATTCCCGACCCCTATTACGAAGGTGCCGAAGGGTTTGAGTTGGTGCTCGACCTGCTTGAGGACGGTTGCCGCAATCTCTACGAATCTCTGCGTAACCCGATTTGACCATCGACATAGCCCCGCGACTTCAAGAGCGTTCGGGTAATCCCCCCCCGACCTATTAATACGTCAAAAAAATGAATATAATAATCAGTGATGAGATAAGGCAAGCCGCCCCCGCCGTGAAGATATTGGCGGTAGAGGCCGATGTCGTCAACTCGCCGACGCCCGATGCCCTGTGGGACGAGCTTACGCGGCTCGCCGACGGCATGAGAGCCGTCATGCAGATGCCTGATATAAACCGGCGTCCCGGCATAGCGGCGACCCGAGCGCTTTACAAAGCTCTCGGCAAAGAACCCAACCGTTACCGCCCTTCGATGGAGGCCATGTCGCGCCGTCTGCTTAAAGGGATGGAGCTTTACCGCATCGACACCCTTGTTGACCTCATCAACCTGGTGTCGCTCTCAAGCGGGTATGCCATCGGCGGATTTGACACCGACAAGATTAATGGCGACACGCTCACACTCGGCGTGGGTCGCGAGGGGGAGGCGTTCAACGCCATAGGCCGAGGGCCGCTCAACATCGCCTATCTTCCGGTCTACCGCGACGCCGTCGGCGGCATAGGCACACCCACCAGCGACGAGGAGCGCACAAAAATATCGCTCACCACCCGGCGGCTGCTGATGACCGTCAACATCTATGGCGAGGATATGCCTGTGGCCGATACCATGACACTGATATCGCGCCTGCTCTCGGAATATGCTTCGGCAACTAACCTTAAATTCAACATATATCAATGAAACTGCTTAAAATATACCCCGACAATATCAACGACAGGCACATCGCCGAGGTCGTCGAGACCCTTCGCGGCGGGGGCATAGTCATCTATCCAACCGACTCACTCTATGCCATAGGGTGCGACGCGCTCAACAACTCGGCCATCGAGCGCATTTGTCGCCTGAAGGGTATCAACCCCGCCAAAGAAAACCTGTCGGTCGTATGCGCCGATATATCCCAGGCAAGCGACTACGCCCGCATCGATAACCGGGCATTCGCATTGCTCAAACGCTATCTCCCCGGAGCCTGCACATTCCTTTTGCCCGCCTCAGCGACGCTACCCAAAGTGTTCAAAGGACGCAAGACGGTGGGGGTGCGCATCCCCGACAACGCCATAGCCCGGCGACTTGCCGAGGCTCTCGGAAACCCTGTGCTTTCGACATCTATAAAGTGGGACCCCGACGCCCCCGATGAAGGGCGCGACCCTGAGTCGATTGCCCTCAACTACTCCGGGACTGTCGATTGCATGATTGATGGAGGCGAGGGCGCGCTCATCCCCTCGACAGTGGTTGATTGCATCGACAGCTCGGCTCCGGTGGTGACGCGAAACGGCGCGGTGCGCTTCGACGACTGACCGCCGCACTGCGTCTATCGGGCATGATTATTTGTCGGCATTCAAGGTTAACTCTTTGTTGCCAAATGATGATAGAATTAGCTGAAATTGACATTTGATTTTGGCTAAATCTAAAAACTTGCTATTTTTTTCGCTTGTTATTACAACTAAAATTCTTACTTTTGCAGCCGTGAAGTGACACCTTCGCGACTTTGAAGTGATTTCAAAACCAACGTGTTATATTTTTTAAACTTTTAAATCAAGAGGGTCTCAGCCAAGTGGCACCCTCACTTATACAGCAACTAAAAACTTCAAATTATGAAAAAGTTTTACACTGCATTTCTGTTAGTGCTGATTGGCTTGGTCGCACCTGTGGTCGCCCATGCCTATCAACTTACGTTGAGAATTGACAATCCCGATGCCGTAACAGTCCGTTTGGATTATTATGACGATAGCTGGTCGACGCATACCCAAAGCTATACTTCGGCAAGCGAGGTCGTGGTTGACTTCGACGATGTCATGAAATATCCTTCTCTGAAGGTCAATCAAGCAAGCGGCTACAAAATCACATCATTCCTTGGTGACGATGGCAATAGCGTCTATGGATATTCTGGCCAGTATACGTTGTCGCTTAACTCAGGCGTGAACGGGGCTGTCTACACCATAAGCACTGTAAATCTCACTGAAGCCCGCACAGCCACGGCATATGTCAAGGTTGTCGGTAGCGCGACAAACATCTCGGCAACCCGCGGCGATGAAGCTATCGACTTGGTCGACAACAGCGAAGTAGCGGTGAAATTCATTCCCGGTACTGAAAATCTGTTCTCTTTCACTAACCGCAACTACACTCCTTTTTATCGCATCGAAGTCGACGGTGAGACGCAAACCATGACTGCGTCTTCGATTGATGTGGATGTCGTTGACGGCACCCATATTGAAATCGAAGCTGACTATCCTGAAGTGCCTGTTGACCTCACCATCAAGGTTCCCGAAGGTATGGATGGCATTGTGAAATCGGTAAGGGCAAATTATACCGATATCCAAGGCTGGCAAGTCAACAAGCCGTTTGAGGTGACTGCCGGAAGCAGTATCTCTATCGAACTTGATGGCGACGCTTACAAACTTGACAGCGTCTTGATTAACGATGAACTCCAGTCGTTAAGTACCTACATCTACTTCACAATCGGCACCGAAGCTACTGTGGTGGATATCAAAGCTCACAACTACGCCCAACTCAACTACACTGTCAAGCTCGATGACCCCACCCGCGTGGAAGTCTACGAGGGTTACTCTTCAACTCCGCTGACCGGACTTGTCGCAGGTGAAAACCACCTCACCATCAGCGAACAACTCGAAGGAATCCAGATTAAAGCCGTTACCGGTTATGACATCTCTTCGGTTACCGACAAAGAAGGCAACGCTGTCACAGGCTACAGCAACTTTTACCTCGTCAGCGAAGGCTCATATTTCGATGTGACTTCACAGGTTCGTGTCTACGATGGTAAATTCTTGGTTTACCTCAGCGATTTGAGCAATGTGCAGCTCAACTACTCCGGCACAAACACCAGTGCCTACTGGCAGTCGGCTGAAGACCGTTCAACCTACAATTATCTTGAGGAGAATTACAATGTGGTGCCTTTCGCTACAGCTGCCGGTGAGCAGTTCATGGTATCGGTAAATTGCAAGAACTCCGCAATCATGTACATCAACGGCGAACTCCAAAACAACTACTACGGTAGCACCTACGCATCGTGGTATGGCGTGCCTAATAATGGCGACGTAATCAAAATCTACACCGGCGGTGTGGCTCCCGAAGAGCATACCATCACTTTCTCGCAGGTTGCTGAAAGCGCGGTAGTCACAGTCGACAAAGTGAACAAGCTCACCGAGTGGGCTGACGGCGTTAAAGCCCTCACGGGCACTCTCTTTGAGGTGTCATCAGAGTCAGACAAACTCGAAGTCAAAGTTGATGGAACGGCCATCGAAAAAGATGAGGATGGCATTTACTCATTCGCGGCGACAGCCAACCACACTGTCAGCATCACTGATAGCGCGTCGGGCGTTGAAAATATCAAGGTCGACACAGACGCTGCCAATGGCCCCGTCTACAACCTCCAAGGTATAAAAGTGCTCAATTCAGCAGCTGACCTCAAAGAACTTCCCGCAGGCATCTACATTGTTAATGGTAAGAAAGTTGTTCGTTGAGAATGACGATTATATAAAGCGGCAACGCAATTGTGTAAAGCGCAGTTGCGTTGCCGTTGTTTAAAATTTATAGGCATAATCATTCACATTTTTATTAAAGGCATCCATTTTAAATGAAACGTTTCTTTATTTTGCCGCTTGTCTTGTCGGCTATGCTAACCGCCGATGGCCAGACGCTTGACTTGCAAAGCCGTGCGGCTCTCCGCCGTCACAAGATGGAACAACGCGGCTTGGCGCGGCAACATCACCGTCTCGTAGCCAAAGATAGCGCCGACACACCTTCAGCAAACGGCGTGAACGCTTTTGTCACGCTCGCCGACGGCGCAACCGCTGCCGACTTGAAAGAAGCCGGTGTGGAAATAGTGCTCGACAGCAAAGGCATTCTCATCGTTAATCTTCCCTACGACAAAGTAGAGGAGGTGTCGTCGCTCCCATGCGTTAAAAGTCTAAGCCTGCAAAAATCGCTCTCAAATCATCTCGACCTCGGCCGTCAGGCCACAGGCGTATCTCAAATCCATGCCGGAGCGGAACCCCTCGACCGTGCTTATACCGGTAAGGGCGTGGTGACTGCTATCGTCGACCAGGGTGTCGACCCCAACCACATCTCATTTAAAAACAGTGACGGTTCAAGCTGCATCGGATACCTGTCGCACGTCTCCGTAGGCTCGTCAAGCGCCCCGGTCATCAACTGGTATGGCGATGACGTGCAGGACGCTCAGCCCATCTCTCAATTCTCAACCGATACAAAGTCGACCTATCACGGCACTCACACCCTCGGCATCCTCGCCGGGCGTTACAAAGGTGATGTCGAATTAGCCTCGCTGGGCGGCGACTCTAAAGTGTCGGTATCCACTACTGCCAATCCATTCTACGGTATGGCTACCGAAAGCGACATCGCGGTCAGTTGCGGCGACCTGCAAGATGTGTTGATTGCTTATGGCATTGACTACCTCTACGGCTACGGCAAAGAGTACCTTAAGAAACCTATGGTGCTCAGCCTTTCGCTCGGCTCCAACACCGGACCCCACGACACCTCAAGCTCATTGGTAAAGATGCTCGACATGGTGGGTAAGGAAATGATTGTTTGCATCTCGGCGGGTAACGAGGGCGATTTGAAAATCGCATTAACCAAGAACCTGACCGAGACCGACAACAAGGTGAAATCGTTTGTCTATCCCTACAACTACCGTTACGACCCCGACTCGCCCGTGACCGGCGATGAATACGACTTGAACAACTACATCCGCTATGGCTCGATTGCAATCTACTCCAACGATACAACCCGTTTCAGCCTGAAAGCGTTTATCTACAACCGCAAGCGCAACCGCGTAGCCATGCAGATGCCCGTTAAGGGCGACGGCGTCGGGACTTACTATTGCAGCTCTTCCGACTGGCAGATGGAGGATACCGATGTCGTCGGCGATGCCAATTTCAAGAAAGCTTTTTCGGGATATGTCGGCGTTGGCAGCATGATACACGCCGAGAGCAACCGCTACTACGGTATGGTTGACTACTACATCTTCAACAACCGAGAGACAAATGCCGACGACAATTATTGCCTCGGTTTTGAGGTCACAGGTAGCGACGGACAGCGCATCGAGTGCTACTGCGACGGACTGACTACTTGGATTGACAGCGAAGGTGTCGATGGGTTCGACGACGGCTCGTGCAACGGCTCTATTTCCGACATGGCCGTGGGCAACAACGTGGTCGTTGTCGGGTCATACAACACTCGTAGCGAGTGGGGTACACTCGCAGGCGAGAAAATGTGGTATGAAGGCGCGGGCTTCAACACGGGCCACATCAGCGGGTTCTCTTCATTTGGCACACTCGCCGACGGTCGCAACCTCCCCACCGTCTGCGCTCCCGGCTCGGCGATTATCTCGGCCATGAGCAACCCCTATCTCGATTATGCTACGCAAAGCTACACCGCGGATGTCGCCTTGGCCTATAAAAACGGTTTCAGCTCGGCGCGCGCGACCGACAAAAACGGGCGTACATACTATTGGAAACAAGAAGTAGGCACCTCGATGTCAACCCCGCTCGTCGCCGGAGCAATCGCTCTTTGGCTCGAAGCCGACCCGACGCTCACCATCGACGATGTGAAAGATATAATCGCCAAGACTTCGACCCGCGACGACATCGTCAATTCAGAAGACTCCGTGCGTTGGGGGGCAGGCAAATTCAATGCCCTCGAGGGGCTGAAAGAGGTGATACGCCGAGCCGCTGCCGGTGTCGACGATGTCATTGTCGATGGACACAACAGCCGTCTGATGGTGAATCCCACTTCAGCACGCTGCTACAACCTGTTCTTAGGCAACGCGACTTCCCTCCAAATCAATGTCTACGATTTATCGGGCAACACCGTCTATAATCGGGCTGTCGACGGCAACGAGGCCGACATCGATTTGTCATCGCTCGGCAATGGTGTCTACATCTTGAACGTCAATGGCGTGGAATCGCGCAAATTGCTCCTGAAATAATAAATTGATTTTTAACAATACAACTGATATCAAATGAAATTCAAGACATTTCTGACCTCATTGGCGCTATGCCTCGGCCTGGCATCCGCGCCGGAGGGTGCGGCTCAGACGTCCGACGACCTCGGTGAGCCAATTATAACCTTTAAAACAAACATTTATGACACCTACGGGGCTGAAAACACATTCTACATCTATCTCGGAGCTACCGAAACCGACTACTTCGATGTCGATTGCGGCTACGGGACCTCTGAGTATGAGGTAGGACGTGCCTATTACAACGAGGAAACAGCTTCGATGGTTGGTACGGCTATCGCTTGTAGCGTGCCTCAAGGCGACGGTATTGTCAAAATATATGGTGACGCCTCCAAGATTGACTATTTCGTGGCTCGCGGTTGCTACATAGAGTGGATTGACATGGACAAGTGTGTCAACCTCGACATCATCGACGTATGCTACAACGAACTTAAATCGCTTGACCTCACACCATTCACCAAGCTCGAGGCGATTTATGTCGGTGGTAACACTTTCTCGGCTGAAACCCCGCTCAAAATCGGCGCTCCCAAGCCGCTGCTCACCATCCTTGAAATGGACATTGTCGATTACCTCGACCAGTCGTTCAACCTGAGCGACTATCCCTCTATGGTTGCGTTTGACGCTTATCATAATCTCGATTTGCGCAATGTCGACCCGACAGGATGCCCCGAATTGGTGACAATGTCGCTCGACTTGACAAATGTGGCGTCGCTCGACCTGTCGAAAAACGCCAAACTCGTCAGCCTCAATATCTCAGATACTAAAATCCGCGATATCGACCTGTCTAACAACCCCAACCTGACCACGCTCATCGCCGAGCACCTCTCTGGTAACATCAACACCGACTACCACTTGAACGGAATAGACTTGAGCAACAACACCAAGCTCACGCTCCTCCGACTCGGCGGCAACAAGCTGACCAACCTCGACATCTCAAAAAACACCGCCCTTGTGAAGTTCAATGTGCGTAACAACAATCTCTCAAATATCGACTTCACAAACAACGTCGCTTTATACTCGGTTGACTTGGCCTACAACGATTTTGACTTCGCAACACTTCCGCTGCCCCAGTCTACATGGAACGAGTACTACTACCAGCGCGACCCGATGGCTTGTGAGAAATCTTACGCCCTCGGTGCTGATATCGACTTCTCGAAACGCGTGTTGCGCGATAATTCCGCGACCTACGCCCGCGTGATGATCGACACCCCCGAGGCCGAACCCGTGGAATTGGACTCGGCATACTACACACATAGCAATGGAGTGGTAAAATTCATGCAGCTCCCCACCGACTCGGTTTACATCGAGTTTGCCAACACGGCTTTCCCCGACTACACCTTCCGCTCTGCTAACTTCCTCGTCAAAAATCCCGCCGACATGGGCAAGCCTGACAAAACGTTGACTCTCGGCACCACATCGGCTTCTGCCGGCAAAACCGTATCATTCAAAGTGGGTATCGCCAACGCGACCGCCGCGGCTCCCCGCGAATTTTTTGTCGATGTCAACGGCACCCGCTCTACATTCAACGCAACTACCGCCGGATACCCTGCCGATGACAATGTCAGCCTCACTCTCCCCGCAAGCGGCTCTGCTACTGTCGAAATCTACGTCCCCGACGGTGAAAACCTCACGGCTTTCAGCCTTAACGGACTGCCTCTCAACTCAATCGATGTCACCGCGGCTACTCAATTGCAGCACCTCACCGTGACTGACTGCCGACTGCTCAGAATCGAAACGAAATACAACCGCCTGCTCAAAGACCTTAACCTGAGCAACAACCGTCTGAGCGGTACATTCTCCCTCGCCGGCGTTTATGGCGACTACGAGAAAAACTTCCTCACCGATATCAACTTGAGCAAAAACTACCTCACCGGTGTCACTTTTGTCAACGTCGAGCACATCCTCAAGCTCAACCTCGCCGACAACCGCCTGACGGCATTCACCCTCAAAAACTTCGACAGCCTCACCGACATCGACTTGAGCAATAACAAACTCAGCGGCGACTTCAGCCTCGCATATCAAGCCGGCGCTGTCAACGTGAACCTGAGCGGCAACTCGATATCCTCGCTCACCACCGTTGAAATGCCCGACTTGAAGAGCTTCAACATCGCCAACAATGCGATGACTCTCGCCACTCTGCCCGATTACACTGCAATCGAAAACTACACCTACGCTCCGCAGCAGCAGCTTGAAATCGTCGCTTTCGCCCCGGCAATCAACCTCACCGAGCAAAACGTCGTTGTCAACAACCTCTCAACCGTCTTCACCCTCAAAAAGGTTGACGGAACAAAGTTGACCGAAGGGGTCGACTACACAGGGACCGGAGGCGCGTTCAAGTTCATCAACACCGAGCTCGGTAGCGTCTATTGCGAAATGACCCACCCGGCATTCCCCGCTTTCTCGGGCGACAACGTGTTCCGCACCACCGCGACAACCGTCACCGGCGCTCCCACTACCGTCGTGGCCTCGTTCACCACAACCGCCGACTCTGAAACCGCCTCGCTCGTGCTGACCGGGCATAAAAACACAGCGGTTTACGTCGATTGGCGCGGTGATGGCACCGAGTTCATCCAATATTCCATGGTAACCTCCAACTACACTGCCTATGCCGAGCAGAAGACTTACGCCGGAGCCAACGTCACTGTCTACACCTATGAATCGCCCGAGGATATCAAGGTGTTCTCTGTCGACGGTGTGGCAATGAGCAAACTCGACGCTTCTCCTCTCACAAAGGTTGAAACTTTCACCGTTTGCAACGCCGGACTTGACGAAAAGACCCTGACAATGCCACAATCCGAAGGCTTGTACGAGCTTAACCTCGAAGGCAACAAATTCTCGACAGCCGACTTCTCGCAGTATGCTTCTCTCACCGCTTTAAGCATCGGTGACAACAACTACACGACGTTCGACGCCTCGAAGTTAAAGAAACTCCAGTTGCTCAATATCGCCAACAATGGCCTCACTTCGTTGAAGTTGGATAACCCCATCCTTTGGTCGCTCGCGGCGGGCAACAACCAGCTTGCGTCGATTTCGTTCGAGGCTTGCCCCGCGATGTCGCAAGCGGTTCTCTCGCATAACCTGTTGAAGAATATCGACATCACTCCCGTCAAGAACTCGCTCCGTGCGCTCTTCATCGACGGCAACGCGTTCACATTCGCCACTCTCCCCGTACCAGCCGACTATCCCAACCTCGGAAGCTACTTCTACGGTAATCAAGCCTTGCTCGACGCGGAGTGCGTTGACGGCGTTGTCGACCTCTCTGAATTGGCAAAGGTTAACGAGACGCCGACTGTGTACACATGGTTCTATGGCGACGCCACCTACGACGAAGACAGCGCAACCTATGTAGGCGAAGTGCTCGCATCGCAGGACGACGAAGACCCCGAATATGACATCTCCGGCGGAGTGACATCGTTCCGCACCACATTCGACACATATATCACCGCTGTACTCTACAACGAGACATTCCCCAACCTCTACCTGCTCACCAAAAAAATCACCGTTGATAAGCCGGCGGGTGTTGAGAGTGTGGCTGTTGACGGCTTTGATGCTAACGCTCCTGCCGACATCTACAACCTGTCGGGTGTCAAAGTGCGCTCCAACGCACAATTGAGCGATGTTAACAAACTCGCGAGCGGTGTTTACATCGTGGTTTCGCAAGGTGTGACACGCAAACTCCTCGTCAAGTAAACAAACATTCCGCTAATAGATAAGCAGGGGCTGCGTCGTAAGGCGCGGCCCCTCGCTTTAGTCCGCCCGGCGTCCTCCCGCCCGGCGTCCTCCCGCCCGGCATCCTCCCGCCCGGCATCAAAAAAAAACAGCGAAGCCGACATCCAAATCGGGTGTCGGCTTCGTCAATTTTTGCGATATTAGGCGGGGTCAGTACGCGCGTCGATACCAAAGTTCCTTGCCGGTATCGGCATAGTTGAGCACTAAGTAACCGTCGCGGAAGTGGTAGTAAAACTCCCACACGTCGCGTGACTGAACGAAATAGACTGTCAGGCGCGAGCCGCCGCGCGACTCCCACTCTATGGCCCATGAATCCCACTGCCCAAACTCGTTAAGCCCCTCATACTGTCCGGTGCCGTTGCCATAAAACGCGAAACGGTCGTAGACATGAGGGTCATCAAGTTCCCACATCCCTACCAACGGCGAGTTGTAGGGGTCGTCATAGCTATAGCCATCGTCATCGTCACATGACGCGAATCCCGCCATGGCGGTGACAGTGAGCAGCAGAAACAATAGTTTTTTCAGCTTCATCATCTCAATTACCAGATTACTACTTGTTTGTCAGGTGCGAGATAGAGCGGCTGACCCTCGGTGATGCCGAAAGCCTCGAAAAACGGGGTGATGTTGCGCAGGGTCACGTTGACGCGGTTTTCGCCGAGCGAATGCACGTCGCCTGTGGTCAGTGAGCGCATCTCTTCGGGACGGATGTTCTGCGCCCACACGTTGGCATAGTTCATGTAGAACGCCTGCATCGGGGTGAGACCGTCGATTTTAGCCTCTTCTGAATTGATGTCGACACCCTTCTTTTTCTGTGAGTCGAGGAACGCTGTGCGAGCCACTCGCAGACCGCCCTGGTCGGCTATGTTCTCGCCGAGGGTGTACTGGCCGTTGGCGTTTAGCCCCGGTAGAATCTCCACGGCGTCAAACTGTGCGATTAGCCCTTTTGTCAGCTTCTCAAAGGCCTCGGTGTCTTCCGGTGTCCACCAGTTGACCATGTTGCCCTGAGCGTCAAAGTTGCGGCCCTGGTCGTCAAATCCGTGGGTCATCTCGTGGCCGATGACTACGCCGATTGCGCCGTAGTTCTCAGCGTCCGATGCCGCGGGGTCGAAGAAGGGGGCCTGAAGGATACCTGCGGGGAACACGATTTCGTTGGCCAGCGGGTTGTAGTAGGCGTTGATGGTCTGTGGTGTCATGCCCCACTCGGTCTTGTCGACAGGCTTGCCCCATTTGGCGTATTCCTCTTTCTGGTGCCACATCGAGGCGTTGTGCATATTCTCGTAATATGAAAGTTTGGGGTCGATGGTCATCGCGCTGTAATCTTTCCACTTGTCGGGGTAGCCTATTTTCACGGTGAACGCGCTGAGTTTGTTGAGAGCGTTGAGCTTTGTGTCGTCGCTCATCCATGTCAGGTTGATGATATGCTTGCCGAGCGCTTTGCGCAGGTTCTCCACGAGGTCGAGCATATAAGCTTTTGACGATGCGGGGAAATATTTCTCAACATAGAGTTGGCCGATAGCCTCGCCCATGACGCCCTCGGTAGCTCCGAGCGCGCGTTTCCAGCGGGGGCGTTGCTGCTCGACTCCGCTGACCACTTTGCTGAACTCAAACGCCGTGTCGCTGAACTTGTCGCTGAGCTTGCCTGCCGCCTGAACCACATATTTCCACAGATAGTAGTCTTTTATCTCGCGGTCGGTGAGCTTGCCCATCAGATCGTTGGCTTGCGCCACGGTGTTAATCGTGGTGACGATTACCTGCTCGGGCGACGCGATGCCCATAGTCTCGATAAAGAAGCGGTCCCAGTTGATGTTGGGGTACATCTCTTTGAGTTGCGCGAACGAGCGAGGGTTGTACATCGCCGGGATGTTGCGCGATTCCTCGCGGGTCCATGTCGAGTCGGCCAAAGCGGTCTCGATTTTCATCACGTTTTTCATGATGCGGTTGGCCTCTTTTTTAGAGTAGCCCGCATTGCGCATTTGACCTACAATCAGTTTCTTGTAGGCTTCGCGCACCTTGGTGTTCTCTTTGTCGGTTTTAAGGTAATAGTCGCGGTCGCTCAATCCGATGCCGCCGCCGCTGACATACATCGCGTAGACGTTGCTGTTGGCTAAGTCTTCCATCGGGCCGGCGTTGAAAAACGGGCTGGCGTAGTTGGCGTGAATCCACATAAACAGGTCTTCCATCCCTTCGTGGGGTGTGGTCTCGATTTTTTTGAGGTCGGCGAGGATAGGTTTCGCACCCTCAGCGTTGCGGCGGTCTGAGTCCATCGCCTGGTTATAGATTGTCGACACCTTGAAAGCCACTGAGCCCGGCTCGGGGTTGGTCGCGCCGAGATTTAGCACGATGTCTTTGACGCGCACCTCGCTTGAATCGTTCAGGATGTTGAACTGGCCATAGCGCGAATGCTCGGGTGTGAGCGGGTGCGCTTCCTGCCACCCCTTGTTGACATGCTTGTAGAAGTCAGTTCCCGCAGGGGTTGTCTCATCGAAGTAAGCCGGGTTGAGGCTCTTCAGATGCTCTGCTTGTGCTGTCGCGCCCATGCTCGTGGCGATTACGGCGGCGACTGCGAGTTTCAATGATTTCATTGTTAAAAATATGATTTGTTTTTACTTTGTGATTGTGCAAATTTAATAAAACTCGCCGACTTATCGCCCCAATCACCCGCTAAATCCCCGCACCGACAGCTTAGCCCGTTGAGCCAAGCCCCGGTTAACGCTTTAACGCTCATGGTGATAGGGCATCGGAGGCTACCGGCTTGCTTGCGGGTAAAGGGGGAATTTATTATCTTTGCGTCACGATGCAAACCGACACACTTTACGTTACTGACCTTGACGGGACTCTGCTTGACACCGACAGCCGCATAAGCGCGCGTTCGGCTCAAATTATCAGCGACTTAGTTTGCGATGGGGCGATGGTGACCGTCGCCACTGCCCGCACACCCGCCACCGCCGAGGAGCTGCTGCGTGACACCCACACAACTCTCCCCGCCATCGTGCTGACGGGGGCGGCCATGTGGGACCGCGAGCGGCGGCGTTACCGTTACCCGCTGTTTATCGACGACAGCGACGCTGCCGCCGTCCTGGCCGAGTTCCGTCGCTCCGGCGTGCATCCGTTCATCTACACCCTATGCTCCGACGGCTTGCTGCACGTCTATCACAACGGCGCGATGGTGAAGCCCGCCGAGGAGTTCATGCGTGAACGCTCTGACTTGGAACTGAAGAAGTTCCACCTCGACGACCCGGCTGTGGAGTGCGCCGCGTCGGTGCCGTCAACGGTGCTTTACTTAGCCATGGGGAAGGCCGAAACCGTCTATCCGTTGGCTGAGAGGCTCAGAACCATTGTCGACTGCGCCATCTATGCCTATCTCGACATTTTCAGCCCCGATGTGGCGGTTATTGAGGTGTTTGGCGCGGGTGTCTCGAAAGCGAGAGCGATTAAGCGGCTTGCCCGATGCGCCGGCGCGCGGCGTGTCATAGTGTTCGGCGATAGCTCCAACGACCTGCCTATGATGGAGATAGCCGATGTGGCGGTAGCCGTCGAAAACGCTATCCCTGAAGTCAAACGCGCTGCCGACGTCGTCATCGGGCGCAACAACTCCGATGCCGTGGCGCGTTTTATCTACAACGATTACTATTCAGAGGAAACACCGGTCTACAAAAAAGTCAATGGCTAACATTTACGACATACGCCGCTACGGAACAGCCCTGTTCATGATTGTATCCATCTCGGTGGTGGGGATATTCCTCTATATGTCCAACTCACTTGTGGCAGACCTCGCCGTACAGGAGCGCGAGAGAGTGCAAATCTGGGCCGATGCGACAAAGGAGATTGTCAACGTGGGCCAATCGGCGGCTGAAGGCGACGATGCGGGGAGCGTCAACGTCGATTTCCTTCTGAGCATAATCGAGCGCAACCACACCATCCCGGTGCTGCTCACCGACGATGCCGGAAACATACTGCTCCACCGCAACTTTGACCTCCCTGAGCCTGCCGACTCCCTGCGTCCCTACTATATCTCGCCCGCAAACGAGAAATTCCTCTACGACAAGCTCTCATCGCTCCGCGGCACGGGCAACGTGATACAGATAACCATTGCTCCCGACAACAACCAACATCTCTATTACGAAGACTCAAAGTTGCTCAAACGTCTCAGCTACTATCCCTACATACAGCTATTGGTCATGCTGGCGTTTATTGCCGTGGTCTATTTCGCCGTGCTGTCGACGAAAAAAGCTGAACAAAACAAGGTGTGGGTAGGGCTGTCAAAAGAAACCGCCCATCAGCTTGGCACTCCCATCTCATCGCTCATGGCGTGGATGGAGCTGCTCGAATCGCTCGGCGTTGACCCCGACACCGTGGCAGAGATGAACAAGGATGTGAAGCGGCTCGACACCATAGCTTCGCGTTTCTCCAAAATCGGTTCAAAGCCGCTGATGCAGTCCGAAAACATCAACACTGTCGTCGAGCGTGCGTCATCATATATGAAATCGCGCATATCGTCGCGCATCGAGCTTACCATCGACCTCCATCCCCGCCCGCTGACCCTAATGGTATCAGCCCCGCTTTTTGAATGGGTGATGGAGAATCTGATTAAGAACGCTGTTGACGCGATGGAGGGGTCGGGGGCGATACATATCTCCACCGGGCTTGCCCAGTCGGGGTGCCCCTATGTTCAAGTCAAGGACACCGGCAAAGGGATTTCCCGCAAAAATTTCAAGACGATATTCAACCCCGGCTACACCACCAAGAAACGAGGGTGGGGGTTGGGGCTAACGCTTGCCAAACGCATCATCGAACAGTATCACTCCGGACGAATATATGTGCTATCGTCGGAACCGGGACGCGGCACCACATTCCGAATTGACTTCCCTAATGCAGTTATCAATGAGCCGACTCAGTGACAATATGCTGGCACTCACCCGCAAAGGGATTGATGCCGCCGGGGGTATCGACCCGCGGCGCGAGATTGGGGTGGCCCTCAGCGGTGGCGCCGACTCGGTGGCGTTGTTGTCGCTTCTGACGGCTTTGGAATACCGTTGTGTGGCTTTGCACTGCAACTTCCACCTCCGAGGGGCTGAAAGCGATGGCGACGAGCTGTATGTCAGAGAGTTGACTGCCCGGATGGGGGTGCCTCTCGAAGTGGCGCAAATGGATGTGCCGGCACGCCGTGAAGCCACCGGCGAATCGGTCGAGATGGCTTGCCGCGAGCTGCGCTACCGATGGTTTGAGAAAATGGCTGATAGCCTTGATTTACAGGCTGTTGCTGTGGCTCATCACCGTGACGACCAAATCGAGACCTTTTTTCTCAACCTGCTTCGCGGCTCAGGGGTGAGAGGACTTGCGGCTATGAAACCGAGAAATGGGCTGATAATACGCCCCTTGTTAGAGATAACGCGCTGTCAGATTGTAGAATATCTTGAAGGCGAGGGGCTATCTTATGTCACTGACTCGACCAACGCCAGCGATGATTACAAAAGGAACCGATTGCGCAACCGCGTGATTCCGTTGCTCAACGAGCTGTTTCCCGGTGCTTCCGATGCTATTTCTCGCTCTATCGGCAACTTGCGCAAGCAAGCGACCCTGCTCGATGAAGCGGTCGAATCACGCCGCCGCAGTTATATCGATAGCCGCAATGTCGTTGATTTGCAGCGGCTTGTGGCCGCTGAGGCATACCCTGCCGAAACCCTTTATGAAATTTTGTCACCCCTCGGTTTCAACGCCACCACTGTCAACGACATAATTGCCTCTGCCGGCAAGACAGGGTTGACCTTCCGCGGCAAAACCATCACATATATCCTCGAACGCGGCAAACTCACCCCTAAAACCGCTGACAGCCAGCCGTTGACAGGGGTTTACCGCACCCCCTCTGAAATCCCCGGGGTAACGGTCGAAATCATCCCCCGCGAGAGCTTAGACTCGCTCAAATGCGATAAGCTCACCATGCTGCTCGATGCTGATGCTCTGAGCGGTGAGCATCGATGGGAATTGCGTCGGTGGCGCGAGGGTGACCGTTTTGCGCCTTACGGTATGCGCGGCACGCGTCTCGTTAGCGACATCTTCACCGATGCCAAAATGCCTGAAGCCGCACGGCGTCGGCAGCCTGTGTTGACCCTCGACGGCGTTATCCTATGGTTGCCGGGCATAAGGGCGTCGCGTCACTACGCTGTCACCGATAAGACCGCGTCGGTCATGAGGGTGCGATATGAATAACGATTTAAAACGAGAATAACGATTAAAAAAGAGAGGCGACCTCTAAATGAGGTCGCCTCGATTGTGTTTATTAGATAGTTGTGAAATCTAATCTATGACAAGCCATCCAAGTCTTATCGTTTTACGACTTTGTGGCTGCTATCGCCGTTGACGTTCACTATGTAAAGTCCCGATTGCAGATTTGAAAGGTCTACTTTCACTATCTGGTCGCCGTGACCTGCGAATGTCATCACCGATGAGCCGTCAACGCCATACACAGCGACAGTTTCGATAGGCTCGTTAGCTTTGACGGTCAGCGGGCCGTTGGTCAGTGTCGGGTAGACGGTGGTGTTGCCTGCTTCAGCCATGATTTCTTCAGCACCGGTTGTGCCACCTGACTCTGTTGTCAAAACTGATTGACGGTCTTTAGCGATAGCGCCGTTAGTGGCGCGTGCGGCGTATTTGGCGCGGACAACGACTTCCCATTTTGCGGGGTCGTCATTCTCGTTGACCAACGAGCCGTCAGCGTTGACTTCGGGTTGCGCGTAGTAGTAGCAAACGATTTTCGTTCCCTCATTTCTGACGGCTTGAGCTTTGGTATTCTCGAAGTCAAAAGTTCCGGGAACTTCATTCTGGCCTCTGATGGCGCGTTCTTCGCCGTTCATCAGGAAGAAGCCTTCAAGACGGTTGGGGTAGGTGCCTGCCTCGTCACCCGGTTTGTTATACCACAATTCGTAGTAGGTCACGGGATACTCCTCGCCTGTCGCACTGAAATCGGGTGCGTCGAAGTCCATGTCGAGACGGTGGTTTCTGCGATATTTGCCTTCAGCGTCGGTCCACACTCTGTTTTCGAGTACAATTCGGATTGTGCCTACCGGGGCTACGGGTTCGTAATCGGTCTTGTCTGAAGCAACGCTCGGCTCTGAAACCCAGGTGCGGTCGTCGTTGTTGCTTATGAAGTTGGCGGTCAGTTGAGCCTGATATTCGTTGCTGTCAAGATTATCGATTGAGCAGCTGAACTTACCGTCGCTTAATCCGCTTCCGGTGGCTGTCAACTTATTTCCGTCGGCGTCAAGTTCGTTGCCATCTTTGTCAAACCAGTGCTCGGCGAGAACCGTGTTATCCATTTTCATGAATTTCAGGTCGTATGACTTGAGGCTCACGTCGCCCGTAACCGTGATGGGGTCCCAAGTGGCAGTGCCCTTGAACGACGTGATGTCGATATTTTCACCTTCGGTGTCAGTCTGATATTGGATGTCAACTTTCATCTCGGTTTTCGGGCCGGGCAGGCTTAAGAACGGATACAGTCGGTATTTGGCGAAACGTATAGCGGGGACATACAGGTAGATGTCGATATATTCCGCTGCCCCGTCGGCATTGTAGTGAGGTGTCACTCCGAACCACATTCCGTTGGTGTTTTCGACATCAGTTTGACCGGTCTTCTCTTGTGTTACAGCCACAATAGGAATCATTTTGTCAGGTTCGAGGATCACATCTTTAGCGTCGTTTACCTTTGTCGCTCCCGGATCTAATTTCGTCGGGTCGGGTGTACCTTTTGCCACGAAGAAGTCTCCGATGTTCTTTGATGAACTTGCCTGAGGCGTAATTAGCAAGAAGTCTTCATTGAACCATATCGATGTTCCGCCGGCGTTGTTGATTCGGCTCATTGTGTCGTAAAGTCGACTGCTGTTTGCAGAGTTCGCGGGATCAAATCGGAAGTAGCCGTTAGAACGCACAAGGTGCATGACGTCATCGCGCTTGTCGAGCGGGAACGCGAAGTTCTCCTGGCCGCCTAAGGTGGTGTTAACGTGTGAGTTGTAGCACTTGCTTGCCGTGACAGCGCCGTTGGTGATATCGATAATCCAAGCGTCTTTTCCGTCGTTGCCTGAGCCTGATGACGGGGTGATATACAACTTGCCGGAGCCGTTGAGCACATCACCTTTCATTGAATAGTAGTCGGCGCGGGTCGTAATTGTTTTGGTGCCGTCTTTCACACCCGTCAAGCTAAGGCTCACATTTTTCGCTACAGAGAAATCCTCATTGAACTTCAGCAAACGTCCTTTTTTTATGGGGTGTGTATATTCCCACAAACTTGTTGGCGACGCGTCGCCGTCGTCATCTTTGATGAAGAATGTGCCGTTGTCGTCGACAGCGATACCCACATTGACGTTCCCCTCCATTTCAAAGATTTTCTTAGCCGAGGCAACCATCGCATCCTGGCTCGCAGCATCGGCGTCGAAACATACTATGCCGCCTTTATAATCGCGGGTAGTGAAATCATCAACCGATTTACGCTGGGCGATGTACCATTTTCCGTTGTAGAAAGCAGCTTGGCGATAGAGGTCTTGGTCGTTAAAGTTTGGAACTGCCGATATACTTCCGAATGGTGATGACGATGTAATTTCATAGTTATACAGCTCGGTGATACCATAAAGCTCGTTGGTCGGGTTGCGGTCGATAATTTCGGCAGTTTTTATCTCACTGCGCGCGCTTTCGGGCCGACGCGTCTTAGTTGCCGCGTCGGTGTAATAAACCGATGCAATCTCATAGTTTCGAGTTCCTACGGGTATGTAGGTGTCGATATAGTTCATCACGGTGATATCTTTCGCTATCACCACGCCGTCGCGTATCACGTCGTAGGCGTCGGGTTTAAAGCCGTATGTGAAGTTCCACAATGCCTGGGTTTTAGTATAACCGTCGTATACGCGCAAAGCGTCCCACTCCGGGATGTGAGGGATGAAAGTCGCTTCGCAAAGGAGTGTTGCCGACGGGTCGCTCTCGCCTTTGGCGTCGACTGCTACCACGCGGTAGTTGTAGGAGGTTAAGATGTTGGCGTTGGTGTAGGTGGTCGTGGTCAGATTGCTTGCGATGACGCTCCATGCGTTATCGCCGGCTGTCGAAAGTTTACGCTCGACGCGGTATGATGTGGCGCCTGGTTGTTCGTCCCAGGTGATGACGGCGTCTTGGCGGCCGGGGGCATCGGTGTCCCCTCCGAGTACGTCTACCCGGGCTGTAGCGTTAGGCGCGTTAAGGTCAGACTTTGTCACGTTGACTCTGTATTTCCAAACTCCCTTTCCCGGAATGTAGCAATAGACGTGAAGCCGGTTGGGGTTGTTCGCGTCATCAAACTTGGCTTCAACCCATGCACCGACACTGGTGCTGGAGGCGGACCATGAACTGTTGTCAATTGTTACCGTGCTAACATATCCGGTCCGGAGACTCTTTACATTGAGGGTGGTTTTAGACACAGCCCAACCCGACACGGTGTAGCCTGGATAAACGTAGTATTCGCCATACTCTGAGTGGGTTGCTTTTGTGGCGGCTAAAAGTGTCGAAGTGTAAGGTTTGTTGTCTACCAACGTGAGCGTTTTGTTGGTGGTGTTAAGCGTATAGAGGGCTGCGGTGTTGCTTGAACCTCCGGTTTGAATCAGCACTTGTTCGTTGCCGTTAGCGTCCTTAGCCGCTTTTGCTATAGCCTGATTGGTTGTCGGGGTTAGACCGCCGGTATACTTTTCTAAACTTACGTAAGCGGAGTTGGCTACTTTTGCTCTGATAAGCTTGCCTGCGTCATCCCCATCTTTTGGATAGAAGTATAGATAACCGCCGGCTGCTGACTTCAAATCACCTGAAGCCGATATGAAATCTATACGGCTACTCCCGAATGCGTTTTTAGGTATAGTGACATATACGTAATCACCTTTGGAGTTCTTTGCCGTATTAAGGTCTGTAGCGCCCGGGTCAAGCAGGAGAAACTTCATTTCGTAACCGCCCATAACCGCCATGAAGTTCGGAGCGGTCGGTACGATGATGTTCCCTTTGTCGTCTGTGGCCATACGGAATGATACCTCAGTACCCGTTGGCATACTAATAGATTGCCATCCGATGCCGGATGTATACGAAATAGTATTGTTTGCTTTGTTGGCAACGTAAACGTTACCGTTCGATACCACCATTGTGCGACAGTCGGCGGCCGAAGAAACAGCCGTTTCAACTTTCTGATACCATAGTTGGTCCGACTCGAAATCCGCTTTATAGGGGCCTGCGTGCGACGACACCGCCCCGAAAAGCGAGACGGCCGCAAGCAACAAAAGTTTGGAGTAGTTAGGTTTCATTGAGAGATGGTGTTTTATTTGTTATTTTATTATATATTGTATCGTTTGTTTGAGACTCTTTAAAAATTCAACGCATCATAAGCGAGTGGTAAGATGCCCGAACGCATCGGCAAGTAATCTGATGTTGCCGATGCTAGGTTGCCCACAAATATAAGAAAATTTTCACTGAACTCCATATAAAATTAAATATTTTTTTTGAGAGGTGTAATTATCTGCTGTTCAGGGTGGGTTGCATGGGCGGTTGCAGTGTTATCCGCGCCTTTATGGCGAGCGGCGGATTCGCGCCTGAAGCGGCTGACATCAGAATGCCGACGGCTTGAGGGCGAGCCCGACTCGCTCTTGAAGCCCGAAAATGAGGTTCATGTTGTGCACGGCCTGCCCCGACGCGCCCTTGACGAGGTTGTCGATGACAGAGGTGATGAGCAACTTGCCGTCGACCTTGTCGAGATGCAATATGCACTTGTTGGTGTTCACCACATCTTTCAGGTCGGGAGCTTTGTCGGTGACGAATGTGAATGAGTGGTCGTCATAGTAATCTTCGTATAGCTTTCTGGCCTGTTCTAACTCTAATGGGCAGTCGGTGTAGAGGATTGCCATGATTCCCCGAGAGAAGCACCCTCTCACCGGGATGAAGTTGATGTCGGCCTTGAAGCTGCTTTGGAGCGAGGAGAGTGACTGGCGTATCTCGGCGAGATGTTGGTGGCGAAACGGTTTGTAGATCGACACATTGTCGTTTCGCCAAGAGAAGTGGCTTGTGGCCGAGGGCTTCACGCCCGCCCCGGTGCTTCCCGTGATGGCTGTCACATGGATGTCGGAGTTGAGGAGCAGATTTTTGGCTAACGGTAGCAGTGCGAGCTGGATGGCAGTGGCGAAACATCCGGGATTGGCCACGCGTGTCGCGCCGCGAACCAAACGCTTGCGGTTAAGCTCGGGGAGTCCGTAGACGAAATCGTGGGTCCCGTCCTCGATGCGGTAGTCGGTTGAGAGGTCAATGATTTTGACTCGTTCGGGCACCGCTGTCGCGTCCATGAACTCGCGCGTCTTGCCGTGAGGCGTGCAGCAAAACAGCACATCGATGTCGTCCCAGGGGGTGTCGTCGGTGAAGCGGAGAGAAGTCTCGCCAATAAGCCCTTGATGGATATCAGCGACCGGGTTGCCGGCGTTGCTTGTGGAGTTGACCCAAGCAAGCTCAACGTCGGGATGGTTGACGAGAAGTCTTATAAGCTCGCCCGCGGTGTAGCCTGCGCCTCCGATGATGCCAGCTCTTATCATTTGTCTGATTTGTTACGTTGCTGAATGTTGTGGTAGATTTTCATCTGGTTTCCGAGAATCTTGGTGAATCCCTTGACGTCGTCGGCGGTCCAGGCCTTGCTGACCTCGCCGTATTCGCCGAAGTTTGTCTTCATCAGGTCATAGTCGCTCTGCACTCCCACGAGTATGTATCGGTAGGGCTTGAGGTCGATGATGACGCGGCCCGTGACATTGCGCTGCGACTCGTTGAGATATGCCTCGATGTCGCGCATCACCGGCTCGAGATATTGTGCCTCGTGGAGGAACATCCCATACCAGTTTCCGAGTTGGTCTTTCCAGTATTGCTGCCATTTGGTCAGGGTGTGCTTTTCGAGCATCTTGTGGGCGGCGATGATTAGCAGCGGCGCCCCGGCTTCGAATCCGACGCGGCCTTTTATGCCGATGATGGTGTCGCCGATGTGCATATCGCGGCCGATGGCGTAGGGAGCCACAAGCTCCTCTATGCGCTGTATCGCGGCGACTTTGTCGGCGAAACGCTCACCGTTGACAGCCGCTATTTCCCCTTGCTCGAAGTCGATGGTCAGTCGGCTGTCGGCGGTTGCGGTCATCTGGGTGGGGTATGCCTCCTCGGGGAGAGTCTGGTCGCTGTGGAGGGTTTCCTTTCCGCCTACGCTCGTTCCCCATAGCCCCTTGTTGATAGAGTATTCGAGTTTTTTGAAATCGGCCTCGTATCCATGCTTTTTGAGATAGTCGATTTCGTAGTCGCGTGTGAGGTTCATGTCGCGCGTGGGCGTGATGATTTCTATTTCAGGGGCGAGTATTTGGAAGGTGAGGTCAAAACGAATCTGGTCGTTGCCCGCGCTTGTCGAGCCGTGGGCAACGCAGTCGGCTCCGACGCGTTTGGCGTACTCGATGATGGCAATCGCCTGGAAAATACGCTCTGACGAGACCGATATGGGGTAGGTGCCGTTGCGGAGTATGTTGCCGAAAATCATGTATTTGATTGACTTCTCATAGTATTCGTGAGTGATGTCGAGTGTGGCGTGCTCTTTCGCACCGAGTGCCATCGCGCGCCGCTCAATCTCTTTCAGCTCCTCGGCCGAGAATCCGCCGGTGTTGGCGATGGCCGTGTACACTTCATAACCGCAGTCTTCGGAGAGATATTTGACCGCAAAAGAGGTGTCGAGACCTCCGGAGAACGCTAAGACTACTTTTTTCTTATCCATATTGATTGGGTGTTATTCTTTTGATTCGTTTTCGTTGTGATGATATTTGACTTCCGCGGGGTCATAGAGCAGGCCGGTGCAGAGGCATTTGTGCCCACCGTTGCGTTGCAGGATGTCGTAGTTGACGCAACTTTCGCAGCCGCGCCAGAATGCGTCGTCGGTTGTCAGCTCGTCGAAGGTCACGGGGCGGTAGCCCAGCTCGAAGTTCATCTTCATGACCGCCGCGCCGGTGGTGAGGGAGAATATCTTGGCGTTGGGGAACATCTCGCGCGATAGTTGGAATATTCGTCGTTTGATTCGTGTGGCAAGTCCGTGTCCGCGGTATTTGTCGGCCACGATTAGACCTGAATTGGCAACAAACGCCTTGTTGCTCCAACTCTCGATGTAGCTGAACCCGGCGAACTCATCGCCACACAAGGCAATGACCGCTTTGCGCTCGAGCATCTTCTGCTTGACGTATTCGGGTGAGCGTTTCGCGATACCTGTGCCGCGGACTTTAGCCGCGCGGGTGATGGTGTCGAGAATCTCCTCGACGTAGGGGATGTGTCGCTCTGACGCTACAAGTACTTCAATCGATGGTGAATCTTCCATTTTTCTTTTAACCTAACGTACTATCTTTTTTATGTCAAATTAATCGATAAATTGATGTTTAGCGGCATCCATGACCGCTTGGTGCGGTATGGGCTTGCAAAATTACAAATAATAATCGGATTTGACAGATAAATGAATGTTTTTTAAGCAATCTGAAAGCAATTTGAACATTCGCTCGGTTTGGGGGCCGGTCAACGGCGGCGTGCCGGGAAAATGTCGTTGAAGATGTGGGTTGTCGCGCCGATGTGAGACGCGATGTAGTCAGACGCAGCCTTCCCGGCGGCGTCGCGGGTGTCGCGGTCGGCGAGCAGACGGTCGAGAGCCGCGGTGATTCCGGCGGCGTCGGGCGCGCTGAACGCGCCTCCGACACGTAGCAGGTCGGCGGCTTCCTTGAATTTGGTGTGATGAGGTCCGAAAACGACAGGTATGCCATAGACGGCTGCCTCGTTGATGTTGTGGATGCTCTTGCCGAAGCCTCCGCCAATGTAGGCGATGTCGCCGAGGCGGTAGAGCGACGATAGCTGCCCGAAGCAATCGACAATGACCGCTCTGACGTCGGCTAAATCAGCCACATCGCCCCCTCCGTCGATATGCGCCGACCATTCCGACAAAAGCATGGTGCGGCCGTCGATGCGCTCTTTCAGCCGTGTGAGCCGTGCGGTGTCAAACTCATGCGGGGCTATGATAGCTTTCACGCCGGGGTGGCTGTTGAGCCACGGGATGTATATATCCTCGTCGGGCTCCCAACTGCTGCCGGCGATGAGCGTCAAGGGAGAGCCGGCGGTGAAGGCGGTGAGCGACGGGGTTTTCAGCGGTTTGTCTTTAATGTCGGAAACCCGGTCGAGACGTGTGTCGCCGGTGAAGCACACCTCTTTTATGCCGATAGAGTCGAGCAGCTTCACGGAGTGTTGGTCCTGCACATAAATCCGAGTGAAACAGCGCAACATATCCCTGAACCATCCGCCCCACCATTTGAAGAATGATTGGTCGCGGCGGAAAATGGCGGAGACAAGGTAGGTGGGTGTCCCGCGGTGTCGCAATCCGGTCAGATAGTTCCCCCAGAACTCATATTTGATGAATATGGCCATCGAGGGGTTGACGGCGTCGAGGAAACGGCGCGAGAGCGATGGGGTGTCAAACGGCAGGTAGCAGACGGCGTCGGCCTTGTCGTAGTCTTTGCGCACCTCATAGCCCGAGGGGGAGAAGAATGTCAGCAGTATTTTTGCCGCCGGCTCCCGCTCCTTTATCATCTCAATCAGAGGTCGCCCTTGCTCAAATTCGCCAAGCGATGCGGCATGAATCCATATCCAACGCTCGCCGGGGCGAATCTGTTGTGACAGGTAGCTGAAAACGCGGCTTTGACCGTCGACCATTTTCTTGATTTTGGCCGAGCGGGAGGCTGCAATCCGAGCCCCAAGACGATAGAGTTGCAATCCTGTGTTGTAAAGCGGGTTCATCATCCGGGTGTCGCGTGGGTAAATGTCGGGAATTATTCGGGTAACTTGATTTGTGCTATCCCGCGGTTTACTCTCGCGGCAATCTCGTCGATACCCATCAGCTCGATGATGTCAAACATATGCGGGCCTTTGCATTCACCGACGACGGTGAGTCGCAGGGCGTTCATCACATTGCCGAGATGGTATCCGCTATCGGCTATCCAGGCTAATATGTTCTCCTCGGCGGGAGCTGATTCGAGCGCGGGGAGCGATTTGAGCCGGTCGAGAAGCGCGGTCAGTATGGCGGGCATCTCTTGGCTCCAACGCTTTTTGACAGCCTTGGGGTCGTAGTCGGTGGGGGCGATGAAAAAGAATCGCGCCTGTTCCCAGATGTCGCCAACGAAATTGGCTCGCCCTTTGACCATCGCCGCGGCGCGTGTGATGTAGTCCATCCCGAAGTGGTCGGGGTTGACGCCATGAGCCTCGAGCTCGGGTATGAAAAGCCGGGCGAGATGCTCGTCGGGCATCTCTTGCAGGTATTTATGGTTAAACCACTTTCCTTTCTCGAAGTCAAATTTCGCGCCCGATTTTGAGCAGTGGTCAAATGAGAATTTGTCGATAAGCTCCTGCATCGACATTATCTCGGTGTCGTCGCCGGGGTTCCATCCGAGCAGAGCGAGGAAGTTGACGACAGCCTCGGGGAGGTAGCCTTTTTCGCGGTAGCCCGAAGATATTTCCCCGCTTTTTGGGTCGTGCCACTCTAACGGGAACACGGGGAATCCGAGACGGTCGCCGTCGCGCTTGCTGAGTTTCCCCTTGCCGTCGGGTTTGAGCAGCAGCGGCAGATGCACGAAGCGGGGCGCGGTGTCGGCCCAACCGAAAGCCTCGTATAGCAGCACATGGAGGGGGGCTGACGGGAGCCACTCCTCGCCGCGTATCACGTGGGTCACCTTCATCAGGTGGTCGTCGACGATGTTTGCCAGGTGGTAGGTGGGCAGGTCGTCGGCGCTTTTGTAAAGCACCTTGTCGTCGAGCACGTTGGAGTTGATGGTCACATCCCCGCGGAGCATATCGCGGACGGTGACATCGATGCCCGGCTCGACTTTGAAACGCACCACATATTTCTCGCCTGCGTCGATGAGCCGTTTCACTTCGTCGGCGTCCATGGTCAGCGAGTTGCGCATAGAGCCGCGGGTTGATGCGTCGTATTGGAAGTTGGGCGTGGCAGCGCGCGCGGCTTCAAGCTCTTGGGGTGTGTCGAAAGCGATGTAGGCGCGTCCTTTGTCAAGGAGCATGGCGACATGTTCGCGGTAGATGTCGCGCCGCTCGCTCTGCTTGTAGGGGCCGTATTCCCCTCCCTCGCGCACCCCCTCGTCGATGGTTATGCCGAGCCAGCTCAGGGCTTCGTTGATGTATTCCTCGGCTCCGGGCACGAATCGCTGGGAGTCGGTGTCCTCGATGCGGAGTATCATCTTACCCCCACATTGGCGGGCGAAAAGATAGTTGTAGAGTGCGGTGCGCACACCGCCTATATGCAGCGGACCCGTTGGTGACGGGGCAAATCTTACTCTGACCTGATTGTCCATCGTGAATTGTCGTTAAAAGATGGTCGTTAAAAAGTTGTCACAAAAATAGCTTAATTATGTGTAATCTGCAAAACCGCCCTTGGCTCACACATTAAACAGGAAGTGCATTATGTCGCCGTCCTGCACCACATATTCCTTACCCTCGACGTTCATTTTTCCGGCTTCTTTGACCGCTTTCTCGCCGCCAAGCGTCACATAATCGTCATATTTGATGACCTCGGCGCGTATGAACCCTTTTTCAAAGTCGGTGTGGATGATTCCGGCGCACTGCGGTGCTTTGCTGCCGCGGAGGAATGTCCAGGCGCGCACCTCGTCGGGCCCCGCGGTGAAGTAGGTTTGCAGGTTGAGCAGAGAGTAGGCGGCGCGAATCAGGCGCGACACGCCCGATTCCTCCAATCCAATCTCGGCGAGGAACTCGCGGCGTTCCTCCCATGTGTCGAGTTCGGCGATGTCGCTTTCGGTCTGTGCCGCCACGATAAGTATCTCGGCATCCTCATCCTTGACCGCGTCGCGCACAGCCTCGACATATTTGTTGCCGTCGACGGCAGAAGCGTCGTCGACATTGCAGACATACATCACCGGCTTTGAGGTGAGCAGAAAAAGGTCGCGGGCAAAACGCTGCTCGTCGACGGTGTCGAAAGAGACCGAGCGCGCCGGCCGTCCCGCCTCCAGGGCCTCTTTGAAGCGGACAAGCACTTCATATTGCATCTTGGCGACTTTGTCGCCGCCGGTCTGCGCCTGTTTCTGCGTTTTTGCTATGCGGCTGTCGATAGTCTCAAGGTCTTTGAGCTGTAACTCGAAGTCGATAATCTCTTTGTCGCGGACGGGGTCGACCGTGCCGTCGACGTGGGTTATATTGTCGTCGTCAAAACAACGCAGCACATGGAGTATGGCATCGGTCTCGCGGATGTTGGCGAGGAATTTGTTGCCAAGCCCTTCTCCCTTGCTCGCTCCCTTGACCAATCCGGCAATGTCGACAATCTCGACGGTGGCGGGGACCACGCTGCGAGGCTGGCACATCTCGACAAGGCGGTTGAGACGGTCGTCGGGGACGGTGATGACCCCCACATTAGGCTCGATGGTGCAGAACGGGAAGTTGGCCGACTGGGCCTTCGCGTTTGACAGACAGTTGAAAAGGGTGGATTTGCCTACATTTGGCAGCCCCACTATACCACATTGTAATGACATTATATTATTAACGGTTGTTTTTGTGCCGCGAAGTTAGCTATTTTCGGCTAATCACCCATCTAAAAACGGAATGTTTTCACATCTTACCCCCGAAAAGCTGCCCTAAACTCATCGTCAGGCGGCTTTCCCCCGCAGTTTCCCCCGGCGATGCCTGATTGCCGAATTTAACAGACGTTTTTTTCTCCTTGACCCGGAATATTGCATTATCTTTGTGAAGTCATGGAAAAAGCAGCAGGTCGGCATCATGTTTCGGCGGCGCGCAACGCGGCGTGGCTCGGGCTGCGCTTTTTCGCGGTCACGCTCATCGGCCTTTATTCGTCGCGGGTGGTTTTGTCGTCGCTCGGCGTGACAGGCTATGGGGTCTATGCCGCGGTGGGCAGCGTTGTCGCCGCGTTGGGTTTCCTCAACACCACGATGGCGGGGGCGACCTCGCGCTTTTTGGCTTTTGAGATGGGTCGCGGCGGCAGCGTAAAGCGTCTTTTCGCGGCGGCGGTGGCTGCGCATTCAATCATCGCCGCGGTCGTTGTGGCGATTGCCGAGACGGCGGGATTATGGTTTGTCGAGACACGTCTTGAGTTGCCTGCCGAGAGTGTCGCGTCGGCGAGATGGGTCTATCAGTTCGCCGTAATCTCGGCGGCCGTGGTTATATTGCAAACACCATTCACGGCATTGGTCATGGCACATGAACGCATGAGGTTGTATGCCCGTGTGGAGGTGGCGCAAAGTGTGTTAAAGCTGTCGGCGGCTTTGTCGATTGTCACGTTCGGCGGCTGTCGGCTTGCGGCTTATGGCGGTATGATGGCTACGGTGTCGGTGATAATCGCGATAGTCTACTTGGGTTGTTGCCGTCGGAGTTTCCCCTCCGACTGTGGTTGGGAGCGTCCCGGCAGAGATGTGCTGAAACCGGTGCTGTCGTTCTCGGTTTACGACCTGTATGGTAACCTGTGTGTGGCGGGGAGGGCGCAGGGGCTTGAATGGCTTATAAACATCTTTTTCGGGGTGGCGTATAACGCCGGAGCGGCTGTCGCCAACATAGTCAATAACGCCGTTGTCGGAATCGCGTCGGCGGTGACGACGGCTTTCCGCCCGCGTGTCATAAAGCTTTACGCCGCCGGCGATTGCGCCGGAATGTCGGCACAGTTGTCGACGGCGGCACTTGCGTCGGGCAGCGCGATGGCCATTGTCGGCGTCCCCTGCTTCATTGAGGCTGACGCGTTGCTCGCAATGTGGCTTGGCGAGGTTCCGCCGGCGGCTGTCGGGTTTGTCAGGCTGCTGTTGGCTCAAAGCGTTGTGGCTATAGCCATAACTGTCGTGTCGATGGCTATTCATGCCACGGGTAGGGTGAAGGCGTTGTCGGTCATTAACGGCACGGTCTATTTGTCGACTGTGGGGGTGGCGTGGACGTTGTTGCGTCAGGGCGCGCCGGTCTATTGGGCCTATGGCTGTTCGGCCGCGCTCACCCTGTTGGCTGCTGTCGCTACCGTAGCTATCGCGGCTCGTCTCATCCCGTCGGCGGGGTGGGGGAGGCTGTCGGCGCGAGTGGTGTCGATGTGGGCAGTCGCCGCCGGATGTGGCGCGCTCGTGTGGCCGCTCCGCGACGCCGTAGCGCCGGGCTTGTCGAGACTCGCGGCTGTCACAGCGTCGTATGCGTTGATTTATGGCATAGCGGCGTGGATAGTGCTGCTTGAAAGCTCCCAACGTCACATTTTGACGAAAAAACTGTCAAGGCGTGAACAATGACGAGATGGAGAACGTTACATTGTCGGAAATAGGAAGGCTCTGAGGGTCGACACCCCGCCCGGCGGAATAGGAATTCCGTTACCCCGTGTGAAGCCAGTGCGGCAAGCGGGCATGACATTGACGTTGGAAGCGACGCAACCGCGGCGGAAACTCAGACGAAACAGCCCTCGGATGATTAGCTAAATTGTTTCGTGGCCGGAGATTGGGGGACGCCAGTCGCCGGTCATGTGGCATTAAGCGGCGCGGAACGCTCATTTTAAGTTTTTTTTGTTAAATATTTAGACGCAATGGTTAGAATTACTCTACCTTTGCATCGGCCTAAAAGGCAATAAATTCCAAAACAGAAACATCAATTATGGAAACCAAAGATTTAGACCGCATCAGCTATGCTCTCGGGCTTAGCATGGGTAACAATTTTAAATCATCGGGCATAGAATCAATCAACATACAGGATTTCTCCGACGGAGTAGCTGCCGTTTTCCTCGGGACTCAGCCTAAGATGACTTATGACGAGGCAAAGGAGGAAATCCGTAAATTCTTCACCGCGCTCGAGAACCGTCAGAAAGAGCAAGCCGCCAAAATGGCTGAGGTCAACAAGGCTGCCGGCGAGGCGTTTTTGACAGAAAACGGTAAACGCGTCGAGGTAAAGACCACCTCGAGCGGACTGCAATATGAAGTGCTTGCCGAGGGTGACGGCCCAATGCCGAAGGCCGACGACCAGGTAGAGGTGCATTATACCGGCAAACTCATCGACGGCACGGTGTTTGACAGCTCTGTCGACCGCGGGGTCCCTGCCACTTTCGGTGTCACGCAGGTGATCCCCGGATGGGTAGAGGCACTGCAACTGATGAAAGCCGGCTCGAAGTGGCGTCTGTTTATCCCGTCGTCGCTCGCTTATGGGCCCAATGGCGCGGGTGGCGTAATCGGTCCTAACGCGACGCTGATTTTTGACGTTGAGCTTCTAAAAGTCATCGGTAAATAATCAGACGGAGTGATAGACTAACCATAGAGAAAAACATATCTAAATAACAATATCGTAATTATGAAGAAAATTTTATTGGCTTGCGGCGCGGCGGCTATGATGCTGTCAGTGGCAAGTTGCGGCGGCTCGGCTGAGAAGGGAGCTACCGAAGAGACAAAATTGTTGTCAGACTCACTCTCGCTCATAGGTGGCCAGTCGATGGGTCTGGAAATCAACCAACAGTGGCAGATGTTTATCAACCAGCAGCCTGATTCATTGAGGTCAATGTATGACAAGAAAGAGTTCTTGCGCGGCTTCAAGGAGGCTCTCAAGACCGATACCGCCAATCAAAGCTATGTAATGGGCTTCAACGTAGGTCTTAACGGGTGGAACTTCGCGTTGCGTCAGAACGCCACTCCTGTCCGCGTCGACTTGAACACGTTCTTCAAAGAATTTGAAAAGAGTTTCATGCTCGACTCAATCAATCCTAACGATATAGGTACTGCCCAAAACGAATTCCAGTCACTTATGTCTCGCATCCAGGAGGCTCAGATGAAAATCGCGCAGGAAGCCAAGGCTAAATCTCCCGAGGCTTTGGCAAACAAGAACGCCGGCGATGCTTATGTCAAGAAAATGAAAGAAGCCGATGCCGACATTCAGACGTCGGAAAGCGGTCTGTCATATAAGATAGAAAACGCAGGCCAGGGCGACAAGGTGAAACCTACCGACCGCGTGAAAATCCGCTATACCGGCAAACTTGTCGATGGAACCGTGTTTGACGAAAGCTCGGCTGACGGGGTCACACTCCCTGCCGGCAACTTTGTCCCCGGATTCACCGAAGGTCTGCTCTTGCTTGCCAAAGGTGGGAAAGCCACCCTTTACATCCCGTCAGACTTGGCTTACGGCGTGGAGGGTATTCCTCAAGCAGGCATCGGCCCCTGCTCGACTCTCGTCTTTGACGTTGAGGTGCTTGATGTCAATCCCGAGGAAGAAAAGAAATAAGCCACTTTCCTCATAACTGACTTTAACAATACAAGCGAAGCGCATTGCCTGAGATGGCGGTGCGCTTCCTCTTTTGTGTCTGTCGGGTTAACGGGCTTTTTTTATGCGCTTATGCAGGTCGAGTATCTGCTGTCCGTATTTGTGATTTTTGGCCCATCGGCCCGATAGCTCCGCCCAAGTCGGCGCGCATCCCCGCTTGACAAGGCTAAACCTCGGGTCAACGAGCGTTTCGCGCCGGGGCAGCTCTTTTTTGCAACAATAGGCGTAGAGGTGCTGTATGTGCGCTCTCACACCATCCTCCATCGATTTGAAGCAGCTCCCGGTCTTGCCGTTGGTGATTACCCCGAGGCCGCAATAGTTGTAGTGTTCCGGTTTGACCGCCGACCCTGTGTATTTAAACCATCCCGTTTCCAAAATGGCTTGACAGAGAGCGATGTCGCCCCTGATGCCGTATTTTTTGCCGATTTTGATATAGGCTTTGGCTATGGCGGGGTCGAAGGCGGGATTGTGTTTCTTTATGTAGGCGGTCAGTTCTTCGGCTTTAAGCTCGGCTTTGCCTTCAATCGATTTTCCGCGGGCGGCGGATGTCACAGCCGCCGTGATGAAGATTATCAGCAGTGTCAATAATTTTTTCATTCCGCTAAGATAAGGAAATATCGTGAAACGGGGTCAAAAAAAACGTCGAGCCGATTTTCTCAAACCGGCCCGGGTCAATTCGTATAACAATAGCTTTAGTGTAAAACAGGTTACCCGCAGTGGTCCACTGAGGACGGTTGTCCCCCTTCTTGAGGTTCCGGATAAGAAGTTTCGTATAATTTCCGATGCAAAGATAATGCCGCTATCGGTTGATGGAAATACCTAAAAATAGGTATTTTAAAGCGGATAGTTGAGGCGTTCGTCGGAGGGGTTGGCTAAAACTTCGTCAAGGAAACGTCGGGCTTCGGCCTTGGCGTCGGCGAGGTCGTTGTAGGTGTAGTTGCCGCAGTCGCGTGCGGTAGCCCCCGGTATTTCCCCCTCAAAACGGGCTATGAAGTCAAATGTGTCGCGAAGCAGTGGGAGCAGTTCGGCCGACGAGTAGTCGCCGCTGACAATCAGGTAGTTGCCGGTGAGGCAGCCCATCGGTCCCCAATAGATGATGCGGGATGCCCACTCAGGGTGGTTGCGCAGATATGTCGCTGCGAGGTGTTCGATGGTGTGTATCGTAGCCCCTTTCAGCGCGGGTTCGCGGTTAGGTGCCTTCATGCGCACGTCGAAAGTCGTTATCACGTCGCCCGACGGGGTAACGTCGCGTCGCGACAGGTAGACGCCGCGTTGCAGCGCGAGGTGATTGACGGTGAAACTGGCAATCTTTTTCATATCAGATGGCTTTGAGGGTGGATGATAGCACTTCAAACGTGTGTCGCGGAGCGTCTTCCCAGAACGATTCATACTGAGCTATGTTGTCGGCCTCGCCCGGAGTGTCGCTGATGACGCGCACGCACAAGAATGGAACATTTTTCAGGTGACACACCTGCGCTATCGCCGCCGATTCCATGTCGACAGCCATCGCGTCGGGGTGAATCTCTTTGATGCGTGCCACCTCTTCCGGACGGCTCACAAATATGTCACCCGAACAGATTAGCCCTTTTTTTATGCCTTGCCCCGACAATTGAGGCAGCGACAGCAAAGCCTCGGGGGGACAGAAGTAGCGCGGGCAGCCTGCCGCCTCACCCCATAGTGTGCCGGGTCCGCAGTAGGTGTCGTGATATGCCACGCGCTCACCAATAACGACGTCAAGTATGCCTGCGCCTGCGCCGGTGCCGCCCGCCACGCCGGTGTTGATTATGAGGGCGGGGTGGAAGTTGTCGATTAAGGTTAGAGTGCCGACGGCGGCGTTGACCTTGCCGATGCCGCATTGCATGGCTATTATTTCATGCCTGCCCATGCTGCCTCGGTGGAATGTGACACCATTGATTTGAATCTCGACAGGGCTTTCTACTAAATGCAGCAACAAATCGAGCTCTTTGCGCATCGCGACTATTATACCTATTTTCATTTTTGTGATTAGTTATGCGTATTTATACCATTGTCAGGTGCAAAGTTACTACTCATGTTGGGTTATAGGGTGTGAAAACATCTAAAAAATGGCTACCGATGAGCCGAACTCCTCGCATAATTCATTAAATTTGTAAGAATTTAGACTGACCCTCATTAATAAGCTATCGTCATGACCACAACATTCATAATCGTTGGAGCATTGTTGCTTAGCGCAGCCGTAGTGTTGCAGTTCAGGCCGCTTATGCCCGCCTCGCTTGCGGCGTACGCCTCGTTGTGGATGTTTCAGTGGAGCGGGGTTCTGGCGTTCCCTTCATCGACGATGCTCTTTTGGGGCTTGGCGACGCTGCTAGTGCTTGGCCTTGACCGGCTGCTGCCTGCCGCGATAACCCGCGGCGTCGACGGTCGCGGCTACATCTGTGGCGGCGCGTTGGCGGGGATGGTGGTCGGTATGCTCATCTCCCCGACCGGGATTATCCTCGGCGCGGCAATCGGAGCTTTCCTCGGAGCGATGGCTTATAGCCGCACGCCGGTCGGGAAGGCCTTGCCGTTCCCGTCGGCCGGGTTCCTGCGTTTCCTCTGCGCTCGCGGTCTTCCCGCTGTGGTGACCGTAAGCATGGTTGGAGTTGTGCTTTGCGATTTGTTGGTTATCTATGGCCCTGTAGGGGACTGATGCCGGTAATGTTAAAAATGCTCTGAAATGAAAAAGATTATTTTCTTCATATTTTTTGTCGTTGTCGCCGGAGTGGCGGCTGTGGTTCAGGTAGATGCGGCTTCGGCTAAAAACGATAAGAAAATCACACCTGAAAAGCCCGATATGGAGTCGATAAGGATGGCGGTTACCGACCCGCATTCAAAATACTATTACCCCAAGCTGATGGATAAATACTTAGCTAATGAGACAATCATGGGCTTGCAGGATTACCGCCATCTGTATTTGGGGTATATGTTCCAAGAGGATTACAATCCCTACCGCCATTCAGAGTTCGGGAACATGATTGAGCCGCTGTATTACCAGGACAAGCATACCCGCGCCGAACTCGATACCATAATAAAATATGCCAAGTTATGCCTCGATGACAATCCATTTGACTTGCGGCAGCTTAATTTCTTGATTTATGCCCTGAGAAGCCGCGGAAAGGTCAATACCGCAAATATATGGCAATATCGAATGAACCACATATTGGAGGCGATACTCTCCACGGGGACGGGGCTTGACACCGCCAACGCATGGTATGTGATAAATCCCGAGCATGAGTACAATATCATCAATTTCATGTCGGGGGTGGGCGACTCGCAAGAGTTTGTGCAGCCCTATTATGACCATGTGAAAATCAAGCCTATGAGTGATAAGTCGCCCGAAGGATATTATTTTAATATCAAAAATCTGCTGGAGGAATACAATCGCAAATATCCCGATTGACAGTGTATCAGCACTTCAGCCCAATGTGCGCGCCGATGGCGTCGATGGGACGCAAATAAGAGCCAATGCCGGCTGACAGCGGCTCTTGCGCAGGGAGTGGGGCGATTAGTCTTTTTTGCGTTTGGGGTTGCGGGGGAACCATCCGCGTTCCACTCGCTTGCGTTGTTCGAAAATCTCACCTATGGTCCAGAACGAAGAGAATGCGAACACTCCGAGCAGTGACGACCACACGACGTCGTTAATCCATACCGACAGTGCTATGCCGGCTATGCCGAGTGCGAGGAACCACCACCAGCAACGTGTGCCGAAGTAATATTCACATTTTATCACGACCGGGTGAAACAATCCGATTATCAGGAACGTGCATATCCCTATAAAAAGGCCGAGCAGGTGGTAATCTTGCAGCAGTGATGTCATTTCGAGGGGTCTTTTTTGTGTTTGACGTATGATTTCGCGAGCCGGGTGTGATAGCCGCGCTTGCGGAAACTCGGGCCGTTGTAGCGCAGAGCGAATCCTGCCCAGTCTTTGTCTCTGAGATAGCGGGTCATGCCGCTGTTTTCGATGAACTCGGCGAAAAGCTCCAGCTGGTCGAGTTCGGAACGGCTCATCCTGTCGACAAAATCGTCGAGGCTCGCTGCCCCGCATTTCTTCCAATTGAAACCTCCGATTTGGAACATTCCCCAGAATGTCCCCTCGATGGCGGCTTCGTTGCTGATGAGTCGGGCGGCTTCGAGCCGTGCGTGCTGTGCGTTTTGTCGGGAGCCGTAGCGTCGCGCGTTGGGGGCTGAGAACACCACTGCGTGGCTGTTTCTGAACTTCGACAGGTTGATGCCTCGCTTTTGTGCGAAACGCCGGAACATCGTGATGTCAAAGTTTATCAGTGGTTGCCCGGGCGATGCGAACCCCTGGTGGGCGTGCCCGGTCTCGATGTCGACAATCGCCTTGATGGCGGCGACCTCAACGCCGAGCCGCTCGGCGACTACGCTGTAATCATCCTCGGTCAACCGCGAGTAGCGAGTGGGGTAGATGCTGTCGGCTACGGCTTCTACCGCTTCTATGCCGGCTTTAGCCATATCGTCATGAGGCGTGGCGGCGGCAGGTGTCGCAACCGATGCGGCGATGATGCCGATTGGGAGTAGATGCCGTTTCATGGCGCGGGATTATAATAAAGGGGGCGCGGACTGCTACCGCGCCCCTGTTTCTTTTTTGAGGTTGATTTATGGTGTTAATCTTTGAGGTCGGCGACCTTTTTCAGTATCTGTGTCAGTTGACCCCAGAAACGCTCGACGGCGGGAATGTGCATACGCTCCGATGGCGAGTGCACGCCTTGGAGTGTCGGGCCGAACGATACCATGTCGAGGTGCGGGTATTTCTCAAGGAATAATCCGCATTCCAGGCCGGCGTGAATGGCTTTGATTGCGGGGGTGACACCGTAGAGTTCCTTGTAGGCGTCGCGGGCAATCTCCATGATGCGCGAGTCCATGTTGGGCGTCCAGCCGGGGTAGCCGTCGCCGTGTGTGACTTTCGCTCCAGCCATGGTGAAAAGAGCCTCTACCTGGTTGGCTATGTCCCATTTGCGTGAATCGACGTCGCTGCGCTGGCTTGTAGTGACGAGAATCTTGTTGTCGGGGAGCATTTTGACCGATGCGAGGTTGGTTGAGGTCTCGACGAGTCCGGGCAGTGACCGGCTCATTGAGATGACACCGTGAGGCGCGCTGTAGAGGGCTGCCACAAGGTTGTCGGTGGTGGCAGAGTCGACGCAGTATTCGGGACGTTCCACGCTCTCCATCTCGATTTTGAGCGTTGGCTCGAGTCCGGCGTATTCGGCTTCGATGTCAGCCGCATAGTTGTTGAGCGCCACGCGCACCTCCTCCTTGTGTGAGGTGTGAACGCCGATGATGGCGTGAGCGGCGCGGGGGATTGCGTTGCGCAGATTGCCGCCGTCGATTTCCGACAGGGATATTTCGTGAGATTTGCTCAAGTTCCAGAGGAAACGGGCGAGCAGCTTGTTGGCGTTGGCGCGGCCAAGATGGATGTCACCTCCTGAGTGCCCGCCAAGACCGCCGGCGATGTCGATGCGGAAGTAGCAAAAATCGGTGGGGGCGACTGAGCGGTGGTAGTCGAATGTGCAAGTGGTGTCGACGCCGCCCGCGCATCCCACGAAAATCTCGGCATCATCTTCCGAGTCGAGATTGATGAGCATTTTGCCTGAAATCATGCCTTCGCCGAGGTTGTTGGCTCCGGTGAGGCCGGTTTCTTCATCAACGGTGAACAGGGCTTCCAGCGGGCCGTGAACTAACGATTCGTCGACCATGGCAGCGAGAGCGGCTGCCATTCCGATGCCGTTGTCCGCGCCGAGGGTTGTGCCGTCGGCGTGTACCCATTCACCGTCAATGACGGTAGTTATGGGGCTGTTCTCGAAGTCAAAGCTCTTGTCGTTTGATTCGCAGACCATGTCCATGTGGGCTTGCATGATGACTGTCGGCGCCTGTTCGTGACCTTTAGTGGCGGGTTTAGTCATGACCACGTTGCCGATGGCATCGGTTTTGACAGCTATGTTGTGAGCGGCGGCGAAGTCAAGTAGGAACTGACGTATTTTCTCCTCCTTTTTAGAAGGGCGTGGCACCTTGGTGATTTGGTCGAAAATAGACCATACGAGTGCCGGTTTTAGGTCTTTGAGAGTCATAATCGGGTTGATTTAGAGTGTTATAAGCAGGTTATAAATTATTTCAGAAATGGAAATAATGTTAAATAACAGTTATTTACTGCACTAAGATACAAAATTAAATTTAGTTATGACCAAAAATTTAGATTCGTTTCATATATTTGCATTGTAAAAACAGGTTTTGACGTGAAAACGTTGGTTCTAACCACACTGATATCTATCCTGATTTTAGGCTTGGCCGTGCTTGCGCTTGGGGTCAAAGTTTTTTTTGTGAAAGGGGGGCAGTTCCCATCGGGTCATGTCCATGATATCGAGACTCTGAAACGTCGACGCGGCAAAAATTTTGGTTAAAAGTGAATATAAAAATATAATATAGTAATTAAAAACTATTGCTGAAAATGAATTACTTAGCTTGCTCAGTCAAAGCTGTTTTAGTAGGGTTGGCCTTGACGGCCGTCTCATGCTCAGGCGACAAAGGCACAGCCCCCAAAGACGCTAAAACCCAGGCTGCCCCGGCCGAGGCAAAAGCCGACGCCACATCAATCAACATCCGTTATATCGATGGCGACTCGATTGCCGAACACTATAACCTTGCGAAAGATTTCAAAGAGTTCTCACTGAGAACCTACAGCAACCTTGAGAACGCGCAGCGTTCGCGCGCCGCTGAGATTCAGAAATTCGGCTCTGCCATCGAGGAAAAGATGCGTAGCAACGGCTATCTCTCCGAGGCCAGTTATAACGGTGATGTGCAGAAACTCAACAAGATGCAGTCAGACGCCCAAAACTATCTCGCCTCGCTGCAGCGCAAAGCCGAGACTGAGATGATGCAGCAGCAACAGCAGCTCAACGACTCGATACAGTCGTTTATCAACGACTACAACAAAAAGCATGGCTATGATGCCATACTGTTCCGCACGGCAGGCGTTTATTTCAATCCGGCTCTTGATATTACCAACGAGGTGATTGACGGCTTGAATGCTCGTTACACCAAGGTGAGTGACAAGTAACAGCCTCGCTGGCTGCTTCTCCGGCCGGGTCATTCACAACGTTTTATAATTCCCGGTTGTACATTGGAATTGAGCCTTATACTCCTGAGTGGGGTATCGACCGCAACTCTTAAATAAATCTCTACAAAGAGGTTGTCCGCAAGGATAACCTCTTTTTTGGTTTCATGAATCCGGGAAATGCCCCAACTTGGGCGATGGATTTTCGGGACTCGACAGGGGGTGGTGAAAATCCAAATTTTCTCTTGAAATTTTTCATGCGATTATTTTCTTAAAAACCATTATATTTACTTGAAATATAACAAATGTTTTTCTATATTTGCGGGATGTAGAAAACATATTGTCGGTAGCCTAATGGGGCTCTCGCTATTCGCTGATGTCAAGTTGAATTTGATGAAGCTCCTTGAAGTTATCGAACCTTACATAAAACACCAATGACGATGAAAAAGCCAAATTACAAGACCATTATCAAACTTTTGTTGCCTTTGGCCTGCTCGGCCTTTGCCGTAATGTTTGTCGCTTCGAGTTGCGACAGCGACGAAGTCGATACACCGGACCCGAAACCGACTTCCGAAAATCCGTCGATATTTATCAAAGACAAGGCGAAGTATGCGATGCTCCACTCCATGCACGACCTCGACGGCACGGGGAGGCTGTATGAGATAAACTACACCGCCGACTACAAACTCGACCAAGTGCTTGCGGCCCAAGTGCTTGACCAACGGCAATTGTTCGGGTACATATCAAGCATCCTTTTCGACAGCATCCCGTCTAATGTCCCGGATGTGACGTTCGGCTCATGTTGCAGCGCTTTTGCCGCCCCCAATCCCGACAACGGCAACTGCCTCATGGGGCGCAACTATGATTTCCGTCACTTTATAGTCCATGGCGCCGACACATCCTATCGAGAGACGTCAGCCATCATCGTGCACACGGCTCCCGCCGGCGACAAAAAGTCCATCTCTATGGTTGACGGCTTGAACCTTAACTATGGTAGGGGATTCTACACCAATGACTCTACCGACCTCTCGCTGCTCATGGGTCTGCCTTACGCCGCGCTCGACGGCATCAACGAGGACGGATTCGCGATAGGTATTCTCGCCCTCAAAGAGAAGCAGACAAGGCAGGAGACCGGTAAGCCTAAGATAGGCAGCACGGTGGCAATCAGAATGCTCCTTGACAGGGCTTCAGATGTGAAAAGCGCTCTGAACCTGCTGAATGGTTACGACATGGTCATGGAGGGACAGGGCAACAGCAACTACCACTTCTTCATGGCTGATGCCGATGATAATTATGCCATCGTGGAGTACACCTTCGACAAGAACAAGGGTGAGACCACGCCACACGTCACCGCGATACTCAACGACAACGATACCCTGCGCTGTGTCACGAACTTCTATGTAGACCCGATAATGGAAGGCACAAACGACGGGTGGGGCTCTTTGCACGGGAAAGACCGTTACTGGACGCTGAGGGACACCCTTGCCACCTACGACTATAAATTGACCGACATTCAGGCTTGGCAACTCCTTATGAGCGTCGCGCAGCCGCCTACGGCTGATTTCACCTCGCAGACACAGTGGTCGGCGCTGTACAATCTTACCGAGAAGTCCATGCGTCTCGCCATCTTGCGCGAGTATGGCAGGGAATACAACTTTAAGGTGAAATGATGCCCCGCCTGGCGTTCGCACGACATTGACTGACGATATGACTTCATGACCCCCAAAATCATATAGACATGAAAAAGAAAATAGTATTGGACTTCTTATTCCGCACCGTGTTAGTTGCGATGGTCGCTGTTTCGTTCGTGGCGTGCAGTGACGACGACCCGGAAGTGTCGCAGGAAGGCGACCCCGACATCGAGGTTGAAAATGAGCCGACGGCGGATGTAGTGACTACTCATATCGACCGCACGGCATATCTCGTAGACGGCCTGTTTGCGACAAGTAGCGAACGCGCGATGATAGGCAACTTTTTGGCCCGTTACAACCGCACAGTCCCGTTCAGCGACCTTAAGACTGTTGTCGCGGGTGACGCAGTCGCTTTCGAGGCGACTTCCCTCAACGGACTGTTGAGCGACGACGCAAAGGCGAGCGTCATCAAAAGCGCGTACAATCAAGGCGCCGTGCTGCTCATGAGCGGCGGACAATCCTCCGACTTCGCCCGGCTGTGTGGAGCACTGGGCTGCTACAACCCCTATGAGGACGCGGCTAACGAGGCCCTCGCCGATGGCGAGAAGCCTTTGTGGGTGCTGTCGGGTGAACTGCCGAGCGCAAACGGCATCTATGCCATGCTCTCGCCATACATACCCGCCGACGAGGAGGTGACAATCACCACAATAGAGGACGGCGAAGAGGTGGACGATGACGACTCGGAGGCTCCGAATTTCACGGTGGCAGAACCCGGCTTCATGTCAGACTACCGAAAGGGACAGCTCTGCGAGCAGGTTGCAATTGGCATCAATAAGGGTCTTGCGCCCAAATCAGCGTCTAATGTTGACCAGAAAGAGCTGACAGACCTGATGAGCGCCACGAAATTGTATCTATCAGGGACGAGGTCATGGCAGAAAGACAGCAAAAGCCAAAAAAGGACTGCGAGCTTTTGCATTGAGCTGGATATATGGAATGCCTATAGCGAGTCTGAGAAAGAGCAGTATTACCTTGTCCACCAAGAGATGACTTACGCTTTCGGTGAATACTGCATCGGGTCTTTCCACAATGGAGCATGGAAGGAATACGGACGCTATGGGAAATATTATGAAACGACATTCCGCAACACCGACAAGCCTGAAGCCGTCAAATTCCACCGATTGTCGCCCTACACCACCCAGATGTCAACGACCTATACCTCAACAGTAGCGCTGAATCTTGGCGGCAACGTATCTCTGAAAGATGCGGGCGTGACTGCCGGGCTGAACATCTCGCACAGTGAGACTTATACCGTTGAGGATGTGTACGTCACTAACAACAGCGTGGCCTCCTCCCAGCTGTCAAAGGCGTCGTGGACGTTTGATATGCGTGACGCGTCGGGTTACTACAACTGGAAGGCGCATGGATTCACTGACTTCAAACCTTGTAGCGCATCGGCGAGAAGTACGTTTGTCTGCGGAACTGACTACATCCTTTCCGTGCCGCAGGGCACTCCAAACAAATGGGAGCTGGAATCAGTGTTAACCACCCGCCTCGTAAGTTGCTATTCAGCTTTTGGCAAAGTGAAAACCAAATATTATGACAATGCCAAAACAAAAACCATCTCGTTTGTCATGCCCGAAGTGCCTGTAAAATAGGCCAAAATACACATAAACCGTATTATGGAAGTGTGCCAAAATGTGAAGTGATGGCACACTTCCTTTTTTTGCGCGTCGCTTCCGTTCGCATCCCTTTTTCAAGCCATAACTGCGGCCATGGCGCGAGGGTCACACCTCTTCCCATCCCGAACAGAGAAGTTAAGCCTCGCCGCGCCGATGGTGCTGCGAAAGCGGGAGGGTAGGTCGCCGCCACCTTCAGAGTGAAGCCCCGGAGCACTCGGCGCACTCGTAGTTCTCCTGGAGAATCCGCTGACCCCTAAAAGTTACCCCGGCAATGGCAGGTTGGCCATGGCCGGGGGATAGTAGCGAGCTGCGGAAGGCTCAAGTTATTCTACATGTTCTAAATCGTTTCCTCTGCAGTAGTACTCTATTTCGTCGAAGGCGGTGTAGCCTGTGATGCGTTTGGTCTCTCCCAAATTGCCATTACTGTCTTTTGTGGTAGTGTCAACATAATAGTACCATCCATAACCGTTTACATCCGGACAATACCCCACCATCCATGCACCTTCATTCTGTCGTTGGATGTCATTTTTTATAGGCTCACAACCATAGCCCGATGTGATGCCGATGTGCATTGTGGAGAGTGTCGTTTCATAATCGTCCTTCTCCGCTTTTGAAACATGAGAATAGCCGGGTAGGAGGCCAAGCAGTTGAACCTCAATTTGGGTGTTTGAAGACGGTGCCTCTTTGGAATAGTTGAAGTCTTTTATCGACGCTACTTTGGGCATACTTGTAAGAAGATATAAGTATTTGCTCTCTATCACGCCTGCCGACATCTTCAATATGTAAGGGCCAAGTGTCTGGGTTTTCTTGTTGGGCTTAGTTACGATGAACTTGACAGCGATGTTTTCGTATGCGCCATATTCATTGACACCGTTTACTTCAAATTGCAATGGGACATTCATGACATCGCCTAAGCCCGGACTGACAAGAGCTGCGCCATCATTGAAATCATTGGTGAGGAAAGGCATGTGCAAGTCGGTGAGTGTCAGCCCTTCATTAAATTCTCTTGAGAATATTGTTGGCTTGGAAAAACCGATACAATGCTCAAGCGCATTTCCCTTCCCCATATCATAGGCAGGCACTGCATAAAAATCACCTGCCATAATGCCGCCCGGAAGTGTAAACTCATATTGCCTTTCATTGGGATAGCGATAATCGAAAGAGCGGGATGAAGTGCTTTCTATTTTTCCCAAGTATTCTCCGGCCTTCCATTCCACCGGCTCTCCATCTTTTATCACATATCCATCATCTTTCTTATAAATGAGCAGGAAAGGGTCGCTGACGGGCTTCTCCGAGAAAGGCTTGTTTTGGAGTGAAACGGTGGCAAAGAATGCAGTTGTGGTGTCGGTGGTATTGAGCCAGTTAGTCTTGACGGAGGTGGTCAGTTGCGGCCAGTCGTAAATAAGTTTTTGCCAGGATATAGGTTTCTCTGCCGCCCACGAGCCTAAGGTCATGTCGGTAGCTTGTAAATCCAATGAAACGTCGGCATGGGGGCGTATGCTGAATGTGTAGGTATCGTAGCCTGCCCCATATCGAAGGTTGTAGATGTCATATAAGTTCCCCACTGGCTGTTTCTCGCTTGGCATCTTGAAGTCAGAGTATGCGGTATTACTCTTCCATGTGCTTGCGGCTCGTCCGGAGAGCTCGAGGCCAAAGTTCACGATTAGCGTCTCATAGACACCCAACCCCAATTGGAGGTCAGGAATAAGCGAAACGCCAAGTGTGGTTGTCTGGTCGCCCGTATTTTTCGGCTTCCCGTCACTAACATCTTTTAAAAATTCATCGCCCCCGGGAATGTCAATCGTCCTGAATTTATCCAGTCCTTCTCTCCGGGAGTCAAATTCCAATCCGCCAATCTTTATAGTGTATTTGTTATAGAATCCTGAAGCCGGGATGTTCTTGACAGACGCGTCGAGCTCTAAAGACAGAGCTCCACCCAGATTAATGCTGCATAATACAGGCCCCAATAAGATTTTGGCTACACTTAAACTTTCAGGGTGGAAAATAGCAGTGGCACTTTTTTGTGTTGATAGTATCGGTATCTTAATTTTGGCCCCGATATTTCCGAGTTCCCAAAGTCCACTATAAAATTCTATCCACGACTGAAGGGAGACTTTAGCATAATCAGGGCCTTCCTCGCGGTTTTCAGAAAATAAACTTTTTATATGGATATGACCGTCGATTTTGATGTACAAATTGACGGTTGAGCCGATATAAAAGTCGCCGGTGACTTCTGAACATTCGAGGATTGTTTTGAATTTTTCATATTTATCAAGTTTATCCAATCCAAACATATTTTTAAATTTGGAGTATTTACCTTTGACTTTTTCTATATTTTCCGAAAATTGCTTCCAGTGATTGTACTTAAATTTGGAGAATGTAGTAACGGCGTTCTTTTTGCCTAATAATTTGTTCAATTTTTCAGAAAGCCTAAGAAAAATAAGTTCCCGTTCTACCTCTGTTGAACTGTTGAACCATTTCTCAAAATTCTCTATATCTTTAAACCTATCATCCAATTCCTCTACGGCATCCATCATGATAGGCGAAGTCATAATCATTTGATTCATCAACAAGCTGGGCGATTCGCCTTTCCCCGCTCCATATTCAAACCCTAAGCTTATGGTGGGTTCCGCTGTCGTCTTGCTCGCGTCGCCATTAACTTCGTCATCATCTTCTTCGACAACTGTCCGCGCTCCCATCTTCTTCTTTACCGGTCGGAGCGCGATGGTGTGATTGCCATAATCGTCGCTCAGAGAGGCATCTACTTCGGGAACGGTGTCGAATACGAGATATGCGCTATAGTCCACGTCAAGCCTGTCGTACACCTCTTTGAGACTTACCAAGTGGGCTTTGACGATGTAGCCGCTGCCCGACTTTTCGATAACGTCAACCTTGTGGTTGAGACCTTCGGTGAAGATGTCGATCTGGTCGGTGGTGATGTAGCCGCCTTTCTGTGGTATCCATTTCGAGGGAGTGTCGCCGGCGAGTGTGTATTCCACTGTGTGTGCGGTGGTGTCTGTCTTCACATTGCTTATGTAGGTGCGCGACGGTTCTTGATAATAGACTGTGCCTTCGGCGAACTGGTAGGTGATGGTGAAGATGCTGTCGCTGATGGTTATGGGAGAAGTGAATCCATCGCCGTTTTCCACCACATCGCCGCTATAACCTTCCGGGTCTTCCAGATAGAGTGTGCATCCAGCAAGGAAGATAAGCAGAAAGCTGAGACTGAGGAGCTTCGAAATGTTCTTCATTATCGTATTTCGTGATTTCATCGTCGTTTTCTTTTAATGATGGAGTGATGGATTAGAAAGTGATGCTGTAGAGGCTCGATAGTGTGCCGTAAGCCTCAAGGGCTGTGAAAGGAGGCCGCTGTGAGGCGGTATAGAGACGGTGGCGGCTCTTGTCGTAACATCTGAAGAGTACGTTGCCCACATCAGTGTCGGCAAACGACCACAAGCGCATCTCGGCGTAATTGATTCCATGTGCGCTTTTCATGTGTGCCATGCCGGCGAACTCATTCCGCACGAACGCTGCAACCTGCTGAGTCGCTGTGTCTAACGGTGCGCCGCCGATGGTGATATCAGCGTAGATGACCATGTCAGACTGGCCTTCACGACTCAAGTCTATATCATACCATCGGTCAATCACCACCACATGGAGGGTGTCGCACAACGACCCGCCGTCACCGAGAACAACGATGTCGGAGGTGCCTGCAGCCTTGGCGAAAACGGAGTCGTTACGGATGACCACCAGCGAATCTTCAGCGTCGATGTGAGTCCAATACACAGCTGTGTTACTGATATTGTCGGGAGTGAAGTTGACGCTGAGTCCATAGCTGTCGCCCACCATAAGACATACGGTGTCTTGCTCCACCTTCATTTGGATATCGTCAGGCATGACTTCCTCAGTCTCGAAGGTGTAGAAGTCTCCGCACGAGACTAACATCGCGACGGCGAAAAATGTAAGAATATTGAGTAGGTGCTTCATGCTTTAATCATATGATGGGTTGGAGATTCGGGTTACTGCTGTGCGACGGCAGGCCGTGTGATTATGACGGTGTTTGACTGCGGGCCTCGCCGACCGTCATCGAAACGCACGCTTATGTAGTACTCAGCTGATTCACCGGGCTCGAGTATCATGTCGGTATAGACAAACTCATTTGGCGCTACATCGGTGACATATGCGAAGCCGTCCATGCGCGGTGTCTTGCGGTAAACACAATAGTAGAACGTGCCTTTGTCTGTCGGCGGCTGTGCGTGCCATGCCAGTCGTGTCTCGTTACGCCTGTCGTCGTAGATGCCTTCGAGCTTGATGGGGAAGCCCACATACTTCTCGCGTTCGACGCGGGCATTGAGGATTGGTGTCAGTCCGGAAGAAACATCCCAAAAGCTGACGGTCTCCACGGCATACTGGTAGGTTTCGTTTTTCTGCTCCGGCGTATCGTCGATTTGGAACTTGTAGTCGTGCATGCGCACGGTGTCGCCGTCGACGGTGCCGAATCGTTTCCACTCTTTCTCGCCGCGTTTGCGCTTGAACACGACGTAGTGGCTGATGAGTTGGTCGCCGCCGCCTATCCATCGTATGTGTATCTGCTCGTTATCAACCCACATGCTGTCGAGGTGCGCTCGCGACGGTTTCATGATGTTGGGGCGTAGCACCTGCAGGGTGTCGCTTGAATAGCCTTGGTTGTTGTTCCAGTCCACGGCGCGCACAAAGTAGTAGATGTGTCGTTGGTCAACGTTGTTAGCCACGGTGTCCATGTAGGCGCGGTCGTAGAGATACCCTTGATTCAGACGGGTGAACTGATGGTAAGGAGCGTTGGCAAAGAACAATTCATAGTAGCGCACGTCGGTGGTGTCAGGCATATCCCAGTGGAGCAATATCGTGCCGTCGATGTCGGCATCGGCGCGAAGGTTTGTTGGCGCAACCGGGGGGCGCATATCAGTGATGTGCATATATTTCGGCATTCCGTATCCCATGTTGCCGGCGGTGTCGCAAGCGGCGATGGTTATCATGCTCGAGGGTATGTCTGTGACATCAACGCGCAGGATGGTGTCGGTGGGCATGATGTATTTTTTTGAGAGCAGACGCCACGTTTTCGATTCATCGCGCTCGGTGTAGTAGAGGGCTGTCATGTGGGTGAAATCGCGCTCAAAGGTATTCTTGTGGAAATGGATGTCGGCGTAGATTTTCGCCGCGGGGTCAGTCGTGTCGGGGCGCGTGATTTCTATATAGGATATTTCGGCTCCGTGCGGCGGGTCGAGGTCGGGATAATGCACGCGGTGTACGGGGCTCATCTCGGTCATGTCGCCGAAAGCGTCGTGAGCCTGCACGCGGTACTCATAGTCGCCAATCAACGGCACGTTGTCCTCATAGATGATGCTTTGGTCCTTCATCGAGAAGTCGAAGGGGGGGAAGTAAGGCTGCTTGTTGACTTTTGTCCACTCCTTGGGCTTATCGCTCGATGTCAACGCTTGTCCGCCGACGGGACGGCGGTATATCTCGAAGAAGCCGTTGTGCGGGTCGGTCCAACTGAGCGTGGCTTTGCGGTGACCGCTGATGCTGTCGCGCAGGTTGACGTCGTAAGCCTGAGGCTTGAACTTTTCGTTTTTCACATTCTCAGCGATGCCGTTGGTGATGAATATGCGTCCGGTGGTATCGGGTGTCGACGGCATGATGAAGTAGCTGTAGGTCGCTCCGCGACGCACGTTGCGGTCAGTGAAGCGCAGTGCGAGCGCATTTGCCAAGTCGGGGCGTCGCTCGGCGGCGATGTTGGCTCCGATGACACGCATCTTCTGGTCTTCGCCCACTTCGCTCAATGCCGCCACGGTTTTGGAGTCGTAGGACGTTTCCTGAGGTGTCAGCTCTCCGGCTCCGTAGAGTGAGCCCATGGCGAGGTATGCAAGGACATCTGTGGTATCGGGATAGTTGGCTCTGAACTCGTCTAACGATAACGGCTTCAGCCCTCGGGCCAGAGTGTCGAGCTCGAACCCCTGCGTGCCCTCTTCGTGGCGCAGCACATCCACGCCTGTAAGCGTCAGGTAGCGCCAGTCGGGCCATTCCGCGACTGCCCAGCGGAGCGTGATGCTGTCGCCGTAAGCTCGTGTGGCAACCTGTATGGGGGCTTCAGGTTTGTCGTCTGCACGGCGCAGGGCGGAATCGCGTTGCGGGTTCATCGTGGTGCCGGGGATGTAGTAGTCGGGCGCGTTGGCGCCAAGCTTCTCCGCGCCCTTCCCGGAGGGGGAGGGCGCAAGGGCGGAGATGGCGGTTGCCGAAAGCAGAGCCATAGCTGCGATTAGCAAACCTTTGTGACGACCTGTGGGGGTCGAACTTTTGCCGGCCTGTAAGCCATGTTTTGCAAACATTTTGCTTTTCCTATTCATGTTATATTCTTCTATTCTTAAGTCATGCGATTGAGTTCAACATCAAAATCATGAGCCGGAACCTATTAGGTCAATCTCGTGCCTATCGCCAGCGGGTGTAGTGATGATGATTCTGCTGGAGCAGTCTCCTTTCTTATTAGGCTTGAACTTCACGTTAACCTTCTGCGAACTTACCGTGCCATTGGAATGGTCGTACTTCCTAGTGTCTTTCCCGTTGAGGTCGAAACCGTCGTTTGGAATGCAGAGTGCCTTGATGTTACCGTTGTAGGCAATGTTGGAGCCGCTAAGATTGAAGTTCAAAGTCAACGATTTGCCCTTCTTGACACTGCCGAAATTCATAGTGTAAACGTAGCAGCCGCGGCTGTAGTCGTAACCTCCGCCCGAAAGCGTTCCGGTGCCGCTTGAGAGCTTGATTTTCGGTGTGAGTATATAGCCGGAGAGGTTGATATACTTGGTGTCGGCATTGCTGTTGGATAGTACCACGCGGTCATTGATACTGCCAAAGGGGCTGCCAGTGGCGTTGAACTTGATTGTCAAATCGGTTGATTTTTCAATGCTGGAGGTGCCTACCGTAAACTTGCTGTTGCTGCCTTTTTCTAATGACACAAGGATGTTGCCGGGGAGGTCGTTGATGCGGTCGACGTGTATCTTCACAGAAGATGTGGAACCATATCTGAGGCGACCGAAGTCGAACGACGAGCTGCTAACGGTGATAACGGGCTTGGGCGCTGTTCCGGTGACTGTAACCGTGCGCGTCGCACCCGGCGTGGAGATTACCACCTGAGCTGTATGAGTGCCGGGAGCGGTGGGCTTGTAGGTCACGGTAACCACTGTGCTCGGCACAGTGCCATTGCTTTGCGAAATCACGGTCTTGTTGATATTGAACATGCCGGCATCGGCACCGGTGATTGACAGCTGGAGATAGCCGTACTTGTCATATGCCAGGTTGCTGCCGCTTACTGAGAAGGTGCTTGTGGCCGGGTTCAGCAATGTGGCATTGAATGACATCGAAGTCTTGCTAACCGTCAGCGAGGGCGTGATGCCTGTGCCGGTGAACTTGATGGTGCGCTTGTAGGCGCCCGTCGCGGTGAGGTAAATCTCTGCCGAACGAGCTCCCGGTGTCTGCGGCGAGAAGTAAACCGTCACGTCACCTTCCTTGCTGAGCTTGGTGGTCCCCAATCTGAGGTCTTCGGCATTGATGCCTCCCTTGCTGATGGTAACAGGCCAGGTGAGGCCGTCGCCGCTGACGTGCAGCTTAACGCTTGCGCAGTCGCTGTCGTCACTAGGCTTCAGACGCTTCGAACCGAATGTGTAGCCTGTCATGTCGTTGGTTGATGTCTTCAGTGTGACTTTAATCGACTTCATAACCACCGTAGCGGTGAGCTTGATGGTCTTCGATACCGAACCGTCGGGGGTCGTTATCGTAATCATGCCCTCATAGTTCTCTTTGCCGGAAGTGGCTGAAGTGTAGGGCGCGATGAATCTCACCTTACGGGATGCCTTAGCCACCGTGTTGTTAGAGTTAGCGGCGTACGAAGGAGCTGATGTATTACCGTTGAAGTAGCCTGCGGCATCGGCAATTTGGAATCCTTCGCCGGTAACCTTAACCGAAAGTGCCTGCCCGGTAGGAATGTTCATACCCTCGTATGTGAAGGTCTGATCCTGCTGACCATTAAGCTCGGTCTTGAAGGTAAGCGAGGTCGGACTGACGGTAACGTTCTGTTTGGCGACCACACCCTTCAACGGGATAACCAAGTCGTCGGCGCCCTCACAAGAGATTGTGAGCGTACCCTCGTAGGTTCCGGTAGAAGTGGATTTGAAGGTGACATCCCAATAGTCGTCGCCGGTACCGCTGCTGACATAGCGTTTGTTGGTCTTGCTGTCGTAGTAGTCAGAATGGCTGTTGACAGTGAAACCTTCTCCGGTTACCGTGGCGGTAGTCTTGCCAAGGCTTGTGTTGCTGCGTTTGACGACAATCATATCGCTTGTCTTCGAAGTGCCTGCGGGCATACTGCCGAAGTCGATGGCGCTGATGTTGGCGGTAATCTTGCCTGAAGCCTTCTCCACGCCTGCGGCACGGAACAGTATGTTCTGTGCTTCCGCTCCCTCGGCGGTTGCGCTGAGGTCGACAAGCAGTCGCGAATTTGCCATTGTCGGTTTGAACGTGATAAGGACAGAACCGCTGACGTCGGGTTGGTTGCTTAGCCCGCGAGCCTGTCTGTTGTTGAGCTCGGTCACGTTGATGGAGAACTCTCCCAAATATTCGGGATGACCGTTGTTGTTTGAGAGTTTCAGGTGTACCTTGCCGTCGCCGAAGTAGAGGTCTTGGGCGTTGACAAAGATTCTTATCTCCTTATTCTCCCCGACGACGGTTTGGCCGAAATTCATGTCGTCGTTAACGGGTTGCAGTTTTTCATTGCCGTCCAGATAACTCAACGAAATCTTCGGCTCGGCCATGACACCGTTGAGAGCAACGATGGTGGGCTCGACACCGTTGGCTGTCAGCTCGATGGTGCCGGCATAGCGTCCGCGGTTGTTGGGCTTGAATGTCACGGTCAAGGTAGACTGGTTGGTATTGATAGCGGTCTTGTCAACCGAGAATACATCGGAGCCCTCGGCTACCTTCACAGTGACAGGTGTGCTGAAGTTGTTGCGCGTGACGTCGATGGTCATCTTGGCCGATTGAGCGCCTGAGCCAACTTTCAGAACCGGGAAGTCGAGCGTGTCGCGGCTGACTTGTATCCCATTGTAAGGCTCGCCGTAGCCTTCGAGACGGATTGTCCTGACGATGGAGTCGGGCTGGAGGACACCCGATGCGGTGCGCAGCGTGATGGTGCCGGTGTAGAGTTTGTTACGTTTCTTCGGCTTGAATGTCACGGTGCGGGTGGTGTTAACCACGCCGTCAGTGTGATCAATCTTACCGGTTGAAGAGAACGTGAACGGATTCTCATTCTTAGGCCCGTCGTACACAAACGACCACTGAATATTGCCGTCCATGACGATGTTGGAACCGGTCACGGTGAGCTTCTGTTGTTCCGTCTTGCCCTCGTTGGCGTGGAACTCCAGCGTGGTATTGTCGGCGCCGTTTACCTTGAATTGAGGCGTCATCACGGCACCGCGCAACGTTATAATCGTATCGGTGACGTAACGTTCGGTCTGACCGCGTGTGGCTGATATGCGCTGGAGTTCAAGTCTGTATGTCCTGACATCTTCGCTGCCGTCAGTCTTAGCTGAATAACTCTTTGACGGCTTGAACGTGATGCTGATGTTCTTGTCGAAGGTGTAGCCATCGCCATACTCCCACGTTACTTCGCTGCGTACATAATCCGAGCCATCGGGGATAGCCTTAATTCTGTACTTCTTAGCCACGAGGTCGGTGCCGACAATCTTGATGATGTTCGACGCGCTTCCGCCGACGCGGCATTTGCCGAAGTCAACCGTGTCGGTCTGAACGCCATTGACATACAGCTTCAGCTCTGGCGTAGGTGATATGCACTTGCCTTCAAGTTTGAGGTAGGCAGTGTCGCGGTCGGTGGTGAGTGTAATCACGCCTACCGACTTCTTGCCGCCTGCATTTGGCTTAAAGGTTACCAAAACACTCTTGTTGGAAACGGTGCCGTTCTTATGGTCAAGTTTCAACTTGCCGTCTACGCGGTCGTACTTCTCTTTTGGATCAAGTTCGAATACTCCGTCACCATCGTTAGTGAGTTTGAGCTTAATGTTGCTGTTGTAGGCTATCCACTCACCGTCAACTCTGATGTTGAGTTCCGATGTCATGTCGCGCTCCATTTCGGGGAAGAGGAGCGGTTTGACGAGTGTGTCGCTCTTTTCGGTTGAAACCATTCCGCTGACGGTGGGCAAGCTGACTATGATACGAGGTTGCTTGCAGACGCCGCTGACATTAATGGTCTGCGTTTCGGCATTTTCGCACTGCACGGCAATGACACCGGTGTACGAGCCTGGGCTCTGCGGGTTGAATGTCACTGTTACGGTGCCACTCTTCTTCAGCCAGCTCTTGTCGACGGAGAACGCTTTGGTGCCTTTCTGGTCGACAGTAATCTTGATGACGTCGGTCAGATTAGAGCTGTTGATGCTGAACTCTAATTCTTTGGAATCTTTGAGACGCGTATCGGCGAACGTCATGGTGCGCACTGTCTCTTTGCTGAGGTTGGTGCTCTCCTTGATGCTGCTTCCGCTGATGCTGATGGTGCCGGTGTAGGTAGTTGACGATTGTTTGTTAGTGGTCGTGCCGTCGATTTCGCCGCCGCCGGAGCCACCGCTGCCGGAGCCGCCGCCTTCAGACGTGCCGGGCGTTGACGACCCGGAGGTGCCGTCATTGTCGATGATGCCGGTGGAGATGTTGCGGACTACTGCCGAGGTGAACGGGTTGCTGATGTAGTATCTGCGGTAGTACGCCTGGTTTGATGTTGAGGCTTGGCTTCCGGCAAACACCGTCCAACGCTGCTCTTTGAAGTTCCACGCATTGACTCGGTAGTCGGTGAAGTCCATGCGGCTCACGTTCTTCAGCGCCTGCTCGCAGTCAAATGGAGCCTTGTACTTATTGCCGTTGGCGAAATTGGCGCGCAGAGTGGTGTTATTGCCGTTGGCGTCTTTGTCGCTCAGGAAGTAGGCGTGGCAAGCGTTGTCCTCATCTTGGATGAAGAGGCATTCCACTCCGTTGATGACTGCGACTGAGTCGGCGTCAGTTGCCAAGGCCGTCACTTTCTTGCCCATGGCATCCTTGTAAATCTGGTATGTCTTATCGCCGCCGCCGTTGTAGTTGGCGCCGAGATAGATGCGCTGAGCGTATGATTTGTCCTTGAAACGCCAGTGCATGGCTTCATCTTTTACCACCCATTCCTTCTTGGTATGCATGGCATTCCATTCCAAGCTTGCGATGCTTTCATCAATTACACCCGTTGTGCCGGGATTGATTTGCAGCGCGCCCTTTTCAAGGTTTACGGCGAGTTCGCGCACGATAGCATATTGATAGTAGGGCACGTTGAGAGTGTAGCTTGTCGCTTCATCGGTGCCGCTGGTAAAGGTCGCTGACTTGTCCTTATGGGTAGAGAGCCAGTTTTTCCACGAACGATTGTCGGCCTTGTCGTTCCATCCTTGCACTTCCGCGTCGTAGAGTTTCTTGGCAAGGTCGGTTGAGAGGTCGGCGCATACTTGCGTGAGGTTACGGTACATGGTGAGCACGTCGGCTGAGTTGCACGGTGCCCAGGCACGCACGCCCTGTCCCTGTCCGATGCGGCTGTCTTCGACGGCACGCAGCGGATAGACTGTCTGTTCGTTGGCGAGGATGGTGCCGCTCAAGAAGAAGTTTCGGCGATTGGCCAGATAGCCGTCCCAAATTTGCTGTGTCGCTTGCTTGTTCATCAGTTGCCCCAGCTCATAGGTGTGAGCGTCGAACGGCGACTGTATGGCTAATGAAGCCGTGGTGGTGACATCGAGCTTGAGGCGATCGGATTTGAAGCGGTAGCCTGCCACGAAGCACAGATTTGACATATAGCTCATATAAGCCATCGGGTCGATGGTGATGGCCGGCACGCTGCCTGCCATGGCAAAGCCTGAGCAAGCACTGCCACCGAGATAATTCTCGTCAATCTGCCGGTGGAAACCGGTTGTGTAGAGCATCTTGTCGAGACGCGTGCCATAGAAGATGCTGTCGTAGGTGACGGTCGCGTCTTTCGTGTCGCAAAGTTTCAGCGGTATGCTGGCGACGATGCGAGAGTAGGTGTGTGGTTCGTCCACGATGCCCTTCTTCTCGACAGTGACGATGTAGAGCTGTTTGCTGTCGTCGGTGTCATCGTCGTTGCTTGGGGTGACAGCGGCGGGTGACGATGACATTATTGCCTTGACATCGTCGACCGATCCTGATCTGACCCTTGTGGTGGCCTCTCTCACGGTGACACGATATTGTGACGATGCCAGGTGTGTGGAGTCGCCGGTGTCGTCGTTGACGTGGTATTTTTTCTCAAGGTCGGCCTTAGTGTTGTCGGCATTGACGCGGCCATAGACTTGCTTCGGTGTCTCAGCTTCTGTCCACGAGTCGGCCTTTTCGATTTCAGTCCAAGTGTAGAGCAGACGCAGGGTGTAGTCGTCGCCTTTGGTCATCTGCGCCGTGAACGCCTTTTCGGGCATCAGTATGCAGACGCTGTCGTTGGCAACCCACCGGTTGGGGATGGACTCGAGCAGCTTGCCATCTTTCTCGGCATAGCATACGCCGTCGTAGTTGTCGATGCGGGCGTAGTTCCAGTCCATGGTCTCAGTGCTGTCGTTGGTAACAGTGATGGTTTTGGTGACTGTGCGCTTTGTGTCTAAGGTCACTTCCTCTTCCTTGGAATATTTGAATGTGTGAGTGTTGGAGGTGAATGGATGTGTTCCGGAATAGAGCCGCCATTGCAGGTCGCCCTCGTTGAAGTAGGTGCCGCTGATATCCTCTGAGAGTGAAATCATCGGGTTGCGCACGTCCGTTTCGCGGGCGTTGACGCTCTGGCCCTCGTCGCGGATGTAGGTCACGCCATCGTCAATAGATTTCTGCGGCATGGGGTAAGCCACGCGGGTATAGTCTTGCAAGTCGACTGAGTTGCCCGACATGGCGTCTGCCTTCAGTTCTTCTTCGTCATCGCCGCTGCCGGGAGCGCCGTAAGTGGCGATGTAGTATGACTTCGACTGTGTCCACGGTGTTGCCTCATACCGGCCTTTCGTGGTGTTCCAAGTCTCCGGGTCTTCCCAACGTCCGCCGCGGAACTCCTGCGCGCGGCCGGTCACGGTGATGCGTACAATCTTGCCGGCGGGTAGCTTGCTGAGATTGAGTATGATTTGCTCACCGGAGATTGACCAGTTGGTGATATAGTGTTTTTGTGGATCTTCTGCCGATCCGGGGCCGAGGCGGCGTTTAGCGTTGGCGTAAGCCTCTTGCTGGCGTTGCGCCTCGGTGAGGTCAGAGCGTTGGCTTGCTTCCTGATAAGCTTTCTGATATGCGCTGGCGTATGCTGCGGAGTCAACGCTGACATTGTAGCCGCGCTCGGCTGAAAGCGAGTCGTTGAATACTTGCAGGTAGGGTTGTGCGTCATCGTCAAGGTGGAAGCGGAATGTGCGGCTGGCGAGCAGTGAGAACTCTGCCGCGCCGTTACCGCTCGACGATTGCTTGATGCGCTCTTCCTCGGTGGGGTCGATTACGCGCGTCGATTTGTCGATAGACGCCGTGGTCGTAATCTGAGGCTTGACCGATAGGTTGGGGCTGACTTTCTTCTCGCAGGCTTCAGCTGCTGTGGCATAACCCATGGAGATGTCGCCGAACAGTTCATAGTCATCAAGGGCGTTGCCGAGACACAACTGGCAGTAATTGCCGCAAGTGAATTGGAAGGTCTTGTTGATGTGGATGAGTCCGCCCAGGAGCTTCACGTTGGCTCTGAGCTTACCGCGGAAGTAGTTGGGGTTCGGTAGCTTCGCCTCAAGCACGCCGCCGAGTCCTGCGCTGGCTAAAGGAATGTCGCCATTCCAAAAACCGAGGTAGACGCGGAAACCGAGCGAAGCATACATATAGGCATAGAGTTGTCCGCTGCCATACCAGCCTTTGTAGCCGGGACGGCCGCCATTGAGGTTGACACACTGTGCGTTGGCCGACAGCTTGACAATCGAGAGATCAAAACCGGCTTCGGCGCCGATGGAACCATAGAGGAGGCCAAGGTCCAAACCGATGCGACCCCAGGCATGGGCGCCAATCATGACACCGCCGTTGATTTTGGCGTTGGCGAGCACTTCGTTGAGGGTGCGGCTGCGTGCGCTGTTGGCTGCCGACATATTGTCGCTCTTGACGGTGCCATGTGTGTCGCCGTCAAGGAATTTTTGTACTGTTTTGGGCAGTGGCGGCAATTGGCCGTTGTTGGGCAGTTCGCTACCTATGCAGAGATAGGCGTCGGCACCCACACTGACTGAGACAACGGGACTTTCGAAATCCACAAGGATAAATTTACAACGCTTATCCTCGTCGGGTTGACCCAGATAGACGTGCCATAGCACGTTATTGAGCTCCTGACCGCCCTTTTTGCTCTGTATGCGTATGTCGAGCGATGCTGAGCCGTGTCCTAATTTAGGACCGCCATCATCGTCTTCGGTGTCGGTTTTTGTCTCTTCCTTGTAGGCTTCAACAGGGTCTTTGCCTGTCTTTTTGTGGTCGCCCTTGTCGCCCATGGCGCCGGTGAAAGATAAGGCGGCATCTTTCACTACCGTAACAGCTTCGCCCCATTCTTTCTCAGCCATGGCTTTCTTTTGCTCGACGGATTTGTTGAAGGCTTCCAGACCCTCTGACATATATTCCTTAAGCTCATCGGGTAACAGTCCCGTGGCGCCGGCTTCAACGCTGGCGTTGAGCTGGAAGTAGCGGTCTTGGTCATCATTTTGATATAAGATGACTGTCTTGGCGTTGATGACACCCTCCAGAGCCGTGACTTTACCGTCAAGTTTGAAAGTGGAGAGTCGGTAACTGTTGCTGTTTTTGCTCTTCATCACCGCCACGGCGAGGTTGAAGTCGCCGTCAAAGGTGACTTGGTCGGCGGTAGCGAGACCCACGTCAAAGAGTATGCCGATGGCACCCTTGCTGGGTGTGGGATGCAACTCGTCGTTGGGTTTATATACGCAGTTAAAGTAGAACGCGCCGCCGAGTTTCTTCATCGTTATGGGCCCCATGGGGATGCCTAACTTCCCGCCGGCTGTGACGTTGAGGAAGCCATAGCTGTAGCGGTCGCCGGCTTCGGGCTGGTAGCTATAGTACCCGCCTGCCACCTTGCACTCGATGAACTTGCTGCCGATGCTCATATCGACATTGCCGTCGAAGCCTTTTTTGTCACTGGCGGTCGAAACGTTGAACGTGCCGTCGAGTTTCAGTCCGGTGGTCGAAACGTGGACACCCACCTTGCTGATGTCGGTGCCCCCGTAGGAGAGTGAATATTCTGAGAATTTAAGCGGATTTTTGGGGATATTGACATTGGCTTTGAACTTCAATTCAATGTCACCGCCGATGGATAGCTCGTCGCAGAAGGTGATGCCTCCGCCAAGGGTGAACGAGAGCACCTTGTCTGTGAAGTCGAGGTCATATTTTTTCAGCGCGAAAGTGAACGGCCCAATCTTCTTTTCCTTTGACGCCAAGCCCCATTGTCCATAGTCGAACCATAGGCTTCCAAGCTCTATTTCGCTGCCGTCGGTAAAGTTGAATTTAAGGAGTTTTTTCCCCTCTTTGTCTTTTTTCTTTCTCTCCTCAATCGCTTTTTGATGCTTTTCGCGGAACTCCGTTGCATATGCCACTTTAAAATCGCTCGCTTTGACGTTGGAGACGCGCAAGCCTGTAAAGTGGAGTTCGGGCAAGGTCAAGTCAATGGGCAGTTTCCCTGTGTATTCCTTAATCTTGTCGTTGGACGACAAGGCATCGGCAATCGACACTTCACCACCGATAAGCAGCTCGGCCTGTGTCTTCAGCTTGCCGTCGGCATCGGGCACGGCTTCAAGAAGGAAGTAGGTGAGGTCTTTGTTCACTTTAAGGTCGCCGAGCCAAAAGTCCATATTCAAGTCCTTGACTTGCGAGGTCTTGAATACGTAGGCATAACCGCTGCCGGTGATACCCTCGCGGCCGCGGCGCATCTCTACCTCCTGGTTGTAGATGTCGCAGCGGAAGTCTACTTTGCCCGTGAACAAGGGCACCATGAGTTGGCCGGTAAAGTAGAACTTGTCGAAGTTGTTTTGGACAATATTCACCATCAGTGAGTCGAGCGCGAAGCCGAAACCGGTGATGGAGCCTTCCTTGCCGTGGTAGTCCAAAATGTTGGCGGCACCGATGGATGATGAGAAGCCGGTAGCGTCGATGAGCGTGTTGAACAGTCCCACTTGCAGTGGCTCAGCGTTGTCGTCGTTGGATAGCGTCACCGATTCGGGGAACTTCATGCTCAACGATTTGATGTAGACACCCATCCATTTGTCGTCATCTTTTTCCCACTCGGTGTTAGACTTGTCATAGCCTGAGGGGAAACTGGGCTTGATGCCGGGTATTTTCTCTTTCGTATGGTCTACAAGCACCTTTTCACCCACTGAGAAGGTATATCCCGGCAGGTCGACATGCTGGAAGGGGTCGAGGGTGGCGTAGGCATACCAATCCCACCCTGACAACTTCGTCGCGTCTTGACCGTTTTGCTCCTTGACGGGAGGACTGACCTCGGTCTCGATGTGAAGCTTGGCATTATCTTCGGTCATCTTGTTGTTGGCATCAACTTTCTTGATGTCGGGCAGCGTCATGTCGATGGAGAGATGTGCCAGCTCAAAGCGGCTGTTGCTCCACGAGACGAAACATCCGTCCTCAGGCTCGATGACGTTCTTGGGAGCCTTGAACGTGCAGTCGTAGTCAGTGTCGGGGTCTTTTATCTGGAAGTCCTTGAGCAGTGCGATTGTAGTGCCGTCGGGGATAAGGCTTTTCGGCGAGATGCAGATACGCGGCGCGCCGAACATCAGCACTTGTCCCTCGGTAACCTTGCTGTCAGGCACCTTATATGTGGCGAAGAGGTCCATTGTCGCCGATGTGGCGGTGAACTTCATCTTCGAGATGGTCACATCGAGCGGCATGGCGTTGTAGGCGTCGGAGAGCTTCAGCGGGAAAGTGACGTTTGACAACTCCGCTTTCGTGACTAAATTTTTGCATCTTGACAGATAATCGGCATACTTTCCGAACTCCGAGCTTCCAAGCTCATCGCCGAGCGACTGCAGTTTGCCGTTGATTTTGCCTTGTATCTGATTGGCGTATGGAATCCCTGAGTCACCGATGAGGTTGTCAAGCCCCCAGTCGGAGTAGAGCTTCTCTACGGTCTCGAAGCCCGCAGGTTTCGTCTGTCCTTTGCCCTCGAAAGTTTCCACGGTGCCGCTGATGACCTGCCCGTCGGTATTGACGGCAATGTCGTCAAACTTCACGGCAAGCATCCACTTGTAGCCGCTAAGCGGTTCCCACATCACATGGCCGGTGCCTTTGAAGTGGCCTGGCTTGTTTTCGATATCAGCCACCCCGTTTTCGTCGTCAAGGAAGAGCGTGTATTCTCCGATTTGCAGCTCGCCGGGCAACGACTTCGCTTTCTTGTCGGTGAGCGTGGTGTTGGTAATCTCCACGTCGTTGGAGCACTCGAAGTATCGCTTTGAGAATGCCGATGTCATGGCGAAGTCGACGATGTTGCACTCTTCATCGACATAATATACCGAGGAACTGTTGATGCAGGCCGGCACCACGCGCATGAGCAAATAGTCACCGTCCGATACCTTCGCTTGGATATCTTCCCATTGGATTGTGTCGGAAGTCGCCGTGAGCCAATTGAGCGAGTCTTTGGCGAGATCCCCCTTGGGCAGAGTGAAGATGGGCTCTTTTGCGAGCATCTCCTCGCGTTTGAGATATTCTTTAGCGGCGTATACCTCTATCTTATAGGCGAACTTCAACGTGTCGGGTTGCGAACCCTTGCCGCCAAGATACCATGGCTCGTCCCATCCCACCGTGATGTTGGTGTTGGTGAAAAGTTTACGGGCTCCATTCAGCGGTGAAAACAGCGGTGTGGTGATTTCGGGATTCTTGAAGCGGTAGAGTGAATCGGGTTGTCCGCTCGAGCCCCATCCTATTGCGGAGATTTCGTTGTCATCCTCTGGCTCTTCCGGTTTGGGCGTTTCGGGCACGACTATCTTGGTATAGTCTTTCACGCGGAGTGGAAGCAGGTTACTCTTGCCCTGGTTTTGTATCTCCACATAGCCGATAGTCCCTTCTTGTTGACTGTTGGTGCGTGCCGTGATTTGCGCAACGTATGTCTCGGTTTCAGAGAACTGTTTGATGACAAGCGCCGGAATTAGGCACGACGTGGTCGTCAGCCCGTTTATCTGGTAGACGACGCGGCTGTTGTCCATGGCGCGGTCGTAACTCTCGCCGACCCCTGCCTGCACGATTTTAAGGTCATAGAAGTATTGCTTGAACGTCCCGCAACTATTGTTGGGTGCTAACCAGCTCAGCAGGGGGGTCTGCATCGACAGTGTGGCGATGCTCATATCTTCATAGTCGCCCATGGATGTGGGGCTTACCCACTTAGGCGCGCTGGCTTGGTAGCACACCTGGAATGTGCACCGCGAGGTGACCGGGTTGCTCAGCAGCACGGGTGACGTGAGCGTGGGGTCCCACTTGTAAGCATTCAGAATGAACTCGTACATGCCTTCCTCCAGCAAACCGAACGAGTTGTTGAGGGCATTGCCGAAGAGAGAACCTTTGATTTGCACGTCGGTCTGCCTGACATGGTTGAACATGGTGAGCATGGTGACGTTGTCGAGCACCCTCGTCTGTCCTGCGGCTACCGCTATCCCCTGTTTTGGCAGCAAGGGCCGGCCGTCGGCGACGGGAGCGGTAATGATGATTTCCTGGTTGGTTGAGGGCGTGAGCTGACGCAGCTCACAACCGAAGTATATAGCCTCGCTTTCACTGCCTGTATTGGTCACCTGCACGGTGAAGTAGGCACCCGGATTGGCAATGTAGTACATCACCTGCGGGGGCAGGATGTTGTCTTTGGGCCTGACGCTGATGCTGACTCCCTCTGCCATGACGTTGACGGAGAGGAATAAGGCGAGTACTAAGGTTGTGAATATGCGGTGTAGCGTGTTCATATCTTGAGCTTCTTAGGTTTATTTTCAATCGGTGACGCGGAAGATGAGCAGGTCGCTGCGTCCTCCGTTTTGTTGTCTCGCGTGCGGCGCGCGCGCCGTGACCTGTGCAACATACACCATGTCAGGGCTGAACATCTTGATGACATTGACCGGTATGAGGCACTGCGGAGCCATGAGCTGCCGCAACTGGTATGCCACGGGGTTGCGCTCTATCGCTTCGAGCGGGTCTTGGCCGGGCATCGCCTCCACAATCTTCAGGTCGTAGGTGAAGGTCACGGGGACGGGGCTATTGTTGCCAATGGGCATCATCCATTGCAGCATTGGGGTTTGCAGTGACAGCGAGGCGGTGTCGCGGTCGGAGTAGGCATCGATAAACGCCGGTGCTACCCAGCGGGGCGATGGCGCTTCGTAGTTACCGCGGGCGTGCCTCTGACCTGACACGGTTATTGCGGTGGCAAGCAGGATGGCAATCGCCATAATGTGTCGCAGGGTATTCATCGTTTACCTCCTTCCTTAGCTTTACGCTTTAGTTCTACAAGCGTGAATGTATAGATGTAGTTTAGTGACAGGCGTATGTCGGTGGCGTCGAGCGAGGCGCGGCGCACCTCGGTGTTCACGTCGCCGTATTTTGCAAACTGCGCGCTGGCGCTTAATGAGTGGACTTTGGCTATAGTGTAGCTGGCGTTCATGTCGAAAGCCATGGAGAGACTTTTTGACTGAGCCTTAACCTCATTGTATACTGCCGAGACGGTAGCCGACAAGTTGAGGTTGCGGTCCTTGAGAAATGAGCGGCCGGTGGTGAACGATGCCACGTCTGACGTGTACTTCATTTGGAAACCTTTGGTCTGCTGGTGGCTCAGCGCAAGGGTGAAGTTCATTTCCCACGGCTTGACAAACATATTGTAGTTGGTTCCCAAAGCCAAGGTGTTGACATCGCTTTGGCCGATGGAGAACTTGTTGAGGTCTTTATTCTGTGTATAGTTGGCGGAGAGGGAGAACACATGGTCGAGGGTGTTGCCCATTATTGAATAGGAGGGCACGACGCTGATACTGTGGAGAATACGGTGCACCTCAGTGGTATCGTTGACTTTCATAGTGCCATCGGTCTGCCGCTGTAGGTAACCGTTATACATTGCTGAGATATTGAAGTTTTGCTTCAGGCTGAGGTTAGCCGAGGCACTGTAAACATAGCCTTTCGTGGTATAGTTTTGCTTCTTTGTGAGGTTGTCGGACTGTCCTGAGAAATTGGCGGTGAGTGAAAGCCGGCGGAAGAGTGTGGTGCTGAGATTAAGACCTAATGAGTGGTAGTTGTTGGAGGTGTAATAGGTGCCGAGCGACGTATAGTCGGGCTGAATCATCTTATAGTAAACGCTTGCGCTGATACCCTTGAACGACAAGGCCATCGACGCGTCGCCGGCGAAGCGTACCGACGAGGAGTATTTGGCTTCGAATATTTTGTCCCAGCGTGTGGCATTGCCATCGGTGATTTTTTGTGACTCGCGGTCGGCGGTGAAAGCCGATGTGGCGACATTGGCCGATAGCGACATCCACTTGAATGGTGAGACGCGTCCTTTAAGACCTACGACGAGGTTCTCCTGCGGTCGAATCTGGCTCTGCCAAGCCTCATCGATGGAACCGGGCGAGTCGTAAGCTCGCAGCAGGTAAAGGTCGATGCTGTTGCTGTTGTTGCCATAGCCCGCGCTGAAACCCCAGCCTATGCGCCGGTATTGCGGACTGCGGGGATTGGGGTCGGTGGGGTCGTCGTTGATGGCACGGCGTAGAACGCCGTAGAATGCTGAGGCGCGGAATTTCCGCCCGTTATATTCAAGACCAACGCCGTTGAATGACATATTTAATATATAGTTGCTGAACGGCATCGTGCACTGTCCGATATGGCCGGTGAAGTCCTTGTATTTTGGTGTGAGATTGAAAGAGAACTGCGGATGCGAGAACTCCATATTGTTGTTGGAAAAATATAGCGAGAACGGCATCGAGAAGCCGTAGATACTGATATTGAGGTTGGCGAACACGGTGTTGCTCAATGGCGACATATAGCCGGTGCCCACAGAGGAATGGTAGTAAGTGTTCTGCGTACCGATTGATCCGGTGATGATGAGCGGGTCGCTCTTGCCAATCTGCGAGATGTCCTGCCCATGAGCCGTTGATGCCGCGGTCACGGTTGCGGCTATCATGACGCAAAGGCGGAAGCCTCGACGCAGAAACTGGATTATGGTCGTGTTCGATCTCATTGATGTTGATTTAGTGTTTAATCATTGAAACTGTACCATTCGATTGTATTGTGGGGCTTTAAAGCTATTGTCGAGAGGTTACGGCATTGCAGCCGATATTGCCATTTCTTAGGGGGGGGTATTTCTCCCCGACTAAAGTTAAATATTTCCCTACGTAGAATAATGTCGTATTCTACGTAGGGAAATTGTTTAGAAAAACTTACTTCACTAATACTTTGCGTACCGTGCCGTTCTGCTTGACGACATAGATGCCGGGCACAGGCTCGCCGACGACGAGTCGGCCGTCGATGGTGTAAAGTTCTGAGCCGATCAGACTGTCAGCGTCGGCGTTGACTTCACTGATGCCTGTTACCACGCCAACCGTCATGTGCAGCGGGGCGCGGAGCGTGCCTGCCATAGCTGAATAGGGCTGCGTGTTCTCTACAAGGCGTGTAGAGCCTTCCATGGTGTCATAGACCTTGAAAGTCACGTTTTGACCATTGTCTTTGGCATCGCCATGAACGGTGATGAACCACTTGCCGTCTGCATACGAACCCTCACCGCGGCACTCATCGCCGATGAACGCTCCCACGCTGTAGCGGTTGCTGCCATACTCGGCTCCGAGGTCAGCGACGATGGTCATGTTGTCGGCAAACTTCGAGCTGTTGTACTGCCATACGTCGGTTCCGCTTGCCCTGGCTTTGCTGGACATCTGGTAACCGGAAGTCGTTGGTTGTCCGAGAGTCTCCTCCCCCTTAAGGTAAAGGGTCTTGTCTGATGTGGAGGCGTTGTAGAACAGGTAGCCCTCGCCGTAGGCAAGAGTGGTGAGGCTGCCGACCCATTTCGAGCCGTCATACTCTGCAAAACCATTGTCCTTGGAAACGATGCGGTCGCCTGTGGTGAATGTCGTTCCACCATTGCTGGGGTCGGTGAAAACATCGGTGAGAGCGTGGTTATGCTGGTAGGAGAATCCAATCCAGTTCCATTTGCTTCTAACGGGGATGCCGTAGGTCCCGGAAGCGTAATTTACCTCCTCATTGAATGCGTCTACGCTCATTCTTTCTTTGATTTTCACCTTGTAACAACAGTTGGAAAACATAGCGTTGAGGCCGCCGAAATAGCCGTAAACGGGGTCATTGTAGACGATTGCCTCTTGCGCGCGCATCTCCTGAAGATTGTCGCCGTAGAGCTTCTCGATGCTTTGGACGTAACCGCCGTAGGGCGTTACCCAATCCCATCCTTCTTTCTGGGTGAAGCTTTGTCCGATGGTGATGCTCTTTCTTGATATAATATTACCATTATAAGAAACGTTGATCGTTCCTTTTCCTATTGCCTGAGGCGTGATTCCCCAGTTAAGACCGGTCTTGTCGTTGGCCTGAGGCACAATCGAAGCGAGTGACCAGTCCTTTGGAATATTACTGCTGATGACTGAAACCGTGATAAGTGAGCCGTCAAAGACCGCGTCGGCGGGTACCGGAGTCAGCGTGAGAGAATATGTGCTATTGCGACCCATGACAACCTCATCGAAGCTGACGTCGGTGAGACCCTGCACAACTTTCACGTCGAACGCGCCGGTAGCGGTAATGGTGTTGGTGGCCAATGCGCCCTCAATGAGCGTGGTGCGTTTTGCGCTGTGCTTAATGGTGAGTGTGGCGGTACCGATGTTGCCGGTTTTGATGCTCCATTTATTTTCTGTTGAAGAATACACTGCAGAACAGATGTTTCCGTCGCTCGTTGTCAACTCTCCTTCCCGCGGGGTGTAATCCTTGCCGGGTATGAAACTGAAGCTGTTCATTACATCACTAGTAATGTCGGTGCCGTTAGCGTTGTACTCGTAAGTCAGCGTTTTTTCATAGGTTTCCACATCGGTAACGTTGGGATGCACGACAATGGGGATGATGGCCGGTGAATTGAGTATTTCAGGCGATTTGACACTCAAAGTGGCCTGACCCTCGGCAACGGCATACCATTCTCCGGCGTTCACCATGACGGCTGCGGTAGAGCCTACGGTGTAAACGTCGTACAACAGCGTCTTGTCGATATACTCCGACGGTGAGAATGTTACAGTGTAGGGCATCAATTCCGAGAGATTGTCGCCGACAAAGAGATGTATGGTGTCGGTAACTGCGGTGATTCTCTGCACGCGGTTCATGACGGCAAGTGCCATTGTCGCGCTGTACTGGCCAACCTTGACCTCCATCTTGTAATTGCCTGCCGTCGTTGGATTGTACGCCTTGCCGTTGTTTTCATCAGTGACAATTTCGATACCCTCCTTAGGTGTCCATGTCCATGTCACCTCTTCATTGGCATCAGCCGGGGTTACGGTGTAGCAATTGTTGAGAATGTAGGTGAGGGCAATGCTGTCATTAACATAAACCGTATCGCCATTGGCGTATTCGGGATTGATGGAAATGCCGGTCGCGGGTTGGATGACCTTCACACTCGCGGCATAATTGCCATTCATGCTCTTGATTGTCATAAACTCCGAGGGCATGCCGAGGTAGGCTTGGTCGGTGGGCTTCAGACCGCTCAGCGTATCGTTGGAAACGTTGATGTAGGCTTGGGAGTTGCCGAAATCCCACTCGCCCAGGCTTACAGGCACTGAGGAATTGGCGGGGTCGAACGTGATGAGCGACTTCAACGCGATGCTCTCGCCGACCTTCACCTCAATGTTCGTGGGGAAAGTGAAGTATCTCGGTTCCTCGAATGTCAGCTCGAAGAGCGACGACGGCTCGCCCGTGGTGCCCTCATTGCTGTAAGTAAGAGATGTGCTGTCGAGGATGTACTCCCACCCATCGTTGCCATTGGTGTCTGGTGTCATCAGACGGAAAGTAATGGCCTTGCCGTTGTCGGCAGCTTCACCGTAGATGCGCACGGGAAAATACATGAACTCCGCTGTACCTTGCAATGGATACTGCATCACTTGCGACACGCCGCGGCACTCGCCGTCGATGAAGGCACCGAGCCAAGAATTGCGGTCGACGTAGTTGAGAGCCGTTCCACTGCTGTTGACTAGCCCGGCATACACCACATGGCTATAGCCGTAAGCGTTATCGCCAACATAGCTCCAGCTCCTTGGCTGAGCGTATGCCGTAACGACTCCGACGAGGAGCGTGACGAGGGATAAAAAGGCTTTTCTCATAATGTGAAATTTTAACAAAATATTAATATGTATGTAATAATTCGATTGGTCGGATTGGCTTAACTTCGCGGCGGGTGTTGTGCTTGCTACGGATAACCGTGAACAGTTGTCGGCACCTCCTATACAGATACCCCTTGACGGTGAAAGGCGTCCCGGTGACGTAACCGTAAAAACCTCTTAGTCTATACTTGATAAGGTCAAGTTCCACGGTGATTGGTCTATTTCAGTTGGACAAAGTCATTCACTCTTGACGAGAGTTACCGTATCGTGCAAAGATAATTCTTTATTTAAAAATATAAAAATAAATTTTTGTAATTTTTTTAATTTTTA
>CAZFNR010000009.1:0-56917 GCA_964520525.1 uncultured Muribaculaceae bacterium
TCGCCAATCTCTCGGCTTCTGACGACATTATAGGCAAGTATGATTATCTAATGGCTCTGATAAAACAGCAGTCGGCGAGGTCGTTGTGCGCGTATGTTTACGCCGCCGCCGGAACCGGTGAGTCTTCGACCGATTTGATCTTTGATGGTAAGGCGTTAATAGCCGAAAACGGTACGTTGATAGCTGGTAATGAGCGCTGGACTGATAAGTCACAGACGATTGTCGCTGATGTGGATATTGAGGCGTTACGGCGTGACCGGCTGCATATCGGTTCGTTTGGTGATTGCGCTGCGGCTGAGTGTCGGGCAGACTCATACATCGTTGCCCATTCCGGGTTGTCGGCGATTGATGAGGCTACGACTGAACTTTTGCGAGTCGTGAATCCTCGGCCGTTTGTGCCTTCAAGTGCCGACGATATTGACCGCCGCTGTACCGAGATTATCAACATTCAGGTAGCCGGATTGGCCCAAAGGATGAGAGCAACCCGGTGCCGTTCGCTTGTAATAGGCATATCAGGCGGGCTTGATTCAACTCTCGCACTGCTTGTGGCTGCGAAAACCTTTGACTCGATGTCGATTAGCCGCAAGGGTATAATCGCTGTGACAATGCCTGGGTTCGGAACAACGGGTCGTACCTACAACAATGCTATGACGCTCATGAAATCACTTGGGGTAACCGCAAGGGAAATCCCTATCGTGACGGCGGTGCGACAACATTTCTCTGATATCGGACATGACGAGTCTGTCCATGATGTGACCTACGAAAACTCCCAAGCCCGCGAGCGTACGCAAATTTTAATGGATGTGGCGAATCAGACCGGTGGAATGGTGCTTGGGACGGGCGACCTTTCGGAGCTTGCACTCGGCTGGGCTACTTACAACGGCGACCATATGTCGATGTATGGTATTAACGCCGGCATCCCCAAGACTTTAGTCGGGTATCTTGTAAGGTGGTTTGCCGATAGGGCGGTAGATAAAGCGCAGAAACAGTCGCTTGTAGATATAATAGGTACTCCAATAAGCCCCGAACTGATTCCGGCGGATTCAAAGGGGAATATTACGCAAAAGACTGAGAACCTTGTAGGCCCTTACGAACTTCACGACTTTTTCCTGTACTATACATTGCGATACGGTTTTTCGCCCGCTCGCATATATCTCCTCGCGCGTCATGCTTTCAATGGCGCACATTCCGATGAGGTAATCAAACATTGGATGGGGGTGTTCTTCAGACGTTTCTTCAATCAGCAGTTTAAACGCTCATGTCTGCCCGACGGGCCTAAAGTCGGAAGCGTGTGCTTGTCGCCGCGCGGCGACTGGCGTATGCCGTCTGACGCATCGTCAGCGGCGTGGTTATCTGAGGTGGAGAATTTATAATAACCTAATAATGAAAAGACTAACGATTGTATTCGCTATGACAGCTGCATTGATGCCAACAGTGGCGGCTCAGAAACTGAACTATCCAGCGGCTCCGGCTGCCAACGTGGTTGACGACTATTTCGGAATTAAGGTAAGTGACCGTTTCCGACCGCTTGAGAACGACACATCGGCCGAGACCGCGGCCTGGGTCGAGGCCGAGAACGGTGTGACCCGGAGTTACCTCGAAAAAATACCTTTCCGCTCCACTGTAAAGGAGAGGCTGACCGCTCTAAACAATTACCATAAGCATGGGTTACCGTTCAAACGTAAGGATGGAAAATACTATTTCTATGAAAACGACGGCCTTCGCAACCAGTCAGTCCTTTATAAAATGGACTCTATCGGAGCCAAGCCCGAAGTGTTTCTCGACCCTAACACCCTGAGCGACGACGGTACGGTGGCTTTGACCGGGGTTTTCTTCTCGAATGATAACCGTTATGTCGCTTACACTATTTCGCGCAGCGGTTCCGACTGGAGCGAGATTTATGTCATGGATGCCCGCACGAAAGAGCTGATGCCTGACCATATCGAATGGGCCAAGTTTACTGGAGCGGCTTGGCATGGCGACGGATTTTATTACAGCGCTTACGAGCGTCCCGATGCCGGAAAAGAGTTTTCCAACACCAACGAAAATCACCGCATCTATTTCCATCGGTTAGGGACTCCGCAGAGCGATGACATACTCGTCTACGACGACCCCGCCAACCCCCTGCATTTCCACTCGGCGCTAGTGTCGGATGATGAGAGCCTGCTGTTTGTATACGGTAGCGGTGGGGGACGCGGCAATTCGCTCATGGTCAAGAAACTCAACGTCCCCGATGCTGATTGGGTAGTTATTGAGCCGTCGCAGGACGAGAGTCTTTCGGTGGTCGATGTTATTGATGATACAATTTATATGGTAACCGCCTACGATGCGCCGCGCTATCGGCTCGTAACAGCTACAGCCGACAAACCCCAGCGCGAATATTGGAATGATTTGATTCCTCAACAAGACGCGGTGCTGATCAATGTCAGCATGGCAGGCGACAACATGATTGTCACCTTTGACCGCGATGCGGCCAACCACGCCTACCTGTATCGTCGCGACGGCTCACTTATTCGAGAGATTCAATTCCCTGCGTACGGTTCGGCTAGGTTCTCGTCATCGAGTCGTCACAACGAGGTGTTTTATATGTTCACTTCGTTTGTGTATCCGAGTGCGGTGTTCAGCTATGATATGTCGTCAGGTGAGAGCTCTCCTTACCGGGCTCCCGAGATTGATGGTTTCAACCCTGATGATTATGTATCTGAGCAGGTCTTTTATTCTTCGGCCGACGGCACAAAGATTCCGATGTTCCTAACCTATAAAAAAGGCCTGAAACACGACAAAAACAATCCGGTGTTCCTTTATGGTTACGGCGGTTTTAACATAACACTTAATCCCGGTTTCTCGGCAAACATATTGCTATGGTTAGAAAACGGCGGAATCTACGCTCAAGCTAATCTGCGAGGTGGCGGCGAATATGGCAAGGATTGGCACGAAGCTGGCACAAAACTGAAAAAACTCAATGTGTTCAACGATTTCATCGCTGCCGCTGAATATTTGATAGGTGAGGGGTGGACATCTCCCGATAAAATCGCTATCGTGGGTGGCAGTAACGGCGGTTTGCTCGTCGGCGCGACAGTCAATATGCGCCCCGATTTGTTTAAAGTCGCAATCCCCCTGGTTGGCGTTATGGATATGATGCGTTACCATCTGTTTACTATCGGTTGGAACTGGGCCCCTGATTACGGCACAAGTGCCGACTCTCCCGAGATGGCGAGGTATCTGCTCGGTTATTCGCCACTTCACAATATCAAGAACGACGGCACCGCTTATCCTGCGATACTTGTGACTACGGCTGACCATGACGACCGCGTTGTCCCGGCCCACTCGTTTAAATATGCAGCCCAGTTACAGGATTCTGACACTGGCGACGCGCCCAAACTGATAAGAATCGACTCTAAAGCAGGCCATGGGGGTGGGAAGCCTATCTCAAAAGTTATTGACGAATATGCCGATATCTATTCATTCATATTCTACAATTTAGGCGTTACGCCTGTCGGTAAATGATTCGTCTCGGCAGACACTTATCAACCTTTTTGACGGTCACTGCGATGCTGCCCCTTGCGGGGTGCTTCACAGGAATTGAAAGCACCCCCAAGATTACGGCAGACGACGTCAAAAAACAGAAAATTGTGGTGACCCCGGAACAGATGTTTATCTCAGACATCGGTGAAGCTCCGCTATCGGAATGGTCAAAAGGAAAACGTTTTCTCGTGACTGACGACCGCATCGCTCTGATTTTCGGAGCTTCTGCCCGCGGTGTGACACCGTTATGCGGGGAAGAACTGATATATCAGAGTTATGACTCTGTCCCTGCCATTACAGGCGACGGTGCCACTTTGTTGGAATTTTCAACTTCTAAAGGGGATATATTGAAGTATAAAGTCGACGCTCCTGTCCGTTCGGTGCTCAGCCGCCGGTCTGTTGAGATTCCTTTCACTATCGACCTCGATGTGGTGGCAGCGGTGCGCGAGCGACTTGCGACAAAACGTGTATATGTTACCACTTCCATGTGGTTTGACCGGGATGGCCGGCAGGTGACAGGTCGCAAGTTCATTCCTGTCACGATTACCGATGTATCTCCAGGTAATGTGAACTATCCGTTTTATGTGTGCTTTGTCGATGACCGAGGTAAATCGGGGGGCGTTTATATGTCACTTGGGGCTTCGCACCAGTCGACACGCAATTTCGACACTCTGTTTTCATTCACTGACCCGCGTTTGCGTTATCCCAATGTCAGCGATGACAATTGGCAAAATATCATAAACGGTGTCGTGGCGTTGGATATGACCCGCGAGGAGTGCCGTTTGGCACTCGGATTCCCGAAAGAGATTGACCGCCGTCCGGGTTATGGTGGCGTGGAGGAACGTTGGATTTACACCGATGGCGTTTATCTATTGTTTGAAGACGGTTTGCTCCGCGATTTCCGACGTTAGAATTTGATTTGTCTTTTATGGAACTGATATTTTTAGGTACTGGTACTTCGACAGGCGTTCCGCAGCTGATGTGTGATTGCACCGCTTGCCGTTCAGCCGATTCGCATGACAAGCGTCTGCGCGCTTCGGCACTGGTCAAGATTGACGGTTTGAATCTACTGATAGATTGTGGCCCTGATTTCCGCACGCAGATGCTGGCTTATGGGGATAATTGTAATCTCGATGCCCTGTTGATTACACATAGCCATTATGACCATGTGGGTGGCGTGGACGACTTACGCCCCTATTGTACGCCCGACGGTTTCCCCCTATATTGCAAAGCCGATGTGGCTAAAGATTTGCGCGACCGCGTCCCTTATTGTTTTGCCGAACATCCTTATCCCGGAGTTCCCCATTATGCGATTCATGAGCTCGATTCCGAAAAACCGTTTTTCATAAAGGGTGTGGAGATTACACCTCTCCCTGTCAATCACTACAAATCGGAAATCGTTGGCTTCCGCTTCGGTAAGCTGGCTTATATCACCGATGCGAAGCGCATATCTGAGCAAACTGTCAGAAAAGTGGCGGGTATTGACACTCTTGTCATCAACGCTTTGCGCCGCGAGCCACACATATCCCACTTTTCGCTATCCGACGCATTGGCGTTCATCTCCGAAGTGTCACCCCGTGTCGCTTATCTCACCCACTTGTCCCATCAGATGGGCCGCCATGCCGATGTGGAGCCCACATTGCCTGAAAATGTGAAGATTGCCTATGACGGCTTGAGAATTTATATTTGACTGTAAACCCAATCAAAGTTGATTTGTTAAAAATTATAATTGGTTTATATTTTTAATGAATTGGCTTAAATCTCATCTGTCGGAAAAGACGGTCATATTCATCATAGCATCGGCTGTCGGGATGTTTTCGGGTATTGCCGCACAGCTGCTCAAGCTGATGATTGGTGCTGTTTCCGCTCTCTTGACATCGAGGTCCGCCGCTGAGGGCATAAACTGGTGGCTGCTTGTGTTTCCGTCGGTCGGAATACTGCTCACCCGGGTATTTATGCGGTATGTGCTACACCGTGTCATCTCCCACGGTGTGAAGCGGCTCATGGTCAGTCTTAAAAACAAAATTTACCGTTTGGGGAGTTATCTGCTCTACTCCCCGATGATTGCAAGTTCTCTGACTCTCGGCTTCGGTGGGTCGGCAGGGTCGGAGGGCCCGATTGCTTACACCGGTGCCGCCATCGGCAGCAACGTGGGGCGTTGGCTCGGATTGAGCTCCGATTCGGTGCGCCTTATCGTCGGATGTGGTGCGGCAGCGGGTATAGCCGGGGTTTTCATGGCTCCTATAGGTGGAGCGTTGTTCGCTCTCGAAGTGTTGCGTATGGAGTTCACTACAATGTCGGTGATTGTGTTGCTCGTCGCTGCTCTGATAGCGGGTTTGACAGCTTATATCCTGTCAGGGTGCGCTATGGACATAGACTTTTATATGCATATTCCGCTCGGATTTGATGCGTATCCTTATGTTTTGTCACTTGGCCTGTTTTGCGGTGTCTATTCCATCTACTACAGTTTCATAATGAAGTGGGTCGAAGAGCGGCTCGATAAAGTTTCTAATCGTTGGAATGGTACGGTGTTGGCGTGTATGATTCTATCGTGTGCCGTATTCATCTTCCCCTCGATGTATGGCGAAGGGTATGGGGTTATCGAAAAGGTCATAAATGGAACGCCATCCTCGGTAATTGACGGGTTTATTGTGGCAGGCCTTCCGTCTGGCGGATGGAACTTAGTCTTTGTGTCAGGTGGTATATTGCTTTTGAAATGCTTTGCAGCCAGTGCTACTACCTGCGGCGGTGTGGCAGGCGATTTTGCGCCGGCTTTGTTCGCCGGATGTATGGCAGGGTTGTTTTTCGCTTCGTTACTGAATCTTTTGTTCGGGCTTTCGTTGCCTGTCAGCTTGTTTGCATTGCTTGGGATGGCCGGGGTGATGGCGGGTGCAATCCGCGCGCCTTTGATGGCGATTTTCCTGACCGTCGAGATGTCGGCGGGATATGATTACCTGCTACCGCTCACACTCGTCGGAGCATTGTCGTTCGGTGTCGTGAGGCTGTTCACGATGGACAATTTTTTCCATCGAGGAGCCGACCGCAACAATGGTATAATATCATGGTTACGCACCGAACTGATTAATAGCAAAAAAGGATGAAGCCGACTCGGTTTCATCCTCTCAATGAATTGGTTGATATATTCGCTTATTTTACAGGCTGCGTGGCTATGGCATTGCCGGTGGTACGATGGTGACCATCGGTTTGGCTTCCCAGCCGAGCGCGCTCGCTCCAAGCACAGCGGCGTCAGCCTCTTTCAACTCTGAAAGCAATATCTTGACTTTACCTTTGAATATCTGCATCATGTTCTTTTCCATGGCGTTTTTCAGCGGTTTCATCAACAAGTCACCCGATTTCGCAAGGCCACCGAAAAGTATGATGGCTTCGGGAGAAGAGAACACGGTGAAGTCGGCGAACGCCTCGCCGAGTATCGTGCCGGTGTACTCAAAAATATCTTTAGCCAGCTTGTCGCCCGCTATGGCTGCGTCATATACATCTTTTGATGTTATCTCTTCGATGGGGATATTGCGAAGCAATGACGGCTCGGTGCGTATTTCGAGAAATTCGCGCGCGGTGCGTGCCACACCTGTGGCGGAGCAGTAAGCCTCAAGGCATCCCGTGCGGCCACATCCACACAGACGGCCGTTATTACGCTTGACGATGACGTGACCCAACTCGCCTGCGAAGCCGTCGTGCCCATAAACGAGCTGGCCGTTGATTACGATGCCGCTACCGACACCTGTGCCAAGTGTAATCATTATGAAGTCTTTAAGCCCGCGTGCCGCACCATAGGTCATCTCTCCGATTGCCGCTGCGTTAGCGTCGTTGGTGATGGCTACGGGTATGCCGAATTTGTCGCTCACCAATTGAGCTAAGGGTATAGGTGTGGGCCATGGTAGGTTCACGCCGTCCTCGATAACGCCGGTGAAGTAGTTGGCGTTGGGAGCGCCGATGCCGATGCCGTGCACCTTGCCGACAGCGTCGTTTGCTTCGAGCAGACGCATAGCCTCAGTGTATAGCTCGTTGATGTAATCGTTGATATTGTTGTGCTTAGCAGTCTTTATTGATGCGCTGGCGATAACTACGCCGCGTGCGTCAACAATTCCAAATACGGTGTTGGTACCGCCTATGTCGATACCAAGTACATAGGGCTTGCTCATGATATATGAATTTATAAATTAAGAAGTTTACACTCGTTATCGCAAATTTATTAAAATCTGACAAAAGTGTGTGTGCTATTGGACTAAAATTTGTTTAAAGAAACTTATTAAGCTCGTTTTGTAGTACGGTCTGTTGCTCCCCTTTGACCATGTTTTTGAGCGTTACAGTCCCATCGGCGAGTTCCGAGTCGCCGATTATGGCGACATACGGTATCTTGTGGGCATCGGCCCATGAGAGCTGTTTTTTCAGCTTTGTGCTGTCGGGGTATACCTCGACAGCGATACCTGCTGAGCGAAGTTCCTTGGCTAATTTCATTGAGGCGGCGGCTTCGGCAGTCCCAAGGTTTGCGAACATCACTTTGGTCGTATGCAGTGTGTTGTCGGGATATAGGTCGAGGGCGTTAAGCACGTCGTAGATGCGGTCTGCGCCAAACGAGATGCCTACTCCCGACACTCCCGGCATTCCGAACACACCGGTGAGGTTGTCGTAGCGGCCTCCGCCGGTTATGCTGCCGATGGCTACGTCGCGGGCTTTTACTTCGATGATTGTGCCGGTATAGTAGTTGAGACCGCGGGCGAGCGACACATCAAGGTCAAGCTCGGCTTTTAGCCCGAGGGCTTTGGTGCCGTCGATGACTTCCGTTAACTCTTTAACTCCTAACGAGCCTTCGGCCGAGTTTGCGAGTAGCGTTTCAAGTGATGCGAGTCGCTCCTCGATTGTGCCGTCGATTTCCAGGATGGGGCGAAGTGCGGCGATAGCTTCATCGCTTAATCCGCGTTCGCTCAATTCGGCATTGACGTTATCGATGCCGATTTTGTCAATCTTGTCGATGGCCACAGTGATGTCGACCATCTTGTCGGGAGCACCGATGTATTCCGCTATGCCGGCAAGCACCTTGCGGTTGTTGAGCTTAATGATGATTCTGATATTCAGCCGATTGAATACCTCGTCGATTAGCTGTAACAACTCTATTTCATTGACTAGTGAGTCAGTCCCGACAACGTCGGCATCACATTGATAAAACTCGCGGTAACGCCCCTTTTGAGGACGGTCGGCGCGCCATACCGGTTGAATTTGATAGCGTTTGAAAGGCATCTGCAATTCGCCGCGGTGTTGCACAACGTAACGTGCGAATGGCACTGTCAGGTCGTAGCGCAACCCTTTTTCAGCGATTGACGGGGTCACCTTGACCGAGTCGCCCGACTCAATCGCATCTTTATTGGCTTTCAGCAGAAAATCGCCTGAGTTCAATATCTTGAAAAGCAGCTTGTCGCCCTCCTCTCCGTATTTTCCCATAAGCGTCGACAGGTTTTCCATCGAAGGCGTTTCGATGGGGTTGAACCCGTAAAGCCGGAACACGCTGCGGATTGTGTCGAAGATGTAGTTGCGACGAGCCATTTCCGATGATGAAAAGTCGCGGGTCCCTTTCGGGATGGAGGGCTTCTGTGCCATATTGTGAGTTGTTACGGTTATACTTCTTATTGATTAAAATGGTCGCATCGGATATAACACCCGACGCGACCGCAAAGTTAACGAAAAATTCCGTAGGTTAGAAACTATATGATACTCCAATCGAGGGGGTAATAGCTGTTAAGCTGTAATCGCCCTTGAATGTCTTGGCTTCTTTTTCACCGTTGATGAGGTTTGTCTCGTAGTAGGTGCAAGAGCGGTTGTCGGCTCCCAAACCTGCTACATAGAGGAATGCCGCATCGATTGAGAAGCCCTTGAACGGGCGGAACGACAAGCCTACCGATGGTTCGATTTTTGTCATACCCGGTGTCTCGGGGTTATAGTAGTTCTTGTCGACAGGCGTGGTGTCGACCATCAAACCGGCGCGAACGTCGAAGCGCTCGGTCAATTTGTACTCGCCACCGAGGTGGAATGTCCAAGAGTTTTTATAGTTCTTCTTGATGCTTTGGTTGAATGCCGATGCGTTGCCGGTGAACTCGAAGTCGAGTCGGTCATAGGCGTTCCACTCGGTCAGGTGGGCGTCAAGGGCGATGGTGAGTCGCTCGATAGGACGGTAGCTGATACCGAATGTGTAGATGGCTGCGCAAGGCATCTCGGCGCTGAAGTTGGCGCTGTTAATCAAGCCAAGGCTGCTTTCAAGAGCCTTCTCTGCGATTTCGTTGGCGTAGCTGACTTTAGCCGTACCCGATTTAACCTTCATCATCACCTTTGAACGGTAAGATGCGCCGATGGTCCACTGTGAGTTAATGTCCCACATCGCTCCGACGTTGACACCAAAGCGGGGGTGTGCGTCGCCTGTGAGGTTGACCGATGCCGGGACTGTTTCGCCAAAACGATAAGGTATGCCTTGTGCGGCGAGCACTTGGTCCATCGCTTCGGGCGATACGAGCCCTTTATTGAGGTCGACGTTGCCCCATGCAACCATCAAGCCCGCGCCGATTGAGAAGTTGGGGAGTATCTTCCATGCGACCGTTGGTTGAATAGTGTATACTTTCAGATTTACCGATTGGTTGAGCAATGCGCCGGGCCAGTTGTTGGTCCAGTTGATATTGCTGCCGTATGGGGTGTAGAACGATAAACCGATCTTGAGGTTGTCGTATACGCGGAAACCGAGGTTGAAGCTCAGCGGGGTGCTCGCTTCATTGTCTGTTTCATATTCACCGGTGGCGGTTTTCACTTTTGCGGTGGGGAAAATGCCGCTGACGCTACCCGACACGTCGAGCGTCTCATCCATCCATGCCATGCCGGCCGGGTTAAATATCATACTTTCCGATTTCAATTTGAGAGCTACTCCGGTATGTCCCATACCAATCTGTTTTGCACTAAGGGTGTTTACTTGATAACCCTCTGCCGCGGCCGAAAAAGCTGTCACAGCTATCGCCGCACTCATTAAAAATTTATTCATTAATAAACGTTTAGTTAAAAATTTCCGCAAAGATAACCATTTTTTCCGACAAATCAATCAATTTTCCTCCGCATGGCTCGATTCTTTACGGCATATCGCGCTATTCGCGTGAACTATTCGCGGTAATAAACGCGTTTGACACGGGTGGAGACCGACGAGAGTATCTCATAGGGAATGGTGTCGAGCGTGTCGGCGAGCTCGGCGGCGGGAATCTGATTTCCGAAAATCTCCACTGAATCTCCCACTCTGCATGGCGCATCGGTTACGTCAATCATGCAGATGTCCATACAGATGTTACCCACTGTCGGACAGCGGTGCCCGTTGACCATGAAATTTGCGTGTCCATTGCCGAGGTGCCGGTCTATTCCGTCGGCGTATCCAATCGGTATGGTTGCTATTTTCGAACGACGTTTCAACACTCCTCGGCGATTGTAACCTATTGTCACACCTGCCTCCCATTCCTTGATTGAGATTATAACCGTGCGTAGTGTCGACACAGGGCGTAGGTCGCCTTGCGAGCCGTCGTTCATAGTGGGTATACCATAAAGGCATATTCCAAGTCTGACCATCTCGCACTGATGTTCGGGAAAACGTGTTATGCCCGTAGAGTTGAGGATGTGCCGAGCTATTTTGTGATTGAACCCGCTTTGTAGCAACTCGGCCGACCGATAAAATATTTCAAACTGTTCTTTGGTATAGTCGTCCATCGACGGGTCATCGGCGGATGCGAGATGGGAAAAGATGGAGCGCGGCGTGATGACATTTTGCCCGGCGAGAGTGGCTACTACGCGGGGGATGTCTGTCTCAAGAAATCCCAGACGGTGCATCCCGGTGTCAAGCTTGATATGCACGGGATAGTCCGTGATACCGCATTTTTCCCCTTCGCGTATAATCTCGTCAAGTATTTCAAACGAGTATATTTCCGGCTCAAGGTGATAGGCGAATAAGGCGCGATAGTTGACCACTTTGGGATTGAGTACCATGATGGGCATGGTAATTCCGGCCTTGCGCAGGTCTACGCCTTCGTCGAGCACGGCAACGGCGAGGTAGGCCGCTCCCTGCGACTGCATGGTTTTGGCTACTTCATATGCCCCTGCGCCATAGCCCGATGCCTTGACCATCGCGACAATTCCCGTGGACGGCCTTAGATGCGAGCGGAATATGTTGTAGTTATGCACAACGGAGTCGAGGTTGACTTCAAGCACCGTCTCATGTTGGCGCGCTTCGAGTATGTCGCTTATTCTCTCAAAATGGAATGCCGCCGCACCCTTTAGCAATATGAGCTCATTGACAAAGTCGCTCGGTGATACCGCAGCGAGGAAATCACCTGTCGATTCATAAAAAGAAGTCTCGCCGTAGAAATAGCGGCTGTGTCGCGATATCTCTGACCCGATACCGATGATTCGCTTTACTCCTTTGCGCCGTAGCAACATAGCTGTCGCTTTATACAGCTCTGCCGACGGAAGCGTTTCATGCATGAGGTCTGAGAGTATCACAGTCGATGTGCGCGATGCCGTTGCTCGGCGTCCCATGAAATCGAGCGCGGGACGCAGCGAATTGAAATCGGCTGTGTAGGAGTCGTGGATCAGAAGGCAGCCGTTGACCCCTTCCGCGACGTTAAGCCGCGTCCCAACGGGTGTGAGTTTTGCCATGCGTTCAGCGATAACGTCGGGTTGACAGTTGAGATAGAGCATAGCCGCGAGTGAGTGGATGGCGTTTTCTATGTCGCTTGGCGATGTGAATGGGATGGTCACGCTGTCTGATGCCAATAGATATGAGTAGTCGATGCGTGTTGAGCCATTCCCTTCAGGGGTGATTGACGTGATGTAGAGCGGGCAGTCAGGCGACGTGCGCGACCACGCTAATTCCTTGGCCGATATGAATGACTCTTCTATTGTCTCGCGTATCATTTCATTGTCGTGGTCGTAGATGATGCAGTCGCAGCCGCGTAGCAATTCCACTTTTTCACGGCATTTGGCTTTTTGCGATGGGAAGCCCTCGTGGTGTTCATCTCCGATGTTGGTGATTATCGCTACGGTAGGCGCGATTATCGATTGGAGTGCGGTCATCTCGCCGGGCAATGATATTCCCGCTTCAAATATACCGAGAGTGGTGTTCGGGTCAAGCTCCCATGTCGATAACGGTACCCCGATTTGTGAATTGTAGCTACGGGGACTCCTGACGATGTTGTAATCGGGTTGCAGCAGTTGGTACAGCCATTCTTTGACAATCGTTTTCCCCCGGCTGCCGGTTATCCCTATGACCGGGAGTGCGAAACGCCGGCGGTGCTTCCGGGCTATAGTCTGGAGGGCTTTGAGCGTGTCAGAAACTACGAAAAAATTGGCTAACGGAAATTCAGCCGCAAGTGGCGGCATCTTTTCGACGACAAAATTCCTTACACCGGCACTGTAAAGTTCTGCAAGATAGCGGTGACCGTCGCCCGACAGTGTCAGCAATGCGAAAAAAAGCGAGTTCTCGGGATAAGTTACCGAGCGGCTGTCGGTAAGCAGAGCATCGATATCATAGTCGGGGAACGCGGGTTCTTGTAGGTTGAGCAGCCGGGCTATTTCTGAAGCTTTGTAGGTCATTAAATCCTGGATTTAATTCGTTCTAAGGCCCTCTCGGTTTGGGGATAGGCCGATATATGTGAACTTATAAGGTGGTTAATCTCAGCCCGCTCCATTTCGAGAGCGGTCGGGTCGTCGGTCATCAATCGGTGCCGCATACGGCGCGTAAGCCGTCGTGATTGTTGGGCGAGTTGGCTTGTAGGCTCGTCGAAGAATGATTTAGCGAATATATCGTATATGTAGTCGCAGGCAGTCTCCGACGGGTGTATCATGTCGGATGCGTAAAAGCGATAATCGCGCAAATCGTCCATCATGATTTCGTAAGACGGGAAGTATATGATGCCTTTTTCGCTGTCTGCGAGTTGGTGAGCGGCTTCGATAAGCCGGGCTTTGCTGAGTGAATTGCCATCAAGTCCATACGCTTTGTGTCGTATGGGGCTGACCGTGACTATAAATGTCACGTCAGGATTAATCTGTCGCACGTCGCTGATGACTTGTTGCCATTGGCTCACAATTTGTTCAGGCGATAACGTGGCTACTTCAAATCGCTCTGACGGCAGTTTGTGGCAATTAGCCGCGCATTGACCTGTGAGCCGGTCGATATATGCGGTGGAACTGCCCCATGTCACAATCAAAACGCCTGCCCGTCGCAAGGCTTCGATTCCGTCGCGGAGGCTGCCGTTAATCAGTTCAAGCGTGCGTTCTTTGTCCGAACTGCATAGCGATGAGTGATGGTCAAGACTGCGCCAAAGCCCTTGATGTAGAAACAAATCATCCGCGGTGTACTCCCTCGTTGAAATCATACGGCCAATGGCGTTGGCGATTGAAAGGGGGTTGTAGAGGGTGCCGCATGGGTTGGCTGTGACATCAAACAGGTCGTCGGCAAGCCGGGTGCTGACATTGTCGGTAAAACAGGAACCAAGCATCAGCAAGCCGGTGTGGTGGCTGATAAGCCCTTGATGGCGAAGCGGAGGAACGACTGTGCGGAACTCCATAACTTTGACTGGTGTTAATACATCTGATAGTCGATAGACAGAACCTGAAACTCTGTGCGGCGGTTAATCTGGTCGGCGATTTCTTGGTCTTCGGGGGTGAGATTGCCGATATACTCCTCGTTGAGTATATCCCCCTCTTTGAACTGCGGATGCTCGCGGGCGAGTTTTTTGGTAATCGTCTTTGGCCGCGACTCTCCGTAGCCTTGATGTTGCAAGCGGTCGGGAGCGATGCCTACCGAAATGAGGTAGTCGATGACTGACTTGGCGCGGCGGTGAGACAGGTCGAGGTTGTAGTCGTCGTTGCCCCAACGGTCGGTGTGCGATGCCATCTCGATGGTGATGTTGGGATTGTCGCGCATCACTTGGGCCATCTCGTCGAGTGCGGTTGTCGATTCGGGACGCAACGTGGCTTTGTCAAAGTCATAAAATATATTTTCTATGACGACAGGTTTGTTGATTGACGCAAGTATGAAATCGACACCATATTCGGCATCCTCCTCTGCTGTGTCTGACGTGAACTCTTGTTTGGCGTTGAGGTAGCCTTTGGCTCCGGCCATCATGACATATTTAACTCCGCGCTCGAGGGGAAACTTAAACGAGCCGTCTACGCGTGCCACCTCTTTTTGGTTTGAACCGTCATCGCCTACTATGCGAATTACGGCGTTGGGCACCGGCTCTTCATCGCGGTCAAGCACCCAGCCGCTAAGCCATATTTCGAGGTCGGGCAACACAAACGAGTATATGTGGTCGTAGCCGCGACCGTCGCCGCGGTTGGAACTGAAATATCCGCTTTCGCCTTCACCGAACGTGATGCCGAAGTCGTCGCCCGACGAGTTGACAGGCAAGCCCATATTGACAACGTTCCAACCTCCCGACGGGGTGAGTTGGGCTTTAAACAGGTCAAGACCGCCATAGCCCGGATGCCCGTTTGATGCGAAGTAGATTAGGCTATCGGTGCGGACGTATGGGAACATCTCGTCGCCGGGTGTGTTGATAAATTCGCCGAGATTTTCAAGCGAACCGGCACGCTCTTTCAGATTTATGCGCCAAATATCGCGCCCTCCGACTCCACCGGGCATATCACTCGTGAAGTAGAGATATGCACCGTCGGGCGATACTGCCGGATGCCCGTAGCTTGATAGGGTGTCGGCGGTTATTTCTAATTTGACGGGCGCGCTCCACTTGGCATCGCTGCGTTGCGAAGTGTAGATTTCAACTCCCGTGTTGGCGTTTGGCTCACGGCGAGCTTTGGTTAGGTACATCGTTTGTCCGTCGGGGCTGAACGACACTATTCCCTCGTCGCGGTCTGAGTTTAGTTCTCCTTCCACAGGCTCCGGTCGCTGCCACTCTCCACGCTCGTTTTTCGTCGAGAACCATATGTCACCCTTTTTCATGCCGGTGATTTCGCTCTTCTTAGTGCCGGTCACTTTCTCGTTTGTGGTGGTGAAGTAGAGCTGGTCAAATTGGTCGCCATAGAGCATCGGGGCGAAGTCGGCCCGGCGCGAGTTGAACAACTTGGCCTGCTTCACCTCATAGCGGCTTTTCCGCTTGCGGCTTTCGTTGGCTATGCGGCTGCCGACGAGACCGTTTTTGGCTATTGCCGATTTGGGGTCTTTGGCCAGATATTCCTCATAGGCATTCATGGCTTGGGCATATTTCCCGTCGGCTTGAAGCATTTCTCCAAGGTGGAGCAGTGCGGTTGAGTCGGGGTAGTGATAGCGTATGGCGTTCTGGTAGGCTGCGGCTGCCCGCGCGCTCATATTTAGCTTGCGATAGCACTCAGCCATTTTAAATGCCACTTCGCCGCGGAGTTCGCGGTCCTCTTTTTTAGTCAGTTTGTTGTAGATTTTGCGGTAGGTGCGCGACGCGTCGTAATACTCCCCGCGTGCCAGTTGCTCGTTGGCAGTCGACATTTTGGCACCGCCACACGATGTTAAAAATGCCAATGCGAGAACTATGGTCAATGATGCTATGCTTCTTTTCATAATGAATTAACGTGATAACCGATGTGGTTATTTTCATTTACCGCGAATTTAATCAAATTCCATTAACTGCGCCCCACTGAGCCGATGTCGTTTTTGGTCGCTATGCAAAAAAAAAACGAGTCCCCGCCTTGGCTGACCGGGACTCGTAGCTATGATTGGGCGACGGTTATCCCCGGCCCATAAACATTTTAACGCCGTTGTCAAGTCTTACGGCTTTCATTGCGCTTATATGTTTGAATTGAAAAAGTCGGTGATTTCAGCCCACGGGATGAAGTTGCCGTTGCCGCCGTCGTAGAGGTCGCAATGGGTCGCGCCGGGCACTATGAGCAGCCGCTTATTGTCGGCATATTTGCCTGACGTGATTTTTTCGTACGCTTCCTCTCCGAAATATCGGCTATGGGCGTTCTCGCCATGAACTATCAACACCGGAGTGCGTATCTCGTCGGCCGAACACCACAGGTTTTCGTTGAGCCTCATCAATTGAGATGTGATGTTCCATCCCATATTTGAATTGAGTGAGCGTTTGTGGTATCCCCGTTCGGGCGATTTGTAGTAGGCGATGTATTGTTTGAGGAAATCGGGCGCGTCGGCCGGGGCTGTGTCGGGGAGTCCGCCTTGCGGAGTGATTTCCTCGGCGCGATACTCCTCGGTGCGCCGACGGGCGAGACGTTGTTTCAACTCATGTCGGGCGGTCTCGTCCATTGAGTCGAAGTAGCCGCGCTGGGTCACGCGAGTGAGGTTGTAGAGCGTGATGCTTGCCGTCGCTTTGATGCGCGGGTCGAGGGCTGCTGCATTAAGAGCGATCCCCCCCCAACCGCAAATGCCGAGTATGCCTATGCGTTCGGAGTCGATGTCGTCGCGGTTGCTGAGGTAGTCGACTGCCGCGCAGAAATCTTCGGTATTGATGTCCATTGACGATGTGTAGCGAGGTTCGCCACTGCTTTCGCCGGTAAACGACGGGTCAAAGGCAATGGCGGCAATTCCCTGTTCGGCGAGGTGTTGGGCATAGAGTCCGCTGGCTTGTTCCTTTACAGCTCCAAACGGCCCGCTGACCGCTATCGCTGCCAATCGCCCCGCGGCGTTAACAGGCTTATACAGGTCGGCAACTATCGTGATGCCGAAGCGGTTGACAAATGACACCTTGCTATGATCAACGAGCTTGCTTTTAGGGAAAGTTTTGTCCCAACTGTCGATTCTTTCCGTGGGTTTGGGCAATTTCGCACTGAGTTTGACGGCTTCGTCATTGTTGGTAGCCATCCCTTCGTAACTGAACCCATACATTTCGGCAAACCGTTTCATGCTATATTCGCCGTCGTCAATCATCATTTTTGTGGGCGATGCTCCTTGGTAGACAAAGAAGAGTTTGCGCCCGTCGAAATGCCCATCGTCGATATGGCCGTAGAAACGTTCCATCAGGGTGCGCACCGAGGCGCAGATATTGTGCCAATAGACAGGTGAGCCGACGACAACGATGTCGGCTTCCTCCATGCGGGCTACTATTTCATAGAGCTGGTCGCCTGAAGTAGTCTGTCCATAGAAGTTGATGCGGTAGTCACAGAGGTTGAGCGTCTCATAGTTGTGACCGTCGAGCAATTTGGCTGCGAGATGGGCGGTGTTCCCCTCTTTGTTGGGGCTCCCATTGATAAATAATATCTTCATATTGTCATTGTTGGAGGTTGATGCTACTGATTCGTTGGCCTTGCATTCTGCTCCGGTTACGCATAGAGCCGCAGCCGTCAATGCCGTTAATAATTTCTTTGCCATAAGTGGTTATACATATAACGTTTATTACTACGACAAAGTTACTGAACGGCGGTAACGGTGCAAGTAAACGGATTATTGATTAAATAACCAAAATTTAGGGTGGTAGTGGCGTGTCAGCTCAAATCGCTTTACGGAATTGGGTGGGAGTTGTGCCGGTGTGTTGCTTGAAAAATCTGACGAAATGTTGAGGGTATTCAAACCCGAGCAACTCGCTCACTTGGTTTACAGCCAGATTCGTGTCGTTGAGGTATTCCTTTGCCGCCGTTATCATACGGTCGTTGATGAAGTCTTTGGCGGTTCGTCCGGTCTCGGTTTTGATGAGCTGACCGAAGTAGCCGGTTGATAGACAACATTTGTCGGCGAAATAGTTGACGGTGGGTAGCCCGTCGCTGGCGGCATTGTTTTTGATGAAATCGCGGAGCATCGAGTCAAATTGTTGCACCACCGAGTGGTTTATCTCTTCTCGACTGATGAATTGGCGGTCGTAGAATCTCAAACAGTGGTTGAGCAGAAGCTCTATGTTAGTGACTATCAGCTCGCGCGAATGGCTGTCGATGGCGTGATGCAATTCGGCTTCAATCATCGAGAGCAACTGGCGGAAAACATCCACTTCACCGTCTGAAAGATGTAGAGCTTCGGTGCTGCTGTATGAAAAAAAATCGTAGCGGCGCATATTCCGGCCTAAATTGGTGCGCCGCAAGAAGTCGGGGTGGAACAGCAGTCCCACACACCGCGGGCGGATAGTGCTATTGGTGGTTTCCACGGTCACTGTCTGCCCCGGCTCAAACGACGTTACTGTCTGTGCGTCGAAGTCGTATGGCGTTCGCCCATACGACAAGTTACACCCCTTTGTCTCTTTAAGCCAGATTGCGTAAACCCCGTAGTGGATTTGGTATTTTGAAACGGTCATGGCGGTTGAGCGTTCAATGTGTACTACGCTCACTAACGGGTGTAGCGTCTCCGCTCCGTAGTAGTCGTTGACTTGCTGTATGGTGTCGAAGCTGATTTCTTCCATCGTTTACCTATTTGTAAAAGCAAAGATAACGCATTTGTCGTTTCCTCCAAACAAATTGTTTGATAGTGCGATTTTTTTTAATTTTGTGTGATTAATTAAGAGTCTCCATTATTTAGATTAAGATATGGCGCAATCAATGTCGTTTATTGTCGGCGAGGAATATGCCGAAGTGGTGTTGCCCCTTCCGCTCCATGCAACGTTCACCTATCGTGTGCCGTCCGATATGTGTCGTAAGCTGCGGCAGGGTCACCGAGTGATTGTGCCTTTCGGGTCACGCAAGTTCTACACCGGTATAGTCATGGGGGTGTCCTCGCACCGACCGGAGGGGATGGAGGTGAAAGATATAGCCATGCTCCTTGACGAGCGGCCGGTGGTGAAGTACCCCCAACTGAAATATTGGCAATGGCTGGCTGATTATTATATGTCACCGTTGGGGGATGTCTACAAAGCTGCTGTCCCTGCCGGCTTGAAACTTGAAAGCGAGACATTTGTGGAAATAAACCCCGACTATGATTGGTCGGATCAGGATACCCCCTTGACCGAGCGCGAGATGATTGTGACAGATTTGCTCCGCGACGGAGGTAAAATGTCGCTTTCAGAAGTCGCCAAAAAGACGGGATTCCGCAATGTGGAGGCATTAGCCTCAAAGATGCTTGACAAAGGTGTGGCTGTCATTTCTGAAAAGGTGGTAGAACGCTATAAATCGCGGAAAGAGAGCATGGTTCGTCTGACGTTTGACCCGGCGGATAAAGATTCCGTTAAAAATGCGTTTGAGGCGGTAAAGGGCGCGAAAAAACAAGAGACAATGCTGCTCGCGATGTTGCATTTGGCTGACGCCATGCGCCGCGATAGCGAAACCAAAGATGTCAGCCGCCAGGCTTTGCTCGACAGGTCGGGATGTACATCGGCCATTTTGCTCGCTTTGGTTAAAAAGGGGTTGGTAGAGGTGTACAAGTGCGAAATCAGCCGTTTCTCGTTCACAGGGCGTCCGACAGGGGTTCTGCCGACACTGAGCGAGGCGCAACAGACTGCTCTTGACAGCCTGCATCGCTCGTTTCTCGACCACGATGTTTCGTTGCTTCACGGTGTGACATCGAGCGGTAAAACGGAATTGTATATACATCTGATAGATTATGTGATGCGCCGTGGCGACCAAGCGTTGCTGCTGGTGCCTGAGATAGCGTTGACAACGCAGTTGACGCGAAGACTGCAACGCGTGTTTGGCGACAAAGTAGTGATATACCACTCCCGTTTCAGCGATAACGAAAGGGTCGATATATGGCGGCGCATGTTGTCGGCTGAAGGCCCTTGCGTCGTGATTGGGGCGCGCTCGTCGGTTTTCCTGCCGTTTGCCCGATTGGGAATAGTGATAGTCGATGAGGAGCATGAGGGAAGCTATAAGCAATATGACCCTGCGCCGCGCTACAATGGCCGCGACGCGGCAATAGTGCTCGCCACTATGCACGGAGCGAAAACTCTGCTTGGCAGTGCTACACCTTCAATCGAAACATATTATAAAGCGCGTTCGGGCAAATGGGGGATGGTAGAGCTTATGCAACGTTATGAAGGTGCTGATTTGCCTGATATAGAAATTGTTGATATGACAAGAGCGCGTCGCGGCGGTTCTGTTGACGGGACATTCGCCCGGTCTACTGTCGAGATGACCAACGCGGCTTTGAACCGCAAAGAACAAGTGATATTTTTCCATAATCGGCGCGGCTATGCTCCGATGGCGAGGTGCAAGCAGTGCGCTTGGACACCTAAGTGTGAACATTGCGATGTGTCGCTAACGGTTCACCGCCGGCTCAATCAGCTTGTGTGTCATTATTGCGGGGCTATCTATCCGATACCGTCTGTTTGCCCGTCTTGTCATGAGCCATCCATCGAAATTGTCGGTTACGGCACCGAGAGAGTGGAGGATGAAGTCGAGGAGCGTTTCCCATCTGCCAAAATGCTCAGAATGGATCTTGACACAACCCGCAATAAAGATGCCTACGAGAACATAATTGAGGAGTTCTCGGCGCATAAAGCCGACATTCTCGTTGGTACACAGATGGTCACCAAAGGGCTTGACTTCGCGGGAGTAAGCCTTGTCGGCGTTCTTAACGCCGATGCCATTATCAATTTCCCCGATTTTCGCTCAACCGAGAGGGCGTTTAATATGCTTGCGCAGGTATCGGGACGGGCTGGCCGACGCGGGGGATGCCGCGGAAGGGTAGTGGTGCAGACCGCGCAACCCGCACATCCCGTGATAGGTTTTTTGAAGGAACATGACTATAAAGGGTTTTACGATTATGAAATAGTAGAGCGCGAACAGTTCCAGTATCCTCCCTTCACCAGAGTGATATATATCTATCTGAAACATCGCGACCCGCGTGCCATCGACGAGCTTTCGGCACGTTACGGGGCGATGCTGAGGAGGTTGCTCGGCAACCGCGTTTTTGGACCGGAGGAACCGCATGTGGGCCGTATTCAATCAATGTATATACGAAAAATCATGATTAAGCTCGAAATAGCGGCCTCGCCGAAGAAAGTGAAAGAAATTTTGAAACAGGCGCAAATCGATTTCTATAGCAACCAAGATGCGAAAGGTTTGACTGTCTATTATGATGTGGACCCGCAATAGGGTAATCTCGATATGGAAACTGAAGAACTTAAACTAAGCATAAGCGGGTGTGATGTCTCGTCACAGCTTGAGTTGCAGTATGCCGACGGTGGAGTTAAGGCCGGCTTCCCGTCGCCTGCACAGGACTATGTGGATGAATGGATTGACCTGAACAGTTTTCTCGTGCCTCACCCGTCATCGACCTTTTACGCCCGTGTGGCGGGCGACTCGATGTGTGAGGAAGGAATTGACGATGGCGACCTGCTTATAATCGACAAGTCGCTCCAGCCTGAGGACGGAGACTTGGCTGTGTGTTGCATTGATGGCGAGTTTACCCTTAAACGGCTGAAACTCACACGCGGTAATTGCCTTTATCTGATGCCGTCAAATCGCAAGTACAAGCCTATCGAGGTGACTGAGGAAAACGAATTTATGGTGTGGGGCATAGTGACGACAACCATAAAACGCAACCGCCGTCCACACGGTCGGCATCGTGGTGGGTGATATGATTGGTCTCGTAGACTGCAATAACTTTTTTGTCAGTTGTGAGCGAGTATTCCGCCCCGACTTGCTTGGACAGCCTGTCGTGGTCTTGAGCAACAACGATGGTTGTGCCGTGGCGATTAGTGAGGAAGCAAAACGTCTTGGCATTGTCCGCGGGATGCCTTACTTTAAATTTCGCCGCATGGCCGACTCACATGGCGTTGTCGCCATCTCGGGTAATCACAGGCTCTACGGCGATATGTCATCGCGTGTGATGGCTACGCTCCAGTCGATGGTTGACGACATTGAAATCTATTCGATTGATGAGGCTTTTTTGAACATCACGGGCGATACTGCAACGACACTTGATTTCGGCAGAGAATTAGTCAAGCGTGTCAAGCGCAATACCGGGATACCCGTATCGCTCGGATTGGCACAAACAAAGACTTTGGCAAAACTCTCGGCCCGTTTCGCAAAAAAATATCCCGGATACTGCGGCGTGAGTATGATTGACTCCGACGACAAAGCGCGTAAAGCTATGGCGTTGACGGCTGTTGGCGACGTTTGGGGCATAGGCCGGCGATATGCCGAGCGGCTAAACCGCAGCGGTATAAAAACTGCGTTGCAATTTGCCGAGTTGTCTCATAGCGAAGTGCTAAAATGGTTTGGCATCACCGGTGTGCGCACATGGCGGGAACTTCATGGCACTCCCTGCATTGAGCGCGACGCCATCGATGTCGGCCGCCAAAGCATCACCTCGTCAAGGTCATTCGCGACAGAAATTTATGAATTTGCCGAGTTGCGCGAAGCTATCGGCGAGTTCGCCTCGAACGTCGCTCGACGATTGCGTAAGCAGCGCGGATGTGCGGCAGCATTGTCGGTGTTTATTGCCACAAACCGTTTTCACGACGACTCGATGCAGTATTTTAATTCGGCAAAGGTCACCTTCCCCGACCCTACCGACGATTCTCTCGCAATAGCCACAATGGCCTCAGAAGCCGTGCGTGCGATTTTTAGACAAGGGTTTGGCTACAAAAAGGCTGGTGTGACGATAACAGAAATTGTTCCCTCCGAAGCTTGCCAGCGGTCGTTGTTTGTTGATTCGGCAGAAGTGGAAAAGCGTTCACGCCTGATGAAAGCCATCGATTCCATAAATAGCGGAGTGTCATCGGGTTATGTGCGCATCGCATCTGCCGGCGGTATCACCGACAAAACTCGCTGCGATAACGTTTCACCAAACTACACCACTTCTCTCGACGACATCATTACAGTTAACGCTCGCTGATATAGTTGAGTCATCTGATTATGAAATAGGGAGAATTTGACACTTGAAATTCTATGGGTGATGAACAAAGATTCCGTTGCGGGTATAATAAAAGAATTGCTCTAAATATTTTTAGAGCAATTCTTTTATTATGTGGCCATGCGGCGTTTAGCGGCCTGACGCTTTTATCATGTCGCGCAGACGGTGGTTGAACGACTCTTGACCCAACAGGCCTTCCATCGTGAGGTGCATACGGTAACGCCAGTAGTGACGCGGATTGGCAGGAATGTTGATTTGTTCCTCAAACGGGTTCTTACGACGTAGGTCCCCGTCAATCGAAAGCCAGTCTTGCAACGGCAGGATGCAGAGCATCGATGGCGATGCGAGATGCTGACCGACGATTTTCTCGCAAACCCACGGCTCGGCATAGTAAGGCACCGCACCCATTGCGTGGAGAACATCGTTGTAGAACCGTTGCGTCTTGTCGCGGTTCTCTTCCCACCATTGGCGTATGCCGCCCATGTCGTGGGTCGATGTGGTGCATACCGAGTAGTAGGGATAGCTGTAAGTGTTGCCGAACTCGGCTCGCGGGTCTTTCGGCATACGCTGTATCTCAAGCGAGAGAATTTCAAGAGCATTCATCACGGCGGGGACGCAGTCGGGAATCATGCCGAGGTCTTCCGCGCATGTGAGCATATTGGTCGCCTCGATAAGCGGGGGAAGTTTCCACATCGCTTTGCCATACCAGAAATCGTTGTGACGGTGATAGAAAAAGTCGTTGTAAAGACGGTCGAAGCACCATTTCTCGTAGTCGGTCAGCGAACGGTAGATATAGGTGTACTGAGCCGAGATGCGAGGGTGGTATTTCCCTTTCTCGTAGGGGTCTTCGACAAATAGCACGTCGTCAATCAGACCGAGCAGAGCGTTGCATAGCTTGTCGTTCTTGTCGCTTTTCTCTTGGATCGAGAAGTAGTCGGCTACTTTGCGTTGGGTGTTGAACTCCTGACGTAATTTATAGCGGCCATACCCTGCGTTGACGAGGAACCGCTCTTTGGCCTCGGCTGTGAACTCGCCGAAGAAGTCGCCAAGGAAGTAGTCCATGATGTAGGGGGTGGTCTGCAGGTCTACATCGAGCCAGAAGTCATAGTTGTATTTAAGCTCGTCGGGAGTGAACGGTAGGGCTGGGTTGAATACACCGAGAAGCCCGTGCAGAGCATCCATGGGTATTTGCCAAATGCGGAAAAAGCCGAGCACATGGTCGATGCGGTAAGCGTCGAAATATTCCGACATCTTGCGGAAACGGGCTTTCCACCATGCGAATCCGTCGCGGTTCATCTCCTCCCAGTTGTATGTGGGGAATCCCCAATTCTGACCGAGTACAGAGAAGTCATCGGGCGGTGCGCCGGCTTGGCAGTCAAGATTAAACAGGCGGGGCGAAATCCAAGCGTCGACACTCGTGCGAGAGATGCCGATAGGTATGTCACCCTTGATTGCCACACCTTTTGAGTGGGCGTAGTCGCGTACATGGCGCATCTGTTTGTCGAGATGATACTGCACATAGTACACGCGATTTATGTCGTCGGCGTTGGCCTTGATGAATTTTGCGATTGCCTTTTCGTCGTAGACCGCGTATTGTCCCCATTTCTCGAACTGTGGCGTCTGGTTGCGGTCGCGCAGCACGCAGAATGCGGCGTAGGGGGTGAGCCATTCGGCGTTTTTCTCAACAAATGCCTTAAACTCCGGGGAGTTGACTGTGGCCTCACCTTCCTGACTGAAAATCTCGGCTACATATTCGTTTTTCGCTTTAGTGACGCGCTCATAGTCAATCTGTTCAAGGGCGTTAAGCTCGCGGCCGAGGCTATCGTAGTAAGCCTGACGGTCGGGGTCATTGAGACGTCCAAGTTCCTCAAGACGCAGATACATTGGATGTAGGGCGAATGTGGAGTTGGCGTTGTAGGGGTACGAGTCGGTCCAGGTGTGGGTCATGGTGGTGTCGTTAATCGGGAGAATCTGGAGGATGTTCTGCCCGGTTTCGGCTACCCAGTCAATCATTTTTTTGAGGTCGATGAAGTCGCCCACGCCGAAGTCGTCTTCGGTGCGCACCGAGAATACGGGGATGGCTACGCCTGCGCCTCGCCAAGGGGTCATTGGGTTGATAAAACGCATTCCGTTGACAACAAGCACCTCATTTTTGCGGGCGGGGACTATGTTGAAGTTGCGGTTGTCGCCCCCCTCCCATGCCACTACCGCGCCGGTGGTCTTGTCGAGTATCAGAAATTTGTATTCAAACGGAGTCTCGAGTGACGCTAACTCGAGATTTACGTTCCATATCGGGAATGAAGCGTCGTTCATAACAACGGCTTTAGCCGGGTCCCACTCTCCAAGACCGGGGCAACCCCCACTGATGGCGAGTACATGATTGCTTTTGACCATCGGTGCGGATATTGAAATGGACAATATCCCGTTTTTCGGTGTCAATCTTTTTTCGCGTTCGGGGCGACACCAGATGCAGTCGGTGAACGCTGATGAATAATATGGTTTGTCCCACGGTTGGTCTTGCCAACGGTCAAAAATCTCATAGAACTTTGAACTGCGAGCGCGGTGGAAACGGTGAGGTTGACCCCATTCGCGTTTTGTGTAGCCGTTTTCGTGACGAACAAAATATGAGTATTCAAAATCCGGCGTGCCGTCAGCGACATCAATTTCTATTGACCACGACTGTTCGCCGTCGAGGGTGAGTTTCACGGCTTTGCTAAGGTCGCCATTGCCGAGCTCGGGGATGTTTCCGGTCAAATATACCGCTTCACCCCAATTCGTGCGATAATTGATATTGAATGATAGGTTCATAAATCAAGGCTTTTATATTAAGATGTTTTATATTCATTCGATGTGGTTCTGTCGAAAACGACGGTATAAATTTAAATAAAAATTGTAACAGAAAAAGCCGATTTTGGATTTTTTTCCAAAAATCGGCTTTTCATGCCATGAAACTATGCTATATAGCAGGGTTTATCCGCATTTTGAAGTGCCACACGAGGTGCATATCAAGCAGCCTTCTTGATATACCAAGGTCTCCTGTCCGCAGTTGGGGCATTTTTGACCCGATGCCTGAGTGCCGTTGGGAAGGTATTTTTTCAGAGCACGTTCCACTCCCATCTTCCATGTGTTGATTGACTGGCTGTCAAGCTCGAGCCCGGCTACCAACTTCATTACCTGGTCAATCGGCATACCATAGCGCAGAACTCCCGAGATGAGCTTGGCATAGTTCCAGTATTCGGGGTTGAACTTGTCTGACAGCCCCTCGATTGTGGTCTTGTAGCCTCGTTTGTTGACAAACTGGAAGTCATATCTCTTGTTGCCGTCGGCATCGATGGCCTTGATTATTTTTCCATGTGTGACCGATTTGGGGCAGAAGATACCATCTTCGTCATCGGCCAGACCGGTAAAAATCTCATATGGACTTCCATCGAGAAGCCCGACAAACGCAATCCACTTTTCTTTGTTGTTTTGGAATCTCACCACATCCGCCTCAAGCTCTATCGGGCGTTTGATGATGTGGGGTCTCACGTTGGCTAATCCCGGTTTCGGCGCGATTTCGCTTTTCTTTTCGACTGCCACGAGAACACCCGAGCGAGAGCCGTCGCGGTAGACGGTGCATCCTTTGCACCCCTGCCGCCATGCCTCGACATAGAGCTTGTTGACCATCTCCTCTGTGACATCGGCGGGCAGGTTGATGGTCACCGAAATCGAGTGGTCTACCCACTTCTGTATGCGACCTTGCATCTTCACTTTCTCCACCCAGTCGATTTCGTTGGCGGTCGCTCCGGCATATGGGGAGCGGGCTACCAGTTCGTCGAGTTCCTCCTGGGAGTAATCATCCTTTACAGGGATGCCGTTGACGTTCATCCAGTACAGGAACTTGGGGTGGTACACGATATATTCCTCAAATGCGTCGCCGGTGTCGTCAACATAGTCCACACGCACGTCGGTGTCGTTGGGATTCACCTTGCGGCGGCGTTTATAGACGGGCATGAACACCGGTTCGATGCCCGAGGTGGTGCGGGTCATCAAACTGGTGGTGCCGGTCGGCGCTATGGTGAGGCAGGCGATGTTGCGGCGACCATGGCGCACCATGCTTTCATATAGCTCAGGCGACGCCTCGCGCAAGCGGTTGATGTAGGGATTGGCTTTCTCGCGTTCCGCATCGAACACTTCAAACGCCCCGCGCTCTTTAGCCATCTCTACCGATGAGCCGTAGGCGGCGAGTGCGAGCGCGCGGTGCACGCTCTCCGAGAAGTCGGTGGCTTCCGGTGTGCCGTATTTCAGCCCCATGGCGGCGAGCATATCCCCCTCGGCGGTGGTGCCCACGCCGGTGCGGCGCCCTTTCGATGTCTTATCCTTGATTTTCTGCCACAGATGACGCTCGGTCGATTTCACCTCCTCGGTTTCGGGATCTTCATCTATTTTCTTCAGGATGGCATCGATTTTCTCCATCTCAAGGTCGATAATATCGTCCATGATGCGCTGTGCCTTGCCGATGTGAACCCTGAACAGGTCAAAATCAAATTCGGCCTGTGGGGTATATGGGTTCTTGACATATGAGAACAAATTGACTGCCAGTAGGCGGCAGCTGTCATAGGGGCACAGCGGTATCTCGCCGCAAGGATTGGTCGAGATTGTGCGGAACCCTAAGTCGGCATAGCAGTCCGGCACCGACTCGCGGGTGATGGTGTCCCAGAAAAGCACGCCCGGCTCTGCCGATTTCCACGCATTATGTATTATTTTGTCCCAAAGTTTCGATGCGTCTACCTCTTTGGTCACCAGCGGATTCTCGCCTGACGTTGGGAAAGTCTGTGTGTACTTCTCCCCGGCGACTGCCGCTTTCATGAAATCATCGTCGATGCGCACCGACACGTTTGCTCCCGTCACCTTACCCTGCGTCATTTTGGCATCGATAAACGCTTCCGAGTCGGGGTGCTTGATGCTGACGGTGAGCATCAGCGCACCGCGCCGACCGTCTTGAGCCACCTCGCGAGTCGAGTTGGAATAGCGTTCCATAAATGGCACAAGTCCCGTTGATGTCAGAGCTGAGTTTTTGACAGGTGTACCTTTGGGGCGTATGTGCGATAAATCGTGTCCGACCCCGCCGCGACGTTTCATGAGCTGCACTTGCTCCTCGTCGATGCGTATCACTCCGCCATATGAATCAGGTGTGCCGTCAAGCCCGATGACGAAACAGTTTGACAGCGAGCCGACCTGATGGTTATTCCCTATGCCTGACATTGGGCTTCCTTGGGGCACAATGTAGCGGAAATCTTTCATCAGCTCAAACACCTCGTCGGCACTCATCGCTGACGGATAACGCTGCTCTATGCGGGCTATCTCGTTGGCGATGCGGTGGTGCATATCATCGGGGGTCTGCTCGAAAATATTGCCGTAGGAATCTTTGAGGGCATACTTGCTCACCCACACGCGTGCGGCAAGCTCATCGCCGTCAAAATATTTCAACGATGCCTGATAGGCTTCGTCGTAAGTGTAAGTCTTATTTTCCATGATACTGAGTGTTTTTTTCGACTTGCAAATTTTGTAAAATAAACCAACTTGACAAAATATTGGCCGAATAAGTTATCAACACTATGCTGAAATTTCCCCGTTTGCTTCTTCAACGTATTGGTATATAGGCCAATGGATGTTTTGTGGTATGCGAAAGGTTTCCAAAAAAATAAATTTCTCGGCAGTATGGATTGATAATTCGCACTTTTGGCTGATTTGAGTTTATTGATTACTTTTGGCGGCGTATTACTGATATTAAATGCTCGAAATGGATACACGACAATTTTTCCTTAACCGTGCCACACGGCGACAATACAACGGCAGCGACATCTCCGACCAATTGCTCAACGACCTGTTGCTTCAGGCTTCCCATGCCCCTACGACCGGCAATATGCAGCTCTACAGCGTCGTCGTCACCCGCGACCCCGAACGCAAACGTCAGCTCGCTCCTGCTCATTTCAATCAGCCGTCGGTCACTGCCGCGCCTGTTGTGCTGACATTCTGCGCCGACTTCAATCGGTTTGTGAAATGGTGTCGCCAGCGCGGGGCTGATCCGGGATACGACAATTTCCAGTCGTTCATGACAGCCGTCCTCGACACGGCCATACTGGCTCAGCAGTTTTGCACAGTGGCTGAGATGGCAGGATTGGGGTGCTGTTACCTCGGCACTACTACCTACAACGCCCCTCAGATAGCCGAGTTGCTCGAGCTTCCGCCAATGGTTGTGCCTGTCACTACTCTCACCGTGGGCTACCCCGACGGCGATGGGGTAGAGGTTGGACGGTTGCCGCTTGACGGTTGGGTCCACTCCGAGAAATATGCCGATTATACCCATGCGGCCATCGACTCCATTTATGCCGAGAAAGAATCCCGCGACGACAGCCGGCGTTTTGTTGAAGAAAACGGCAAAGACTCTTTGGCGCAGGTGTTCACCGATGTGCGCTATACCCGACAGGCCAACGAACTGTTCTCTGAGATTTTCCGCGACTTCATTGCCCGCTCAGGCTTCCCCTTTCCCGAATGACCGCTATGACGTTTAAAACTGATGCCGTCTGTTCCGCTACGGAACAGACGGCATCGTAATCGTTTTGGTTAAAATGCGTGACGCGGAAGCGTCATCCCAAGGCTAAAATTATTCGCCGGGAACGATAGCTTCGCTGGGGCACACTTCAGCGCATGAACCGCACTCGATGCAAGTGTCGGGATCGATGTGGTAGATGTCGCCTTCAGAGATTGCTTCAACGGGGCAAACGGGCAGACAGGTACCGCAAGCCACACAATTATCGGTGATTACATAAGCCATGATTGATAAAATTTAGATATTATACGAACGTTGTGAATTGTTTTACGCTACAAAAGTAAATCTTTCCGCGGAATTACACTAATTTTACCTCCTGATTTTATCGAAAAATTTCATTTCTAATTCTGTTTGGCCTCCCTAAGTGCTTGTTGAGCACAGATGTTTTACCGTTTCAGATTACTGCTTATGGCTATCAAGATTGTAATCGCATCCGATTCCTTCAAGGGGTCGCTGACATCGGCTGAGGTGGCTGTCGCAGCTGCCGCCGGTATAAACGAAGTATTACCTTCGGCCGAGGTGGTACGGCTTGCCGTCGCCGACGGGGGCGAGGGTACTGCCGAAGCCTTGGTCAGCTCTCTCGGCGGCGAGTGGGTGAACTGCGACGCGGGTGACCCGTTGGGCCGATCGGTCAAGGCGGCTTACGGCATGGTGGAAACCGCTGCGGGAATGACCGCGCTGATTGATATGTCATCGGCGAGCGGACTGACGTTGCTCGCCGAAAGTGAGCGCGACCCGATGGTGACAACTACCATCGGAACAGGTCAGATGATTGTCGATGCCTATAATCGGGGATGCCGCAACTTTATGATAGGTATTGGCGGAAGTGCCACCTGCGATGGTGGTAGCGGTATGTTGACGGCATTAGGGTTCCGTTTCATAGGCGAGGATGGTCGCGAGCTCCCTCCCGGGGGCGGCGCATTGCTCTCGTTGGCTTCGATTGATACCTCAGACGCTATGATTGATATAACCGGGTGCCGGTTCATCATAATAAGCGATGTCACCAATCCACTGTATGGACCCGACGGCGCGGCCTGCGTGTTCGCACCTCAAAAGGGCGCGTCGCCCGAGAAGGTCGCATTGCTCGACAAGGCGTTGCGGCGATACGCTGAGGTGGTTCGAGCCGCGACCGGGTGTGATGTCGCCGATACACCCGGCGCGGGTGCCGCCGGCGGGCTTGGAGAGGCATTTCTCGCTTTTTTCAACAGTGAGTTGAAATCAGGCGTTGACGCAGTGCTTGACCTCGTTGATTTCGACAGGGCGGTTAAAGGGGCCTCGCTCGTCATAACGGGAGAGGGGCGCATCGACAGCCAGACGCTGTTCGGTAAACTTCCGCTTGGCGTGTGCCGCCGTGCCGCCGCGGCAGGGGTGCCCACAGTGGCAATTGCAGGAATGGTCGCCGAGCCGGTCAGTCTGTTGAAAGATGGTTTTGCCGGCGTTTTTCCCATCATGCGCCGCGTTGTTCCCCTTGATAAAGCGTTGACGAGAGAGGAGGCGGCGGAAAACGTGGAGGCGATTACCGCCTCAATCGCTAAATTTTATTATTCGTTGACACATTAACCGTTTTGCCTTATCACGCCTAAACGTTGCGCATGACTTTTGCGCGTTTTGAATTGTAGAAGTTATCCTAATTATGATTATATTTGCGTTGAAAATTGATTTTATCAAACAAACGAAAAAATAACTACGGTATGGGTAATTTTTCATCACGCCGCACACCCGCTATCATTGCCGCGCTTGGAGTCGCCCTGGTTGTCGCGATTGTGGCTATCGTAATGGTGATTTCGTCAAAAAACACCAAACTGGCCGAGGCGCGGAATCTCAATGAGCAGCTTCAACTGACCAACGAGCAACTTCAGCTTGCAAACGAGTATCAGGCTCTCGACATAGAGTTCCGACAGTATGAAAATCAGACGCAGATGCTCGCTAACGACTCGCTGACAATGAAATACAACGCAGCAAAGCAAAAGGTCGAGAAACTGTTGCAAGAACTGAAAAGTGAGAAAAACAAGAGCGCGAAGCGCATTAAGGAGTTGGAAGGCGAAATCTCCACGCTTAAAGGTATATTGCGCCACTATGTGGCTCAGATAGATTCGCTTGGACGCGAGAACGAGGGGCTACGCATTGAAAACGAGCAGATAAAGAATCAGAACGAACAGCTTGCGTCGCGTGTGGAAGATGTGTCCCGCAAAAACGAAGTGCTGAGCGAGCGGATGACTCTCGCTGAAAAGCTGAATGTCACCGGCTTGACTTTGACCGCTCTGAAGAAAAACGGCAAAAAAGAGAAAAACATTACCAAGGCGCGCCAGTTGGTGGTCTCGTTTACAATTACGCAGAACAATTCAACCCCCGTGGGTATGAAAAATATCTATCTGCGCATCACCAATCCCGAAGGTGACCTTCTCGGCGTTGGCGGTAAATTCAGTTTTGAAGACGGTTCGCTTGAGTCGACAGCACACAAGAGCGTGGAGTATCAGGGTGAAGAGATTCCCGGTGTGAAAATATATTGGGATGTCAACACTACACTGACCCCGGGCGATTACACAGTAGAGCTTTTCGCCGACAACTACCGCCTCGCTTCTCGCCGGTTCACGATGAAGAAATAGCGCCCCGCTGTAACGTTAACCCCACAATTCTGCGATGTCAGCCGTATGCCAATTTTGGGAATATCTTTGCGACTCGATTAACTCAGTCGAGGTCAATACGCTGTCGTCGATTTACAAGCTGGGCTTGAGCCTGCTGCTCGGCAGCGTGGTCGGCTTTGAGCGCAAACGCAAGGGCCAGTCGGCGGGTGTGCGCACGTTCGCTTTGATTTCTATGGGTGCCACACTTGCGATGATACTCTCAGTCTATGTCCCGCAGGAGTATATCGGACTTAAAAACGGTGATCCCGGTCGCATTGCGGCGCAGGTGATAACCGGAATCGGTTTTCTCGGCGCGGGAGCTATCATGCAGATGAAAGGTTCGGTCAGAGGGTTGACTACCGCCGCCGGCATATGGATGGTGGCAACGATTGGTATGGCAGTCGGAGCGGGTATGTATATCCTGTCGATTGTGGCTACATCGTTGATTCTGTTTATACTGGTGCAGCTTGAACGGATTGAGCATCGACTGAGCGTGGGGGCTGAGTCACGGATAATTCGGCTGAAGGTCGGTGTGATTGTGAGTGAAATTGATGCCTATCGCACCGTGTTAGCCCGGTATCACGTTTCGTTGACCAATGTCTATGTCGAGTATGACTATCAAGAGTGTGTCACGAGGCTCAATCTGATTGTGTTGCTCAAGGAACACACTGACTATATTTCGCTATTTGAGTCGTTGAAGGAGGTAAACCCCACTTTAGCGATTTCATTAGGTAACCAAGTAAGCATTTAATAGAGATGATTTTATCGGCAATTTTGGCTTCGGCTCAACCTGTAATAGAAACTGCGGAGGTTGTGTCGGAAATGGATGTTGAAGGCCTGATTTCTGACTTGGCTTTCATCTTGTTGTTGGGGGCGGGGGTCACTTTGCTTTTCAAATGGATAAAACAACCGGTGGTGCTGGGCTATATTGTCGCCGGGTTCCTCGCAAGTCCCAACTTTGAGTATCTCCCGTCGGTCAGCACGTTGGCCAATATCGACTTTTGGGCCGAGATAGGCATCGTCATCATGCTTTTTTCGCTCGGCCTTGAGTTCAGTTTCAAGAAGTTGCTTAATGTCGGCGGCTCGGCGGTGGTCACGACGCTGATAATCATCACGGGCATGGTGACTGTGGCGTTTATCGTAGGCCATCTGTGGGGGTTCTCCAATATCAACTGCTTGTATCTCGGTGGTATGATTGGTATGTCGTCTACAACGATTATCATCAAGGCGTTCTCTGACTTGGGGCTGCGTCAACGTAAGTTTGCCGCACTGGTTTTCGGGGTGCTTATCGTCGAGGATTTGTTTGCCGTCATAATGATGGTGGTTTTGTCGTCGGTAGCGATGAATAATTCTGTCGATGGCGGCGAGATGCTTTACAATATCAGTCGTCTCGCGTTTTTCCTTGTTATTTGGTTCTTGGCAGGGGTGTTGATTTTGCCTTCATTCCTTAATTTCGCGCGACGGTATCTAAACAACGAAACCTTGCTTATCGTGTCGATAGGCCTTTGCTTCGGGATGGCTGTATTCTCTCAACTGTGCGGGTTCTCGATGGCCCTCGGAGCGTTTGTGATGGGCTCGATACTCGCCGGTACGAGCATGGCGGAAAGTATAGAGCGCGTGGCCACCCCGGTCAAAGATTTGTTTGGGGCTGTGTTTTTCATCTCTGTGGGTATGATGGTCAGTCCGGGCTCGCTTGTCGAGTATTGGGACTCGGTATTGGTACTTTCGTTGGCGGTGATGTTTGGAGGTATAGTGTTTGGCACGAGTGGTATGCTCATCACCGGCCAACCGTTGAGAATAGCGATGGCGTCGGGTTTCTCTCTTACACAGATTGGAGAATTTTCGTTTATAATTGCCTCTCTTGGAATGTCGTTAGGCGTTCTGGATGGCGCGATTTACCCCATAATCGTGGCGGTTTCGGTGATTACGACATTTACCACGCCCTATTTGATAAAGTTGGCTGACCCTGCTTATGGATTTGTGGCGCGCCATCTGCCGAGAAAACTGTATTTTTTGATTGACCGCTATTCGTCGAAGGCCTCAACCGAGACTGCCACAAGGTCGTTGTGGGTGTTGCTGATACGGCGTTACGCATGGCGATTGGTGCTGTATTCAATTGTGCTTGTGGCGATTTGTATGTTGTCGTCGCAGTTTATGATGCCGTGGCTCAACCGTGAGTTTGAGTCGTGGGGACACTTGATAGGATGCTTGATAACACTTGCTGTCATGGCTCCGTTTCTTCTCGCTTTGGCATTGCCTGCATCATCAAAGACTGAGCGTAAGCGGCTACAGCGTGCTAATGCCCGCGTGGATGTGCCGCTCGTAGTCTTGATGCTGTTTAGGCTGATTTTAGCCCTCGGTTTCGTAATCTATGTGTTCTGCTCTATCTATGGAATGAGGGTTGGATTCTCGGTCGGTCTGTCGGTTATCGTGCTTGTGCTATTGCTGTTCTCGTCAAGGGTCAAGACCCGATTGGACAATATAGAATCTAAATTTCTAAATAATCTGAACGAGAGAGAGTTGCGCCGCAGCGGCCGCAACAATAATGTGATTTCGGATTTGCACCTTGCTTATATGGAGGTGGGGTATGGTTGCCCGTTTGCGGGGGAGCGTCTGCGCAACTCCAACTTGCGCAACAAGTATGGGGTGAACATCGTCAGCATACAGCGCGGTGGCGAAGGAATCCCGTTGCCGTCGGGTGATACGCGCATATTCCCGGCTGACACAATAGGCGTTATCGGTACTGATGAGCAATTACAATTGTTGCTCCATGTGGTTGAGGCCTCTGACTCCTCTGAGCATAACGCTCTCAAGGGCGTGAATCCGTCAAATTTCAAGATGACGAGTGTGCTGCTGACCGATGATTCGGTTCTGATTGGGAAGAGCGCGACCACGGCTAATTTGCGCCGCGAGTATGCCGCCTTGGTTGTGGCCTTGCAACGCGGTGAGGAATATGTTCCTGTCGATGGCTCGGAGTGCTTCCGTCCCGGCGATGTGGTTTGGCTCGTGGGTGACCCCCGTCTGCTCACACCGCTCAAATAACGGTTATATCACATTCAGGCTAATTAAGAGAGGCTTTTGTGAAGCGTGCTCCGCGAAGCCATGCCGAGGCTTCCATCGGGCGTTTGCCTGCCGGCTGTATTTCGAGAAGTTCGAGCCCCCCTTTGCCTGTCGCTACAAACAGATGACTGTCGACAACAGATACTTCTCCGGGTACCCCTGCGGCAGTGTCTACCGGCTTGGTTTTCAGGATTTTCATAGCCCCTGACTCGTAGCCATCAAGCGTTAGCGCGCTCCAAGCGGCAGGGTAAGGTGATAGACCCCTCACAAGGTTGTGAATCACTGTGTTAGGCTTGTTCCAGTCGATATGGCAGGTCTCTTTGAAGATTTTCGGAGCGGGGGTAGGTTCGCTCCCCCCGGTCAGGTTGTCCTGAGGAATGGGTATGAGGTCGCCTCTTATGATATGTTCGACAGTGTCGAGCGTCAGTTGAGCTCCGAGCGACATGAGGCGGTCGTGCACGTCACCGACGTTGTCATCGGGATTGATTGTGATTTTTTCCTGACTGATAATGTCGCCGGTGTCAATCTCATGTTTGAGGAAAAAAGTGGTCACGCCGGTTTCAGTGTCTCCGTTGATAACAGCCCAGTTGATAGGCGCGGCTCCGCGGTATTTGGGCAGTAGTGAGGCGTGGAGGTTGAATGTGCCGAGCCGCGGCATTGTCCACACGACCTCGGGGAGCATACGGAATGCTATTACGATGAACAGGTCAGCTTCAAGACTTCGTAGTTCCTCGACAAACGCGGGGTCTTTGAGTTTGACCGGTTGCATCAAATTTAGTCCGCGGTCCACAGCATATTTCTTCACAGCTGATTGCAGCAAGTGGTGGCCGCGTCCGGCGGGCTTGTCGGGCATAGTGACCACGCCTACGATGTTGTAGCCGTTGCTGTAGAGCAGGTCAAGGCTTTCAACTGCAAATTCAGGGGTGCCGAGAAATACTATTCTGAGGTCTTTTTTATTCATTGGTCGTTGTCGTTGTAATGTTAGCGGCCAACGCTTGCCACAGTGTGTCGTCGGGTAAGGGGGCGTCGACCGATACAAGTTTTTTTGATATCGGATGGGTGAACTCTATATGGCGAGCTATCAGTGAGATGCTGCCGTCGGGATTGCTCCTTTTATCACCGTATTTAAGGTCGCCCTTGACGGGGCAGCCAATCGAGGCGAGTTGTGCGCGGATTTGGTGCTTCCGGCCTGTCAAGAGGTCTATTTCGAGCAGGTAATAGCGGTCGCTTTGAGCGATAAGGCGGTAACTCAGTTTGGCTTCCTTGGCCCCCGGTTTCGGAGTCGGGGAAACGTATGATTTGTTGTTGCGCTCGACCGATGTGATGTATGATGTCAACACATCCTCATCCTTGGGTGGCCGGTTGCGTACTATCGCCCAATATTTTTTATTTACGTCGCCGTTGCGGAACATCTCGTTGAAGCGTGAAAGGCCTTTTGATGTGCGGGCAAACATTACAACGCCGCCTACAGGCCGGTCGAGACGGTGAACCAGGCCACAGAACACATTCCCGGGCTTGGCGTAGGTCTCTTTAATCCATTGGCGCACGGTCTCAACAAGCGGGGTATCACCCGTCTTGTCGCCTTGGACTATTTCTCCCGGACGTTTGTTAACAATAACCAGATGGTTGTCGACATACAGTATATCCATGTTCGCGAAGTTACGAAAAATTTGTTTAGGATAGTTGGAGAGTATAGCGACAAATGTTCCATTCCTATCGAGGCGTTAAAGGGCGAGGGCATATCGGAATGTGCCGATATACCCTCGCCGGTATGGGACGGTTATGCTTGGCCGCGGAATCAGATGCCGAGGTCTTTCTTTACAGTGTCGATTTTGGCCTTAGCGTCGGCGTTGGCGCGGTCATAGTCGGCTGCGCTGTCGAGGTGGCCTTTGACTTCGATGTAGAATTTGATTTTGGGCTCGGTGCCTGAGGGGCGTATCGAGACCTTGGTGCCATCGGCTGTAAAATACTGGAGTACGTTGCTTGTCGTGGGCATATCCATTTTCTCGACTTTGCCAATGGTCAGGTCGGTGAGATTGAGGTCGGCGTAGTCTTTTATCGTGACAACGGGGCTGCCGCCAAGCTGTTTGGGGGGATTGGCGCGGAAACCTTTCATCATGGCCACGATTTCTTCGGCTCCACTCTTGCCGAGGCGCACCACTGATATGCCTTCCTCTTTCGAGAAGCCATATTTCATGTATATATCTTGAAGCATCTGCAGGAAGTCCATGTCTTTGTCTTTGGCCCAGGCCGCGATTTCTGCCATCAGCGAGATAGCCGATACCGAGTCTTTGTCGCGGGCGAAGTCTTCAGCGAGGAATCCGTAGCTTTCTTCACCGCCGCCGAGGTAGCGTGAAGTCTCTTCATGGTCGCGGATTACCGCAGCTATCCATTTGAACCCGGTGTAGCAGTCAAACATCTTGATGTTGTTGGCATCAGCGATTGACTTTATGGTCTCGGTAGTGACAATGGTTTTCACGATATACTCGTTGCCTGTGAGTTTGCCCAACTCGGCGTTGCGGGTCATGAGATAGTTAAGCAATATCATCACTATCTGGTTGCCGTTGATGAGTTGGTATTCACCCTTGGCGTCGCGGATTACGCAGCCGATGCGGTCGGCGTCGGGGTCAGATGCCACGACGAGGTCGGCGTTGACCTCTTTGGCTTTTGCTATCGCCATGGCCATAGCCGGCGGGTTCTCGGGGTTGGGTGATTCCACTGTTGGGAAGTCGCCGCTGGGGATATCCTGCTCGGGGACATGGATGATATTGGTGAACCCGTAATTATTCAGCGATTCGGGCACGAGTTTCACCCCTGTGCCGTGGATGGGCGTGTAGACGATTTTGAGGTCGTGGTGGCGTTTGATTGCGTCGGGGCTTAACGACAGGCCTTTGATGGCCGTGAGGAAAGCCTCGTCGATTTCTTTGCCGATAATCTGGATTTTGGATTTGTCGCCGTTGAATTTAATGGCTTCCACGCCCTTGATTTTGTTTACGTTGTTGATGATGTTGACATCGTGGGGGGCGATAATCTGCGCGCCGTCGGCCCAATAGGCTTTATAACCGTTATATTCCTTGGGATTGTGTGACGCGGTGATGTTCACACCGCTCTGGCATCCGAGATGGCGTATCGCAAACGATAGCTCAGGGGTTGGGCGGAAGTTCTCGAACAGGTAAACTTTGATGCCGTTGGCTGAGAATATGTCGGCTACTATCTCAGCGAATTTGCGAGAGTTGTTTCGCACGTCGTGGCCAACAACGACGCTGATTTCGGGAAGTTCGGCAAACGCCTCTTTGAGGTAGTTGGCCAAGCCTTGGGTAGCCGCTCCAACGGTGTATATGTTCATGCGGTTAGAGCCGGCTCCCATGATGCCTCGCAGGCCGCCGGTGCCAAATTCCAAATCTTTGTAGAACGACTCGATAAGTTCGGTTTTGTCGTCGGCGTCAAGCATACGCTTAACCTCGTTGCGTGTTTCCTCGTCATAACCGTTGCCGAGCCACACTTGTGCTTTCTCGGTTACCGACTGCAATAAATCTTTATTTTCCATGTCGTTGTTAAATTAAATTCAGTTAATAGCTATTGGCAAAGATACAACTTTGCTCTGCTTCATACAAATGGCGCGAGCAATTTGTTCAATAAAACGGTGATAACGGCAGTGTCGACGGTGATGCGGTGGTTGTACTTGGCTCGGTTAACGAGGAGAACAGTCAGATTATCGGTTAATTTTGGTGATTGCAATCCATCGGCTTTGGGGGTCGGTGGTCTCGTTGACGGCATAAATCCACCGCCCACCGTTGTCGGCGATGAAGGGTGATAGGTTAAACTGCGATGTTTTTCTCACTCCGTATCGGTAGGTTACCGTAAGGTTTATCGGTTCGCGGGTGCCGTCGTCGGGCATAACCAACAGGTCGCCGAACCGATATAGTGGTGAATCGCCCGGTACTTTCCGTAAAACAGATGGAGTGATGCGGCTCAATTCCGAAGGTATCGGGTGTTCTTTGACTCGTCGGCTGTAATGCGATGAATGAACTCGCCACATCCAGGATGTGTTGTAGATATTGGCAACGCCGAGTTTGTTCCAGGCGGCAAGCGGTAGACGTGTCTGCGGTGTCAGTTCATAGAACTTGTCGGGTGAGTCGGCTCTCAGATAGGTATTCTCGATGAGATGGAGGTTTCTTGCCTCGTCGCGTGTAAACAGTATGGCCGTCACGAGATTTGTGATTACTATGGCCATGATGATCGCTCCGACAGCCCGACCGCCGACTCTATTTTTTATAAGAGGCTTTTGCCACACGATGTTAATGATTGTCATAGCCGACAATATGGCAAAAAGCTGAGGGAACCATGACAGATGTGTGCCCATGTTCCAAAGTGTGATGCCTATGGCTGTGGAGACATACATGGCAGTGAGCAGTATAGGCAACGGCCCGCGTCGGGCTCGCCACAGTCTCATGCGGAATTTGCGGCGCGCAAGTAACGCAAGCATAAGCAGAGTCACGGCGATCATGCCATAGGTGCGTGTCAGCGTCACATAAATGAGCATTGACAGCGGTTGATTGAATGAGTCGAAGGAAACATTGCTGTGGGTGTATCTGCCGAATGAACTGACTATTATCAGTGTTAGACATGAAACAACCATCGGAATCGCAATCCAAAGTCGTCGGCGTGAAATAGCCGTGCGGTTTATCGCGCACCAAACTGAAATCCCGCAGATAATCGGAAGGCTCTCGCTTTCTTGAACCCATCCGGCGCAAAATCCTAATAAGGCGAGAAGCAAAAGTCGAGGAAACGAGCCAACCGGCTTTTCGTCACAAAAACATATAATCATGCCTATGGCAAGCGGCAATGAATATATATAGTTGAGCGTGAATATAATGCAAGTCATGCCGTTGTCCCATGGCAGAAAAAATTCCAAGGCGAAAATCAAGGCTGCCATGCGGGCGTATCTATTCAGCCATGTCCCGGAGCATCGGCACATCAGGATTATAGATAATGCCCATAATGTCCCGGACAAAAGGTTGACCGCCGTTTTGGGCAAGGTGTGCAGAAATATGGGAAACAACAGGTTGAGCATCCGCGGGGAATCGTAGGTGAACATAAAGGATATGAAGTCGCCGTAGCGTTGCGGAGTGTAGGGCTGATACAATATGTCGTCGCAGAAAAGCGGTGTGACGAGGTAGAGCGTTGAAGAAAGCGCCCACACCGCAAGGATTGACAGTAATGAGAATAGGGGGGTGTGTCGATTAGACATACGGTCCCCCTCGGCTGATAGCCAAACGGCGAGCCCGATGACTAATCCGGCTGTCATGGTGATTTGCCGGCCATCGTCGAGCAACGGGGCTAGGAAGAGCCACAAGGCAAACGTGACAGCAAGGAACGAGATGAACCTTGTTGTCACTAATTTTGCCGTGTTTTCTTGACGTTGACCAATCAAAGCGTTGTGTCGCTTATCAGCGGTTTGCCCAAGCTGCGCCGGTCACCATGTTGCGGTAGGCGTAAGCCCCGGCTTGAGAAAGTTCGATAACCTCGTAGCCGCCATCGGGTGTCACCATCTTGACATGGTTTTCGTCAACAAATGAGAAGAGCTTGTGGTCTTGGCCATCGAAGTTCACGCTCCAAGACTGGTCTTCGGAGTCGAAATTGAGTCGGACCGAGGTCTGGTCTTGCTCAGAGGTGATGGTGTATCCCTTTCCGTCACATTCGACAAGATAACGACCGTCTTGCCCTTCGATAACGCTTTTGCCGCAAGCGACGGGATTGTTGCCGCTCCAAAACTCGATGCTGTTGATGACAAGGATGTCAGCGAGTGCTGAAACCTCATAGACAGGTATAATCCAGAATGCGAAAAACACGAGTTCGTTGACAAACTTGTTGCCGATTTGCTTGTTCCATCCGAGCAACTTGTTGGTTAGGGAGAAACTGCCAATGCATGAAGTGCAGAGCATTGAGCCGGCAAGAGCCAAAACGATGGCGACGCTTAAATACTTCTTTTTCATAATTCCCAAATTGGTTATGTTTTTTTGTTGTTAATTCGTTGATTTATGCCGGAATCATCCGGCGCGCTTTAGAATAGAAATCCATAACTTTTATCACATACTCGTGTGTTTGCCGGCCGCGGAAGTAGCCATATTTACACACCTCGTCGTTGTAATATTCAGGTTTGGATTTCATCATCAGAGTTTCTTCGACATTTCCGGTCCAGACCGCGGGGTCTTTGCCGTATTTTTTAGCCAATGCGATTGCGTCATAGATGTGGGCGAGCCCTGAATTGTAGGCTGCCACCACGAACTTCTGCCGTTCTTCCGGGTCGGCTACATACCGCGACAGTGATTTGTCAAGGTCGGCAATTATGCGTGCGGCGGCTGAGATGTTGGCATCGGGATTGGTGATTCGGTCAGGCCCGAGTCCGTATGCGCGCGCTGTTCCCGGCATAATCTGCATTATTCCTCTGGCTCCGGCCCATGACACGACTGTCGTGTCGAAATGGCTCTCGGCATATCCCTGTGAGGCAAGCAGCCTCCAGTCGATGCCGATGGCTTTGGCGTGTTTTTTGAACAGGTTATCGTAAGGTGATATGTAGCCTTTTGACAGGTCGATAGAAATCATGGATGATTCCCCCTTGCTAAGCTCAAAATAGCGTTTCAGCAGTTCGGCTTGAGTGCGACGGTGGTTTTCCTGTTCAAACCAATTGTCTATTGAGTCGGCGAGCCATTTGTTGCGCGGTGCCACTGCCCATGATGATTGTTGAGGGAAACTCAGTCGCAGAGTGATGTCGAGATTGCGGTAGTAGGTCTTGTTAATGCGGGCGATATCGCTGTCGACCACTGTCAGAGGAATCTCGCCTGTTGATACCATGTTGATTAGGTCTTCCGTGATGAATGTGTCTCGGCCTATCGGGTGGATTCTTATGCCGCCGCCCAACTCCTCGTTAAGATTTTGCAGCCTCAACTGGTATTTAGAGTTTTTTTCGACATATACATCGCGTCCGACAAGTTGTGTAACATCTGTTATGGCAAGGCTGTCGCTGCGGGGCTGTACGAGCACCTGGGATGTGAAATTCTCAGGGCCGCAAGCAAGAGCTTTTGCGCGGTATTCGGCTATTACCGGTACTTCGTAAGCGATGAGGTCGACATCGCCGGAGTCGAGCATCTCTATCATTGCCGATAGATTAGGGGCTACCACGAGGTCAATTGCCATCCCTTTGTCGGCAGCAAGCCGCGTGACCAGATTGTAGTCATATCCCATCTTTTCTTCGCGGTATATGAAGTAGGAGGTGGGACTGTAGAGTGTGGCGACCCTCAATGTGTCGGGGAGGGGGATTGAGCGGTCGACGGTGTCGTTACCGTTCTTGTTTTCGCCGGAGTTGCCACAGCTGCCGAAGCCGCAGCATAAGGCCACAGTTGCGATTATCGACGGCGGCAAAAACTTTAAACCCCTCATTGCTCGTGTGACGGTGCCGACGGAGAATGTTAATATTCAAAAATGCCTTTGTCTGACTTGATTGTCAGCCGGTTGGCCGGAGCGTCTTCGACATGACCCACAATCTGGGCGTCAATACCCATTAATCGTGATATCTCAATGATTTCTGCGGCTTTAGCGGGGTCAACATATATCTCCATTCTGTGGCCCATGTTGAACACTTTGTACATCTCGCTCCAATCGGTGCCTGATTCGCGGCTAATCAGCTCAAATAACGGTGGGACAGGAAACAGGTTGTCTTTGATGACGTGCTTGTTTCTGACAAAGTGCATCACTTTGGTTTGTGCGCCGCCGGTGCAGTGAATCATACCGTGTATGTCATGACGCATGGCATCGAGGATTTTTTTTATCACGGGTGCGTAGGTGCGGGTGGGTGACAGCACTAGTTTGCCGGCGTTTACCGGTGACCCTTCAATGCTGTCGGTGAGTTTCACGTTGCCTGAATAGACCAGTTCGTCGGGGACGGCACTGTCGAAACTTTCGGGATATTTTTCCGCTATATATTTTGCAAATACGTCATGGCGAGCCGATGTTAGCCCGTTGCTGCCCATTCCGCCGTTGTATTCTTTCTCGTAAGTGGCTTGTCCGAATGAAGCGAGTCCGACTATGACATCGCCTGCCGAGATGTTTGCGTTGTCAATCACATGGTCGCGGCGCATACGGCAAGTTACGGTGCTGTCAACTATGATAGTGCGGACTAAGTCGCCGACATCGGCGGTTTCGCCACCGGTGCTGTAAATTGAAATGCCCCATGAACGCAATTCTTCGAGTGCCTCCTCAGTGCCATTTATTATGGCACCGATAACCTCACCCGGTATAAGCATCTTGTTTCGTCCGATGGTTGACGACACGAGAATATTGTCGGTGGCTCCCACGCAAAGGAGGTCGTCGATGTTCATCACCAAAGCGTCGCGGGCGATTCCTTTCCAAACACTAAGGTCGCCTGTCTCGCGCCAATAGACGTAGGCGAGCGATGATTTAGTGCCGGCTCCGTCGGCGTGCATGATGTTGCAATATTCATTGTCGCCTCCGAGTATGTCGGGGATGATTTTGCAGAATGCCTGAGGGAATATGCCCTTGTCAACGTTTTTAATCGCATTGTGGACATCTTCTTTGGCGGCTGAAACACCGCGCATCATATAGCGTTGGTTGCTCATAAAGTGAGTTATATATTTGTTATGCTAAATAAGATAAATTTCAAATAAATGAAAGTCGCAGGGGCGACTAACAGTAATGAGTCGATGCGGTCGAGCATTCCGCCGTGGCCCGGGAGAATCGAACCTGAGTCTTTCACGCCTACGGTGCGTTTTATCATTGATTCCACGAGGTCGCCTAATGTGGCGAATACCGGGACGATGATTCCGAGCCCTACCATAATCAGCAGGCCGCTGTCGGCAAAATGACGGGGTTGGTTGAACAGATAGTACATTGCAATGGCGGCTCCCACACAGAAGATGACGCCGCCAAAAAATCCTTCCCATGATTTTTTAGGCGAGAGGCGCGGGAAAAGCTTGTGGCGCCCCAGCAGAGAGCCAACGATAAAGGCTCCCGTGTCACTGAGCCAAATCAAAACAAACATTTGAAGAAGAATCATTCCGTTGCCAGGTGTCAGTATGCCTTGCATCAAAGCGATAGGAAGTGCTATGTAGGCTTGTGCGGCGAACGAACTGACAAGTGATGCGACGGGGTTCTCATCGCGGGTGTAAATTTGCGAGATTAACCTCGCGATGAAATATATGGTGTAGAAAGGTAAGTATATTAATTTTATCGGCTGGGAACAACAGAACAGCAGGAATGCGGCTCCGAGCAAATCGATGAGGATGTTGAGGTTTGACTCGCGCCCTTTGACGGTCATGCGTTTGAACTCCATAATAGCCGGTAGCGCAAGGATAAGGGTCATTGCGAGATACCACCAGTTTCCGAGATATATTCCACCTACTATCAAAGCGATATAAACAATCCCGGTGAGCGATCTGACTATCCAGTTTTTCATCTTGAAATATTGATTTTACCGTTTGGAAAGCAAAGGTACATAAAAAACATGATTTTTGCGTGTCTTTGCTGGCTGAATAATGGTCTGATATGCTTAAATCGCTTTGTGATTGATGGGGATGATTACCGCTTTGCGGCTCACTACGCTTTGTTTATTTAGCATAGGGTAAGGGGTATATGACAAAATGCGTTTTATCTGATGATGATTTTGACGGAATGTGCGGCTCGCTGTCCGGCTTTGACGCGGCAAACATACACACCTTTGGCAAGCGTTGAGGCATCGACTGAAAGTGTGTCGCCTGCCCCCGCGGCGGATGTCGCTTTGCGTCCATCGACAGTGAAAATTTCAGCTTCGATGCCATCAACGCCGGGGCAGACTATGCTTATTTGACCGTCACGATAAGCTACTATGGGGGATGAGTGATAATCGGTCTTGATATCATTGACTCCGGAAAGTGACAACACCTTCTTGATTCCCTCAAGGGCGTCAATCTGACCGGCACCCCATCGCAGGTCGCTAATGTCGGGGTAGTCGGTCTTGGCTGTCGATGTTGCGATGTTGCGAGCGTCATCGGCTGTCAAAGAGGGGTCGGCCTGTAGCCACAATGCGATAATTCCGGCGACATATGGGGTTGCCATCGAGGTGCCTCCCTCAAAACCCCAATACACGTCCCGGCCATTGACGGTGGCTTTAGCTGTCATGCCCTTGATTTGTGCCTGATTCTTTTCAAGATAAGGGGTGGAATAAGATGATATTACGCAACACCCCGGGGCGGCGATGTGTGGCAGGTCTCTCCCGTCAGGGAGTGTTCCGTAGCTTGTGAAGGCTGCCGCTCGGTCAACGGTGTAATCGTACTCCCTTGTCGAACCGTCAATCAAGGGGATGGTGTTGCGCGCGCATGAGGCTCCGACAACTATTATGTTGTCGCCGCAAGCGATGTCGCTGATTGACATGAGTGAGTTGGGTGTGGCGAACGATGAATTGCCGTTTGTCCCGAATCGGCAACGGTATCCATCGGCGTAGCCGTCGACGTGAGTTCCGGGTTCGCCTTTGACGGTTAATACTAATGAATATCGTCCGACTCTATCCACCGTCTCATGATTAGTTACATCAAAAGATGTGTAGATGGTGTATCTGCCGTTTTCGGAGTCTATTTCCGCTGAAGCTCGGAAATATCCGTCGTAGGCGTTATCAAAGGTCGTGTCATGTTCCGACTGTCCGTCGGGATTATCGGAAGTGCTTATCGCCCACTCTGATTGTCCGTCAGCTCCGAACCAGGGTGATGTGTAGACTGTCTTTTTAGTCAGAATATCGTAGAGAGATATGCGCATCGAGAAGGGGGTGTTGTCGGCACTCCAGAAGTCGGCGGCTCCAAAGATATTGACGTCATCCCACCCGCCATAACAATCGCGAACGAACACCGAAGACTCGCTCTTGCTTGATGTGAAATCGAGTTGCAGGTTATTGGGGCTTGCGCCTTCATTGCCCGCAGCTATGCAGATTATGGCATCCTTGCCAAGTTTGGATAGATATTGGTTGAAAAGTGTGGTGCCGTCGTGCGGGCCTGTATATGAACCGATTGACATATTGATAATCGCGGGTTTGCCTACTGAACGGGCATAGTCTATAATTTCCTCCGCGCCATCGAGGATGCACGCGTCGGTCAACATACTTGTCGCCGCCACGATGTCGCTTTCCGCGGCGATGCCGTAATAGCCGTTTCCGCGATAGCCCCCTGCCATGATTCCGGCAACGTGGGTGGCATGGTACTCGTTCTCGTTATCAGTTGTCCATCCGGCTATATCTTCCGGCGTGTACAGGCGGGTGACGGTAGCGAGAGTGTCGCGGTAGTCTACGATACGTTTCACTCTCGGATTTCCGCGGCTGTCAATGAAGTTAGGATGCCGCGGGTCAAAACCGATGTCGCACAGACCGGTGACCACTCCTCTGCCATCCCAGCCGTCGGGCCACTGCTCGGAGGGGGTGATTACCTCATCTACGTTTCCAAATGGACGTGATATGTCGAGATTGGGTTGAAGTGACCTGCCAATGGATACGCGTTCCACTCCTGAGAAAGTCAAAAGCTGGTCGATATGGTCGGTGGGGATGAACGCAAGCAGGAGATTGTCGCGCTGTCGCATTATTATTACACCCTTATCTTTAAGCTGTCCGACGGTCTCGCCGTCTTTAATCTTGATAATCGAGGGAAGGTATGTTTGTCGTTCCGATGCCGCGCGGCTGTGGTGCATTGGGTGGTATCTCTCCATAAGGTGGCGGCTGTGTGGGTCGAGTTTTGCCGAGGCTGTTGCCGCCAAATGAAATAATGTGAACAGAATTATGATGTTGATGCGTGTCATTGTGGTATGAAATAAAATCAGATGAATTTATGTGCGAGCCGACGCGCTTTGCGCAAATCTTTATCAGTGATAGGACGCCTATTGGTGTCACCTCGTTGTATAGAGGCGATAACCTTGAATCCGCTCCACTTCAAAATTTCTTTTAGCGACCTGACCACACCTGATGACTGGTGGAACAATCTGTTCCAGGGCCAACGCGTAGTGCAGGTGGCTACAATCGCAGCCTTTTTGCCGCGGTGCAGAGGGATGGGAATGCCGCTTGACGATTTCCCTATCATCCCGTAAACCATTCGATCAAATAGCAATTTCAGTTGTCCGGGAATATTGCCCCAGTAGCATGGAGAGCCGATAATAAGCGCGTCGCACCAATCAATCATCTGTAAAACTGATTGTGCGTCATCCTGAGGCAACACGCAGTTGAGGGTGGAACGGCACGCCATACAGCCCGTGCAGGGTGAAACGGTGAGCCGGGCTATGTCCACTGTTTTTATTTCATGGCCTTTGGCGTCCAATTCCGCAGCTATTTCATCGAGAATCCGTCTTATTTTGCTGTCGCGGCGCGGAGAGCCATTTATTATCAGAGTCTTCATACATCAAAGGTAACGATTATTTTGTAACTTTGTAACCGACAATGGAAAATATTGAACTGACAAACGCTTTGCGTAAGATGATTTCCGGGCTTGGCTCGGCGAAGCAACGCAATGTTGAGCGGGCATTTGTGGCTGAGGGCACACGCTGTGTCCTTGAAATTATCGGCCACCTGCCATGTCGTTATCTCGTGGCGACAGCCGAGTGGTTTAATCAGTGGGGTAGCCGGCTGGCTGATGTCGACAATTTGATTGTTGTGACTCAAAGTGAAATTGCGCGATTGTCGCAGCAGAAATCACCCCAATCGGTTTTGGCGGTCTTTTCGATGCCTGTTTGGCGTGATAAGCAACCACAACCCACTCGCGGACTTTATCTCGCCCTCGATTGCGTTCAAGACCCCGGCAACTTAGGTACGATAATTCGTCTCGCTGATTGGTATGGCATCTCCGATTTGTTCTGTTCACGCGATACGGTTGACGTGTTCAACCCTAAAGTGGTTCAAGCGACAATGGGAGCATTGGTTAGGGTAGCGGTTCACTACGTTGACCTCGCCGACTTCCTGCGCAACTCATCATTGCCGGTTTATGGCACATTTTTAGATGGCGAAAACATCTATAATGGCGATTTAGCTGGCGACGCTATCATCGTTATGGGAAACGAAGGCAACGGCATCTCGCCCCAAGTAGCCCAAACGGTCACTCGGCGCATTTTCATACCACAGTTCCCCGCTGATCGTTCCACTGTTGAATCTCTCAACGTCGGGGTTGCGGCGGCGATTACAGTGGCTGAATTTCGCCGTCGACAAATTCTGTAATTGATACTTCTGTCAAAAAGTGGCAAACGACGTAAAATGATAAAACTCAATGTTTCCATAGTGACTTATCGCACCGACACCGCCGAGTTGAAAGCGTGTCTCGACTCGCTTTTGGCTTGTGACGCTGTGCGAAGGGTCGATATAGTCGATAACGGCAATGAACAGCGACTTGCTCGCTTCTGTCATGATTGTTACTCCGATAAGGTCGTTTATATCCCAAACGAGAATCTCGGTTACGGTGCTGCTCACAATATCTCATTGCGTCGTTCGCTTGACTCAGATGTTGATTACCACCTTGTGATTAACTCCGATGTTTATTTCAAATCGGGGACTCTCGAAAAATGCCTTGAATACATTGATGCCCACTCGTCGGTAGGGCAGCTAATCCCGCATACGACCTTCCCCGACGGTCGATTCCAGCCCGTGTGCCATCGCATTCCCTCGCCCCTCGACTTGATTATGCATCGTTTTATGCCCAAGTCGCCGTTTCGGCGTTGGCGCGACCATTATGAAATGCGCGATTGCGACCTGACCAAGCCGATTAATGTCCCTTACCACCACGGCTGTTTTATGCTCTTCCGATTGGATGCCCTTCGCGAAGTCGGATTATTTGACGAACGCTTTTTTATGTACCCCGAGGATATCGATATAACCCGTCGCGTCCATCAGCGTTACGAAACCATTTATTTCCCCGGGGCGACCATCGTTCATGCCCACCGCGCCGAGTCGCGCACAAATTTCAAACTCTTGCGCATCCACGCCTTTAATATGTTGCGCTACTTCTGTAAATGGGGCTTCTTCTGCGACAAAAATCGCCGAAAAGCTAATCGTGATTTGCGCCGTCGTCTCGGGCAGCTATGACTAAACATCGCTTCATTGGCAAATGTTTAGATGTGTTAATTATCAACTCGGTATTTTTGCACTTCGATTCCGAATCTACAATGCCGTGTTGTCGGTTTACGAGTTTTTGAGAATGAGTTTGAGTACAGATGAAACTTGGCGCATTTGCAATTCGCTATTTCCAAGTTCTAATGTAAGTAGTGGGCAAGAAAAATCGTTAAGTGTTAAGTGTATCCTGTAATTATGTATAATTTTATCTGAATTAAATGTTGTTTCCGTTGAGGTATTAGCTGTCATAGCTCCAGCCAAAGCACCTACTTTGCCAAACAAAGCACCTCCGACAACTCCTCTTGTAATCATTTCCAATTTACTTGTTTTGGTGGTGGATACTCCTCCACCATGAATTACAGTGGCATCATCGGTTACTTCACATGAGATAAGGAAATCAAATGGCATTGGTTTTTGGATGGATTCTTGTATGAAAGATGTGACATTACCTCTGGCTGTAAAATCTGTGTAAGATGACTTTTCACTATGCAGTAAGAATTTTTTTTTGTTGGGGCCATACTGTTATTGAATTCGCCCCACCATAAAAATCAAAACAATTTTCTCTTGTCAGCATTTTTTTGCTGCCAAACCAACAATCAGAGAAAAAAAATTGAATGGCCGGTTCTCCTAAATATGCATATTTTTCTCTAAAAATCGATTCGTATTTATGACTCTCGTTTACACGTTTGGCGCACTCTTCGCTTTGCAAACGGTTGTACTCGTTAAATTGAGCCTTCTCGTTGTGTTTTATAATTGCGCCAACAACTATTGCCAAAATCACGCAAATAATTAAAATGATTACAAAAAAATCCATTTAAGAAGTCGTTTAAATTTTATTGTAAAATAATGGTATCCTGACTAATAATATTTGAATATCAGCAGGCCAATTGAATTGTATCTATAATTCCGTGGGTGACAATTGATTAAATAGAGATTTAATAGTAAACCAACATTACTTATTAGAGTTAGCAAGTTATTGAAAAAATCATTAATACGCAAGAAATAAAGCGAAATCATTTTCTCGGAAAACGCGGCTCTTTCATTGGCGAGTTCAACGGGCAAGTGCAAAATTAGCGATTTGTTTGAAGAATCCTGTTTTGGGGATATGAAAAGCTAAGTTTTTATGGGAGCGGAGGTTCAATCTTCTTCTGGCTTGCGTAATTTATCATCCGAGAAATCCGCGCATACCGATTCTGGCAATGAATTTATATCTAACTGTCGTTGTCTTGTAATAGACAGCCGGAATAAAACGAGAGAGGGAGCTTCGCAGGCTCCCTCTCTCGTTTTAGATGTGAATAAACCGTTATTAAATGGGTTTATTTGTTGACTTGGAACTTGTTGATGCCGTCGCGCAAGAATGCCACGGTTTGGCGTGCGGCTGCGAGGCCGGCGTTGATGTTTGCTTCCGATGTCTGCGCTCCCATCTTTTTGGGTGTGAAGAACACGCGGTCGCCAAATTTCTCTTTCAACTCGTCGGCAGTGTCGGGCTTGATGTCGGCAACATACTTGATGTCGGGACGAGCCTCAAGCGCGCGAGCCAAGCCTTCCTCGTCAATCACTTCTTTGCGGGCGGTGTTGATGAGTATGCCGTTTTTAGGCATCAATGTGATTAAGTCGTAGCCTACTGACTTTTTAGTCTCAGCAGTGGCGGGGATGTGGAGCGATACATAGCGGTTGTCGCGATACAACTCCTCAACCGAGTGGACCGGTTTAACACCTGCCTCGGTCATCACCTCGTCGGGACAATAGGGGTCGAGCGCGCTAACCTTCATACCGAAGCCTTTGGCGATGCGGGCCACGTTGCGACCCACTTGGCCGAATGCGTGGATGCCGATGCTCTTTTCTTTTAGTTCTGAACCGGAAGTGCCGTTATACATATTGCGCGCTGCCATCACTGCCATACCAAATACCAGTTCGGCAACGGCGTTAGAGTTTTGGCCGGGTGTGTTCTCCACACACACTTCGTGGGCTGTGGCCTCAGCGAGGTCTACGTTGTCATAACCGGCTCCGGCGCGAACCACGATTTTCAAATTCTTTGCTGCGTCGAGAACTTCTTTGTCGATGATGTCGCTTCTGATGATGATGCCGTCGGCTGTGGCTGCGGCATCGAGCAACTCTGATTTCGACGTATATTTCTCAAGCAGTTCAAATTCATAGCCTGCTTCCTCTATAATCTCGCGGATGCCGTTGACGGCCACTGCCGCAAACGGTTTTTCGGTCGCTACAAGTACCTTCATAATCTTTACAAGATAAAATCTGATTGGTGATTAGTGCTGGTTTTGGAAGTCTTTCATCGCCTGGATGAGTACCTCTACGCTTTCCATCGGCAGTGCGTTATAGAGTGACGCGCGGAAACCGCCGACCGAGCGGTGGCCTTTGATGCCGACGATGCCGCGGGTGGAAGCGAAGTCGATGAACTCTTTCTCGAGTTCGGCATATTCGGGTTTCATCACGAAGCATACGTTCATAATCGAACGGTCTTCGGGGTTTGTTACCGTGCCGACAAACATTTTGCTCTCGTCGATTGCCTCGTATAGGCGCGCTGCTTTGGCGATGTCACGTTTTTCGAGTTCTTCGATGCCGCCCATTTGCTTGTAGTAGCGCAATGTCTGGAGCGCTGAGTAAATCGGAAGTACGGGCGGGGTGTTGAACATTGAACCCTTTGACGTGTGGGTGCGGTAGTCGAGCATCGTCGGGATGGGGCGGTCAACATGGCCGAGAGCCTCCTCTTTAACGATTACGATTGTCACACCTGCGGGAGCGAGGTTCTTTTGTGCGCCTGCGTAGATGGCGTCATATTTCTTGATGTCAATCGGGCGAGAGAAGATGTCGCTCGACATATCTGCGACCAACGGAACTGCTACTTCGGGGTCTTTGCGGATTTCTGTTCCGTATATAGTGTTGTTGGTCGTATAGTGGAAATAGTCAGCGTCGGCGGGAACGGTGAAATCTTTGGGGATGAATGTGTAGTTCGCATCTTTCGAAGAAGCGACGACATCAACTTCGCCAAATAATTTTGCTTCTTTGATAGCTTTGTTTGCCCATGTGCCGGTATCCAAATATGCTGCTTTGGTTTTGAGCAAGTTGAACGGTATCATGCAGAATTGCATACTTGCGCCGCCACCGAGGAAGATTACCTCGTAGCCCTGGGGCACTGCGAGTAAGTCTTTTACTGATTGGGCGGCCTCGTCGATGACTGCTTGAAACTCTTTGCTGCGGTGTGACACTTCAAGCAACGAAAGGCCGGTATCGGCGAAATTTAACACTGCTTCGGCTGTATTCTTTATAGTGTATTCACTAAGAATTGATGGGCCGGCATAAAAATTATGCTTCTTCATATTCGCAAATTTTACTGAATAAGTGATTTTAGACTGCAAATTTAATGAAAAATTTCTCTTTTAGCCGTGATTTGTCATAAAATCGCATATAATTCAAGAAAAATTTCTTTAATCTCTGTTTTCGCTGCCATTTTGCTCGATTTTTTGTCTTTTGGCCGGTATTTTTGTCGCATCAGGTTTGAGTTCGATCAGATTAGATAATTGCTTCTTCCTTGCCCGTTAAGTTTAATTAAGTATTGGGCGTTGGCGATTGTGGCGGCCGTGGCTTAACTTTGTCATAATTATGGCTATAATTGAAATTGACTCGCTTGACCTACCCGAAGTGGCTGCCTATGGGCGTTTGACCGAGGCTCAATTGCGCAATCGCATTGACCCGGAACGCGGTATTTTCATAGCAGAGAGTCCCAAAGTTATTAGTGTGGCTCTTGACGCCGGTTATGAGCCGGTGTCGATGCTTTGTGAACGCCGACACATAGATGGCGACGCCGCTGCAATCATAGAGCGGTGCGGTGATATACCGATTTATACAGGGAGCCGTGAATTGTTGGCCGAACTGACCGGGTATAAACTGACCAGGGGCGTGCTGATGTCCATGCGACGCAGGGCTAATCGCGATGTTGTGGAGGTCTGTGCTGACGCGAGAAGGGTTGTGGTAGTCGATGGTGTGGTCGATGCGACAAATGTCGGGGCTATATTCCGTGCGGCAGCCGCCTTGGGCGTTGATGCCGTGCTGTTGACGCGTCAATCGTGCGACCCGTTAAACAGGCGGGCGGTGAGGGTGTCGATGGGTTCGGTTTTTCTTGTTCCCTGGACTTGGCTCGATGGGCCTGTCGAAAGCCTGAGCCGCTTGGGCTTTAAGACGGTTGCGATGGCGTTGACCGACGATTCGGTATCAATTGATGACCCTGTGTTGTCGACGGAGCCGCGATTGGCCATAGTGATGGGCACTGAGGGCGACGGGTTGGCCGAAAGCACGATTGCCAAGACTGATTATGTCGCTCGGATACCTATGTCGCATGGGGTCGATTCGCTCAATGTGGCTTCGGCAGCCGCGGTGGCTTTCTGGCAGTTAAGGGCGCGTTGATTGTGCCGCTGATTAGTAGCGTTTCATCACGTTCCACCGTGAGCGTTGCAGTTCTCGCATTTTTTGCTCGGCAGGGTTGTCGGCTGGATTCCATAGTTGCGATGACGCGATGTTGTCGGGCAGGAACTGCTGTTGCACGAAATGCCCGGGGTAATCGTGTGAATATTTGTAGTCGTGACCGTAACCCATCTGTTTCATCAGTTTAGTGGGGGCGTTGCGCAAGTGAAGTGGCACCGGGAGGTCGCCAGTGCGTTCAACCGTGGCCAATGCGGCATCAATGGCGAGATATGCTGAGTTGCTTTTTGCGGATGTGGCAAGATAGACCGCGCACTCCGACAGCGGTATGCGCCCTTCGGGCATTCCTATTTTTTGAATCACTTCAAATGTGGCGTTGGCGAGCAATAGTGCGTTAGGGTTGGCCAAGCCGATATCCTCTGCGGCGAGTATCACCAATCGGCGTGCTATAAATTCAGGGTCTTCGCCTCCGGTAATCATTCGCGCAAGCCAATATACGGCTGCGTCGGGGTCGCTGCCCCTTATGCTTTTTATGAAGGCCGAGATTATGTCGTAGTGCATCTCGCCGTTTTTATCGTATGCCGCGGGGTTTTCCTGTAGTCGGTCGGTGACGAGCCGGTCATTTATGACCATTGGCTCATTGGCGGGAGTGGATTGCTCGAGCAAATCGAGGATGTTGAGCATTTTGCGGGCGTCGCCGCCTGCGAATCGGAACAGCGCGTCGGTTTCCTCGACTCTGACATCCCGCTTAGAGAGGATATCGTCGTCGGCTATCGCATGATTGAGCAGTTGTTGTAGTTGAGATGCTTCGAGCGGTTTCAGTGTGTAGACTTGAGCTCTTGACAGCAGTGGGCGTATGACTTCAAACGACGGATTCTCGGTAGTTGCTCCGATAAGTGTCACTATGCCGCTTTCGACGGCCCCGAGCAGCGAGTCTTGTTGAGACTTGTTGAAACGGTGGATTTCGTCGATGAACAGGATAGGGCGGCTGTCGGAGAACATGCTTGCCGCGTCGTGGCGGCATCGGTCGAGCACTTCGCGGACATCTTTTACCCCGGCATGGACTGCGCTGAGCGTGTAGAATGGCGATTTTGTGGCGTTGGATATTATTTTTGCCAACGTGGTTTTTCCGACGCCTGGAGGCCCCCACAGGATGAACGATGATAATTTGCCGCTGTCAATCATGCGGCGGAGTATGCAGTTCGGGCCGATTAAATGGTCTTGACCTATGTAATTGTCAAGCGATGTCGGCCTCATACGCTCGGCTAATGGTGGTAACATAACGTGTTGTTGGTTTTATGCAAAATTAATCAATAAGTTTTAGCGGAGATGGCACAAGCGTGTTAATAGATTATAATCACCTGTCGTTAAATCGTTAAATCAAATATTTTTTTACTACCTTTACAAACGCAAGTCTGCGGTAGTGTGTTCTGTCGCGTTTGCGCGGCAAGTCGATGACGCTTGCTTGAGAACTTTAATTGTTTGAATATGTTGAACTTAATGGGCTTGACTTCTATGTCCCGAAAGTTTGACGTCGTAAGTTTAAGTTGAGATGAAACAATCTGATAATAACTCTGTTGCCGGCAGTTTGGCTCGCACTATATTTGGTGCGATTATGATTGTGATTTATGTTGGGATGGGCGTGTTGTTCCTCATAAATTTCTTTGATTGGATTCCTAAATGGGATTGGCTCCGCTATGGCGGTGGCGTCTTGTTTATTATTTATGGCATTTGGAGAACTATCCGCCAAATACGCGGCTTTGATACCAACATTTAATTAGCCATTACCACACTGAAACCACCATCATTTATGAAGAAATTTTTGTTCATTGTCTGTCTGGCGTTATCGTTAGTTATAGGCGGTTGTACCAAATACTCCGACCGTTCGAAAGGTGTTACCTCCACGAGCGGCACCACGATTTTGGCGTGTGACGCGAGCTTTGAAAACATTATGGAGCAAGAAATCGGTGTATTTGAATACATCTACCCCGATGTCAGTGTATTGCCTTATTATATCAGTGAGAAAGCCGCCGTCGACTCTTTGATGAGCCTCAATATCCCCTCGGCCGTGCTTGCTCGCGACCTTACTCCGCAAGAGCGTCAATATCTCGAATCGAACAAGAAGAAGCCTAAATCGAAACGTATAGCGGTTGATGCCATTGCGTTGATAGTCAATCCTGCCAATACGGTTAATATTTTATCGATAAAAGAGATAAAAGAGATTTTGTCGGGCGAGATTACAGAGTGGAATCAACTTGAGCCAAGTAAACTTGGCAAAATCTCGGTCGTTTTTGACAATGAAGGGTCAAGCACGGTTCAATATATGAAAGACTCACTCCTCAATGGGGGCAAATTCGGGCAGAACGTATTCGCCCAGAACACCAACCCCGAAGTGTTTGAGGCCGTGAAGGGCAATAAGAACGCTATCGGCATTATTGGAGTAAGCTGGATTTCGGCGGATATGCGCAACGCTGAGACCTCATCGGCCGAGTCGATGGCAAAGAGCCTTGAAGTGGAGGACACTGTAGCCTCGACTTTCGACACGTCTGTAAAGGTTTTGAAGGTGCGCCGCGACGATAGCATAGAAGCTTATCAGCCTTATCAGGCATATATCTACGACGGACGCTATCCGCTGTACCGTTCCATATATATGATAACAACCGGGGTGGGGGGGACACCGTCCCATGGGTTCTTCTCGTTTGTAACCGGTTTTCAGGGTCAGAAAATAATCATGAAGACCGGCATATTACCCGCCACCGTGCATCCTCGCATGGTTAATGTCGAATAAAAAATAAATAATACATAAT
>CAZFNR010000010.1:0-47825 GCA_964520525.1 uncultured Muribaculaceae bacterium
ATTAAAAATCGATTTATTTATGAAAAATAAAGTTTTTTGTTTGGCACTGTTTGTGGTATCATGTATAAACGCATTTTCCCAAACCACTATTAGCTATGGGCAAATTAGTTGTTATTGCCCACAAACCGGGCAAATGCTTGGCGGTGGAGGTGCTGTTGCTATTACTTTCTACGATGGTTACATTAAGCATACATTGTATGGAAAGCTACAAGCGGTTCAGCAAAATAGCGATGGCTCTATCACATATGTTCCAACAGGATTTGCCGGAACGCCAGCGGTACAATGTAATGCTGTGTTGGTCTCCTCTGATTTACAACGCATGGAAGAGCGTATGACATCCACAATAGGGAATATGTCGTTAAATATGATTAACACATATACTTCAATGGGAGAAGATGGAGGGCGAGCTGCACAAAATTGGGCAAATGCCCAAGCAGCTTCACGACGTGGGAGTGTCGGTTCAAACCGACACGAAGACCGGGAATGCAGAATTTGCGGCGGTACCGGGGTTTCTAAAACTCCTAATTCGGGAGGTTCCCGCTCTTCATGGGTTGCGTATTATAATAGTGCCGGTAATAAATGTCCATATTGCGGAGGTTATACAAGCCATTATCATGATAAATGTTCACATTGCAACGTCCCCAATTATTAGTATAGCAGTTTGGTAAAACCTGAATTGTATCGAGCAATGAAAAGAGGTTAACTCGGTTGAGCGGGTTAACCTCTTTTGTGTTGCTATTAAGACGATGCTTAGCGGCGGCGTTGCTGTTGTTTCTGCTGCTCGCGGAGCATGGCTTGCTGACGACGCTGGGCTTCCTCAAGTCGCGCCATAAAGCCTGATTTCTTTTTGGGCTTGGCGGCGTTTGCCATCATCTGCTCGCGCACTTTCTTTTCGTTGACGCAGCGGCGGAAGATGTAGGTCTGTATGATGGTGATGAGGAGCGACAGGAAGTAGTAGTAGCTGAGTCCTGAGGCGTAGTCGTTGAAGAAGAACAGGAACATCAGCGGCATCAGATACATCATCCATTTCATTCCGGGCATGGAGGCTGATGAGGGTTGGTTCTGCATATTGATTTGGGTGTACAATATGTTAGTTACTGTCATTAGGAGGCAGAACAGGCTGACATGGTTGCCGTAGAACGGGATGGAGAACGGGAGGGTTAAAATCACGTCGGGAGCCGAGAGGTCTTTAGCCCAAAGGAACGCCTCACCGCGTAGCTCGATACATGACGGGAAGAAAGAGAACATGGCTATCAGCACCGGCATTTGGAGCATCAGCGGCAGGCAGCCTGAGAATGGGCTTGCGCCGGCTTTGCTGTAGAGCTGCATGGTCTTTTGTTGGCGAGTCATGGCGTTCTCGTTGCCGGGATATTTGTCGTTGATTTCCTTGATTTCCGGGGCGAGCACGCGCATCTTGGCCTGTGACATATAGCTCTTGTAGGTGAATGGGAACAGGATAATCTTGATGAAGATGGTGAGTAGCAGGATGATGACTCCGTAGTTGGAAATGAATGAACCGAGGAATGTGAACACGGGGATGATAATCAGTGTGTTAATCCAGCGGAACAGGCTCCAGCCCAACGGAATCAGATGGGTCAGTTCAAGGTCTTCATCGGGAGAGACTGTGTCGTCGAGGCTTGCCAGCAGCGGATATAGGTTGGGGCCGAGGAATAGGTCGAAGCTGGCGGGGTTGGCTGAAGTCGACGAGTAGTCCATCGTGGCTTTCATCTCCATCTGTTTCAGGTATCGGGGGTCGTCGTTAATGACTGTCGATTTCAGCTCGGCCGCGGTGAACGCTGAGGTGGAAATGAGTGCCGATGAGAAGAATTGGTTTTTGAACGAAATCCATTTAACTTTTTGGTTGAGAGATTTGGCGTCGTCGGATGTTTCGCTGAGGTTGTCGGGGCTTTCTCCTGAGTATTTGTAGAAGATGCCGCTGTTTCGTTCCTCAAATGTGCGTCCGGTCTCGTTTCTTGCCATCTTTTGGCTCCACTGCATATCAATCGAGGCAACCGACGAGGGGATGATGGTGTTCATGCCCGACTGGACAATCTCCATTTTGACGACGTAGCTGTCGGGTCGCAGTGTGTAGCGCAGCCCCCACATCGCGCCTTTTTCAAGGTCGAGTTTCATCAGGACTGTCGAGTCGTTTTCCACGACCGGGGTGAAGTAGAAGTTGCCGGTATCAAACCGTTGCGACGCAGACGAGAGGATGAAGCTGTAGCCGCTTGTCTGCGGAGTTAACAGCTTGACCAGAGTTGTGTCGCCACCGACGTAGGTGTCATATTCTTTGAGCGTTGCTTGTGATATTATGCCGCCTTTGTTGGCGAGTTCGAGCTTGAGCAGGTTGTTTTCGAGCACCACGGTCGCCGAGTCGCCGTGTAGGTGTCGTCCGAAGCTGCCGTAACGGTCGCCGTCGGCGATGGCGCGGCGCAGGTTGTCGGTAGCGTCGATAGCTTGCTGTCGGGTGAGCGCGGAGTAGTCGTTGGCAAGCAGGTTGTTTACGCTGACGGTTGTGTCAAGGGCGTTGACCGAGCCTGAGATGTTGCCGTCGGTGTCGGCGGTCAGTTTCACGTCGGTGGTGGTGAATGTGAGCAGTCCGGTTGAGTCGGCGACTCCGGCGGTTGCGATAACCCGGCGCAGAGTGGATGTCTCGGCGGCGGTAATCGAGTCGAGAGTCATGGCGCGTCGCGCGGCTTCGTCGTCCATTTGTCGTTGCTGCCGTTCGGCTTGTTCCTGCAAGGCTTTCTGAGCCTGAATTTCTTCCTCCGACGGCTTGTTGAGGTACATGAACCCAAAGACAACTGCCGCCATCATGAGCAATCCTAAAATGGTGTTTTTATCCATTATCTAAATTTGGTGGTTGTGTGATTGTTTTAAATAATCGCTATTCTATTTTCCGCGTGTCTTGGGCAGGCGGTCGCTGGTGACGCGGTTATAATTGCTTTGTCGGTTGATGAGACCCCGCCGGTGACGAAAATGTGCTTGGTTTCCACGCTTTGACAGTGATAACGTAATTAGGGCGCAAAAATACAAAATTCCATTCTAATCCCCAACAAGAATTTCGCTGTTGCCGGTGTCGACGGCGTAGAGGGTCTTTGTCCGTGAGGGTGGGGGGGGTGTGAAGGCTTTGTCGGGGTCATTTCTTTGCGACATCGACTTTTTGGGTAGGCGGGAGGGTGCCGTTGCGCTCATCGACAGCGTCGATTACCTCGCGGGCGACGTGAATAAACGCCTGACCGGTAATGGAGTCCTGAAGTGCGATGGGTGTGCCGTTGTCGCCTCCCTCACAAATGGCGCCCACGATGGGTATTTGTCCCAATAGTCTGACGCCGAGTTCTTTGGCGGTGTTCGCCGCCCCGTCTTTACCGAATATGTAGTATCGTTCGTCGGGGTGTGGCTCCGGGGTGAACCAAGCCATATTTTCGACAATGCCGAGAATGGGGACGTTGACCTTGTCGCCAGTGAACATTGCTATGCCTTTTCGCGCGTCGGCGAGGGCTACTTCTTGCGGGGTGCTGACGATTACCACGCCGGTGATGGCGAGAGTCTGCACGAGAGTCAGATGTATGTCGCTCGTTCCCGGCGGCATGTCAATCAAGAAATAGTCGAGGTCGCCCCAGTCGGCATCGTTGATGAGCTGTTTGATCGCCGTGGATGCCATCGCGCCCCGCCATAGCACGGGGCTGTTTTTGTCGACAAGGAAGCCGATTGACAGGATTTTCACTCCGTAGCGTTCCAACGGGATTATGAGGTCTCGTCCGTCGACATTGTGCATATAAAGCCCTTCGTTTTCGACTCCGAACATTTTAGGCACCGATGGGCCGAATATGTCGGCATCGAGTAACCCTACCTTGTAGCCTTCGCGAGCGAGTGCCACGGCGAGGTTGCTTGCGACTGTCGATTTGCCGACCCCCCCCTTCCCCGATGAAACGCCGATGATGTTTTTGACACCGGGGAGCGGGTTCACCGGTGGGGCAGGTGCGGCTTGTCGGGTCTTCACGGCGATGTTGCCTTTTATGTCGACTTCGGGCGAAATATGGGTTAGGATTGCGGTTTCGGCTGCTTTCACCAACGATTTGATGAACGGGTCGGTCGGTCGGTCGAATATGAGCGAGAAGTACACGCGGTTGCCGTCGATGCGTATATCGTCTTCGACCATGCCGAGTTCCACGATGTTTTTGCCGTTACCGGGGTATCGGACTGAGCGTAAGGCTTCGGTGATTATTGCGGGATATAAAGTTTCCATTTGGTTGATTTTTAGTTTGCTACAGGGCTTGGTTGTCGGTTTCGCCGGGCTGCCGTGGCATCCGGTCGGGGCATTGTATCCATCCACGCGAGAAGCTGCGGTAGGTGTCCGGCTCAATATCGACTTCGGGCTCGGTCAGAACGCCCTCTGCGGGAAGCCGCAACCGGAGGTATTTGATAGAAAGCCCTCGGTCGAGCCATTGCTGTTCATAGAATGTCTTGATGTCGAGGATTGGTCCGGTCAGCGCGCCGTCGCCGTTGTAGAGGTCGTCGGTGTCGATTTCTATCGGGAGCCGGTTGTGCCTCGCCATAAGCCGCGTGTAGGTGTAAAGGAACGGGCTGTCGGTTTTGAGGTGGATAATCCCTTCCGGGTTGAGAATGTGTCGGTAAAGCGATAGGAAACGAGTGCCGGTGAGACGTTTTCTGACTTTTTTCATTTGCGGGTCGGCAAACGTGATCCATATTTCGTCGACTTCGCCGGGTGAGAAAAAGTGGTCGATAAGTTCGATGTCTGTTCTCAGAAACGCCACGTTGCCGAGTTGCTCGTCACGCGCCTGGCAGGCTCCTGTCCACATACGCGCTCCTTTGATGTCGACACCTATGTAGTTTCGGTCGGGGAATCTGCGAGCAAGCCCGACAGTGTATTCACCCTTTCCGCACCCGAGCTCGAGCACGATGGGATTGTCGTTTTTGAAAAAGATAGACCGCCATTTCCCTTTGAGAGGGAATCCTTTCTCGTTAAGAACTGCAAAGGGGTATTGGAAAACAAAGTCAATGGTTTCCATATCCCTGAATTTTTTCAGTTTGTTTTTACCCATTATGATTTAAGAAAGGCGCGGCGGTTGCCGCGCCAATTGTGAGTGAACGATAGTTGCGCTGATTTTATCGGCGTGCGAGTTTTATGTTGGCTGTGCGACCGTCGGCGAGCACGATAGCTACGATGTAGATGCGGCTGTTCCAAGCTGCGGTGTCGATTGTGATTTCCTCTGATGCCGGTTGGACGTAGGTCCATTGGCGTGCAGCCGAGTCGTAGATGCGTAGGTTGTCAATCACGGTGGTTGCCTTGACAATCAAGTCGGTGCCAGAGAAGAATGCTTTCACGCCGCTGTCGGCCGCTTCGGCTGTTATGTCGTCGCTGACCCCTGTCGATTGCTCAATGTCAAATTCTTTCCATTGCGGGGCTTCGGCGAACTCGCTTTGCATATTTGTGTTGACGTAGAGTTTCACGGCCGGTTGATTCACTCCGGCCCACACATCCACTCCGGTAGAGGGCACGGAGTTGGTGTATGCTGTCATCTCTTTCAGCGAAGTCCAGTTTTCCATGGCGTAGTCGCCGATTGATTCAAGAGAAGCGGGGATTTCAAATTTGGCGGCTTGAGATAGTCCGCGCATGGCGTAATCGCCTATGGATGTGATACCGCCGTGACTTATGTGTGAGGGGTCGAGTGATGTCGCGCCATTGTAGGTGTAGTTTTCCATGCGGTTGGTTGCCGTTGGGAAGTTGGTTGTGGTGAGAGCGGCGTCACCCCAAAACGCTCCTTGGCCTATCGATGCCACGCCGTCGGGGATTTGGGCAGATGTCAGTGCCTCGCAGTCGGCAAACGCCCAGGGGCCGATTGCTTCGAGCGAAGAAGCCCGCCGCAGGTCTATCTCTGTGATTCCGCAGTTTCTGAAAGCTGCCGCCCCGATTGTTTTGAGGTTGTTGCCGAGGTCAATCGCCGTCAGCGCGGAGCAACCGGCGAATGCCGCCGAGTCGATTGCTGTCACAGAGGATGGGATTGCCACATCGGCAAGCAGTCGGCAATCGGCGAATGTCGCAGCCGGGATGGTTGTCACCGCGGCCTGGATAGTCGCATTTTCCAGTTTGTCGCACCCCATGAACAGGTGTGAGCCTATTGAGCTGACAGTCGAAGGGATGCTGACCGTTGAGAGAGAGCGGCAGCCGCTGAAAGCGGCGGGGCCTATGGTTTTAACCGATGCCGGGATTTCGATTGCCGTCAACGGGACAGCCAGAAACGCGCCTTCGCCAATTGCTGTTATGCCTTGCGGGAGTTTGATTGATGTTATCTGTGACCCGGCGAGCGCGTAGGGCGGAATTTCCGCCGCCGGGGCAATGCGTGCGCTTGTGATTAGCGCCTCGCCGTCGTAGGCCGATACGGTGGTGTTGCTGAGGTCAAGGGAGCGCAAAGCCTGAAGGTTGTCGGCGATGAACTCAAAGTCGGCAGCGTTGATTTGCCCGTTGACGGTCAGCGATGATATGGATGTCTGGTCGCCTATGGCGTCGGCGATGTCACCGGGCGTTGTTGTCACCTCGAGAGCCGAGGCTATTTGCGCCAAAGCGATACAGGGGAGTAAAAAGAGATGTCTATGCAGCTTCATCTGATATTGTAATACGGTGAGATTCTGTGAAATCGTCCGTGTCGCAAAGCGGCGGCTCGGTGCAATTCCGATTAATAAGGTTGCGCACAAAAATACAAAATATTGTGTAAAAAACCATCTTCCACTTAGTTAATATAGCCAAATTCAGTATCTTTGCGGAGTAATTATGACACAACAACGCAAATCAATCTATCGCCGCGGGGCAGAGAACGGCATTGTGATGGGGGTTTTCCTGTCGGTGCTGTTTCTTGCCATGGCCAATTCGCTTGAGTCTGCATGGCTCGGTATGTTGTCGATGGTGATGGTGCTTGGGGTTCCGTTTCTCACTTACGGCTTGCTGCGACGTTCCTATCGGTTAGATATGGGTCTGTCGAAGTTCAGCGAGTTGTGGATGGAGGGTATCATCATTTTTGCCGGTGGGTCGGTCATTTTGGCTGTTGTCGCGCTGGCATATATGCGCTGGATTGAGCCGACGTTCATCACCACGCAGGTGACCACCCTTGCCGCCCTCTATCGCGAGGCCGGCGAGACGGGCGTTGCCGACATGGTCGACAACGCGGTGTCGCGTCACGCACTCCCGACGCCTGCCGAGGTCGCCGTGGAGTTTGTGTGGCTCGGCGTTTTCAGCGGCTCGATGCTGTCGATGTTGATGACGTTGCTTGTGAAGGCCCGCCGGGTCGAAAGAGTGTAATGATTTTGGATAAAAACAATTGCAACAATGGATATATCGGTTGTCGTCCCGCTTTATAATGAGGAGGAGTCGCTTCCCGAGCTTGAGGCTTGGATACGGCGCGTGATGGAGGCTAACGGTTTCAGCTATGAGATATTGTTTATCAATGATGGGTCTACCGACCGCTCGTGGGAAGTCATCGAGCGTCTGAGCGAGAGCAACCCGTGTGTGCGGGGTGTCAGCTTCAGGCGTAACTACGGTAAGTCGCCCGCTCTAAACACCGGTTTCATTCGTGCCAAGGGTGATGTCGTAATCACAATGGATGCCGACTTGCAGGATAGCCCCGACGAGATTCCGGAATTGGTGCGCATGATTAGGGAGGATGGGTATGACCTTGTGTCGGGTTGGAAGCAGAAGCGCTATGACCCGCTGTCGAAGACTATCCCCACAAAGTTGTTTAACGCCACCGCGCGGCGTGTCAGCGGCATTCACAACCTGCATGACTTCAATTGCGGGCTTAAAGCCTACCGCAACAAGGTGGTGAAGCGTATCGAGGTCTATGGCGATATGCACCGCTACATTCCGTTTCTTGCCAAGAACGCGGGATTTAACCGTATCGGCGAGAAGGTGGTGAAACATCAGGCGCGGAAATACGGCAAGACCAAATTCGGGCTTGACCGGTTTGTCAACGGTTATCTTGACCTTGCCACGTTGTGGTTTACCAACAAGTTCGGAGTCAAGCCGATGCACTTCTTCGGGCTGCTCGGCAGCTTGATGTTCTTCATCGGTCTGCTTGCTGTGATGGTTGTCGGTGGCATGAAACTCTACCATATGCATTCGGGTCACCCCTATGCGCTTGTGACTGACTCTCCCTATTTTTACATAGCCCTCGTGACGATGATACTCGGCACGCAGCTTTTCCTGACGGGCTTTGTCGGCGAGCTGATAGTGCGCAATTCTCCCCGGCGCAATAACTATGAGATAGAGGAGGAGATTACCCGATGAGATTCTTGCCGGTCATAGCTGTCGCTGCGTTTCTGGCGGTTGCCGCCGCCGGATGTAACACATCGGGTTGTCTCGACAATCAGAACAGCTTGCCGCTCGCCGGTTTCTATGATAGTGCGACCGGAGCTGCCGTATCGCTCGACTCGCTTGACATCGGTGGCGTCGGAGCGGTCAATGATTCTTTGCTTTTGGAGGCCGGGCAGGCGGCGTCGAGCGTCTACCTGCCGCTGCGCTCGCAAAAAGATTTCACTGAGTTTTTCGTCCATTACGCTTACTCGGCATCGGGACTTGATGACCCGGCGTTGAACGATACCATCGGTTTCGCCTACGAGTCGGAGCCATATTTCGCGTCGGAGGAGTGCGGGGCTATGTACCGCTACAAGGTGAGCCGTCTCGACTATACCACTCATCTGATTGATTCGGTGGTGCTTGTTGATTCGCTCATCACCAATTTCGACATCGAGCGGTTGCGGATATATTTCAAAATAGCGACAGTAGAGTCAGATGGCGCAGAAAACCCCGATAACCTCGCAGATGAGTCATGAGACGATTACCGTTGACAATTATAGCATTTGTGGCGTTGGTGACCATGACGCTGACGGCGCAGCGTCGCATCACCCCTGTGACCGCCCCACCCGTAGCGGGCAAGCCGGTGGAGACGGAGAAAACCGATACCGCCGCTTTTGACCCTTCGCGTCTCGTCCATTTTCATGACGCTGAGGGTAACGTGGTGCTTGTCGATACCGTGACGGGCCGCGAGGTCGCCGACACGACTTTATCCGCGGGAAAAGATACCCTCCCCAAGATGCGGTACCCGCTATGGTACACGGCCACTGTCGGGGTCGACCTTTGGGACCCCGTGATGAGGGCATTCGGGCAGCATTACGGACTAATCGGGTTCTCGGCCGGCGTGAATCTCCACAACCGTTACCGTCCGGTGGTGGAAATCGGGCTTGGCAACTCGTCTTATACCCCCGACGACGGTAATTATACCTATAAGGGTAAAACGGCTCCCTATTTCAAGATAGGGATGGACTATAATTTCCTCTATAATTCCAATCCTGCCTATGAGGCATATGCCGGGGTGCGTTTCGGATTCTCGCATTTCAGCTACGAACTGACCGATATAACCGTCAATTCGCCATATTGGGATGAGACTACACGGTTTAACATCCCGTCGCAGAGCGTATCGGCATCTTATTTCGAACTGCTGTTCGGCATCAAGGTGAGGGTGTGGCGCGACATATCCCTCGGGTGGTCACTGCGCTATCACTCGATAATGAATGACGGCAATCCCCGCTACGGCGCCCCCTGGTATATCCCCGGCTATGGCACTCGCGGCAGCTCCTGGGCGGGAGGTTTCTCGGTTTATTATACCATCCCGCTGAACAAGCGGCGTGCTCCGGCGGTTGGAAATGAGACCGGTGAGCCGGTACATTCCGAACCGCTATCTCCGCCGGCCCAAACAGCAGAGCAACAATGAGAAGTATATTGATTATCGGAGCGTCGTCGGGGATAGGACGGCAGGTTGCCCTCGATTTTGCGAGGGGGGGGTGGCGTGTCGGCATAGCCGCTCGCAGTGAGGAGCGGCTGAAGGAGATTAAATCGCAGTATCCCGACCGCATCGCCTACTCGGTCATAGATGTGACCGCCGCTGACGCGCCGCAGCGTTTTCTCGACTTGATAGAGCTGACAGGCGGGATGGATGTGCTGTTGATGTCGGCGGGTGTCGGGTGGATGAATCCCTCGCTCGATGGTTTGGTTGATGTCAACACCGTGGCTGTCAATTGCGACGGTTTCGTCAAGATAATCGACGCCGCCTACAACTACTATAAGTCAGCGTCCATGGCTGAACGGGGGCATATCGCCGCCATCACATCGGTCGCGGGGACAAAGGGGATAGGGATAGCGGCCTCATATAGCGCGTCAAAGCGTTTTCAAAGCACATATATCGACGCGCTTGAGCAGCTTGCGCGTCAAGAGGGCGTGACGGTTGATTTCACTGACATCAGGCCGGGGTTTATCGACACCCCGCTTCTCGACGGCTCTCATGACCTGCCGATGACTATGTCGCTCGGTTATGCCGTGCCGAAAGTGGAGCGTGCCATACACCATCGCCGCCGTATAGCCTATATAGACCAGCGTTGGGGTGCGCTTACGGCTCTGTGGCGGGCGTTGCCCCGAGCCGTCTGGAAACGCATGAGATTGACTGTCAACCAAAAACGAACATAAACGAAACATTCACAATACACATCAAGAGATAAAATCATGTCAATATTAAAATCTGGAAAAAAAGTAGCTCTTTGCAGCGATCATGCCGGGTATGAGCTGAAGTCGATAATCGAGGGTTATCTCATGTCGCAGGATATTGAGTATGAGGATTTCGGGACAGATTCCGCCCAGAGTTGCGACTATCCCGATTACGCTCATCCCTGCGCCGCCGCCATCGAGGCAGGTCGTTGCTATCCCGGGATTGCGATGTGTGGCTCAGGCAATGGCATCTCGATGACACTGAATAAGCATCAGGGCATCCGCGCCGCTCTTTGCTGGACTGTTGAACTTGCCACGCTGGCGCGTCAGCACAACGACGCTAACGTGCTCGTGCTGCCGGCGCGTTTTATCGAGCCGACGACGGCTTTGGCTATCATTGACGCATTTCTGAACACTCCGTTTGAGGGTGGCCGCCATGAGGCTCGCGTGGCCAAGATTCCGGTTTCACACTAAAACACAATCACGATATGGAAGAGAATAAGAAGGTAGATGCCGATGAGGCTCGGCAGCCTGAAGAGCAACAACCTGCCAACAAGTTGGGCCGGGTGGCTTTATGGGTGGCGATAGTTGCATGGGTGGTGTTTATCATCAGTGCCTTTTTGCCGTACCGCGCAAGCCTTGCGAGCGGCGCGTTGAGTGTGATAATCGCGGCGGTGGCGTTTGTGATGGGGTTGGTGTCGTTGAGACGCAAGCCTCGAACCGCATCGATAGCGTCGTTGGTTCACTCGGGTGTTATCCTCATTATCTTCATCCTTGCGTTAGTAATCTTATTGTGAGATTAAGGCGTTTTGAACAAAACTAATTAAGACAGTAAATATGAAAAACAGATTGTTAGCATTCGTTGTCGCTGTTATCGCAGCCATAGGCGCCATGTCGGCGCAGACAGCAGCCGAAGTCAAAGCCTCGGTCAAAAAGATGGAGAGCGCGTCGACTGATTGCAACCAGGGTTCGGAGCCTTTCTGCAAGTTTATCGCCAAGTTTTCCAGTGACAAGGATTTCATGGAGTCGCGATTGAGAATCTCAGATTCGCAGCGGGGGCAGTTTGCCGACCTGCTCACACCTGAGACGTTCACCGCTAAAGAGCCTTTCGCCAAGGATGGCGAAGAGTATTACCAGGCGTGGGGCGAGCTCCAGCGCAACTCGGCATATCTCGATTGCGGTTATGTCGATTCGTTCTCAGACCACACGTTTGAGTTCAAACGCGTCGGCGAGAAATGGTATCTCGCCAAAATCGTCGTGGAGTAACCCCGCTTCAAGCCGGTTTTCGAATCAGGCTCTGTCACCGGATAGGGATAATGAAAAAGTCGCTGAAATTGTCTTAATTTCAGCGACTTGCTTTGTCTTGCCGTTTTGGTTTGGTGACCCCGGAGAGGCTCGAACTCTCGACCCAATGATTAAGAGTCATTTGCTCTACCAACTGAGCTACGGAGTCATAGTGAACTTTGCGTGACGGACTCTTCCGCAAATGCGATGCAAAGGTAAGACAATTTTCTAAAATGTCAAAAAAACTTCCGGAAAATTTTGCAGACGCAGTCGATGTCAGGCGCGCGGGGTCAGGAGGTGTGGGTTGTGGTTGTTGAGAAGAATACTGGTTTTGACTTGTTTTTGTTCTTGGATTTTGATTTGTCTTTTTTGCCGGAGGGTTTGTTTTTTACGATGGTTTGGATTTTGGGCGAATAGTCGTCCCAGTCGATGTTGTCGAGCAGTCGCGCCACGGAGTCGACGTAATTTAACTGTTCACTTCCGTCGAGCGAGAGGATGTCGATGAACTCCCCGCCGCTGAAGCCCATCTTTACCCCGTTGATTATGATGTAGCTTTCGTCTTTGGGGTGGCTGGAGTATACTTTTCGCTCTACTGAGAGGATGGCTCCGTTTTGGTTCTCTACGAGGTTGTATTCGGCTTTGGCGTCCTTGGTGCGGAATGTCAGCGACATTATACCATCCTTTGTCCTGGTGGCTTCGGTGGAGTTCACCCGCTCGCGTTCAAAAGCCGCCCTTATGCGTTTTAGGTGGTTTGATGAGGGCATGATGATTGTCTTTGATTCCTTGTCAATTTTTTTAGTCGCCGGGTTGCGTTTCTCGGTGTAGTATACCTGAACGTCGGACTGTTTTTCGAGCCGTGCGATTTCGTCGTCAATCGCTTTTTGCGCTGAGAGCGAGAGCGTTGCGGCTAACGTGGCGGCGAGAGTGAGGAGTAGTCGTGAAATTTTCATATATGGTCTTTTTATTAGTTAACGTCGTGAATAGTCCGAAGTATCATTTGACGGGTCATCGAGTCGGAAATTCCTGCCAGTTCGGTCTCCCAAATGTCGGGGACGTTCTTGATGCTTGCGACGAGGTTGCTGATGCTGTCGGCGATTTGTTCGGCTCTGCGTAGCTGAGGGAGTATGCGGTCGATGTCAGTGCATTTTACCCCGTTGACTATAATGTAGCTTCCGCTATAGGCGATTTGTTGGTCGTTGAGGCGGGTATGTGGCTTGAGAACGGCGAATCCGATGGTTGCGAGTATCGCAACCGACGCCGCTAAGCCTGCCGCGAATCGGAACCGGCTTATGGCGGGTTGTCGGAGCTTAACCGGTTTCCCGGTCGTTACGTTGTCGGCTGAAAGGGATTCGTACCATTGCATCATCGATCGGTATTGCTGCAACACCGGGGCTACATCGTCTGTGGCGAAGTAGCGGTAGAGTTGCTGCTCCTCGGCTATCGTAGTGGCGCCGTTTAGAAACTTTTCCATCAGAGCCTGTGCCTGTCGGTCGTCCATAGTCTTCATTACTTTTGAATAAACATTAGTTTGACTTTATGTCGGGCACGTGACAATGCCACGCGCACCGCGCCCGGAGAGGAACCGATTAAAGCCGCAATCTCCTCGGTCTCCATCCCCTCGATGTGCCGCATCCTGATGATGGCCTGTTGAGAGTCGGGGAGCCTCGAAATCAGCCTGTCGATGTGCTCGGCTTCTTCGCAACGTATCACCGTCTCTTCGGGCGACGGTTCAGTCGGGGTGAATACGGCTTCGTCGAATGAGACTTCGTTTCCGCCGCGCTGCCGAAAGCGGGAGATGGCCAAGTTGCGCGCGATGACGCAGGCGAGAGCCTCGGGATGGTCGTAGGCGTCGAGCTTTTCACCCATAGTCCAGAGCTTTAGGAGAGCGTCTTGAGCGACATCGTCGGCTGTCTCGGCATCTTTGACGATGTTGAGAGCTATTCGATAGATGTCGGGACGCATCCGTCGGGCGAGGATTTCAAAGTTTTTTCGGTCCATTCACTTGTATGACGCAACCACCCATATAAACGTTACATTACAAAAATAGAAAAATTACGCATGAGATTAGAAAAATTTATGCAGAGGTTCGCGGAAATTAGCTAAGTTTGTAGGGAATAAATATAATGCAAGGAATGTTATGACCCAAAACTCAACGATATCGCCGACCGATGAGGACCGCATGATTGAAGCAGCCTATCAGGAAGTGGTTACCGGCTACCTCAAAAGCAACCACCGCAAGAAGGTAGAGATAATCGACCGGGCTTTCCGCTTTGCCAAAGAGGCTCACAAGGGGATACGCCGTCGGTCGGGGGAGCCGTATATCCTGCATCCGATTGCCGTTGCGAAAATCGCGAGTCAGGAAATAGGGCTTGGCTCGACTTCGATTTGCGCCGCTCTGCTTCATGATGTCGTTGAGGACACTGATTACACAGTAGAGGATATTGAGCAGCATTTCGGGCCTAAGATTGCGCAGATTGTCGCCGGATTGACAAAGATTTCGGGCGGGATATTCGGCGACAAGGCTTCGGCTCAGGCAGAGAATTTCAGGAAATTGTTGCTGACGATGTCGGAGGATATACGCGTGGTGCTGATAAAGATGGCGGACCGGTTGCACAATATGCGTACATTAGGGTCGATGGCTCCGAACAAGCAGTATAAAATCGCTGGCGAGACGTTGTATATCTATGCGCCGCTCGCTCATCGCTTGGGGCTTTTCGCTATCAAGACCGAGCTTGAGGATCTCAGTTTCAAATATGAGCACCCGGCGGCGTATGCTCGAATTTCGCAACAAATCAAGGAATCCGAGGGACCGCGGTCGGCTGAGTACAATGATTTTCTTCTCCCGATTGAGGAGAAGTTGCGTGGTTTGGGGTTGACGTTCGAGGCCAAGGCGCGTCTGAAGTCAAACTATTCCATTTGGAAGAAGATGGAAACCAAGCATATACCGTTTGAGGAGGTGTATGACCTGTATGCCGTCAGGATAATCTTTGAGTGTGATGACCAGTCGAAGGAGAAGAATATCTGTTGGAACATCTACTCGGCCATAACCGACCTGTACAAGCCTCACCCCGACCGCACCCGCGACTGGCTTAGCAATCCCAAGGCCAACGGCTATCAGGCGTTGCACTTAACGGTGATGGGCCCTGACGGCAACTGGGTGGAGGTGCAGATACGCAGCCGCCGCATGGACGAAATCGCAGAGAAAGGTTTTGCCGCTCACTGGAAATACAAAATCGGAGAGGGCGATGAGGAGTCGGAGCTTAATGTGTGGCTACGCACCATCAAGGATATTCTTGATAATCCGGAGCCGACGGCGATGGATTTTCTTGACACGCTGAAACTTAATCTATTCTCGTCGGAAATAGTGGTGTTCACTCCTAAGGGTGAGCTGATTACGCTTCCCAACAATTCTACGGTGCTCGATGTGGCGTTTTCGCTGCACAGCCAGATAGGGATGCACTGCATAGCCGGCAAGGTCAACCATAAGCTCGTGCCGCTGTCGCACCGTTTGCAGAGCGGTGACCAGGTTGAGGTGCTGACATCGCAGTCGCAGCTTCCTCAGCCCGAATGGCTCAACTACCTTGCGACAGCCAAGGGTAAGACGCGTCTTCGCGCCGCTTTGCGCAAGGAACTTCAGCCGGTCATAGACCGGGGGGCTGAAATTTGGGAGAAGTTGCTTGAGGAGCGTTCGATAGAGCCGACCAATGAGGTTGTGACGAAAGTGCTCGGCAATTATCATCTGACCAATCGTGAGGAGCTTTATCTGATGCTCGGACGGGATGAGGTGCTGCCTCAGGATTTGGTGATTCCGGGAACCGGATCGGCTCAGTCGCAGTCGATTTGGAAGAAGCTGTTGCGCCGCAACCGCGGGGCCGAGACTGTCCCCCCCGAGTCGACAAATAAACATCCGAAGGTGAACACGAAGGAGACTTATGTGTTGCACTATGACGAGACCGGTGCGAATTTCAAGCTTGCCGATTGCTGCAATCCTATCCCCGGCGATGAGGTGTTGGGGTTTGTCGACGACAATAACGAAGTGGTGGTGCATTCGCTGATATGCCCCCGCGCTCTCGCTATGAAGGCGAGTATGGGCCCGCGCATCGTCTCTACCCGTTGGGATGTCACTGCGGGGAAGTTTCTCGCTCATGTTCGCATCGAGGGGGTGGACCGTCAGGGCATCTTGCAGGAGTTGATACAGATGATTTCCACCAATATGTCACTCGATATACGTCGTCTCGACATCGAGGCCGAGAAAGAAGTGTTCCACTGTGACCTGAATGTCAGGGTCGATGACACCGAGGTGGTTAACGATTTATGTTCCAAAGTCAAAAAAATAAATGGCGTCAAGCGCGCGCGCCGCATCTATTGAACCGATGAAACCGATAACAAGCAAAGTGTGGATAAAGACCGCCGTGTTCGTAGCAGCCACTTTGGTGCTGTATTATTTTCTACCGCGCGGCAACGAGCGTCATTTCAATTATGAGATAAACCGACCGTGGGCCTATTCATTGCTGACCGCGCCGTTTGATATTCCCGTGCAGCGCGACTCGTTAAGTCAGCAGCAGCTCTGCGATTCCATCAATGCGGCGTTTATCCCGGTGTATAAGCGTGTCGATGAGCCTAAAGCGCGTCTTCTTGAGACGGTCAGGTCGGCCGATATGCTTTCGCCCGCTGAACGTCTGAGGCTTGCCGCTGTAGTGGATAAGGTCTATACGACAGGAGTGGTCGGCCAGTCGACATGGGGGTTAATCGACGGTGGCGAATTGCCGCGCGTCAGGTTTATCGATAACTCTATAGCGACTACCGAGTCGACCGCGGGGTTTCTGTCGCAGCGCAAGGCTTATGAGGAAATCGACAAGGCTTTTCCCGACGTTCATGCCAAAAAGGGAATCCAGGCCATGAAACTCTCGACGTTGCTAACTCCAAACGTCGTTCCCGACTCGGTTGAGTCGCGGCGTCTGCTCAATGAGAAGCTGCGTCGCGCCATGGCTCCTATCGGTGTGATACAGAATGGGGAACGCATTATCGACAAGGGCGATATAGTGACACCGCAGCTTTACACGGTGCTTAAAACCTATGAGTCGATGGCGGCTGCCGGCGCCACGGTGTCGCGTAGCGCGCGCTATCTCACTTGCGCAGGCCAATTGGCGTTTATCATGGTGATTTTGGGTGCGTTGTATTGCTATCTCGCATTGTTCCGTCGGCGCATTTTCGACAGCGTCAAGGCGTTGGTTTGTATCGTGACGCTGATGGTCGGGTTTTACATTTTAGCGGTGCTGTGTCACAACGTGGTCCCCGGGGCGTTATACGTCGTGCCGTTCGCCATACTGTCGATAGTGCCGGGTGTGTTCTTTGATTTGCGGACTGCGACATTCTGTCTGTTGCTTGAGATACTTCTTTGCACTCCGTTGTCGCCGTTTCCGCTTGAATTTTCGTTTATAGAGTTTATCGCCGGTATAACGGCAATCTATTCCCTCAAAGAGTTCTCTCGGCGTTCGCAGCTTGTCAGGTCGGCAGTGCTTGTTTTCGTGGCGTATACCGTCAGCTACACCGCTCTCGAGCTGATGCTTAACGGCGACATCTCGACGGTGTCGGTGAGAATGATAGGATACTTTGGCGTTAATGCTGTGTTGACGTCGTTTGCCTATCTGTTTATCTTTATTCTCGAGAAGATGTTCGGTTACACGTCGGTGGTGTCGCTCGTGGAGCTGTCGGATATCAATAATCCTGTCTTGCGCGAACTCTCAGAAGAGTGTCCCGGAACGTTCCAGCATTCAATGGCCGTCAGCAATCTGGCGAGCGATGCGGCTCTCAGGGTGGGTGCCAACGTGCCGCTTGTCAGGACCGGCGCGCTGTATCACGATATAGGTAAAATAGATAATCCGGCGTTTTTCACCGAGAATCAGCATGGTGTGAACCCTCACGACGCTCTCGACCCGGTGCAGAGTGCGAAAATAGTGATACGCCATGTGTCTGACGGCTTGCGCCGTGCTGATAAGGCTAAGTTGCCTCAGGTGGTGAAGGATTTTATCGCCCAACATCACGGCAAGGGTAAGGCAAAGTATTTCTATAACACATATTGTGGCCAGCACCCCGAAGAGGAAGTTGATTCCGCTCTGTTTACCTATCCGGGTCCTAATCCTCAGACCCGCGAGGCTTCGATCATGATGATGGCCGATGCTGTGGAGGCGGCGTCGCGCTCGTTGACTGATTATAGCGAGAAGTCGATAACGGATTTGGTGAACCGCATAATCGATGCGCAGATTGCCGACGGGCTTCACGATGATTCGCCTATCTCGTTCCGCGACATAACGACTATAAAGGATGCTTTCATCCGCCGCTTGCGCACGATGTATCACGCTCGTGTGTCATATCCTGCCGACCCTAAAAAGTGAGGTGATTCTCTTACGGCAGGGGTCGGGGCGTTAATTGGAAGTTTCAAGTTGTTTTTCAGATTCGGCAATTTTGAATACCCGCACGTTGCTAAGAATGGCATATCGGAAAGGTCACGGATTAGATTCGTGTCGGGGATGTGAGTTTCCGGAAGTGGCGCAATTCCCATCCAATCATGGCGGCTGTCACGACGGTGGCAAGGGTGTCGCTTGCGGGGAATGAAGCCCAGACCCCTTGCAGCCCGAGGTGCCGGGGCAATATCAGCAGCATGGGGATTAGAAACAGCACTTGGCGCGTGAGGCTGAGGAAGATTGAGTGTCCCGCTTTGCCGATTGAAGTGAAAAAATTGGTCGCGACAATCTGAAATCCTACAATCCAGAACATCACGAGGGTGATAGACAGGGCATTGACCGTCACGTCGATAAGGTCGGTGTCGATGGTGAACGCTTTGACGATGAGGTCGGGGCAAAGCAGCCCGAAAACGCATCCGCCGATGCTGACCGCGCTGCTTACGCCGACAGTGAGCCAAAGTGTCGAGATGGCGCGGTCGGCGCGCCCGGCTCCGTAGTTGTAACCGATGATTGGTTGCATTCCCTGGCAGAGGCCTACGATGACCATGCAGAGTAAAGATGTGTAGGTGGCGAAAATGCCGGCTGCGGCGATGGCGTTGTCGCCGTAGTCGCGGAGGGTTGTGTTGATAATGGCATTGATTGCGCTACTTGCGGCGTTGACAAGTGACGGCGCCGCTCCTATTGCTATGATGCTCAGCACGACGCGCCATTTCAGCCGGTAGATGCCGCGGCGAAACCGCAGGGTGCTCCGGGAGTCAAAGAAGTGGGCCATTACGAACACCGCCGAGATGGTCATCGCGATATCGGTGGCTATGGCAGCTCCTTTTATTCCCAAGTCGAGGGTGAAAATGAAGATTGGGGCGAGAATCAGGTTGGCTCCGGCTCCGATTAGCATTGTCACCATCGCGCGGTTGGGGTATCCTGAGGCGCGCATGATGTTGTTGAAACTGAATGTGACATTCATGACCAGCATACCGGGCAGTATGTATAACACGAAGTCGCGCGCGTAGGGGAGTGTAGCCTGACTCGCGCCGAACGCCATGAGTATTTCATCGAGAAATATCGCGAAAAACGTCAAGTAGATTATGGCGTTGGCGATAATCAGCACCAATGAGTTGCCAAGCACAAGTTGCGCTCCTTTCTCGTCCTTGGCTCCGAGCATGATTGATACTCTTGCGCTCGCTCCCGCTCCAATGAGCACTCCGAGCGCGGCTGCAAGGTTCATGACCGGGAATGTTATTGTCAACCCTGCTATGGCGTCGCTTCCGACGCCGCGTCCAATGAATATGCGGTCGATGACGTTGTATAGCGACATCACGACCGTACCAACTACTGTAGGGAGGCTGTATTCCCATAACAGCCTCCCTACCGGTCTTGTCAGCAAATCGCGGAGCTTGTCGGCTCCGTTGGTTGCGTTGTCGTTATTTTGCCTCGGCCTGCGCTTTAGCACGCTCGATGTAGCGGTCTATGTCCAAGCCGTAGTTCCCGGCATATTGGGGGTATTCGTTCTTAATCTGCTCATACACGCCGGCTTCTTTGGCAAAGTCGCCTTTCGCACGGAACACGCGAGCCTGTTTCAGCATGAAGAAGGGGGTGTATACGGGGTTCTCGTCGGAAGCGTCAACCGCTTTCTCGAAGCACTTCAGAGCATCGTCGAGTTTGTTGAGGTTGACGTGGCAGTCCCCTTCAAGGGAGTATGCCCCGGCGCTTATGATAGACTCTTTGGCGTCAAATTTGTCAAGGTAGTTGAGGGCTTCCTGATATTTGCCGTCTTTGTAAAGGAGAATCGCGGCCTGGAGGGCAGCGCGGTTGCCTGCGTCATAGCTGTTGTCGTTGGCTACTGCCTGGTATTGCACTAATGCGATAGAGTCGTTTCCGGCTGCGAGCTGCAAGTCGGCTTGGCCGATGGCGTCGTTGCCTTTCTGGATGGCCGGCTGGCGGAACGCCCAAACATAAAGCAGCGCGGCGCATACGAGCACGATTACGGCCACTGCGGCCCATACGATGTACTTTTTGTTGGCTTGCACCTTTTCGGTTACCGATGTCAGCGAGTCGTTAAGCTCGTCGATGGTGGTGCGGGTCTCTTGTTGTTTTTTGTTTGCCATGTTATGTGATATTTTCTTTCTTTTTCGGTTGTGTTAATTGGTATTATCCAAGCTGCAAAGATAATGGATATTCCCAAGACTCCCAAATTTTTGGGAAATCTTAGTCGCGAAAATCGGTCGGCATTCGAATCCGCAGGCAAAATTAGTGGAATTATCCGAAAAAAAACGTTCCGCGTTTTGTTGTCACGAAAAAAATGCCTACCTTTGTCCTCGCTTAGAATGTCGCATAGGCATCAAGCCGGGTCCCATAGCTCAGTTGGTTAGAGCACCTGACTCATAATCAGGGAGTCCTTGGTTCAAGCCCAAGTGGGACCACGCTAAAAATCGCTAAGTAATTGAATCCTCAATGCTTAGCGATTTTTCTTTTGAATTTCTCAGAGCACTTGGAGTTCTCCGCAGTATCGCCGCCATGAAGGCCGTGGCTTGCCATGGTTTGGATCATCTAAGGAAGATGTCCTCGGCTTCGTTCGGGCGGCTGATAAAATCAATGTCGCTCTTGATGACCTCGGCGATGGGGCGACACTCACGCTTTCCAAACTTACGGGTATCTCCAGCAGCTCGAATTGCTCGAGGACGAATACAACCTCCATCTCAGTGGCCGCCCATCGAAACGTGAACTCCGCCGCCTTATGGCTCTCCTCTGCCGGACGGCCGAGGCTAACGGCCAACAGTCTGTCACCATCAACTTCGGCGAGAACCGACAAGGCACAATAAAATTCGGCTAATCTCAATAATATGACTATCTCTGCATCCTCCAGCTACTGGGAACCCGTGGATTCCAATAAAAATCGAGTTTCGCGCGTTTGTTGCCGCCGCCATCCCTTAAAAATATCACTAAAACAATGTGAATAACTTGTCGTATTTTATATTCCACCGTATACTTGTAGAACATTATGGGAACTATCATCTTCATACTACTCACTATTGCGGTACTCAGAGCCAAAAAAGTATCACCGCCAAAGGGCACCTCGGGCGAATAGACCGATGCCCGCCGCCGTCAGCTTCGCCGCGCCGCTCGTTAGCCTTGCTAAGATTACTTCGCGTCACCGATTTGCCGATGCCGAGGTGGTATAGTTTCCCCGCATGGGCTTCCATAGCAACGATGAGGTCGCGTAGGCTTTCACGATTTGACAGTTGTCCGAACATTAACGTAAGTAGTTGATTCCAACAAGTATAACTCTTTACATACTTGTCGCCATCATACTTGTGTACGAGATAATTAAAGTGATTGCGATCCATGAACTGGACTAATTGGGCGAAAACGTACGTGTCTTTATTCATAACGGTCTGATTCTGACCGCAAAGATAAATTCAAATCCGTTGACTCCAAATTCTCTCATAACAAATTGAATTTCAATAATTTCGAAGTGCTCGTATGATTTTTTAGTGGACACTAATGATTCAAAATATTTAAGCTAACTTCGCTCCACTTGGAGTTTATACCTCTATTTTAATTTCTACTATTGTAGATGACACGCTGATCTTTCCCCCTTTGGGTAGAAGTGGCATGCGTCGTGTCACAGTCGCCTATTGGCGAAAGGGAGAAGACCCTATGCGGGTCGTGTCTGGAGATTTCGGACATGAAAAGGTGCATTATGAGGCTCCGGCGTCAGCGGATGTTCCGAAAGAGATGGCGTGTTTGATTGCCTGGTGTGACAATCCCGAGCTATCGCCATTTATCACGGCGGCCGTGACTCATCTATGGTTTGTGGCTTGTTCCAAAAGGGATGCTCCGCAATAGCGGGGAAGGGGGCGCGGTGCTAACCGCCTTCTGCGTGACTGACTTTTTTGTTTTGTTAGGCGGGGGTCAACAAAAATTTAAGTTAATCCGTTTCTTTATTGTAAATTCGCGTTTAGGTTGCCGTTGTAGTATCCTTCTCGGAAGTGGCGGTCGGCCGAAGATGACTAAAAAAACAGTAAGGTTATGAAACGTAAGTCTGCGGTATGGTTGAACTCGGTGCTGTTCATCATCGGTGTTGCGCTGATTGTCATGAATGGGCGTGACTCCCTTTTGGGGACAATAGTTCTCATCGCGGGGATAATGTTTATAGTCCCGTCGATAATCAATATGCTAATGCTCGTCGGTGAGGCTAATCGACGCAAGGAGGGGAGCCGCCGTCCTGCCGACCGCGGCCTTGCGGCCCGCTGCGTCGGGTGGTGCTCAAGCGTCGGAGGGCTTGGGCTCGGGGTCGCCATGTTGCTGACTCCGGGCACATTCAGTTCAATCCTTGTCTATATATTTGCCGGTATATTGGTGCTTGGCGGCATATATCATTTCTATATTCTGTCATGCGCATACCGTCCGATAATCTTCCCCGGTTGGCTATACATACTGCCTGCCGCCTTGGTGGCTGAGGGCGCTGTCATCTTTTTCTCGGTTGTCAAGGACGATGTGCCAGCCGTGGTGCTGATGACCGGGATAGGGTTGGTGGTCTTTGCCGTGGCAACTGCCGTCGAGTCGTTGTCGCTTTACTCGTTTAACCGCAAGGAGGCTGCTGCCGCCAGAGCGCGTGAAACCGCGAAAAGTTCGACCGATGCGGTGGCTCCGTCGACAGAGCCGCAGAATATGTAGAATGTAATGAAACATAATGTGTCAATAATAAATTTCCAATCAATGAAAAGATTGCTATCGCTTATCGCTGCGGTTTTCCTGACCGCCGCGGTCGCCATAAACGCCGCGGGAGATGGGGTGCCCCATATTGATTTTGCCAAGAAATCTCATGACTTCGGGACAATCGACGAGAAGGGGGGCGCTGTGAGGTGTGAGTTTGAGTTCACCAACACCGGCGATGCCCCGCTTGCTATCATCTCGGCGACTGCGAGCTGTGGATGCACTCGCCCGATTTTTCCGAAAGAGCCTGTCAAACCCGGCAAAAAGGGCGTTGTCAAGGTCACTTTCCTCCCTGACGGCCACCCCGGAGAGTTCTCAAAGGATGTCAAGTTGCGCACTAACGCCAAGGGGCAGAAACGTGTGACGCTGAAGATAACCGGCGTAGTGGTCCCGTCGCCGAAAGAGAAAAAGTAGTCTATGTGTCACACATTTAAAATTCATGACGTAAGCCGATGCCTGTAAAACGTTTGTTTCAAATATTTATCCTTGCGGCTGTGACTATGGCGGCCCGGGGTGAGCAGAACATTGAGTGGGCCGATACGGTGCACGATTTCGGTGCTATCGAAGAGGATGACGGCCCTGTGACGTGTGAATTGCGCTTTGTCAACCGCGGGGAGAGTCCCGTGGCGGTTGTCACCGCCCGTGCGAGCTGCGGGTGTACCACCCCTAAATATCTGACAGCTCCTGTCGCTCCCGGCGACACCGGTGTTGTTGAGGTGACGTTTGACCCTACCGGTCGTCCCGGCCGTTTCAACAAGAATGTCAGAGTCGAGACAAGCGACGGTCACGGCGACCTGCTGCGCTCGTCATTGCGCATCAAGGGGGTTGTAGTCGGTGCGTCCAGTACGGTGCGCTCGCGCTATCCCATCGATGCCGGAGCGGTGAGGCTGTGTGCGCCGACCGCGTTTTTCGGCGAGGTGCTGAAGACGCGTGACAAAGTTTGCTACATTGAATGCTACAACTCATCGCGCGACACTGTCATCCCCTATTGGGACAATTTGCCCCCCTATATAACCGCGCGCGCCCTTGGTAGCAAAGTCGCGCCGGGTGAGCAAAAGACATTCACGCTCTATTTCTCAGGGTCCAAAGCTCCTCTCTATGGCATTGTGACCGATAGCCTTGCGTTTTATGCCGACAAGGGAGCGGAGCCTGTGACGATTGATGCGGTCGCCATGGTAAAGGAAGACTTCTCGCGCCTGACCCCCGGAGCGAGAGCCAATTCACCCGAAGTCAGTATCGAACCGGAGATTGTCGATTTCGGCAAACTTGATTCTCAGTCGCATGAGGTCAGCCGTACGTTTGAGATAGTCAACCGCGGTCATGACCCTCTGCTCGTGCGGCGTGTTTATACCACCGACCGGGGGGTGAGCGTCAGCGTTGACAAGGAGAAGGTGAAACGAAACAAGCGTGCGGTGGTGACAGTTACCGTTGACCCCTCGCAGCTCCCGTCAGAACTGCTCAACGCCCGTATAACCGTGATAACCAACGACCCCCTGCGTCCCACCGTAGTAGTGAGGGCCGCAGGCGAAAGATAACCTAAGTAAAATTTCAATGCCATTAGTGATGGAACATCCCGAAAATGATGATAAATACATTGGCTTGACCGTCAACAGCGGTGTGAGCCAGCCCCCGGTTGTCAACCCCTACATGACCCGCCGCAAACGCCGTCCCATGCCCACCGCCGGCGAGTTTGTCGAGGGCATTCTTAAAGGAGATGTGTCGATGTTAAGCCGGGCGGTGACGCTTGTCGAGAGTGTGTCGCCCGACCATTACGCTCTGGCCCAGGAAGTCATCGAAAAATGCCTGCCCCACTCCGGCAATTCGCGCCGCATAGGCATTACAGGCGTGCCGGGCGCTGGTAAATCGACATCTATCGACGTTTTCGGCCTTCATGTTCTGAAACAGGGGGGCAAGCTTGCCGTGCTCGCCATAGACCCGTCGAGCGAGCGCACCAAAGGGAGCATCCTCGGCGACAAAACACGCATGGAAAAGCTCTCGGTTCACCCCTCGGCCTTCATCCGCCCCAGCCCGTCGGCGGGGTCGCTTGGCGGCGTGGCTCGAAAGACGCGCGAAACCATCGTGCTTTGTGAGGCCGCCGGTTACAACAACATCTTCGTCGAGACTGTCGGGGTGGGGCAGAGTGAGACCGCTGTACATTCGATGGTCGATTTCTTCCTGCTCATACAGCTCGCCGGCACCGGTGACGAACTTCAAGGCATAAAACGCGGTATCATGGAGATGGCCGACGGAATCGTCATCAACAAGGCCGACGGCGACAATATCGGACGCGCCCAGCTGGCGCAAGCGCAGTTTAAGAGCGCGCTGCATCTGTTCCCGCCGACAACCTCGGGGTGGATGCCCGAAGTGTTGTGCTATTCAGGCTATTATGAACTCGGCATTCCCGAAGTGTGGGCCATGATTGACCGCTATTTTGAGTTTGTCAAGGGCAACGGCTATTTTGAGCGGAAGCGTCATGAGCAGGCGCGCTACTGGATGTATGAGACAATCAACGAGCGTCTGCGCAGCGCGTTCTACGACAATCCTCAGGTGGAGACCATGCTCGCCGACCGTGAGCGGCTCGTGCTTGACAACCGCCTAAGCTCGTTCATAGCCGCCCGCGAAGTGCTTAATTTCTATTTTGACAATCTCGCCGGGGACAAAGCGAAGTGACCCGTTTCAGTTAATCGGCGTTATTATATTAACCGTGGTGTGCCGGGGTGGCTTAACGTTCAGTTCCACCCTTGCGATACCCCCAAAAAACTAAAAATAATTATGGAATCAACCCGCCAAGCAAAAATCGCACGTCTGCTTCAAAAGGAGCTGAGCGAGATATTCCGTCAGCAGACGGCCAAGACCCGCGGCACCATCGTGTCGGTGAGCACAGTGCGTGTGTCGCCCGACCTTAGCATCGCCAAGGTATACCTTTCGGTGTTCCCCTCAGACAAAGCGCAGGAGATACTTGAGAACATAAAACATACGTCGAAGACTGTGCGATATGACCTTGCGCAGAAAGTGCGTTTCCAGCTACGCAAGACCCCCGAGTTGGCGTTCTATCTCGACGACACGCTCGATTATCTCGAAAATATCGACCATCTCTTGCAGAAATAGGGGGGGCTGCGCACGATGCTTGAGCTGAGAATCGCCCTGCGTTATCTCTTTTCCAAGAAAACCCACAACGCCGTCAATGTCATCTCCATGATATCGGTGGCGGGGGTCGCTGTGGCAACCGCCGCCATCGTGGTGGTGCTGTCGGTGTTCAACGGTTTTGAGCGTCTGGCTCTTGACCAGATGTCGGTTATCAGTCCACCGCTTTCGGTGGTTCCGTCGACCGGGAAGGCCATCGCCGATGCCGACAACTTGGTCAAGAGCATAGAGCGTCTTGTGCCGGGCGCCGCAGTGATTCCGACAGTCACCGAACAGGCGTTGGCCGTTGTCGGCGACAGACAGAAACCCGTCGAAATAAAGGGAGTCACCCCCGCTTGGTTTGCAGTCACCGATCTTGCCGGCTACATGATTGACGGCCAGGCGAGCAATGGAGGAAGCGAGGGCCCTTGGGCCTATGCCGATATGAGTGTAGGCGTAGCCGTAGGTCTGCGCGCCCACCCCGGTGCCTATGAATTTCTAAACATCTACGTCCCTCGGCGTTTGGGGCGCATCAGTCCCGCCAACCCTTATGCCGCGTTTCGGGGCGATTCGCTCGTCGTGGCGAGTGTGTTTCAGACGGGTCATGCCAGCCATGACGAGAATCTTGTGGTGATGCCGCTTGACCGGGTCCGCCGTCTGCTCGACTACGGCAGCGAGGCAACTTCAATCGAGGTTTGGGCCGATGGCGACCTTGACAGGCTCGCCACCGCCATCGAGGCATTGTCGCCGGGGGACATCCGTGTTCTCAACCGCATGAAGCAGGAGGGGCACACTTTCGCCATGATTTCAATTGAAAAATGGATAACTTTTCTGATGCTATCGTTCATTTTGCTGATAGCCTCGTTCAATATCATCTCGACTCTCTCGCTCCTTGTCATAGAGAAAGAGGGGAACCTCGCAGTCATGAGGGCGATGGGCGCCACCGAGAGACAGGTGTCGGGAATATTTTCAATTGAGGGGTGGCTCGTCAGTCTGAGCGGTGGCATGGCAGGAGTGCTCATCGGGTCGGCTTTGACGCTCGCCCAGCAATGGGGCGGTTTCGTGAAACTTAACGGCGACGCGTCGTCGTTGGTTATCGATGCCTATCCGGTAGAGTTGCGTCTTGCCGACATCCTTGTCGTCGTCGGGCTTGTCGCGGTCATCGGGCTGGCTGCCGCCGCATTGACCACAGCCATCAACCGTCGTAAGTTCAAGAGTGCGGCCTCGCGCTCAATGGAATAGGGCCGTTGATTAACCTCCTTGCCGTCATTTACTTGTAAGAAGAAACGAGGCAGGCATTACAACCATAGGAATATACGGTTTTCTACTGAATCACAACTCGTTGGATTTATAACACACGCAAAAAAGAGCCTTTGACTCGGTCGGAACCGCATCGAGCTAAAGGTTGTCTTTCGGAAAGACTCTGAGGTGGGTCGGTGTCAGTGTTTCAGCATGGGACGCAGGTGGCGATACGAGAAGATGAGGGTCGCGCAGGTGACAAGAGTCGGAATCACCCATCCGAGGCTGAGCGACAAGACGGTTGTGAGGGTGCAAACGGTCATTGCCCCCGCGGCAAGGAGAATCGTGCGGCGGTTGATGGTCATCTTGTATCGGCGGTAGTAGACTATGGCGACAATGACGGTGTAGAGCAGATACCAGACGATGTATGATGCGCCGAGACCGCTTAGCCCCCATAGCCGGTAGAGACCGATGTTGAGGGCTACACACAGCACGGCACTGACGCTCTCGGTGACGAAGAACACGCGTCCGTCGCCACGTGCGAGCATGGTGAAGGCCATGCACCATGACACCGCGCGGAGTATCGTGCCGACTATTCCCCACGATATGAACGGTATGATGGTTTCAAATTCAGGCGAATACAGAATGGCGACGATGGGTTTGGCGAGGGTTATGAAACTGCACACAATCGGCAGCAATACCCATAGGACTATCCCCATCTCATGAGAGACGTAGACCGATGAACGGTGGGACGATTGTCCCACTCTTGCAAGCCGAGGGTAAAATTCCATGGCGATGGAGGTGAATACGAGGCCGACGTAGCGGTTGAACAGTGTGTACCCTGCCTGATAATAGCCGACAACGGTTGTGTCGGCGGTGATGTTGAGGTAGGAGACGAAGATGTATGAGGCGAGCATCCCGATGAATACCGACAGTGTCATGTAGAATCCGAGGACTATGAACCCGCGGCCGGTTGTGAAAGTCTCTCTTAATGTGACCGGGTTGTCGGGCCTCTCGGTGGGAACGCGGTAGATGGCTGCTGTTACGCCCCCGACGGCGGCGTATGCTATGATCGACGGTACTATGCTGTCGATGCGCCACCAGTAGTACATTGGTATCGAAATGAGTAGGCCGCCTATGGCTCCCCATAGCGATGATATGGCAAGCCGGCGCAGTTTCCTGGCTCCTTGCATGATTGCTTGCTCGCCGCCGGTGAGGGATGTCAGCAGCAGAGCTACTGACAGGACTACAAATCCTCCGGTGTGGTCGGCATCGTCAAATGACAGTCGGCTCAGTAACGGGGCGCAGGCCAATGTGACGACTGCGCCAAGCAGTCCGAGCATCCATGACCATCGCCTGATTACGATTGCTATGATGGCGAATCTTGAATGGGAGGCTCCGGCGATGTCGCGCACCGCGCTGTTGCGCATACCGAGCTGTGAGATTGTGGCTATCATCTCTATGGCTGAGTTGTATATCCCGAACAAGCCGACCCCCGCCGCCCCTATCCACACCGCCACGAGTTTGACGCGGATGATGGAACAGAGAATCTGCACCACTTGTAGACCGCCGAACACGCTCATGGCGCGTAGCGCGATTGATGTCACGCCGGAGTTGCGGCGTCGGTCGTCGGTTATCGTAGCCATTCCTCAGGATTGAGTTTGATTTTCTCTTTGCGTATTTCGAAGTGGAGTATGCTTCGGCCGCCGTCGTCGGGGTCGGCGAAAACCGAGCCTATCGTCTGGTTGGATTTTACCGAGTCGCCTGTTTTTACGGCGATTGAACCAAGCCCGGCGTAAATCGTGAGGTAGTTTCCGTGGCGCACCATGACGATGGTGTTGAATCCCGGCTGATGGAAAATCGCTGACACTTTTCCGGGGAATATGGCTCTTGCGGAGGCCCCTGAGCCGACTTCGATGTCAATGCCGCTGTTGTCGGTCTCGATATATTTCAGTTCGGGGTGTCGTTGCCGTCCGAAGTGCTTGACAATGCGGTAGCGTCCCGCGACGGGATAGGGTAGCCGTCCGCGGTTGCTTTCAAAATCGCCTGAGATTTTGACATCTTCCTTGGCCAGTAGGTCAAGGTCGGCTGCCGTGGTCGATTTGGCGGGTGTCGCGTTCATTGCCGCGTCGGCTGAGGGCGACGGTTGAGCGGGGGGTGTTACCGGCTTTTTGTCTTTATTTTTCTTGGTCTTTTTGTCGTGTTTTTGGGCTTTCTGTTTCTTGTTTTTCTCTTTTTGGCTTTTCTCTTTGTCTTGCGTCGCTTTTTCTTTGCCTGTCTCGGCGGCTTTTTCAGCTTTCTCCTTTTCGGCTTGCGCTATCGCCTCATTTTCTTGCTGTCGGCGTTGTTCGGCTTCGGCGGCGAGTTGTTGCTGCCGTCGTTCTTCGGCTAAACGTGCCTGCCGCTCGGCTTCTTCGCGCCGGCGTTGTTCGGCGAGCTGTTGCTCCCGGCGACGCTGTTCTTCAGCGATGAGGCGGTTAAGCTCGTTGTCGAGGGCGCGAGCTTCTTTTTCTTTCTGTTTGAGCAGCGATTTTAGCGCGCCTCCTTCCTGTTTCAACGATGCGACGAGGGCGTCGGTGTCACGGCGCTTTGAGTTGAGCGAGGCTTTGGCTGATTTGAGCGATTTGAGCGATTCCTGCCGTGAGGATTGCAGCGATGCGAGATGCGTTTGCTGTGCGTCGAGTTTCTCCCTCGCGGCCCGAATGTCGCGTGTCTTGCGCGCTCTCCAACGGGAGAATTGCTGGAGGTAGCGCAGACGTCGGTAAGCCTGCTGGAATGAGTCGGATGAGAACACGAAAGCCAGCGGGCTCATCGACACTTTGCGCCCTTGGAAATGCCGCAGAGCGTTGGCATATTTCTGTTGCATGGACTTGACCGATGCGTCGAGGGTGGCGATTGAGTCGTTGATGTTCCTTATGGCTCTGTTAAGCGAGTCGACCGAGCGACCTATTGTCGCTAATGAGTGGTCGGTTTCTTTGATTTCGGCAGCCAGGAGGTTGAGTTTGTTTAGCTGTCGGGCAGTCTCTTTGGTGTTGACTTCGATTTTTTTTGATGTTTCTTTGATGGCTCGCTCATTTTCTTTCTTTTTTTGCTTTACGGTCTGAGTTGTGGCGGGTTTGGCCTGTTGTCTGACCTTTTTGCGCGGTCGTGCGGCGTCGGCCGAGGCGAAGGCCGTCAGCAAGCAGGTGATGAATATGATTATTATGCGAGACATGATAGGGGGGCTGTCGGTTAATATGGGTGATGCGTCATGGCTTGAACGATGACAGCGCGTTGATAATATCTTTTTGTTTTAGCCGGGTGTAATCTTTTGGCTTTTTCCATTGCCTGAGGTCGGGGGTGTTCCACTCGGCGTTGCTGAAATTCCATTTCAGAGACACGGCGATTGGAGTTTTTGCCGCGGTAGCGGCAATGTCCATCACGCTGTTGACTTCACCTGCGGGCGAGGCTTTCCCATCGGAGTAGACCACTGTCGCCGGCAGGTAGTCGTCGGTGGTGATGGTGAGACGTTCGAGCCTGTCACTCGACATGGATAGCGAGAATGTGTAGTCGATGCCGTCGGCGGGCGCGGGTGGGGTGATTGTCCATGTCGAGCTGACGGGGGCATCGCAGATGTAAAGGCTCTGGCGGTCGGCTTTCGAGAGCCGTCCTTTCCCGGCCAAGAACGGCTGCCCTAAGAGCAATGACTGTATGTCGGCGACTGTCAGCGGGTAGCCGCCGAGGAGCGATTTGACCCCCTCTGCCACATAATATTTGTGTATTTTCTCGGTTAAGAACAGCGAGTCGTTATCAATGAATATTGTGCCGACTTCCATGCCGAGAAACCTGAGGGATATGAACACGCTTTTGTCGCGCTCCATGTAGGCGCGTCCGGATATTGAGAACTGTTTAGGTTTGGTAAGTTCTATTTTGACAGGGACTGAAAGGGTTGACCATTCCCGGTAGCTGTTTGTTATCAATGATTCGTAGCGTTGCTCTACGGTGGCGCCGCGGGCTATTGCCGGGGCGGTCCCGTCTTGACCGGTGGTCGAGGCGTTTTTGGAAGAGCCGCACCCGCTTGTCGCAAGTGCTAAAGTCAAGGCGGCGGCCAGTGTTACCAGTGAGTTTCGGGCGTTCATTTGTAGAAGAAAGTTTTGTGTTTCACTTTGCGGGCGAGCAACTCGTTTTTGGGGTCGAGTTTCAACGCCTTTTTCCAAAAATCGAGGGCTTCGTCGGGATGTCCGTCCATGAAGTATATGTCGCCGGCATGGTGCAGAATCTCGGCTGATAACTCAGGTTCGTTTGCCATCGCCGCGTCAATGTATTGGCGGGCCATGGCGTAGTCTCCCTTTTTGAAGAAAACCCAGGCGTAAGTGTCGAGCGATGTGGAATTTTGCGGATTGTCGCGCACGGTGATTGCGCTGAGTTGCTCGGCGCGGTCGAGGTCTCGTCCCTCGCAGGCCAGGAAATAGGCGCAATTGTTCATGGCGAGCATATTGCCGGGGTCGAGATTGATGGCCCGGTCGTAGTAGACAAACGCACTGTCTTTTTTCTCAATTTTATAGTAGGAGTCGCCTATGGCGCCGAGTATTTTTGAGCGCAGCACATTGTCGGTGGTATCGGCTAAGGAATAGGCTTTGTTGAAATAAACCAGAGCCTTGTCCTGGTTATCAGTCATCGAGTATCCCGTCGCTGTAATCATGTGGAGCAGGGGGCTGTCGGGGTGGTATTGGAGCGCGCGCTCCCCCTCCTGTGTCGCTCGGATGTAATCGTCGGCCTGCATATATAGGCTCACCACCGCGCTCCATCGCTCTTGGCTTGAGGGGTCTATGTCGAGGGCGTAGCTTGTCTGTTCGGCGGCACCCCGATAGTTGTCGATAGCTATCAGGTAGGCTGTGTAAAGGTCTCTGACATCAACCTCATGGGGGTTCTGTTCGATGAGTACGGAAAACAGGTCGTTGATGCGCGGCTGCTGTAGGGTGTCGGCATACAATTCCTGAATGTAGCCTTTAAACATCGACAGTTTCGTGTTGAGGTCGAGGTTGTCTTGCCGCAACGCCCTGAACATTTCGCGGTCGAAAGCGGCGCTGTCGCCCATGGATCGGTATAGGTTGGCTCGTTGGAAGTAGGCCCGTCCGTTGGTGGAGTCGAGTTCGCAAGCGCGGTTGAGGTAGTGCAGGGCCGAATCGGTGCGGCCCATGGCTGCGAACAGTTCTCCGGCGTAGATGTTGTAGTCAGATGATTTCGGTGACGAAGCGAGTAGTCCGTTTAGTTCGCGTCGCATCGCCGCTGTGTCGCCGAGCGCGTAGTAGGCTCGTATCTTCCTTGAAGCCAACCCGACATCGGTTCCTTCGGCGTCTTCGAGGCGGTCGTAGACGGCTACTGCTTTTCGTAAGCTGGCTGTGTCGCCCGTGGCGGTAAGAGCCTCGGCGAGTTTAAACGATATTTCAGGCTTGTTTGGGAACAGGGAGTCGAGAGTGGTCCAAACTCTGACGGCCTCGTCGCGCAGTCGCAGGCGGTCGTTTACCGAGCCGTAAAACACCGCGCTGTAGTAGTCGTCGGGGTGTGTGTTGAAATGCGCTGCCATCAAGTCGTATCCCTCACGGAACATATCGGAGTCGTTTTCGGCGGTCATCATGATGATATAGCCGAGGTCGTGACCGACCGCAGTCTGAGTGGTGTCGAGCCTATAGGCCCGGTTGAGCAGTTCGTAGTAGGCGGCGTTGTTTTCGAGAGCGTTTTGTCGTTGCGCCTCCATGAATATGTAGTCGGCTCGGCGCGCTTGTTCGCCGTCTTGCCATTTGCTGCGTCCTGAAGCCGCGAAGCAGATTATCAAACCTGCGGCGATGAGGCTCAGAGAGATTAGCTGACGTGATATCGGTCTCACTGTGAAAAATATGTGTTAGTTTAGCCCCGTGTGGCCGAATCCGCCTTGACCGCGCTTTGTTTCGTCGATTTTCTCGACCGGTTCCCATTCGACATGGGTGTAGTTGGCAATCACCATTTGACAGATGCGTTCGCCGTCGTTGATTACGAACGGTTCTTGCGAGAGGTTGATTAGGATGACTTTTATCTCGCCGCGGTAGTCGGCGTCGATAGTGCCGGGCGAATTGGCGACGGTGATTCCGTGTTTTAGCGCGAGTCCGCTACGAGGGCGAATCTGACATTCGTGACCTTGAGGCAGTTGCATATACAGTCCGGTTGGGACGAGTACGCGTTGCATTGGCTGCAACACGATGGGTTGGTCTATGCAGGCTCTGACATCCATACCGGCTGACGACGGTGTCTCATAGGCGGGTAGTTGGTGATGTGAGCGGTTTATAATCTTAACTTTGACGCGTTCCATATTTGATGTGTAGTTGTCGGAAAAGTATATATTATGCGAAAATAACGAAAATCTGCGAACTGACGGCAATTAATCGGTGAATTTAGGTTGTCGAAAGAGTTTTGCCGTTTCACGGTATAGTAAGAACGCTTTAATTGACAGTATGTTACGCAGATGAGTCTAAATTGAGTGAAAATAATTTAAAATAGTGTGTAACGTATGAGGCAGTCGGAGCGTCTGTTTGGGTGAAATATTCAATGGCAGATGCGATGCAAAAGATGATGACATTTTTCGGCATAGCTGTTCTGGCGGTGCTTGAGATGGCGGCTCAATATAAAGTTAAAGGGTCGGTGACCGATGTTGACGGCGAGACGGTGCCTTATGCGACAATCAGGGTCTATGCGGCGGCAGATAGCGTGAAGCCAAAGGCGGTTTGCGCGGCCGATGATAATGGAAATTTTGGATTGAACCTCGGCGCGGAGGGGGATTACTGTGCAAGAGTGACCTCGGTGGGCTACTCAGAGGTGAGCCGATGGTTTGTCTTGACCCGGCAGTCGCCAACTGCCGATTTGGCAACTATAGCTTTGTCGCCGATGTCGACTGAACTTGGCGAGATTACAGTGATAGCCCAACGCCCCTTGGTGGTCAAGGAGATAGATAGGTTAGGGTATGACGTGCAGGCCGACGAAGACTCGCGCACGGCGACTGTGCAGGATATACTGCGCAAGGTGCCGATGGTCACGGTTGAGGCCGACGGCACAATCAAAGTCAAGGGCTCGTCAGATTTCAAAATATACCGTAACGGTCGACCTAACAATGCGTTCACGAAAAATGCGAAGGATGTTTTCACTGCCATACCAGCCTCAATGATAAAGAAAATTGAGGTGATAACCGACCCCGGCGCGCGGGAGGACGCGGAGGGCGTTGGTGCCATTCTCAATATAATCACCCTCGAAAGCACGGCGATAAAAGGTGTGACAGGGACGGCGTCGGTCGCTTTCGAATCCCGCGATTACTTTGTCCCCAAACCGAGTCTCTATCTGATGACGCAGATTGACAAGGTAACGATGTCGGCTTATGCGGGTATATATCATATGTGCCGGCGCAACACCCTGAATCGGTCGGTAAAAGATTACACTTTTGAAGGCACGGGTGACCGTCTCATAACGCAACAGGAATCGTATAACCCCGGCAACTCCATGTGGTGGGGGCTTGAGGGAAGCTGGGAGCTTGACTCGCTCAATTTATTCACGATGGAATTAGAGGGTAGCGGCTTTGATGTCAAATGGATAGATGATGCGAGCAGGGCGATGATTTCGCCCGACGGGTCGCTGGTGTATAGCTACGATAGCCACACGCGCTATCCGAAATACGGGTATATGGATCTTGGTGTCGGTGTCAACTATCAACGTTCGACTCGTCTCAAGGGTGAGACCGTGACTGTCTCATACCAATTCTCACACACTGACGAGCAGGTGAGAGGAACCGCGACTTACGACAACGCCGTGAACCTTCCGGTGGAGTATACGGGCATCGACTGTGACCGTCGTAGTGATTTTGCCGAACACACAGTGCAGATTGACTGGGCGCGGCCTCTCGGAGCGCATCAGAAACTCGACACCGGGGGAAAATACATATTCAGGCGCAATCATGCCCGTAACCGCATGGATTATATCGGTGCCGGGGAGGATTATACTGATTTTATTCACGATACGCAGGTCGCCGCACTGTTTGCCGACTACCGCATCACGCTCGGGCGTTTCACTCTTCGCGGAGGATTGCGGTATGAGTATTCGCATTTGTCGGGACGTTACCGAAGCAACGACACCCCGGGATTTGGCACGAACCTTAACGATTGGGTGCCAAATGCGGCGGTCGCATATGCTGTAAATGATGCAAATTCGTTGAAAATCAGCTTCTCCCGCCGCATAAACCGCCCCGGAATAAGGTATCTCAGCCCGGCGGTGGAGGAGTCGCCGACCTCTGTGTCGACAGGTAATCCCGAGCTTGAAAGCTCCCGTTACAACGAATTGAACTTCAATTATGGACTCACAGCCCAAAAATTCAATGTCGATTTCACCGCGGGCTACAGTTTCACCGACGATGCTATAATCTCGATGCAGCGGGCTGTTGACAACGTGCTTTACTCGACATACGCCAATGCGGGCCACAACAAGTGTTTCAGCTTGTCGCTCTATTGCCAGTGGTCGTTAACTGACAAGACGCAGTGGATGTTTAACGGCGCGGCTTATTACGACGACTTTGCCAACCCTGACGCTTTGCCGGGCGTGACGTTGAAAAACCACGGTTGGACCGGCAACCTCTACACAAAACTCACCCAGCGTCTGCCATGGAAGCTGCGAGGCTCTGTCTTGTTGAGCTACTGGAGCGGATGGATAAACGGCGTTTATAGCGAGATGCGTCGCAGTGGCGCCGACGCGTGGGACCACGCTCTGTGGATTGAGCGCAGTTTCCTGAAGGATGACCGCTTGACGGTCATGTTACATGCCAGAAACCCATTCGGCCCGTACTCGTGGGACGGCACCATCATGTCGCTCAATAATTCGATGATTGGAGAGTGTGTGACCGAGAACCTATACAACAGTAGTTTCAGCGTCACGGTGTCGTATCGCTTCGGTTCGCTCAATACTTCGGTTAAAAAGACATCACGCACTATATCAAACGATGACCTCGTGGGTGGCAAAACGACAAAATGACAGTTTAGTCCAATCAGTGCCGCGCCGGAGTTTGCGTCGTGATTACCGTTGATATAGGTGCTGTCGTCGTCGGTCAGAGCGGATATTCCTCGAAGGCGTAAAGCGGTGTGGAGAGGTAACGCTCGCCGGTGTCGGGGAGCAGTGCGACGATGGTTTTCCCGGCATTTTCATCTTTGCGGGCTATGGTGAGTGCGGCGTGCATTGCCGCTCCGGCTGAGATGCCCACAAGCAGTCCCTCTTCGCGCGCAAGCATCCGCGAAGCCGCTATCGCCTCGTCGTCGGCCACGGTGACGATACTGTCAACTACCGACGGATTGAAATTGCGGGGTATGAATCCGGCTCCAATGCCTTGTAGCTTGTGGGGTCCCGCATTGCCGCCTGACAGCACGGGCGACCCCGACGGTTCCACACCGATGGCTTTTATGCCCGGATTGTGGCGTTTCAGTCCGCTGGCGGTGCCGCTGAGAGTCCCGCCTGTTCCCACGCCGGCGACGAAGTAGTCGATTTCCCCGTCGGTGTCGCGCCATATCTCCTCGGCTGTCGTGTGTAAATGCGCCTCGGGGTTGGCGGGGTTCTCAAACTGTTGGGGAATAATCGCCCCCTCATATTGCGCTTTCAGCTCCTCGGCCTTGCGTATGGCACCCGCCATCCCCTCGGCCCCCGGGGTCAGAATCAAGGTCGCGCCATAAGCCTTCAGCAGGCGCTGCCGCTCCACGCTCATCGTCTCGGGCATAGTCAAAATCACCTTATAGCCCTTAACCGCCGCCACCCAAGCCAGCCCCACGCCAGTGTTTCCGCTGGTAGGCTCGATAATAAGTCCGCCGGGTTTCAGAGAGCCGTCGGCCTCTGCCGCTTTAATCATTGCGAGGGCCACGCGGTCTTTGACGCTTCCGCCGGGGTTGAAGTACTCGATTTTGACAATCAGTCGGCTTTTCAAATGATGCTTTTTTTCGATGTTGGTCAGTTCGAGCAGTGGGGTATTACCTATTAATTCTGTTAGACTTTTTTTGATTTGTGCCATTTTTCGTTATGTTTTATTGTTACAAAGGTAGTCAAGAGTTATAGTTTTTGCAATACCGCAGTTGCGGTATCTCTCAAAGATTTGTACATTTGCCCCCGCTTAGATACACTCGCTTGGCAAAACTCAAATAAATTTGGCTTTGCGCTTGACTTATTCGTATCTTTGCGATTAGAAATAAGCAAATCATTAACATATATTAATAATCTCTAATATCACAATGGAAGAGAAAACCAACGTTAAATCGCTCGACAAGGTTGTCGTGAGATTTTCGGGTGACTCTGGCGACGGTATGCAGCTCGCCGGCAACATCTTTACGAATGTTTCGGCCGGCATGGGTAACCAGGTCTCAACTTTTCCCGACTATCCCGCTGAGATACGCGCCCCTCAAGGCTCGCTGAGCGGTGTTTCGGGGTTTCAGGTGAGTGTCGGAACGGGAGTCTATACCCCGGGTGACAAGTGTGACGTGCTGATTGCGATGAACCCTGCGGCGTTGAAACAGAACGTGAAGTTTTTGCGCCCCGGCGGGGTAATCATCACCGATATAGACTCGTTCAAAGAGAGTGACCTCAAGAAAGCTCTTTTCACGACGCTCGACCCAATCAAGGAACTTGGCATAACCGCCCAGGTGGTAGAGGTGCCCGTGACGAGCCTTACGAAAGCCGCTTTGGCCGATTCGGGTCTCGACAACAAGTCGATGCTTAAATGCCGTAACATTTTCGCCCTCGGCTTGGTTTGCTGGTTGTTTGACCGCCCCATAGAAAGCGCTCTCCACCATCTTAAAAACAAGTTTGCCAAGAAACCGGCGATTTATGATGCTAACGCTCGCGTCATAGCGGCCGGCTACGATTACGGCTCCAATATACACGCCTCGGTGTCGACTTACCGTATCGAGACCGATGAGATTGTCCCGGGCGACTACACCGACATCAACGGCAACACCGCCACGGCCTGGGGCTTGATTATGGCTTCGGAGAAATCGGGACGACCGCTTTTTTTGGGGTCATATCCCATTACTCCCGCTACCGACATCCTGCATGAGTTGGCAAAGCGCAAAGACCTCGGTGTCCGCGCCTGCCAGATGGAGGATGAGATTGCCGGTGTGTGCTCGGCGATAGGCGCGTCGTTTGCCGGCGACCTCGCTGTGACATCGACTTCGGGTCCCGGTCTCGCCTTGAAGGGTGAGGGTATCGGTCTGGCTGTGATGGCTGAGTTGCCGCTTGTAGTCATCGATGTGCAACGCGGAGGCCCCTCCACCGGACTCCCGACAAAGACCGAGCAGACCGACTTGCTGCAAGCCCTATATGGCCGCAACGGTGAGTCGCCGTTGGCGGTTGTAGCACCCTGTTCGCCTACCGACTGCTTCACGATGGCTTTCGAGGCTTGCCGCATAGCAATCGAACACATGACTCCGGTGATTTTGCTGAGCGACGCGTTCATAGGTAACGGTTCGTCGGCATGGCGCATCCCCGATGCTGACGAATATCCAGAAATAAAGCCCAACTATCTCCCTGCCGAGAAATGCGACGGCTCATGGAAACCTTATGAGCGCGACCCCCAGACACAGGTGCGCTACTGGGCAATCCCCGGCACTCCCGGCGCTACTCACCGCATAGGCGGCCTTGAGAAAGACGCTGTCACCGGAGCAATCTCGACCGACCCTATCAATCATGAGAAGATGGTCAAGATACGCCGCGAGAAAATCGCCCGCATCGCCGACGACATCCCCGCGCTCGAGGTGCAGTGTGACCCCGAAGCCGACACCCTGCTCATAGGGTGGGGCGGCACCTACGGGCATCTCTACACAGCCGCCGGCGAACTCAATGCCGCCGGCCGTCCCGTGGCTTTCGCTCAGTTCCGCTATATCAACCCTCTCCCGGCCAATACCGGCGAAGTGTTGCGCCGCTACCGCCGCGTGATAGTGGCAGAGCTTAACTGCGGACAATTTGCCGACTATCTGCAGGCAAAGTTCCCCGATGTGAAAATCGAGCGTGTCAACAAGATTCAAGGGCAACCATTCCTCGTCGGCGAGGTTGTGGACGCTGTAACCAAAATCATGGAGGAAAACTGAAATGGAAGAAACCCTTTATACCCCCGCCAATTTCAAAAATGACCAATCGGTGCGTTGGTGCGCCGGCTGCGGCGACCACGCTATCCTCAACACCCTGCACAAGGCTATGGCAGCGGTTGGAGTGCCGCCCCACATGACTGCGGTCATCTCAGGCATCGGTTGCTCGTCGCGACTGCCTTACTATATGAATACCTACGGGTTTCACACCATCCACGGCCGTGCCGCCGCTATCGCAACCGGTTTCAAAGTGGCAAATCCAGAGATGACCGTGTGGCAGATTTCGGGCGACGGCGACGGATTGGCTATCGGCGGTAATCACTTTATCCATGCCGTGCGCCGCAATGTCGACATAAATATACTGTTGTTCAATAACAAAATCTACGGTCTGACAAAGGGGCAATATTCCCCAACGTCGGAGCGCGGTTTCGTGTCGAAGTCGTCACCCTATGGCACCACTGAGGACCCGTTTATTCCCGCCGAATTGGTGTTCGGCGCGCGAGGCAACTTCTTCGCCCGATCGATTGATGTGGAACTCGCCACTTCTCAGGAAGTTATGGTGGCAGCCGCCCGCCACAAGGGGACGTCGGTGGTTGAAATATTGCAAAATTGCATGATTTTCAACAATGGCGTTCACAATGATATCGTTGACCGCGCATATCGCGCCGATCGCACAATCCACTTGCGCCACGGCGAGAAGATGCTTTTCGGCAAGGATGGCAACCGCGGCTTGGTTCAGGACGGTTTCCTGCTGAAAGCGGTCACTGTGGGTGAGGATGGTTACACCCTGGACGATGTTTTGGTCCATGATGCCCACACTCCGAGCAATTTCCTCCATCAGCAGCTTGCCATGATGGATGGCCATGAACTGCCTCTCGCTATCGGTGTAATCCGCGATGTGGCTTCACCCGTATACAACGAAGAGATAGACGCTCAGGTAGCCGCCGTCAAGTCAAAGAAAGGCTTTGGCAGCTTGCGCGACATGATTATGGCGGGCGACCACTGGCACGTCGACTGACAGCCGGCACCCTCCCGTCGATATAAACCGACACCCCGCATCGGCTTTTGAGCCGATAGCGGGGTGTCGCTTATCTGACAGCATATTATGTGTGGGTTTATGTCGCTGCAGCGGCAGTGATACGACTACAACGTCGTCATATTTTGTCGAGGGCTTGGTTGAGGTCGTCGATTATGTCGTCGATGTGCTCGGTGCCGATTGAGAGGCGTATAGTGCCCTGCGAGATGCCCTGCTCGGCGAGTTCTCGCTCATTGAGCTGGGAATGGGTGGTGGTGGCGGGGTGAATCACGAGCGATTTCACGTCTGCCACGTTTGCGAGCAGCGAGAAAATCTGTAGAGAGTCGATGAAGCGGTGAGCCTCCTCTTTGCCTCCCTTAATTTCAAAGGTGAAGATTGAACCTCCGCCATTGGGGAAGTATCGGTTGTAAAGCTCATGGTCGGGGTGGTCGGGGAGCGACGGATGGTTGACTTTTGCCACTTTGGGGTGGTTGGCGAGGAATTGCACCACTTTCAGCGCGTTGTAGACGTGGCGCTCCACTCTTAGCGACAGAGTCTCCAGCCCTTGCAGCAGCAGGAACGCGCTGAGCGGACTGATAGCGCCGCCCATGTCGCGAAGCAGTATGGCTCGCGCTCTGAGGGCGAACGCCGCTTTGCCGCCCGCTTCGGTGAATACCAATCCGTGGTAGGCTGCGTCGGGTTGCGAAAGTTGAGGGAACTTGCCTGAAGCTTTCCAGTCAAAGTTGCCTGAGTCTACTATGACCCCGCCGAGAGTTGTGCCGTGGCCGCCGATGAATTTCGTGGCCGAGTGGATTACGATGTCGGCTCCGTGCTCAAACGGGCGGATGAGGTAGGGGGTGCCGAATGTGTTGTCAATCATCAGCGGGATATTGTGGCTATGGGCGATTGCCGCCACCTTTTCGATGTCGATGAGGTTGCAGTTGGGGTTTCCGAAGGTCTCGATAAAGACAGCTTTTGTCTCGGGGCGGATTGCGCGCTCGAAATTGGCTATGTCGCTTGGGTCGACAAACGTGGTCGACACGCCGTAGTCGCGGAGCGTGTGTTCCAGCAGGCTGTATGTGCCGCCGTAGATGGTGTTGGCGGCGACGATGTGGTCACCGGCTTTCGCAATGTTCATGAATGCGTAGGTGATGGCTGCGGCACCCGATGCGGTCGCGAGAGCAGCCACTCCGCCTTCGAGGGCAGCCACTCGCTGTTCAAAGACGTCCTGGGTGGAGTTGGTCAGTCGACCGTATATATTGCCCGGCGCTTCGAGGCTGAAGCGGGCCTCGGCGTTAGCCGAGTTGGGGAATACGTAGGATGTCGTCTGGTAGATTGGCACCGCTCTTGCGTCGGTGGCGGGGTCGGGGTTTTCTTGCCCGACATGGAGTTGAAGTGTCTCGAATCGATAGTTCTTTTTTCCCATAATCGTTATCGTTTTTGTATCGTGCAAAGTTAGTCAACCTTTTCGTCACCCGCAATACCATCAATGCAGGTTGTTTAGGGGTGTGGGGATGTGTTGTCGGTTTAGGAAAATCTGTTGCCCCACATGTTGAAAAAAATCTAATAAATATCAAAACGATTGCCGTTATGTTAATTAACTGTAGTTAAAATGGCGGGTTGGGGATACTTTTTTTGTGCTAAAATAAAATAATAAACAAAATTTTGGTTTAATTTGTGGTCGGAAACTCGGTAAGACTGAGTCAAACCGTGTTGACCAGAAGCATGATTAAGAAAAAGGATAGGAAGTAGAACTGATGTTGCGCTTGAATCTAATAACCGTTAGCACCGATTGCCGTACGCAGCCAGTGAGTTTGGCTTGTGGGGCGGTTTCGCCTCGTCTGATACCTCATCAATCCCTTTTTGAAATTAGCGGCTTCACCTCGTAGCGGACAGCCGGGCGGGTTTCGCGCCGTTCCGGTATCAGGCTTGCCACGGAGCTGATTGTCATGATAAGTAGAGAGAAAATAGAGATAAATATAAATAATTTAAAACCCAAGTAAAACTTAAAAACAATTCTTGCATGAAGAACATTTGTTATCAAATGAATCGGAAGGTTTGGCTCGCGCTCTTGATGACGTTGTGCCTTTCTTTCCCCGCTTTAGCGCAGAAGATTACAGTCTCCGGTACTGTAACCGACAATCAGGGCGAACCCCTGGTTGGTGCGAGTGTGCTCGCGCAGGGCTCCTCTAACGGTGTCGCCACCGACATCGACGGTAACTACCACATTGAAGTTTCAGCTGACGGGGCTCTGGTGTTCTCTTATGTCGGATTCGACACTCAGACGGTAGCTGTCAACAACCGCACTACAATCGACGTTACGCTCAAAGAGAACAGCGTTGTCCTCAATGAGGTCGTAGCCATCGGTTACGGTGTGGTAAAGAAGTCAGACGCTACAGGCTCTGTGGCAGTGATAAAGCCCGACGAAGTTGAGGCCGGTATGTCTACCTCGGTTCAGGATATGCTCGTCGGCCAGACTCCGGGTGTTGTCGTGACGACGTCAGGCGGACCCGAAGGCTCGGCTAACATACGCATCCGCGGCGGCTCGTCATTGAACGCCTCTAACGACCCTCTTATCGTGATTGACGGTGTGCCATTGGACAACGGCGGCGTGCAGGGTATGAGCAACCCCCTTGCGATGGTTAACCCGAACAATGTCGAGTCGATGACCGTGCTTAAAGACGCTTCGGCTACCGCCATTTACGGTTCGCGCGCGTCGAACGGTGTCATCATCATCACCACCAAGAAAGGCACAGCCGGCCGCCCCAAAGTGAGCTTTGCGGCTAATATGCACGTCAACACCGTAGCCAAAAAGTGGGATGTGCTTAGCTCAAGCGAATTTGCGTCAATGATTACCGAGAATGACCTCAACCCTGAGCGTCTCGGCTACAACGGCAAACTCTATAACACCGATTGGCAGGATGAAGTGCTCCGCACAACCGTTTCACATGACTACAGCCTGAGCGTGTCAGGTACAGCCGGCATTCTTCCTTACCGCGTGGATGTCGCCTATACCAACTCCAAGGGTATCCTCAAAGGTAGCTCGATGGACCGCGTGACCGGCGGATTCAACTTGTCGCCCAAGTTCTTTGATAACCACTTGAGCGTTAACGCGAATGTGCTCGGCTTCTATGCCAAGAACCAGTTCACCGATAGCGGCGCAATTGGTGCGGCTCTCGGATTCGACCCCACCAAGCCTGTCTATTCAAACATACCCATCTCCGGCGGCAACAGTGGCCAGCAGTATCTCTACGGTGGTTTTTATACATGGATGAACACCGCAAGCGACGGTTCGGTTACAGTTGAGCAGAACGCTTCACGCAACCCGATGTCATATATTAACGGTCATGACAACTACGCCAAGGTTTACCGTTCAAACGGCAACTTGCAGTTGGATTACTCTTTCCACTTCCTCCCCGAGCTCCACGCTAACCTTAACTTGGGTTACGACGTCAGCAAGACCGACGAGTATGATTCAACTGAGGTGAACACCCCCAACACCTACTGGAGTCACCAGAAGAATGGCGCGGGTTTCACCAATTACAAATATCAGTTCAAGAGCAATACCCTTTTGGATTTCTATCTGAACTATCGCAAGGAGATTGAGTCAATCAAATCAAACTTCGATGTTACCGCAGGGTACTCTTGGCAGCGCAACTACAAGAGCGAGTGGAACTACGGAGCTTCTTCTGAGTCAGGCCGTCCCACTACTCCCGGCTTTAGCCTGCCCGTCTATGATGCCGCGACAGGTACCTACTCGATGGATATCAACCCCTCTTCTCTCAATATGATTGGCAAAAACTATCTTGATGATGTCGTTGACGCAAGCGGCAACTACCACTACAAAGAACATCTGCAACTGCTCTCGTTCTTCGGTCGTGTAAATTATACGTTCATGGGTCGCTATTTGGCAACCGTGACTGTCCGCGGCGACGCCACCTCGCGCTTCTCGAAGGATAACCGCTGGGGTACATTCCCCGCAGTAGCCCTCGGCTGGCGCATCATCGACGAGAGTTTCATGGAAGGCACCCGCGGCTGGATGAACGACCTCAAGCTGCGTCTCGGCTGGGGTATGACCGGTCAGCAGGAGGTTGGTTCTACCTGTAACTATCTCCCGATGTACTCTATCGCAGGCCCCGGTTCTTACTATCCTGTTACCGACGCTACGGGCAATGTGGTTTACGTCCCCGGTTACTTCCTCCAGGGTTACAACCCCGACTTGAAGTGGGAGACCACCACGACATGGAACGCCGGTCTTGACTTTGCGTTCCTTAACAACCGCATCAGCGCGTCATTTGACTGGTATCTGCGCAAGACAAAAGACTTGCTCTCATATGTGACCATCCCCGCCGGCTCATCGACAGTGAATATGCTCAACCGCAACATCGGTGACCTTGAAAACTACGGTGTCGAGTTCAACATCACCGCCCGCCCCGTGGTCACTAAAGATTTCAACTGGACAGTAAGCTACAACGTAGGTTACAACCACAATGAAATCACCAAGCTCAACGACGAGTCGACCATCATCACCACCGGTGGCATCTCGGGCGGTACGGGCAATACCGTGCAAGCCCACGCCGTAGGCCACGCCGCAAGCTCATTCTATCTGTTGCAGCAGGTCTATGACAACGCCGGCAACCCCATCGAGGGCGTGTTTGTAGACCAAAACAATGATGGTATCATCAATTCTGACGATAAGGTAATCAACCACTCGCCGGATCCAAAGGTGACGATGACGATGAACAACACCTTCCGCTACAAGAAGTGGGATCTCGGCATCTCGCTCCGCGCTTCAATCGGCAACTACGTCTACAACAACACTCTTGCCTCCAACAGCGCAATGGACGGTGTGAACAGCTACGGTTTGAGCAACCTTGTCAAGGCTGACTATTATTTCAAAAACAAATCAGCCGCCAACTACTACATGAGCGACTACTTCCTTGAGAATGCGTCGTTCCTGCGCTGCGATAACATCACTCTTGGTTATACTTGGGACAACCTTATCAACAACAAGTTGAACCTGCGCCTGTTTGGAGCTGTCCAAAACCCGTTTGTGATTACCAAGTACGGCGGTATCGACCCCGAAGTGTTCGGTGGTATCGACAACAATGTCTACCCTCGCTCGACTACCTACTCGCTCGGTTTGGTAGCTACTTTCTAATATCTGAAACCATTAACATTCAATCTTAGAAAAACAGAATGAAATCAAAAATCAATAAAATATTCACCGGGTTGTGTGGTGTGGCGATGGTAATGACCACCTCTTGCGTGGGCGATCTTGACCTTGACCCCAACAACCCTAACCTGATTAATGGCGCCGACCTCAAAGTGGACGACTATACCTCTGTTCTCGCAAAATGCTACGGCGGTATGGCTTATTCAGGTCAGACAGGCCCTAACGGTGACTGTGATATTTCGGGTCTTGACGGCGGTACGAGCCAGTACACCCGCGCCCTGTTCATGATGAACGAGTTCACCACCGACGAGGCTATATGGATTCACCCCGACAACGGTGTCATCGACCTTATTACCAACACCTGGGGCAAGGATAACGGTAATATCTTCGGTACATATTCCCGTCTGTACTCACACATCGCGGTCTGCAACGACTTCATCAGCATGGCCAAAAATAACAGTGACCCCGTCGTCCGCGAAATGGTGCTTCAAGCCCGTGCGCTGCGTGCCATGAGCTACTATTGGGTGATTGACATCTTCGGTCAGGGTTCATTCGTGCTTGATACCGATCCTCTTTTCTCAAGTCCCGAGCAGAAGGACCGCGCGTTCCTCTATAACTGGCTTGACGGTGAGTTGACCGACATCGAGACTCAGTACATCGAAGAGTTCCCCGAAAAGGCTGACCCCTCTAATGTGAAATACGGTCAAATCGGTCTCGACGGAGTGCAGGCTCTCCACGCTCGTCTGTGTCTCAACGCCCAGGTCTACACCAATGGCGCTGTCAACGGCTATGCGAAGTGTTCTGAGCTTTGCTCAGCCATTATCGCCCGTCACCAGGATGGCCCTCTCGGTAACGGTCTCGCTCCGGAATATATGTACCTGTTCTGTGCGGATAATGACAAATATATGCCCGGCGGCAGTGGTGTCAACGAAATCCTTTGGGGTATCGCTTACGACGCTACATATACCCGTGCTTACGGTGGCACGCAGTTCCTTATCGCGGCAGCCACAGCCAATGCCAAAGCTTCTGACAGCCCTGATGATGGAACCTGCACCTCGGCTGACTACGGTATCAACAACCCTTGGAAATGTATGCACGCCACAAGGCAGTTCTCAGAGAGCTTTGCCAATGACGCAAACGACGCGCGTTGGGCTATGTGGCTCAAAGAGCCGAACGGTTACACAATGGGTAATGACGCTTTCGGTAAATTCTCCAACGGTTACGCTGTTATCAAGTTCACCAACCTGTTCTCAGGCCCTGACAGCAAATGGAAAGATGCCTCAGGTACTCCTTTCGGTCCCACATGGTCAGCATCTAATGGCGGCCGTTACGGTTCTTCGGCAGCCCGCGCCGAGACTTGGGTAGATACCGATCTTCCTCTGATTCGTCTCGCCGATGTTTATCTGATGTATGCTGAAAGCTACATCGTGGGTGGCGCCGGTAATTCGAGTGACGCTCTCGCCTATGTCAACCACGTGCGCAACCGTGCCGGTGTGACTGCCTGGACCGATGCCGACCTCCGCGCCGACAACATCCTCGCCGAGCGTCAGCGCGAGCTCTACTGGGAGCTTACCCGCCGTTCCGACCTCGTGCGCCACGGTAAATTCTCAGGCACTGCCTATATGTGGTCGTATAAAGGTTCACAGACCTCGCCAAGTGGCGCGGCTTTCCCATCTTACATGGATTTGATGCCCATCCCGACCAACATCATCGGCGCTCAGCCCACATTTAACCAAAACCCCGGTTACTAACCAGATTGTGACAGGACAATTTTAAAACAAGAACAGTAAAATGAAGAAAATATCATTATTTTTAGCATCTGTGTTCGCTCTGCTCTGCTTCGCAAGCTGTGAGGATGACAAAGAGCCGGTCTACACCCCTGCTTCTTCCGATTCTTTCGAGTTGCTGCAGCCCGCATTTCAGGACCAATACTACGAACTGACCGAAAACGGAACGTTTGAAATCGACTGCAAGAGTATGCCCGACTTCGCCGGTGGCCATCCCGTGGGCCCGGTTATCTACGGCGCTCAGGTATCTCTCAGCCCCAACTTTGTTGACGCGGTAATCGATGAGGAAGGGAACGAAACTCCCGCCACCTATAAGACTATCAGCGCTTCAAATAGTGCTTCAAAGATAATTTTCAAAGATA
>CAZFNR010000011.1:0-47779 GCA_964520525.1 uncultured Muribaculaceae bacterium
CTTCAATATCTTCCCAGGGGTCTTTCTTGAGCTGTTTCAAGCCAAGCGACATCTTACGCTCTTCGCGGTCGAGGGTGAGGATAACGGCTTCGATTTCGTCGCCGACTTTCATGAAGTCCTGAGCTGAACGGAGGTGCTGTGACCACGACATTTCTGAAACGTGGATAAGACCCTCTACACCGGGGGCGATTTCAACGAATGCGCCATAGTCGGCCATAACCACTACGCGGCCTTTAACCTTGTCGCCAACCTTGAGGTCTGCGCTAAGCGCATCCCAGGGATGGGGCTGGAGTTGCTTCAAGCCGAGAGCGATACGTTTTTTCTCGTCGTCGAAGTCGAGGATAACGACGTTGAGTTTCTGGTCGAGAGAAACCACTTCCTCGGGGTGACTTACGCGGCCCCAAGAGAGGTCGGTGATGTGGATAAGACCGTCAACGCCGCCGAGGTCGATGAACACACCGTAAGAAGTGATGTTCTTGACAGTACCCTCGAGCACCTGACCTTTTTCGAGCTTAGCGATGATTTCGCGTTTTTGCTGCTCAAGCTCAGCCTCGATGAGCGCTTTATGCGATACAACGACGTTTTTGAACTCTTGGTTGATTTTAACGACCTTGAATTCCATAGTCTTACCGACGAAGATGTCGTAGTCGCGGATGGGTTTAACGTCGATTTGTGAACCGGGGAGGAATGCCTCGATACCAAACACGTCGACAATCATACCGCCCTTAGTGCGGCACTTGATGTAACCCTTGATGATTTCATCTTTTTCAAGAGCCTCGTTAACACGCTCCCATGAGCGTGATGCGCGAGCCTTGCGGTGAGAGAGGATGAGCTGACCCTTGCTGTCTTCCTGATTTTCGATGAAAACCTCTACTACGTCGCCCACCTTGATGTCGGGGTTATAGCGGAATTCGCTTACGGGGATGATGCCATCGCTCTTGTAGCCGATGTTAACCACAGCCTCACGCTTGTTGAGGGAGATGATGGTACCTTCGATTACCTCCTTGTCTTTGACGGTATTGAGCGATTCGTCATAAGTTTTGGTGAGTTCCTCGCGAGACTTCTCACCATTGGTTTCGCCTTTCTCGTAGGCGTCCCAATCGAAATCTTCGATTGGAGAATTTTTTACTTCTTCAGTCATTTAATTGGTTAATAAATTGGGTTAATTAATTGACCGGGAACAAAGCGCACCCGGACTTTCAATCGCGAAGTTACACATATTTTTCTATTTATCAACTCTTTTCGTCACTAAGTTTTCTCCCCTAAGTTATTTCTCATGAAAGGCATAATTCGCTCAATCAGCAACGATATTTTGATGTGCCGACGAGCGACAATCGAGACTACCAATGACGAGCTAAAAAAAATACAGCATAAATTGAGCGCTCACGACATCGTTCGCCCACAAATCCTATTGGAGATACAACAATTGATTTTCTGCGATCAGCGCAAGTGTCAGCGGCAGAATACAAAAAGCGATTGACAAGTTTATTTCGAGGCTCGCCAATCGCTTGTATTTTATTTGCGTTTTAAAATCTCTGTTTAATATTCATCTTCGTTGAAGAAGAAGTCTTCTTTGCTGGGGTAGTCGGGCCAGATATCTTCGATACATTCATAAGTGTCGCCTTCATCCTCCATCTCCTGTAGGTTTTCGATGACTTCGAGGGGCGCGCCCGACCGCATCGCATAGTCAATCAGTTCCTCTTTTGTTGCCGGCCACGGTGCGTCTTCGAGCTTCGAGGCCAATTCAAGTGTCCAGTACATAGTGTCTATTCGTGTGATGTAAAAAATGAATTTTGTCGTTGTTTATTTTGGTGGCGCAAAAGTAGTCATTTTCCGATAACTAACAATCTTTATTCCAAAATATTTCTTCGACCTGCGCATTGACGTTCATGAATCGCGCGAGAACGAACAGGTAATCACTTAGTCGGTTTATGAATTTCAGGAGTATCGGGTCGACGTAGGTCACGTCGGAGATGTTGACTATGCGCCGTTCGCTGCGGCGGCACATGGTGCGGCAGACATGAGCGTGCGCGGCTGTGCGGGTGCCTGCGGGCAGCACGAAGTTACTGAGCGGCGGGAGGTGGGAGTCGAGCGTGTCAATCATTGTCTCAATGCGCTCGATATCGTCGTTTGACAGTCCGTTGCATTGAGTCATGTCGCCGTCGGGGTTGTCGGTGGCGAGGTATGCGCCGATGTTGAACAGTTTGTTTTGCACGAAGTGGAGCAGGTCGACCTGTTCGGGCCCGAGAGTCGATGACGTCGCGAGCAGTCCGAGGTTTGAATTGAGTTCATCGACCGAGCCGTAGGCTTCGATGCGTATGTCGTTTTTCTTAACTCGTTTTCCGCCGACGAGCGACGTTGCGCCGGTGTCGCCGGTGCGGGTGTAGACAGGACTTCTTTTCATTTTCAATTTTGATTTTTGATTTCGTTTTCAATCATTGTGCGGCATTCGTCAACATCGCGGGCCACTTTGATGCGGTCGAGTTGCCCCGGGTCGAGCAGGGAGTGGTCAACCATACGCCTCAACTGTTGGAGCGTCGGGTCGTAGAGGCCGTCATGGTTGAGCACGATGATGGGTTTGTGCATATCGGAAGTGAAAGTGAGGAATGAGAATGTCGAAATCCATTCGTCGAGGGTGCCGTACCCCCCGGGCAAGACGACGAATATGTCACTCATCAGCTCCATCTTTGCCTTACGGTCGTTGAGGTCGAAGGCGAGCACGTTTTCGTCGTTGACGGGATTGATATAGTCTTTGCGCTTGATTGGCACGACGCCTACCACTCGCCCGCCTGCCTCTTTTGCGGCGTCGGCGGCTATGCGCATCATACCGAGTTTGATACCGCCATAGACCATGGTGCATCCTAATTCTGCCACGCAACGCCCAATCAGTTCAGCATCGCGCCGGTACGCGCCGGAAATGTCGTCTTTGGATGAACAGTATACTGCGATTCTCATTTTAACACTTATTGTTTGGGGACGCAAAAATATGTAAATTATTCCGAGTGGCAATAAATTGTCGACTTTGTTAGGCATTATTAACGAAAAATTTCCGTAATTGCGGCGCGTGGTTATCTGAACGATACATTTTTTGTAACTTTGCGGGGCATGAAAAGAATTGATTTTGAAATAATGGCCCCCGTGGGGAGCTTTGAGTCGCTCCACGCCGCTATCCAAAGCGGGGCCGATGCCATATATTTCGGTGTCGAGGGGCTAAACATGAGGGCGCGGTCGTCGGTCAACTTCACGCTTGACGATTTGCGTTCGATTGCCGCGGTTTGCTCCGAGCATGGTGTGAAAAGCTATCTGACGGTCAACACAGTGCTTTATGACAACGATTTGTCGACTTGCCATGCGATTATCGACGCTGTCAAGGAGTCGGGTGTCTCAGCCATCATCGCCTCTGACATCGCCGCCATACTCTACGCCCGTTCCGTGGGTGTCGAAGTCCACATATCGACGCAGTGCAACATCACCAACATCGAAGCTGTGAAGTTTTACGCGCAGTGGGCCGACGTCGTGGTGCTTGCCCGCGAGCTAAATCTCGACCAGGTATCAGCCATTTCCAAGGCGATTATCGAGGATGATGTGCGCGGTCCGGGGGGTGAGCTTGTAAGAATCGAGATGTTTTGCCACGGAGCATTGTGCATGGCCACGCAACGCCCAATCAGTTCAGCATCGCGCCGGTACGCGCCGGAAATGTCGTCTTTGGATGAACAGTATACTGCGATTCTCATTTTAACACTTATTGTTTGGGGACGCAAAAATATGTAAATTATTCCGAGTGGCAATAAATTGTCGACTTTGTTAGGCATTATTAACGAAAAATTTCCGTAATTGCGGCGCGTGGTTATCTGAACGATACATTTTTTGTAACTTTGCGGGGCATGAAAAGAATTGATTTTGAAATAATGGCCCCCGTGGGGAGCTTTGAGTCGCTCCACGCCGCTATCCAAAGCGGGGCCGATGCCATATATTTCGGTGTCGAGGGGCTAAACATGAGGGCGCGGTCGTCGGTCAACTTCACGCTTGACGATTTGCGTTCGATTGCCGCGGTTTGCTCCGAGCATGGTGTGAAAAGCTATCTGACGGTCAACACAGTGCTTTATGACAACGATTTGTCGACTTGCCATGCGATTATCGACGCTGTCAAGGAGTCGGGTGTCTCAGCCATCATCGCCTCTGACATCGCCGCCATACTCTACGCCCGTTCCGTGGGTGTCGAAGTCCACATATCGACGCAGTGCAACATCACCAACATCGAAGCTGTGAAGTTTTACGCGCAGTGGGCCGACGTCGTGGTGCTTGCCCGCGAGCTAAATCTCGACCAGGTATCAGCCATTTCCAAGGCGATTATCGAGGATGATGTGCGCGGTCCGGGGGGTGAGCTTGTAAGAATCGAGATGTTTTGCCACGGAGCATTGTGCATGGCGGTGTCGGGCAAGTGCTATCTGAGCCTTCACGAGATGAACTCGAGCGCCAACCGTGGGGCTTGCACCCAGATATGCCGCCGGAGCTACACTGTACGCGACCGCGAGACCGGCGATGAGCTTGATGTCGAGAACAAATACATAATGTCGCCCAAAGATTTGAAGACAATTCATTTCATCAACAAGATGGCCGATGCCGGGGTGAGGGTGTTCAAAATCGAGGGCCGCGCCCGCGGTCCCGAATATGTCAAGACCGCCGTGGAGTGCTATGACGAGGCTTTGCGCGCCGTCTGCGACGGCAGCTATGGCGATAACCTCACAGCCGACTGGGATGAGCGTCTTGGCCGCATATTCAATCGGGGATTCTGGAACGGCTATTATCTCGGGCAGCGTCTTGGCGAGTGGTCGAGCAAATACGGCTCATCGGCCACGCGTGTCAAGGTCTATGCCGCCAAGGGTGTGCGCTATTTCTCCAACATCGGTGTTGCCGAGTTCCTGATGGAGAGCGGGGAGCTGTCGGTGGGCGACGAGGTCGTTATCACCGGGCCTACTACCGGCGCGCTTATCATCAAAGTCGAGGAAATCCGTGTGGGGCTAAAGCCGGTGGAGCGGGCTGTCAAAGGCGACAGTTTCTCGATTCCGGTGCCTGCCAAGATAAGGCCGAGCGACCGCTTGTATATATGGAAGGATACGGGTGTCAAACCTTAGCGAGCATTAATGCATGAAAATGGCGCGGGCTCTTTGAGCGTCAGCCCCGATGATTAGGGTTGAGACTTTGGCCAAAGCGGCAATATTGATGGAATAGTTGGTAGATTAGCAAAAAACAATTAATTTTGGCCAATAATTTTGATTAGATGCGACGTTTCATTCCGCTCATAGTATTCTGCGCCACGGCCATATCCACGGTTGCCGCAGCCAATGGCTGGGAGGCTACCGACAAAACCTTGCCGGCTGCCGAGCGGGCTGTCGCCGAACGCACCGACGCTGACACCCCTGAGGTGTGGGTAAAAGACGGGTACATCTACATCACGTCGCAGCGGCCTGTGACGGTCAAGATTTTCTCTATCCTCGGCCAGCAGATTTCGCAAGAGTCGGTCCCGGCCGGGACTTACCGCCTGCATCTCGCGTCACGCGGCATTTACATCCTCCGTGCCGGCACCCTTACACGCCGCATCACTCTCTGATTTATACCATATTAGCAGTTTGCGGGAATCCCCTCCCCGCCTCCGGACAGACATCCGTGATGTTTGGGGTTTGGTTGTTATGTTGTATCTTTGTGGCGCTAAATAATTACGGATTGTCATGAGCAACAACTTGAATAGCGGTATTTGTATAGGTTTTCCTGCCGGGGAGAGATTGGTGACAGATATGCCGATGAGTAAGACGGGGGTATCGCTTGCCGCCGCTTTGCGCCGCCGTGTGGTGGTGCTCGACGGCGCGATGGGTACGATGATTCAACGGCTTGGCCTGACGGAAGCGGATTTTCGCGGGACGCTGTTCGCTGATTGGCCCGTAGCCCTGACGGGGTGCAACGATATTCTTTGCTTGACTTGCCGTGAACACATTCTGAAAATACATTCCGATTATATTGCGGCCGGTGCTGACGTGATCGAGACCAATTCGTTCAACGCCAACGCGGTTTCGATGGCCGACTATGACCTTGCCGACCGCGTCAGGGAGATAAATCTCGCCGCTGCAGCCGTTGCCCGCGAAGCCGCCGATGAAGCCATGTCGCGGCAACCGGGGAGGGAGTGCTGGGTGGCAGGTAGCGTCGGCCCGACAAGCAAGTCGCTCTCGATGGCGCAAGGGCTTGACGAGAACCCCGGCGACGCATTGACCTGGGACGGTTTAGTAGCCGCTTATTTCACGCAGATGCAGGCGTTGATAGAGGGTGGAGTGGACTTGCTGTTGATAGAGACCGTGTTTGACGGACTCAATGCCAAAGCGGCTGTCTACGCGGCTCGGCGCGCTATGGAGGCCGCCGGGCGACGCTTGCCGCTGATGGTGTCGGTCACCCTCACCGAGAGCGGCCGCACGCTGTCGGGGCAGACTCTTGACGCCTTTTTGGCCACAGTGTCACACGCCGCGCCGGTGGCGGTCGCCTTGAATTGCGGTTTTGGAGCCGACGGCATGATTCGCTATGTTGAGGCTTTACAGTCCTACCCGTCGCCTTTGGCCATATACCCTAACGCCGGCCTGCCCAATCAATTCGGGGAGTATGACGAGACCGCGTCAACGATGGCCGCGAAACTTGGGCCATTGCTTGAGGGGGGTATGCTCAACATGGTGGGCGGGTGTTGCGGCACCACCCCTGAGCATATCAAGGCGATAGCCGAGATTGCCGGCAAATCACCCGCGAGAGCCGTGCCGCAGCCGAGCCATGAGATGACGCTTGCCGGATTGGAGTCGGTCACCGTGTCGCCCGACCGCAACTTCATGAACATAGGCGAGCGTTGCAACGTAGCCGGAAGCCGTAAGTTTTTGAGGCTCATCAAGGAGAAAAACATGGAGGAAGCCATCGGCATAGCCCGCAGCCAAGTCGAGGCGGGAGCGCAGGTCGTTGATGTCAACATGGACGACGCCATGCTCGACGCACCCGCCGAAATAGCCGCGTTTATCAGCAGAGTCGGGATGGACCCCGATGTGGCGCGCGTGCCGATGATGATTGACTCATCGTCGTGGGACGCCGTTCTCGCCGGTTTGAAACATGTGCAGGGGCGACCGATAGTCAACTCCATCAGTCTGAAAGAGGGCGCGGCTAAGTTTGTGGAGCGCGCCATGGCGGTCCGCGAGATGGGCGCCGCAGTGGTGGTGATGGCTTTCGATGAAAACGGGCAAGCCGATACCCTCGAACGCAAAATCGAGGTATGCCGCCGGGCTTACAGCCTGCTGACCGACGCCGGCTTCCCCGCCGAAGATATAATATTTGACCCCAATGTGCTGGCAGTCGCCACCGGCATCGAGTCGCATGACAATTACGCCCTCGATTTTCTCGACGCTTTGTCGTGGATTAAGGGGAATCTGCCGCGTGCCAAGGTCAGCGGCGGCCTCAGCAACCTGTCGTTCTCATTCCGCGGCAACAACTATGTGCGCGAGGCGATGCACTCGGTGTTTCTTTATCATGCGATAGCCCGCGGGATGGACATGGCCATCGTCAACGCTGCGGCCATCGTCCCTGTCGACGACGTGCCTGCCGATTTGCGCAAAGCTGTCGAGGATGTGCTTTTTAACACCGACACCGGCGCGACCGAGCGGCTAATAGAGATAGCCGAACGGATAAAAAACGAGCGAGCCGGCGAGGGGGCCGCGACACCGGGCATGGACACCGCGAGCGAGGCCAAGTCGGCGGCTGAACGGCTCGAACAAATGGTGCGCCGAGGGGTCACTGACGGCATAGAGAGATTGCTCGCAGAGGTCATGACCGAGCTTGGAAGCGCGGTGAAGGTTATCGACGGCCCTTTGATGGAAGGGATGAACACCGTAGGCCGGCTGTTCGGCGATGGGAAGATGTTTCTGCCGCAGGTGGTCAAGAGCGCTCACGCCATGAAGCAGGCGGTGGCATGGCTCACGCCACATATCGAGCGCGAGAAAGCCGCGTCGGGAGGAGGCTCGTCGGCGGGCAAGATGGTGATTGCCACCGTGAAAGGCGACGTGCACGACATCGGCAAAAACATCGTCGATGTAATCATGAGATGCAACGGGTTTGAGATGGTTGACCTCGGGGTGATGGTTCCGGGGGAGGATATAGTCGACATGGCACAGCGGGAGAACGCCGATTTCGTGGGGCTGAGCGGGCTAATAACCCCTTCGCTCGAGGAGATGTGCCGCGTTGCCCGGCTGATGGAACGCCGCGGCATGAGAATCCCGCTTATGATTGGCGGCGCGACCACTTCGGCACTGCACACGGCAGTCAAGATAGCCCCCTGCTATGGAGGTCCTGTGATTTATACCCGCGACGCGGCGATGATGCCCGTGGTGGCGCAACGGCTGATGAATCCGTCGACCCATGACGAGGCGCTTGCCGAGGTGGCCGACGAGCAGCGACGGCTGAGGCTGCGCCACGAGCGTCAGCAGTCGCTCTACACTATAGCCGAGGCCCGCGCCCGCGCCCCAAAGTTGCAATATGCCCCCGAATCGCTGAGACCCTCTCACCCGGGGCTGCATGACCTCCACATCCCTGTGTCCGAGGCGCGCGGACTGATTAACTGGCGCGCGTTTTTCGCCGCCTGGAAACTTGACGCGTCAATTGCCGATGTGGCTGAGATAGGCGGCTGCGACCATTGCAGGGCGCAATGGTTGGCCTCCAAACCGGTTGAACAACGCGCCCACGCCGCCGAGGGTATGCAGCTATGGAAAGAGGCTAACAGGGTTCTCGACAGCATAGGCCGCAAAGTCAAGGATTTGAAAGCGAGGGTAATCCTTTGTCCGGCGGGAAGCCGCGGTGACGACATCGTATATGAACATGACGGCGCGCGCCACACGCTCCCCACACTCCGCCAGCAGTCGCGCGACGGAGAGAAACCGCGCGCGGCTTTGGCCGATTTCATCGCCCCGGTAGGCTCTGACGGCTCGCTGCTTGACCATATCGGTCTTTTCGCTGTCACAGTCGGTCCTGACATCCAGTCGATAATCGACCGCCGCAAGGCGATTGGCGACGACTATGGGGCATTGCTTTACCAGAGTGTGGCCGACCGTCTGGTCGAAGCCGCGACTGAACTGATGCACAAGCGTGTCAGACGCGAACTATGGGGATATGCCGCCGCGGGAACCGAGGATGACAACCCGCGAAATCTGTTGAGACAATACTATCAAGGGATAAGGCCCGCCATCGGTTACCCGTCGCTGCCCGACCAATCACTGATTTTCGACGCGGACAAATCGTTACATTATAGCGAATTGGGGGTATTGCTGACCGAAAACGGGGCCATGAGCCCACCGGCATCGACAACCGGGTTTATATTCGCGCACCCCGACAGCCGTTATTTCCATCTCGGCGATGTGGGCGATGACCAGCGCGACGACTACGCCGCCCGCCGCGGTCTTAGCCGCTCTGTCATCGACCGCTTCCTACCCCCGCAATAGCCTGTTTGTAAGGACGTTATCAATTGATGCACAAGATAACGAAGTGAAAAAAAAGACCGCCCCCAAAAGTTTTTTGTCTAACTTTTTGGGGGCGGTTCGGTATTGACACCGTCTCTGTTGTATTTGGAGACGGAATGTAGGTTTTATCAAGGTCTCACCTCATAGTAGGGGATGCCAACGAGTTTGATGCCGAATTTCAGAGCGCTGTAGGGCTTGATGATACCGCTGTTGGCCGCTCCGTAGCCCTGTTGGTAGGGAATCAGCACCTCGCAGGTGTCGCCGACGCGCATATCTTCGAGAGCTATCGTCCACCCCTGGATGACCTTGTTGCAGGCCGTTCGGTAGACGCTGTCGGCCGGCTCCTGGCGCAGATACGACGAGTCAAACGGTTCGTCGTCATATAGACGACCAATGTATTTTACGTCGACAGTGCTGGTGAACAGCGGAGACAGCTTCCCCTCGGTCAGCCGGCGGTCGTTGAAATAGTGTATGAGGACGTAGGCCGCAGTGTCCCAAGAAGGGACCACTTTGGTATAGTAGGGTGTCCCGTCGGAATTGGTGCGGGTGGCTTGTTCGGCGAGCCATGCCTCGTTGGCCTCGCGCCAGTCGGCGTAATCATCCCACGTTTTGTCATCGTCGCTGCACGCTACGGCGAGCAGACCGACGAGCATAATGAAAATCGGTAACTTTTTCATTGTCAAAATTCAACTTTGGGGGCATTCTGCGCGCCCTCCTCGGCCTTGAACATCTGTCGAGACGAAAAGCCGAACATTCCTGCGAAGATGCTTGCAGGGAAGCGGCGTATCTTCACGTTATAGCTCTTGACGGCCTCGTTGTAGCGAGTGCGTTCGGTTGCGATGCGGTTTTCGGTGCCTTCGAGCTGTGTCTGCAAGTCAAGGAAGTTTTGGTTGGCTTTCAGGTCGGGGTAGGCTTCACGGACGGCGTTGACATAGATGTCGAGCGCGCCTTTCAGGCGGTTTTGAGCCGACTGATATTTTTCAAACCCTTCGGGAGAAGCCTGTGCGTCCTCGGCTGTCACGCTCTGCGCCTCGTTGTAAGCATTGGTCAGCCCGGCACGTGCGTTGGTCACGGTTTCGAGTGTGCTGCTTTCGTGGGCGGCGTAACCTTTGACCGTGTTGACAAGATTGGGGATGAGGTCGGCGCGGCGTTGATACTGGTTCTCCACGTTGGCCCAAGTCTGGTTAACCTCCTCGTCGAGATTGACCATGCCGTTGTAGCTGTTACAGCCGGCTACTCCGAATATTAGGAGCAGGACGACGACTACAAGTCCGATTATCGATGACTTTTTCATAATTAACTGTTTGTTTAGATGTTGTTATTATTTATTTCGGAGCGAGAGTTTAGCCGAGTTTGCGGAGCAAGGCGTTGAGACTCACGCGGTCATGAATCAGACGGTGGAGGTCGGCTATCGCCACGCGGGTCTGCTCCATTGAGTCGCGCTCGCGGAGAGTCACGGTGTTGTCCTCAAGCGTCTGATGGTCGACGGTGATGCAGAATGGAGTGCCTATCGCGTCCTGACGGCGGTAACGCTTGCCGATGGAGTCTTTCTCCTCGTAGTGGGTGGTGAAGTCAAACTTCAAGTCGTTGACAATCTCGCGGGCCTTGTCGGGCAGCCCGTCTTTGCGCACGAGCGGCATCACGGCGCATTTCACGGGAGCGAGGGCCTCGGGGAGGTGGAGCACAACGCGGGTATCGCCGCCGGGGAGGGCTTGCTCTTCATACGACGAGCATAGCACGCTGAGGAACATACGGTCTACGCCGATTGACGTTTCGATGACGTAGGGGGTGTAGCTCTCGTTAAGCTCGGGGTCGAAGTATTGGATTTTCTTTCCTGAGAATTTCTCGTGTTGCGAGAGGTCGAAGTTTGTGCGCGAGTGGATACCCTCTACCTCCTTGAAGCCGAACGGCATCTCAAATTCGATGTCGGTGGCGGCGTTGGCGTAGTGGGCGAGCTTGTCGTGGTCGTGGTAACGGTATTTGTCATCACCGAGACCAAGGGCCTTGTGCCATTTCAAGCGGGTTTCTTTCCACTGTGCGAACCATTTCAGTTCCTCACCGGGACGCACGAAGAATTGCATCTCCATCTGCTCGAACTCGCGCATACGGAAGATGAATTGGCGGGCCACGATTTCGTTACGGAACGCTTTACCAATTTGGGCGATGCCGAAGGGGATGCGCATACGCCCCGTTTTCTGCACGTTAAGGTAGTTGACAAAGATGCCCTGAGCGGTTTCGGGACGGAGGTAGACGGCCATTGAGCCTTCGGCGGTCGAACCCATTTCGGTTTTGAACATCAAATTGAATTGACGCACCTCTGTCCAGTTTTTAGTGCCTGAGATGGGGCATACGATTTCTTGGTCGATGATGATTTGGCGCAATTCAGCCAAGTCGTTGTCGTTCATCGCCTTTGCGAAACGCTCGTGGAGAGCGTCGCGCTTGGCTTTATGCTCGAGCACGCGGGGGTTGGTTTCGCGGTAGAGGGCTTCGTCAAACGATTCGCCGAAGCGTTTGCGCGCTTTGGCTACCTCTTTTTCGATTTTGTCGTCCATTTTGGCGAGCTCGTCCTCGATGAGGACATCGGCGCGGTAACGTTTTTTAGAGTCGCGGTTGTCAATCAACGGGTCGTTGAATGCGTCGACGTGACCTGAAGCTTTCCAGATGGTGGGGTGCATGAAAATCGCGGAGTCGATACCCACGATGTTCTCGTGGAGCAGGGTCATCGCGTCCCACCAGTAGCGTTTGATATTGTTTTTGAGCTCGACACCGTTCTGACCGTAGTCATAAACGGCTGAAAGCCCGTCGTAGATTTCACTTGATTGAAAAACAAAACCGTATTCCTTGGCGTGTGAAACGATTTTTTTGAAAACTTCTTCTTGTTGAGCCATAAATCTTTGTTGTGTTTAGTTTTTGTGAGCCAACGGGTTGCCCCGCAGGGTGCGGAGTCCCGTCAGGAATGTGCAAATTTACAATTTTTCCTTGAAACCGCAAATCGGTGATAGATGCCGCGCTATAAATTTCTGTAGTTTGTCGAAAAGTATCAACGAGCTATGAGAAAAATTTCGTAAATTTGTAGGGGATAAATTCCTGCGGCTCTTATTGGGGCTGCCAATAACCTTGAAACTTGCCAAATCATAATGAGCGACGAAAATAACACTATCGACGAGTTGCCCCATGAGCAGCTTGACGCGGCGGGTGAAGCCCCGTCGGCCGGAGCGGTCAAAAGCCAACAAGTGACTGTCGACACGACTGACGACGTTGTGCGCCATCAACTGCGCGGTATGTTCCAAAGCTGGTTTCTCGACTATGCCTCCTACGTCATCCTTGAGCGCGCCGTGCCGCATATCGACGACGGCTTGAAGCCTGTGCAAAGGCGCATACTCCACTCAATGGAGACCCTTGACGACGGACGGTTTAACAAGGTGGCTAACATCGTCGGAAACACCATGCAGTATCATCCGCATGGCGACCAGTCAATCAACGACGCTCTCGTGCAGTTGGGGCAGAAGGAACTGCTTGTCGACACGCAAGGCAACTGGGGTAACATACTCACCGGGGCATCGGCGGCCGCCGGGCGTTATATCGAGGCGCGGTTGTCGTCATTTGCCCTTGAGACACTGTTCAACCCCAAAATCACCGAGTGGACTCTGTCGTATGATGGCCGCAAACGCGAGCCGGTAACGCTCCCCGTGAAATTCCCCCTGCTGCTCATGCAGGGTGTCGAGGGTATAGCGGTCGGCTTGTCGTCAAAGATACTCCCGCATAATTTCAACGAAATCCTCGACGCGGCTGTCGCTCATCTCCGCGGCGAGGAGTTTGCTCTCTATCCCGATTTCCCTACCGGCGGATTCATCGACGTGTCGCGCTACAATGACGGTGAGCGCGGAGGCGCGGTGAAAGTGAGAGCGAAAATCGAGAAAATCGACAACAAGACTCTCGCCATCACCGAGATTCCCTACGGCAAGACAACCGGCGGCATCATCGACTCGATTCTGAAGGCTTTTGAGAAAGGAAAAATCAAAATCAGAAAAATCGATGACAACACCGCCGACACGGCTCGCATCCTCGTCCATCTTATCCCGGGGACATCGAGCGACAAGACCATCGACGCGCTCTACGCGTTTACCGACTGCGAGGTGAGCATATCGCCCAATTGCTGCGTCATCAAAGATAAAAAACCCCATTTCCTCGGCGTCAGCGACGTGCTGCGCCACAGTGTGGAACACACTCGCGACCTGCTCCGCCGAGAGTTGGAGATTCAGCTCGCCGACGCGCGCGAGCAGTTGCACTTCGCGTCGCTCGAACGCATATTCATCGAGGAGCGCATCTACAAGGATGCCGAGTATGAAAAAGCGGCGTCGCCCGAGGCGGCCATCACCCATGTGTCAAAGCGGTTGAAACCGTTCACCGCCGACTTCTACCGCCCGGTGACCGACGATGACATCAAGCGACTCTTTGAGATACCGATGAAGCGCATATTCCGCTTCAACTCCGACAAAGCCGATGAAACGATTGCGGCCTACAAGGCGCGCATCGAGGGTCTTCTCGACAACCTCGCGCATCTCACCGACTTCACAATAGCATGGTATGAAGGTCTGAAACGCAAATATGGAGCGTCGTTCCCGCGCCATACCGTGATTAGAGGTTTCGACAACATCGAGGCCGCGAAGGTGGCCGAGGCCAACGAAAAGCTCTACATCAACCGCGAGGAGGGCTTTTTAGGCACATCGCTTAAGAAAGATGAGTACATCTGTAATTGCTCGTCGATTGACGATATCATCATCTTCTATAAAGATGGCCGTTACAAGGTGGTAAAGGTGCAGGAAAAACTGTTTGTCGACAAAAACGTGATGTACGTCAACGTGTTCAAGCGCAACGACACCCGCACCATATACAACGCCATATACCAGAACGGCCGAGGCGGATTCTACTACATGAAGCGTTTCGCAGTCACCGGCGTGACCCGCGACAAAGAGTATAATCTCACTCAAGGCGCGCCCGGCACCAAGGTCGTATGGTTCACAGCCAATCCCAACGGTGAGGCTGAGGTGGTCAAAGTGACGCTCAAGCCTAAACCGCGGTTGAAAATGCTGCAATTTGACATCAATTTCAGCGAGTTGGCCATAAAGGGGAAACAGTCGCAAGGCAACCTGGTAACTAAAAACGAAGTGCATCGTTTCTCGCTGAAAGAGAAAGGCGCGTCGACGCTCGGAGGCCGCGAGGTGTGGTTTGACCCCGACGTGCTGCGCATCAACTACGATGGCCGCGGCGATTATCTCGGCGAGTTCTCGGGGTCTGACCAGATTCTCGTCATATTGAACAACGGAGAATACTACATGACCACGTTTGACGCCGGCAACCATTACGATGACAACATACTCCGCATCGAGAAGTTCCGTCCCGGCCACGTCTGGACGGCTGTGCTCCATGATGCCGACCAGGGCTACCCTTATATCAAACGGTTCACATTCGAGCCGTCGGCTAAAAAACAACGCTATCTCGGCGAGAACGAGAAATCGCGACTGATAATCCTTTCCGACGCACCCGGAGCGAGGTTTGAGGTGAAATTTGGCGGTGATGACGCGTTCAGGGGCGGCATGGAGATTGACGCTACCGAGTTTATCGGAGTCAAATCGTTCAAGGCCAAGGGCAAACGTGTGTCAAACTATGCCATAGAGTCAATCGTGGAACTTGAGCCGCGTCCAGTCGAGGAAACAGAAGAAGCCGACGAAGTCACCGACCCTGTGACTGACGATGAGACGGAGCAGACGGCTGAGCCTGAGATGTCAGACGAGGAAGTGCGCGATGAAATCAACGGCCAGCAACGTATATTCTGATGAAAACGCTACGGTTTCTGCTATCGCTAATCGCTTTGCTGTCGGTGTCGCGCGCATCGGCCTCCGAGCCCGACAGCGTCAAGCCGTTGCGTCCGGTTGCCGCAGCCTATACATTTGAGGTGGGGAGCACTCACCTTGCCGACACCTACCTGTCTCCGCTGAAATATGACGGGTGGGCGGCGGCTTTCCGCTACGAGCGCCTGCAAGCCATGAAGTTCGACCCCGAACGCTGGATTATGCGTCTAAGCGCGTCGGTCGAGGTTGACCGCACGCAAAACCCGGCTCGTAACGCCGTGATGTGGATGGGGGCTATTGACGCGTCATGGGGCATGCTGCGTCGTTGGCGGCTGCCCTGGTCGCTGACTCTCGCCGCCGGCGGCAGCACGGGCGTGAACCTCGGATGCCTGTACAACGACCGCAACGGCAATAATCCCGCCTCGGCTAAAGCCGCCTGGACGGTCAACGCTACCGCCATGGCGGCGTGGAACGTGACACTGGGGAGGCTTCCGGTGACACTCCGCTATCAGCCGACAGTGCCTTTGACCGGTGTCTTTTTCTCGCCCGATTACGGCGAGTTGTACTATGAGATATATCTGGGTGACGATTCGGGCCTTGCTCACTGCGCCTGGTGGGGCAATTATTTCGCGATGGAAAATCTGCTCACAGCCGACCTGCGTTTCGGTGGCACATCGCTACGCCTCGGCTACCGCAACTACATACTCTCGACCAAGGTCAACTACATAACCACCCGCGTGGTGACCCATGCGTTTGTAATCGGGCTGTCGGGCGAATGGCTGTCACTGAACTCACGCCATCCGTTCAACCGCGACGCCCGCGTGATTTCGGCACTATATTGATAGAGAATGATGAAACGACTGCTACATATCATATATCTGTCGGCCGCGCTTTTGTCGGTGGCCACGTCGTGCCATGAGCTGCCCGACTACGACAACGACCAGCGCGGTAACTTCGACGCCCTTTGGCAGATTATCGACCGGCACTACTGTTTTTTCGCTGAGAAAGATATAGACTGGGATGAGGTATATTCACGCTATTCCCCCCGCATCAGCGACCGTATGACGGCCGAGGAGTTGTTTGGCGTCTGCGCCGAGATGCTCGATGAACTTCAGGACGGGCACGTCAACCTCTCAGCGCCGTTCAACACCTCCTACTACCGCAAATGGTGGAGCGACTACCCTCAGAACTATGATGAGCGTTTAGTGCAGCAATATTATTTCAACTTCAACTACAACACTACCGGCGCGATAGATTATGGCATCTTGGCGGAAAACATAGGGTATATGCGCTATCCCAGTTTTGAGTACGGCATCGGCGAGGGCAATCTTGACGCAGTGCTCAACTATGTCGCCACTTGCGATGGCCTCATCATCGACGTGCGCGACAACGGCGGCGGAAATCTCACTAACGTCGAGACACTCGTGGCGCGCTTCATCGACAAGCGCACCCTTGTAGGCTACATATCCCACAAGACCGGTCCCGGACACGACCAATTCTCCGAACCGAGGGCATTCCACTACAACCCCGCCACCGGAGGCCATCTCTTGTGGAGCAAGCCGGTGGCGGTGCTCACCAACCGTTCCACATACTCAGCCGCCAACAATTTCGTATCAATAATGAAACTGCTGCCGCAGGTGTATATCGTCGGAGCGACGACTGGCGGCGGTAGCGGTATGCCTTTCTCGTCAGAGCTGCCTTGCGGCTGGGCGGTCAGACTCTCGGCCTGTTCGGTGCTCGACGCCACCGGGGCATCGACCGAGGGCGGTGTCGACCCGACCGACGGCTGCGCTGTCGACCTTGACCCCATAGCAGCCCTCTCAGGCAGCGACACCATGCTCGACCGAGCCATCGACCTTCTCAAATCGTTATAACACTTAAGTATCCATGAACAGAATAGGAAAACTTTACTTCAGATATGGCACCATGGGCTCGGCAAAGACCGCCATGCTCCTCACAACAGCCTACAACTTTGAAGAGCGCGGAATGCGCTATGTGTGTATGAAACCGTTTATCGACACACGCGAACAACATAACGTCATCCGCTCGCGCATAGGCATTGAGCGCGAATGCACCTGGATTTACCAGGACACAGACCTATACGCCACAGCCCGCGACCTGTTTGAGCAGGTCGGAGCGGTCATCGAGTGGTTCCTCATCGACGAGGCCCAGTTCCTCACCACCGAGCAAGTCGACCAGCTCTCGAGGGTGGTCGATGATTTCGGGTGCAACGTTGTGTGCTACGGGCTGCGCACCGACTTCCAAAGCCACCTCTTTGAAGGGTCGAGACGCCTTTTTGAGATAGCCGACACAATCGACGAGATAAAATCGACCTGCACCTGCGGACACAAAACCATAATTAACGCCCGTATCGACTCCAACGGCGATTTCGTGGAGGAAGGAGCGCAGGTTGAAATCGGCGGCGATGACCGATATATCGCCGTGTGCCGGAAATGCTGGCGCAACAAGCGCATCGAGCAATCAGAACGCGACATTTTGCCATACCTTTAAACCATCGACCTCCGCCGATGTCTTATCCATATTATGAAAAAGTTACTGAATGCGACTATCGCCCTGGCACTGTCGGTGATGACCCTATCGGCAGTAAACCTATCCGATGAGACCCTGCACTATAAAGTGATGTTCAAATGGGGGTTGATTAACAAGCAAGCCGGCTCGGCCACGCTGTCGGTGCGTAATGTCGGCGACGAGTACCACACAATGCTCACCGCCCGCTCGGCGTCATGGGCCGACAGGTTCTACGCGGTGCGCGACACCCTCACCGGCGTGATACGCCGCGAAGGGTTCAAGCCCCTACGCTACGAGAACGTGTCACATGAGGGCGGCGACTTTAAACACGATATCGTCACCTACGACTACCCAGGCTCAGGCGTGAAAGCCAGTTGCGAGCACAACCGGCGCAAGAAAAAAGAGAAAGAGCTCAAGACGCAGCACAAAGAGATGACATCAGAAGGCATAGCGATGGATATGCTCAGCATGTACTATTATATGCGCTACCTCGACTACCCCAAGATGAAACCCAACGAGCAGAAACAACTACACATCTTCTCGGGAAAGCGCAAAGAGCTGTTGTCAATCAGATACTGCGGTGTGCAAAACGTCAAAATCGACGGGAAAGAGCACAAATGCTATCACATATCATTCACATTCACCAGCGACGGCGGCAAAAAGACTTCAGACGATATGGACGCATGGATTTCAGCCGACTCCCGCCGCATCCCGTTGAAACTCGAAGGCAAACTCCCCGTCGGGAAAGTCCACTGCCTCTACACCGGCTCGTGAGAGTCAGAGACCGTAGGATATTCCGGCTGTGACACGCATCGCCGGGTCAAATTTGTAACGTCCCGAGGAGCTGAAGATGTTTTTGTACATATCGCTGAAACGGCGGTTTGACAGTTTGGCCGTGCGCCGGTACATATATCCTGCCGAAGCGAAGACGCTGAGACGCTTGTTGATATAGTAATGGGCAGTGAGCGCGCCCTTAATCATTGTCATAGAGTAGATTTTTGTTGAGCCGTCGATGTTCACCACCGCCGACATGCCGTCCATGTCAATCGGCGAGAACGATAGCTTCCACTTGGGCGAAACCCACATCGAGGCAGTCACGTTGAGTCGTCCCATAAAGTTGACTTTTAAATCGAAGGCGCCTTTGCGTTGCCAGTCGAAATAGACCATCGGTAAAATCATAGGCGCGCCGAACGAGTTGGTCAGCCCCCCGCCGGCACCGATTGTCAGCGACGGGTTGAGGCGGTAGACAGCTACGGCCATGACGTTGGCGAGTATTGAGTGCCAGCGTATGTAGTCGGGCATGGAATAGATGCCACATCCGGCGGCGGCGATTAATCCCCACCGTTGCGATAGCGGAGTCAAGTGCCCGAGAGTTATTCCGGCGTTAATGATTTCGTCGGGGTTGAGGAGCCGCGCGGCGTCGCTGTTGTCGAGCGAAGCGTAGTCGGTGTTGGCTGTCAGAGTCCAGACGGTGGGAAGCGCGCTATCGGGGTTGCGCTTGATTGAAAGCGGGAATGTGAAGCGTGCCGTGACGCGGTCGAGCGAGCCTGAGCCGACTTTGTTGTCATCGCGGTCTTGGAGGTCGGCCGAAGCGACATGGTCGTAGGTTATGGAGCCTTGTGCGGCGGTGTTAAGGACCGAAGTGACAAGCAGGGTGATAAGCAGATGTAATTTCTTCATATTAGCCGGGCTGTCGCATTTTGCGAGCGTTATTTTTTAAACGAGCGTTGCGGCAAAATGTTGTAGCGATGCGAAAACCTCAAGTAAATCCCCCCCCAATAGGTAAATACTTATTGTTGTAAACAGATTCGGCAATCGGCCTCCTAAACGACCATTTTCAGCCAATCATTTTCATGGATGTCTCATACTGAAAAAAGTTGACAGATTTTAGGGTCAAAGACCGCTAAATACGGCGATGGCGCGCTCAACGGGGCTCGCCCAGCCCCCGCGGCGCGCGAGCGTCACCTAAGGAAGAGCGAGGAGAATGCCGTTGCACTTCTTATTGGAATATTTCTATAAACTCACCTGAAAAATAAACGGATTTAGTTGTTCGTTGACGCTGGAGCCACAATCAAGACAAAGATGCTTAATCATATCATCAAAGCAGACTCTGCGTTCTTGGGTGAAGGCAAGGCTATACTTATCGAGGAATTTGGCAAGGACTACTCTGTGACACAAAAAGGATTGTCAATGAGCGTTATGTAGCAAATGTTACCGGGGAGCGATAGTCAAATATCAAACCGACATTTTGCCCATAAAAGCTTTGGGCAACTATTCGGTTTTAAGGGCATATATCGTTTAACAATTAAATCGTTTCGAGATAAAATAAAGACGGCCACCCTCTGCAGGGTAGCCGTCCTTGTCAGAATCATTAGTAGCGAATCCGGGAATCGAACCCGGGTCTCCACCGTGAGAGGGTGGCGTGCTAGGCCACTACACTAAATCGCCTTATCTTGCTTATGTGCGCCACTCTTGGCGCATCCGCTACTAATTACGGTGCAAATGTAGGCAGCTTTCGCGAATCCACCAAATTTTGAGCGCACTTTTTCAGAAAAAAGTCATTCAGCCGCACAGCCGCGGAGCCTGTAACGCCTGACAATCAACAATATGAGATTAAGCCTCATGTGCGGCGTGATACTGCCCACACCCCCGTTTTACCTGCTCCCCGCCGTCAAACATCAGTTTTTTGGAGGGTGTGGGCAGCGATACCGGCCTCCGAGGCCATCACGCTTTTGATTATTGCCATAACCCACACTCTCAACGAACGCCGACACGCTTGAAGTCGGCGGTTTCAGACAAAAAAAGTGTCCCGCTACCGATTGCGATAACGGGACGCCTTAACGAGCGCTTCAGGATGGGCTTGAACCAACGACCCCCTGATTAACAGTCAGGTGCTCTAACCAACTGAGCTACTGAAGCTTTAACAAGCGCTTCAAGATGGACTTGAACCAACGACCCTCTGATTAACAGTCAGATGCTCTAACCGACTGAGCTATTGAAGCGTGTTACACATACCCCCTCCGGGGAATTGCGAGGCAAAATTACATCCATTTTCTGAGATACGCAACATTTTTCTCAAAAATCTTTATTTCCAAACAGTTTTTTGAGCCAAAGGAACTCATCGGTGTTATAAATAATGTAACATTCTCGAAAATTTATCAGATTATCTCTAACTTAGCGCAATATTTCAACTACCGACATGAAAAAATTAGGTCTTTTCGCCCTCGCCTGCCTCGCGGGAGCTTTCATTATCGGCGGCGCGACTCGCAGCAACAAGGCTGAGGTCTCGCGCAACCTCGACATATTCAACTCTTTATACAAAGTCCTGCAAACCACCTACGTTGACACTATCGACGCTGAAAAAAGCATCGGGACCGCAATTGACGCCATGCTGAGCGAGCTGGACCCCTACACTGAATACATACCCGAAAAAGACCAAGAAACTTTCATGACCATATCGACCGGCGAATACGGGGGCATAGGCAGCTTCATCATGGAACGCAACGGAAACGTGTATGTTTCCGAGCCGCAAGAAGGCTCCCCGGCCATAAAAGCCGGGCTGCGGCCGGGCGACCTGTTTGTCAAAATCGACGGCGACACCGTGCTTGGATGGAAAAGCGACAAGGTAAGTTCCAAACTCAAGGGACAAGCCGGCACGAAAGTAAAAGTGACCGTCAAACGGCCATACGTCGCCGACTCTATAATCGACATCGAAATCACTCGCGCCAAAATAAAGGTACACCCGGTCCCATATTACGGCGTGACGCGCGACAACATCGGCTATATTTTTCTATCCACATTCAACGAGAAGTCGGCCGACGAGGTGCGCAACGCCCTCGTAGAACTGAAGAAAGACCCGCGGGTGAAATCAATAATCCTCGACCTGCGCAACAATGGCGGCGGCATACTTGAAGGCGCCGTTAAAGTGGCGGGGCTGTTTGTCCCGAAAGGCACCGAAATCGTGCGCACACGCGGCAAAGGACTTTTAAACGAGAAAATCTACAAGACCACATCCAATCCCGTCGACACTGAGATGCCTTTGGCCATTCTCATCAACGCAGGCTCGGCTTCGTCAGCCGAGATTGTCGCAGGGGCGTTGCAAGACATTGACCGCGCCGTGATTGTGGGGAACACTTCATTCGGGAAAGGACTTGTGCAGTCGTCACGCCCCCTCCCCTACAACGGATTGCTGAAAGTAACCGTGGCTAAATACTACATCCCCAGCGGACGACTCATACAAGCCATCGACTACTCAAACCGCAAACCCGACGGCTCGGTGGCGCGGATACCCGACTCGCTCACACGCGAGTTCAAGACCCTGCATGGCCGCACGGTGCGCGACGGCGGGGGAATCACCCCCGACATAAAAGTTGAATACCCCGACGCGACACGCATCACATACAACATCGTCCGCGACAACTGGGCGTTTGACTTTGCGACACGCTATGCAGCCACTCACGACTCCATTCCCGCACCCGACAAATTTATAGTGACCGACGAAATATACGACGATTTCAAACGGTTCATCGACCCTGAAAAATTCAGCTACGACAAAGTCTGCGAGACAATGCTCGCCGACCTGGAGAAAACAGCGACCACCGAAGGCTACATGAACGACTCCGCCCGAGCGCAATTTGAGATATTGCGGGGGCTGCTCAAACATGACCTTGACAAAGACCTCAACACAAACCGCAAGGAAATCAGCGATTTCATCGCAAGCGAGATTGTCGGACGCTACTACAACCAGCGCGGACAAATAATCGAGAGCCTCCGGGGCGACATAGCCGTCGACAGCGCGGCAAAAGCGCTGAACGACCGCACGCGCTACCGCAAGATTCTCAACCCCAAGAAATAGCCACACGACTCCAATGGATTTACAAGGTCTCCGAAATCTTTTTCTCTCTAAGGCGCGGGAAGAAGCCATTGCCGCTGCGTTCAAAAGCCGCAGCTCCAAACCCGCCGAATTTTACGGTCTGGCGGGGTCGTCAACCGCGATGATACTCTCATCGCTCGCGGCGGGGAAAAACCGGCCGCTGCTCATAATCGGCGACTCGCTCGACGACGCCGGCTACCTTTACCACGACCTGTCGAGAATACTCGGCGAGGAGGGCGTGGCGATATTCCCCTCAGGATATAAACGCGACATAAAATACGGTCAAGTCGACCCGCCAAACCAGATTCTCAGAGTCGAGGCGCTAAACCGCTGGAACGACAGCGGCTCTCTCAGCGTACTCATCACATATCCCGAAGCGTTGGCCGAGAGAGTCGCTTCACGCGAGACCCTCGACCACCACACTCTGCGGCTGCAAGTCGGAGACGCGGCGGGGCTAACCAACTCCGAGAAATGGCTGAAAGAGAACGGATTCACCGAGGTTGATTACGTCTACGAGCCAGGCACATTCGCAATCAGGGGCTCAATCCTCGACATATTCGGCTACTCCCACGAGCTACCGTTCAGAATCGACTTTTTCGGTGACGACATCGACTCAATACGCACATTCAACATCGAGACCCAGCTCTCTCAGGAACGCCTCGAAAAAGTCGCCATAACATCCAACGTCGCATCACAAAGCCGCGGCGAGTCGCTGCTCAGCTTCATCGACCCCAAAACGCGCATCGCACTCCGCGACGAGCGTTACACCATCGACCGCATAAAAGCCATCGCATCCGAATCCATATCGACAAGCGCGGTCATAGCTGCCGAGGGCGACGCGTCGGCAATGACCCAAGTGATTGACCCCGATGAGTTCGCGGCTGCGTTACCTCGGTTCAAACGGTTCATATTCAGGGCCGGGACATCACACGACGGCGACGCCGCCGCAACTTGCGCCATCGACTTTCAATGCTCTCCGCAAGGCATTTTCCACAAAAATTTCGACCTCATCAGCGACTCGCTGAAACGCCTCCTCGCCGATGGATATAAACTGTTCATCCTGAGCGACAGCGACCATCAGATTGAGCGACTGCGCGCAATCTTTGCCGACCGCGGCGACGACATCACGTTTACCCCCGTCATTGGCACACTCCATGAAGGTTTCGTCGACCACTTAACCCAAACCGCCGTCTTCACCGACCACCAAATTTTTGACCGGTTCCACAAATACAACCTCAAGAGCGACCGGGCGCGCTCAGGCAAACTCGCCCTATCGCTAAAAGAATTAGCCTCGATAGAGCCGGGCGACTACATCGTTCACGTCGACCACGGTGTCGGCAAATTCGCCGGGCTGCTGCGCACCAACGTCAATGGGCGCACACAGGAGATGATAAAGCTCACATACCAGAACGACGACATTATATTCGTCTCCATCCACGCTCTCCACAAACTCGCGAAATACCGGGGAAAAGAAGGTGTACCCCCCAAAATCAACAAACTCGGCTCAGGCGCATGGAACAAAGTCAAGGAACGCACAAAGAGCAAGCTGAAAGATATCGCACGCGACCTAATCAAACTCTATGCCGCCCGCAAAGATGAAAAAGGACACAGCTTCGCCCCCGACTCATACCTCCAGCACGAGCTTGAAGCATCGTTCATCTACGAGGACACCCCCGACCAGCTAACCGCCACTCAGGCCGTGAAAGCCGACATGGAAAGTCCGCGCCCGATGGACAGGCTCATTTGCGGAGATGTCGGATTCGGCAAGACCGAGATTGCCATCCGAGCCGCGTTCAAGGCCGCCGCCGACGGCAAACAGACCGCGGTGCTCGTCCCCACCACAGTGTTGGCCTACCAACACTTCAACACGTTCAAGGAACGGCTCAAAGACTTCCCCGTGAGAGTCGATTATCTGTCAAGAGCTCGCACTCCCAAGCAAGTAAAACAAATAATCACCGACCTCGCCGACGGAAAAATCGACATACTCATCGGCACACACAAAATCATTGGCAAAGAGGTGAAATTCAAAGACCTCGGCCTGTTGATTGTCGACGAGGAGCAAAAGTTTGGCGTGGCCGTCAAAGAGAAGCTAAAGCAGATGAAAGTCAACGTCGACACCCTCACCATGAGCGCCACACCTATACCGCGCACACTGCAATTCTCTCTGATGGGAGCGCGTGACCTCTCTGCGATAACCACACCGCCAGCCAACCGCTATCCAATCATCACCTCGGTCAACTCGCTTAGCGACGATATTGTCACCGAAGCCATCAACTTCGAGATGTCGCGCAACGGGCAGGTATTCATGATAAACCACCGCATCGAAGGGCTCTATGAGATGGAGGCGATGGTGAAACGTCTCGTCCCCGACGCCCGCACCATAGTCGCCCACGGACAGCTGCCGCCCGAAAAACTCGAAAAAGCCATCATCGACTTCGCCAACCACGACTACGACATCCTGCTCGCGACCACCATCATCGAGAGCGGTATCGATATGCCCAACGTCAACACCATCATGGTCAACAATGCCCAGAACTTCGGACTGAGCGAATTGCACCAGCTCCGCGGCCGTGTGGGACGCAGCTCGCGCAAAGCGTTCTGTTACCTGCTCGTGCCGCCCCACGTCCCGCTCTCACCGGTCTCCCGGCGCAGGCTGCAAGCAATTGAAAGCTTCTCTGACCTCGGAAGCGGCATACACATCGCCATGCAGGACCTCGACATACGAGGCGCGGGCAACCTCCTCGGCGCCGAACAGAGCGGATTCATAGCCGACCTCGGCTACGAGACATATCAGAAAATCCTCAAAGAAGCCGTCACCGAACTGCGCAACGAGGAATTCAGCGACACTCTCACCGCCGACGACACACCCAATGGTGAGAAAGAATATGTGGCCGATTGCGTGATAGAGAGCGACATGGAACTGCTCCTCCCCGCACTCTATGTCCCACAGGAGAGCGAGCGCATTTCCCTCTATCAGGAACTCGACAGCATCGAGCGAGAGACCGACTTGCAGGCATTCCGCACCCGTCTCGAAGACCGATTTGGGAAAATACCCCCCGAAACAGCCGAACTGTTGCGCATACCGCGGCTGCGCAGACTCGCACGACAGCTCGGAATAGAAAAAGTGGTGCTGAAACAAGAGATAATGTACATCTACTTCGTCGACGACACAAACCGCGCATACTATCAGTCACCGATGTTCGGAAGAATCCTCAACTACCTGCAGATGAACCCCCGCCGATGCAAAATCAGAGAAAAAAACTCGCGCCGAAGCATAGCCATCTCAGCCGTCGCTAACGTCGAAACCGCCGTCGATATACTCGCCACAATCCACTCCCTCCCCACGGTCTAACCCGTCACCCCCCCCGCGAGGTGATAACTCCGTGATTAATGCGCATCCCCAAGCGTGTGGAGAGAGGGAACGGAGCGGTGGCGGTTCATGGAAATTTGGCTTGTAATGAGAAAAGTGTTATCTTTGAAATCGGTGTGTTTTTGAGCCATACAACCTAAATATAAATATGTGTATCATGAAAAAGAAACTTGTCATATCGACCGGAGCCGGGATGAGTGCTGAGAGCGGCATCTCCACCTTCCGCGACGCCGGAGGCCTTTGGGAAAAATATCCGGTGATGGAGGTGTGCAGCGCCGACGGCTTCAGCCGCAACCCCGCGCTCGTCCATGAATTTTACAACGCCCGCCGCCGCAACTTGTTGAATGCGCGACCCAACGCCGGGCATCTCGGGTTGGTAGACCTTGAAAAGGATTATGATGTGCACATCATCACTCAAAACGTCGACAACCTGCATGAGCAGGCCGGCTCGTCAAATGTGTTGCACCTCCACGGCGAGCTGATGAAAATCAGGTCGGTCACCCACCCCGAACGCGTCTACACGCTGTCGCCCGAAAATATCGAAACCACCCCCGACAGCCGTGACATCCATGGCGACCCGGTGAGACCACACATCGTGTTTTTCCAAGAAGCTGTTCCCAACATGGAACCGGCGGTGCGATTGGTGTCGGAGGCCGACATTTTCGTTGTAATCGGGACATCGCTCGTCGTCTACCCGGCAGCGTCGCTGCTCCACTACGTCAAGCGCGGCGTGCCCATTTACTACATCGACCCCAACCCCGCTACCGTGCCACCCGAAGTGACGGTGCTCAAGATGAACGCATCGGAAGGAGTGGCGCGGCTGACCGAGATACTGCGGAAAGGTTAGACCCGGGGTTATGGCAAAATTTATTTGCTTTTACTCTCCACATCCCCTATCTTTGTCTCAGAATGAGGAATTCATAAACGATAGTCCCGTAAACGCATAACAGTGTAACTCCCGAATCTAATGAAGCCACTTACCATAATCAAAAACGACCCCTGGCTTGAACCGTATTCCGACGCCATAACCGGTCGCCACAACGATGCAATCAACAAAGAACGCGAACTGACCGACGGCGGCAAAACCACACTCGACAATTTCGCCAACGCCCACAACTATTTCGGGCTGCACCGCACGGAAAATGGCGGATGGGTATTCCGCGAATGGGCGCCCAACGCCACAGGCATCACACTGATAGGTGACTTCTCACACTGGTGCGAATTGGTGAAATACCGCCTGAAGCGCAAAGAAAACGGCGTGTGGGAGATAAAGTTGAAAGAGGGAGATTTACACGACGGTGACCTGTACAAAATGAAAGTTTACTGGGAAGGGGGCGAGGGCGAACGCATCCCTGCCTATGCCACACGCGTGATTCAAGACGACACGACACATATCTTCTCGGCCCAGGTGTGGGCACCCGCCGAGCCTTACCGATGGAGGGTGAAGAAGTTCAAACCCGACACACGCCCGCTGCTCATCTATGAGTGCCACATCGGCATGGCCCAGGAGCGCGAGGGGGTCGGCACCTACACCGAGTTCCGCGACAGCATACTGCCCCGCATAGCCAAAGACGGCTACAACGCCATACAAATCATGGCCATCCAAGAACACCCCTACTACGGGTCGTTCGGCTATCATGTGTCGAGCTTCTTCGCTCCGTCGAGCCGCTTCGGCACTCCCGAGGAGCTGAAATCGCTCATCGACGAGGCCCACAAACTCGGCATCGCCGTAATCATGGACATCGTCCACTCCCACGCCGTCAAAAACGAGGTTGAAGGCCTGGGACGGCTCGACGGAAGCTACAACCAATACTTCTATGACGACCACCGGCGCGAGCACCCGGCATGGGACTCGCTCTGTTTCGACTATGGCAAAAACGAGGTGTTGCACTTCTTGCTGTCAAACTGCAAGTATTGGTTAGAAGAGTTCAAGTTTGACGGATTCCGTTTCGACGGCGTCACCTCGATGCTCTACTACAATCACGGCCTCGGGCAGGCGTTCGGGTCATACGCCGATTATTACAACGGCGGACAGGACACCAACGCCATAGTTTATCTCACTTTAGCCAACAAACTGATTCACAAGATAAATCCCAGAGCAATCACCATCGCCGAGGAGATGAGCGGTATGCCCGGCCTGGCCATCAAGGCGTCCGACGGCGGCATAGGTTTTGACTACCGCATGGCGATGGGCATCCCCGACTATTGGATTAAGATGCTCAAAGAGAAAAAAGATGAGGACTGGCATCCGACATCGATATTCTGGGAACTCACCAACAGGCGCGCCGATGAAAAGACCATCAGCTACGCCGAAAGCCACGACCAAGCGTTAGTGGGCGACAAGACCATCATTTTCCGCTTGATTGACAAGGAGATGTACTGGCACATGATGGTTGGCGACACCGACATGACCGTGGCGCGCGGCATGGCCCTCCACAAGATGATTAGGCTCGTGACGCTCGCAACCATCAACGGCGGCTATCTCAATTTCATGGGCAACGAATGGGGGCACCCCGAATGGATTGATTTCCCCCGCGAAGGCAACGGTTGGAGCTACAAATATGCCCGCCGGCAATGGAGCCTCGTGGACCGCGAAGACCTGCAATACAAATTCCTCAACGCTTTTGACAACGCGATGCTAAAACTCGTGTCAGAGGTAAAAGACTTCCAAGCCCTGCCCGTGGAAAAACTTTGGGATAAAGATGACGACCAAGTGCTGGGATTCAAGCGCGGCGATTTAGTGTTTGTGTTCAATTTCAACCCATTCAAGTCGTTTGACAACTACGGCATCCTGGCACCCATCGGGGAGTATGAGGTGGTGCTGTCGACCGACAGCCCTGCCTACGGCGGGTTCGGCAACATCGACGAGAAAGTCAAACATCTCACGCAGCCCGACGACCTATATTCACCACGCGGCATCGAGTGGCTGAAACTATACCTGCCGACACGCTCCGCACAGGTGTTACGGCTCAAAAGATAAGTCAACGACCGTTTTCGCGGCATCTCATATGCGGGACCCTTCTGCACAAGGATTCCGCATACCGCATTTCTTCACATCGAGAGGGAAACTCTTATAAAAGACAGATGTTTCGCCTCTTTAACACACTTTAATCAAATTAATTGTTGCGCGTTCAAAATTATGTGCTACGTTTGCATTGTCACACATTTGTAACATCTTTGTTTTCATTTTGTGACAATAGAGATGCATCGTATAACAACCAAAATAACAAGCTATATGGGATCTAACAACTTTCAAGCCAACTTGATGAAGCTACAGCGCAACCTGCTCAACTTCGCCTATATGCTCACATCAAACCGCGACGATGCCTATGACCTGCTCCAAGACACCACTCTCAAAGCCCTCGACAACAAAGAGAAGTACGTCGACAACACCAACTTCAAGGGATGGGTATTCACCATCATGCGCAACATCTTCATCAACAACTACCGCCGCGTGGCCCGCTCCGCGACCGTGGTCGACAACACCGAGAACCTCTACCACCTAAACCTGCCGCAGGACTCCGGGCTGGAAACCCCGGAAGGCGCGCTCGGAGTCAAGGAGGTCACCGACTTCATCAACGAGTTTCCCGACGAGTACCGCGTGCCGTTTTCGATGCACGTCGCGGGATACAAGTACAGCGAAATCGCCGAGAAGATGAAGCTGCCGCTTGGCACGGTCAAGAGCCGCATCTTTTTCGCCCGCAAGAAACTCCAAAAGCATTTCTCTGACTACCGCTAAAAAACCGAGGTCACAAGGCTTGTTAGCGGCGGGACGGATAGCCCGCCACTCCCTCATAACCACAAGATTTTATTTTTAGATTCCAATCAAGACAGGCCCGGCCGCCCCGATAGCGAGCCGGGTCTAATCATGCGTCGTGGAGGGGGTCGGGCAGGTATTCACAGCGGAAGAGGATGGATAGCGGCACCGCGCAGGCAATAATCGGGGCAGGTCATCGTTAAAATATTGATGAAGTGTCTACGATTAATATTAATTATATTTGTTGCCGCCGTCGGAGCGATGCCGTCAGCCGCGCGCCTGAACGACAAGGTGCTCAACCGCCCGTATGCCGACATGAGGCGGTGGCATCTCGGTTTTTCGGTGGGCACACACACCGAGGATTTGAAATTCACCCACAACGGATATGTCACTGACGACGGGCAGACTTGGTTCATGGAGCAGCCGTCGTTCTCACCGGGATTTTGCGTTAACGGGCTTATCGACTTCAGGCTCAACAATTATTTCAACGTCAGATTCTCGCCGGGTATGTACTTCGGCAACCGCGAAGTGACGATGGTCAACACATCGGGAACCGAAAAGGAGAAAGTGAACCTGAAATCGACATTCGTGGTGCTGCCGCTCGACTTGAAATTCTCGGCAGTGAGGCTCCACAACGTGCGCCCCTACGTCACAGCCGGTGTCATGCCGACATTTGACGTCGCCAAGAAACGCCGCGACCCGCTGCAACTCACCAATAGCGACCTGTATCTGACCGTGGGTTTCGGGCTTGACATATATCTCCCCTACTTCAAGTTCATCCCTGAATTGAAATTCTGCTTCGGGCTGTCAGACGTACTGAATCATGACCGCCCCGACTTAGCCGACGACCCGGGAATGATGAAATACACCCAATCACTGAAAAAGGCCACGTCGCAGATGGTCGTACTCACATTTTATTTTGAATGACGATGATAAAAAGAGCTATAACCCACATCATAACACGCGCTTTGGCGGCGGCTCTGGCAATCGTCATCCCAACATTGACGGAGTGGAAAGCGTCGGCGCAGGTCGACGCACAGTTCTCGCAATACTACGAGATGCCATTCTACTACAACCCGGGAGCCACAGGCACCAATGACTTGCTCAACATCCGCGGGGGGACGAGAATGCAGTGGGTCGGGATAGACGGCGCGCCGCGCACGTTCGTAATCGGCGCCGAAATGCCGTTGAAACTGTTCAACAAACGCTGGGGCATCGGGTTAGTGATGCAGCAAGAGAGCCTGGGCCTGTACCGCAACATGAATATCGGCGCACAAATATCATATAAAATCAAGCTGTTCAAGGGGACACTGTCGGCAGGACTGCAATTAGGGCTTATCGACGAGAGGTTCAAAGGCTCGGGGGTCTATATCCCTGACGATGACGACTACCACGAGGGCGACGATGACGCCATACCCCGCTCCGACATCGGAGGGTCGACCTTCGACATGGGCTTAGGGGCGTTCTATAGCCACCGCCTGTTTTGGGCGGGGTTGTCACTGACCCACGCCACGTCGCCGACCATCACCATGAGCGCCGAAAGCGGCGAGGGTGGCAACGAAAAGAATTACGAGTTTCAAGCGGGCCGCATCCTTTATTTCATGGCCGGTAGCAATATTCCGATAAAAAACACGTTATTTGAAGTGATGCCGTCGATGCTGTACAAGACCGACTTTCAATTCTGGACTGTCGAAGCGACCGCACGGGTGCGCTACAACAAATTTCTGACCGCCGGCGTGGGATATCGCTACAACGATGCGTTAATAGCCACAGTGGCAGCGGAATACAAAGGATTCTTCCTCGGTTACAGCTACGACTATCCGATAAGCGACATCGCCAAGGTGAGCAATGGCAGCCATGAAATTTTCGCAGGCTACAGCCTGAAACTCGACCTGTCAGAGAAAAACAAGAATAAACACAAGAGCATACGCATAATGTAGAGCAAACGATATGAAGAAAGCATCTATTTATATGATACCATTGGCCGTGGGCTCGCTTTTGGCCTCGTGTGCGGCGGGTAACCGCAGCGCCTCAGGCGGCGAAGTGACCGGCGTGAGCGGAACCTCATGGGCCGAACCGACACCCTACGGGATGGTCTTAGTTGACCGCGGCTCAATGGAAGTAGGCCCCCAAAAAGCCGACTCAGCGTGGAATCTGCCGGCCGACGCGCGCGGCATCTCGGTCGACGCGTTCTGGATGGACGAGACCGAAATCACCAATGCCAAATACAAACAATTTGTATTCTGGGTGCGCGACTCAATCATCCGCGAACGTTTAGCCGACCCATCCTACGGAGGCAACGAAGAATTTAAAATCGAAGAGGACAAGGAGGGTAACCCCATCACGCCCCACCTCAACTGGGACAAGGCGATACCCTGGCGCAACCCCAACGAGGATGAGGCGCGCGCGATAGAAAGCATCTACCGCAACAACCCCATCACCGGCGCGCGAGAGCTTGACCCCACACAGCTCAACTACCGATACGAGGTGTTTAACCACACCGAGGCGGCAAAGCGGAAACACCGTCTTGACCCAACCCGGCGCGAATACAACACCGACCGTCCGACACCGACCGACATCCCGGTGATTTCAAAAGACACCGCCTGGATTAACGACGAGGGGGAGATTATCCGCGAGACCGTAACACGCGGGCTCACCGGCGACTACGACTTCCTGAACACCTACATTGTCAACGTCTATCCCGACACCACGGCGTGGATTAACGACTTTGACAACGCCTATAATGAGCCCTACACACGCCTATACTTCGCTCACGGCGGTTACAGCGACTATCCCGTTGTGGGCGTCAGCTGGGAACAGGCCAACGCGTTTGCCAACTGGCGCACCGACTATCTTCGCCGCTCGCTCGGCAAAGAGGGAGTCTATGTAGAGCCCTACCGCCTGCCGACCGAGGCCGAGTGGGAGTATGCCGCACGCGCCGGGGTCAACGAGAATATGTACCCCTGGGAAGGCGACCTGCCGCTGACCGAAGACAAAGGCTGTTTCTACGCCAACTTCAAGCCGCAAGAAGGAAACTATGTCAGAGACGGCCACATAATAACGTCGAGAGTGGGAACCTACTCGCCCAACGACTTCGGATTGTACGACATGGCGGGCAACGTCAGCGAATGGACCTCGACGGCCTACACCGAGAGCGTCGGCAAGCTGACCAACGACCTCAACCCCGAATACCGCTACGACGCCGCGAAGGAAGACCCCTACAAAATGAAGCGCAAGATAGTGCGCGGCGGTTCGTGGAAAGATGTGGCCCACAACATACGTTCCGACATCAGAATGTGGGAATATCAGAACGAACAGCGCAGCTACATAGGCTTCAGATGCGTGCGCTCGCAGATAGGATTCGCCCGCGGCAACAAGCAGAACGCCAAATAATAACAATATCCAATCTCACACAACCACAATAGACTCATCGACACCCAATGGGAAAAATCAAAAGATATAAAAACAGCATTGAGCGGTTCCTCTCCGGCGAGAACGGACAACGCTTCTTCAACTTTGCCTACAGTATCGGCGCAGCCGTCGTGATTTGGGGCGCGCTTTTCAAGATACTCCACCTCCCCGGCGGCAACACGCTGTTGTCAATCGGTATGGGTACCGAGGTATTAATGTTCGTGCTGACGGCTTTTGACCGTCCCCCGAAAGAATACAATTGGGAAGATGTGTTTCCTGTCCTGCAAAGCAAGAACCCCGAAGACCGCCCCGATTTCAACGGCGGCACCGGCATCGTAATCGGTGGTGGCGGAGGGACAGCGTTTCCATCGGTAAGCCCCGCCGAGGCCAAGCGAGCCGCAGGCATTCCCGCGGGGATAGACCTGAGCGACGATGACACACGCTCGCTGAGCGAGAGCATCGCGAAAATGGCGGCAGCCAGCGACCAGCTCGCCCGCATGGCCGAACTGACATCAGCCACCCAGCAATATCTCGACCAGATTGGAGCCATAGCCGGCGAAATGCAGCGTCTGCGCGAGACCACCGAATCGCTCAACAATGTCAGCGACGTGCTGCTGCAAAGCTACCGCGCCATCACCGAAAACTCGGAGAATATCACCCGCAGCTCCACCGGCTATGTCGACCAGATGCAAGCCCTCAACCGCAATATCGGCGGACTTAACACAATTTACGAGATTCAGTTGAAAAGCGTGTCGTCGCAGCTCGACTCTATTGACCGCGTGAACCGCGGCATCAAGGACATACGCGATATGTATGAAAAGAGCGCGTCGCAAAGCGCGCGCTACTGCGAGGAAACAGAACGCATGACCCGCTATATGCAGCAACTCAACTCAGTCTATGAGAAGATGATTACCGCAATGACAATCAATATGTACCGTCCGATGATGGGCGGGGATATGCCGCAAACATCCGACACCAACCCCGCCGACAAACCGGCAGAGTCGTGACACACGCGACCACGTCAAGCGACAATCAATAACAACAGAAACAACCCTCAAGAATCAACACTGTCAACAAATAAATGGGATCAAGCAACACAAGGCTATCGCCCCGCCAAAAGATGATAAACTTGATGTATATCGTCTTGACGGCAATGCTCGCGCTAAACGTGTCGAGCGACGTGCTTGACGGCTTCACGCAGGTCGAAGACGGCCTGTCGCGCTCAAACGCCAACGTCACCCAGCGCAACGACGCCATATTACACAGCTTAGAGTCATTCAGCCAACAGAACCCCGACAAAGGGAAGCCGTGGTATGACAAAGCCTCCGAGGTGCGCCGCACCACCGACTCGCTCTATGCCGAAGTGGAGCAACTCAAGCTCGCCATAGTCCACAAAGCCGACGGCCCTGACGGCAAAGTCGACGACATATTAAACCGCGACGACCTTGAAGCGGCCGCCGTGGTGATGCTAAACCCCGGGAATCCGCGCGGGTCAAAACTGCGCCGGTCGATAGACAGCTACCGGACCTATATCGCGTCGCTTATGACCGACTCGCTCAAACGCTCCAACATCGAAACCGCCTTATCGACCGCGCCGGTGCGGCGCAAAGGGGTTATCGGAGCGCAGTCGTGGGAGGAATCCAAGTTTGACAACCAGCCCGTGGTAGCGGCGGTGACACTGCTGTCTAAACTGCAAAACGACATACGTTACGCCGAGGGCGAGGCTTTATCGACACTGCTATCTAACGTTGACGCCGGCGATGTGCGCGTCAATGAGCTTAACGCCTTCGTCATCCCGCAGTCGCGGTTTGTGATGAGAGGCGGGAAATACTCGGCCAACATAGTTTTGGCAGCCGTCGACACCACACAGCGACCGATTGTCTACGTCAACGGAACAAAACTCGCCAACGACCGCGGACTATATGAGCTTGTAACCGGCAAAACCGGGACATTCGACTACAAAGGCTACCTCGAGGTGCCTCACGGCGACGGCTCGGTTACCCGCCACGATTTCAACTCGTCATACACCGTAATCGAACCCACCGCAACCGTATCGGCGACCATGATGAACGTGCTGTACGCGGGAATCAACAACCCGATTAGCATCTCAGTCCCCGGTGTAGCCATGTCGGGCGTATCGGCGACCATGACCAACGGCACCCTGACACGCAACGGCGACGCATGGGTGGCTCGACCGACCAAAGTGGGAGCCGAGGCGGTGGTCACGGTCACAGCCTCAATCGACGGACGGCCGCAGACTGTGGCGACCACAACATTCCGCGTGCGCAAGCTGCCCGACCCGACGCCCTACATCCCCTTCAAGGACAGCAACGGCAACACCGACCGCTACAAGGGCGGCAAACCCATCTCCAAGACATTGCTGCTCGCGTCGCCGGGCATCGAAGCCGCCATCGACGACGACTTGCTCAACATACGTTTCAATGTGCTAAGCTTCGAGACCGTGTTTTTCGACTCAATGGGCAACGCTATACCCGAAGTGTCGAACGGCGACCAGTTCTCGCAACGCCAGAAAGATTCGTTCCGCCGTCTGTCACGCGGCAAACGCTTTTACATCTCACGCGTGAAGGCCATAGGCCCCGACGGCATCACCCGCGACCTCGCGCCGCTTGAAGTCATAGTAAACTAACAGCCCCCCCAACTCAGATTAACCAAGACACTCCCACCGACACGCTTATGAAAGCTCTAAAAAAATATATCATCGCTTCCTTAGCCGCAGCCACCACACTCGGCGCAATGGCTCAGGACTCGTCGAGCAGCAGCGCAGTAATGCGCCGCGGGGCAAAAGACCGCAACGCCCGCAACGCACAAAATTCGCCCGGAATCACGCAGCGCATGGAAAGTTTCTATGAGGAGACGCCGACCGGCGACGCCGACCTCCAATGGATGCGCGTGATTTACCGCCAACTCGACCTCAACGACCCAAAAAACGCTCCGCTATATTACCCCGAGGAAAGCATCGAGGGGCAGGAGAATCTTTTCCGCATACTGATGAGACTGCTCGCCGACAATCAGATACACGCCTATGAGTATCTTGACGGCCGCGAGATTTTCACAGAACAGTACCAAGTAAAGGTGAAAGATATGCTCGACAGGTTCCACATACTCCACGCCGACGCGAAAGGCTCGACAGAGAAGAACCCGAAATTCACCATCGAGGAAAGCGACATCCCCGCCAACGAGGTGCTGAGCTACTACATCTTGGAGCGGTGGGAATTTGACTCTCGCACCAACCGGCTCGCCACAAAAGTCGAGGCCATCTGCCCGGTGCTGCACCGCTCGGGCGACTTCGGCGGAGAGGCTGTGAAGTACCCCATGTTCTGGGTTAAAATGAACGACATACGCCCATATCTCGCACAGCAATACATTTTCATCGACGACGACAACAACCTCGCTCAGCACACCTACGACGATTTCTTCAAGATGAATATGTATAAGGGTGACATCTACAAGACCCGCAATCTGCGCAACAAGTCGATGATGCAGCTTTATCCCGACCCCGATGACTTGAAACGCGCGCAAGACAGCATTGACAACCGACTGACCAACTTTGAGAAAAAGCTATGGGTTCCGTCGCGCGAAGAGCTCGCCGCCGCACGCGAAGCGAAAGCGAAAGCCGAGGCTGCCGGCGACTCGATTGTGATAACATCGCGCGACGACGAGAAACAAGCCCCGAAAAGCTCGTCGCGCACCTCGAGAGGGAAAGACAAACAATCAAAACAGAAATCAAAAGTCAAAGAGTCGAACGTAAAGAAAAGCAGCTCGTCCAACAGCGCGGTGCGCTCGGTGCGTCGACGCAAATAAATGAGACTTAACGACATAATCGCCAGAGTCAAGGAAAAGACCGGCATCGAGTCGCTCAACGAGATGCAGCGCGTGATGGCTGCCGACAAGTCACGCTCCACGGTGCTGCTCGCGCCGACAGGGTCGGGCAAAACTCTCGCATTCGCCATATCCGCCCTATCTGAAGCCACCCCGCCGACCAGCGACGCGCAGATAGTCATCATGGCACCCTCACGCGAGTTAGTCGCGCAAATCGCCGAAGTGATACGCCCGATAGCCCTCCCGCTGAGGACAGTGGCGTTCTACGGCGGCCACTCGATGCTCGACGAGGCCAAATCGCTGTCGACCGTTCCCGACATCATAGTGGCGACCCCGGGCCGTCTGCTCGACCACCTCAACCGTTCAAATCTCGACCTGAAAGGGGTTAAGACACTTGTCCTTGACGAGTATGACAAATCGCTTGAACTGGGATTTCACGATGAGATGAAGCGCATCTGCAAGCGCATGGGACGCATAGGCCGCACCATACTGACATCGGCCACCCCTCTGACGGCATTACCCGATTTTTTACATTTCGACAAGCAGCCGACGACAATCGACTACACCGGACTGATTGACAAGCCATCAGGTCGGATGGATATAGTCGAGGTGCCTTCACCCGCGAAAGACAAGCTCGACACCCTACTCGACCTCACCGCACGATTCCCCGCCGGAAGCCGAGCCATAATCTTCGCCAACCACCGGGAAAGCGCGGAAAGAATCCACGACGCGATGAAAAAGGCAGGATTCCCCGTAGGGCTTTACCACGGAGGGCTCGACCAGCTGCAAAGAGAGATGGCGGTCGAGCTACTCAACAACGGCACCACGCCACTGCTCGCCGCCACCGACTTAGCTTCACGCGGTCTCGACATAGCAGGGGTCGAACATGTGGTTCACTACCACCTGCCATCCACCCCCGAGAACTGGACTCACCGCAACGGCCGCACAGCCCGACAAAACGCCACAGGCACCGTCTACGCTATAATCTCTGAGGGTGAAAACATCCCTGATTATGTCAAATGCCGGAGAACATACCGGCCTAAACAGCGGGACAACACCCCGCGACAATCGCCGGTGGCGACGCTATATTTCAACGGCGGCAAAAAGGAGAAAATATCACGAGGAGACATCGCCGGATTTCTCATGCATAAGGGGGGGCTCACACCGGAAGAAATAACACACATAACGGTCAAAGACCATCATTCACTGGCGGCAATCCCATCAACCAAGGTCAAGGAGACACTCGACGCGATAGCCCCCCACCGCATAAAGGGGCAACGCTTACGCATCAGCCAAGTCACATAACCATAGCGAAACATTGTGACAACCGCATGAGCGCCAAAAAATTATATCGCTGAATATCAGACGGTTCCCACTCCCATGCGAACAAAAATGCTAAAAATTCGCAAAAGTTAGAAAATAAATTACTAAATTTGCGAGAATATTAAAGTGCGCCATCGGTAGTCTTAATGATGCCCTTACTGCTCGCTAATGATTACGATGAATTATGATGAATTTATATAACTTCCTAAAATCTACTATTTAACATGAAACGAATTGTAATGCCTTTGCTGGCTGTGTGCGTCTCGCTCACTTGTTCAGCTCAGAAATTTCAAGTCACCCGGGTTGACGAAGTGAAAACCACTTCGCAACCTCAACTCTATCACCCGGTATTCTCGCCTGATGGCAAGCTATTAATGGTGTCATCGGAGGACTACAACGGCCTGGGGGTGATCGACCTCGCGACCAGCCGCTACAAGCACCTCACATCGCAACACGGAGCCGCCTACAAAGCCGTGATGAGCGATGACTGCTCGACGGTCATTTTCCGCACCGAAGACCTGGAAACGCAGCGCATGTCGCTTTACACTGTGGACTTGGCAACGGTTTCGCCCAAGTTGATGGCAGCAAACATCGAGCACATCAACAATGTGTCGTTCCGCGGCTCGTCGGTAGCTTACGCTCTCGACGGCAAGGTTGTGACAAAAGGTGTGTCGACCAAGAAACCGCTCGGTTTTGCCGCAGTTCAGGCCCCTCAGACCTATGTCACCGAGGAAGATTTGAAAATGGTGGTTTACACCAACGGCGTTCGCAATGTGGTCGACCCCATTATGGACACCCAAGGAAAAGATGTCAACTATTGCTGGACAAGCCTTTCGCCCAACGGCAAGAAGCTGCTTTTTGTGGCTCACGACAACGCTTACGTGTCAAACCTCGACGGCTCGGCGCTTGTGAATCTCGGCAAAGTACACGCCCCCTGCTGGCGCGGCAACGACTGGGTTGTGGGTATGAACGACCTTGACGACGGCCATCTGTTCACCAAATCCGACATCGTCATCATCGGCGTCAATGGCAACGACCGTCAGCAACTCACCGACAACTCAAGTGAAATCAAGATGTTCCCCTCGGTATCGCCTGACGGCTCAAAGATAGCCTATCACACCACAGAGGGTAAAGTTTACATAATGACTATTACTGAAAAATAATCGAAATCATGAAAAAAATACTAACTCTCGCTTGTGCGGCTCTGTTTGCCTGTACAGCCGCAAATACGGCAACCGCAGCCGACGTCAGCTTTAGTGGCAAGAAATTCTATGTTAACCCCGGTCACGGCGGTCATGACTCCGACGACCGCCCTACAGCTTTGCCTCTCGGCGTGGCTATGTTCTATGAGTCAGACGGTACGCTCGACCGCGGTAAACACCTGCGCGATTTCCTGCAGGCATATAAAGCCAGCGTCAAGATGTCGCGTACTACCAACAACTCATCCGACGACTTAGCTCTTTCGACCATTGCGTCCCAATCTAACTCATATGGCGGCTACTTCATGTCGCTCCACTCCAACGGTGCCAACGCCTCAGCCAACTATGTCGTAGCGTTCTATCGCGGCACGACATCGGGCGCGCAAGCTGTCAGCGGCGCTAAAGATATGGCGACCACGGTGTCAAAGTGGCACGACAACAACCACTTGACCAACTTGACCTACAGCACGCCCCGCGGCTTGGCCGACTACTCTTTCTACGGCTACAACCTCGGTGTGCTGCGCACAAATAACCGTCCCGGTTACCTGGTTGAAACTTGGTTCCACGACTATCGTCCCGACGGTCTTCGCATGAAGAGCACCATCTACAACAAGTATCACGCTTGGCAGATTCTCCGCGCAACCGTCGAAAAACCCGGTCCCACTTCAACGGGTACAATCACCAGCTGTATCGTCGGTGATATCCGCGACCTCGCCAAGAGCTGCGGCTACACCAACTATACCACTCGCGGACGTGACTCTTATCTCGCCATCAACGGCGCGACTGTCAACCTCTACAACTCATCAGGCACTAAACTCGGCACAATGACCACCGACAACTGCTGTAACGGTATTTACGGCTTCTTCGGGCTGTCGGCAGGCACTTATCAAGTGGAGGTTATCAAATCGGGCTACGCCACTCAGAAGAAGAGCGTGACCGTGGCTGCAAGCGCATCGGCCAAGTTGCTCTTCAGCCTCGTTGCGGGCGTTTCTGCCGGTATCACTACCAGCAAGGAATCGCTCGACTTTGGCACAGTGACTGTTGGCAGCAACAAGTCGTTGACTTTCACCGTTACAGCTACGGGCCTCAGCGCTGATATCACCGCAACGAGCGGCAACAGCCAAGTCACCGTAAGCCCCACAACAATCTCTAAGACCGCATCGGGTGTGACAGTGACTGTTAAATACACACCGACCGCAGCAGGCAACCTCTCAACGACAATCAAGCTGACCAGCGGTTCGGTTTCGAGAGTGATCGCTGTTTCGGGCAAAGCGGCCAACCCCCCGTTGACTTTCACCGAAGGTTGGAACTACTCAGAGAAAAGCGGCAAATCTCCGGCATGGATGCCTGAAGGAGGTTGGGTGAAACTCCGCAACATGTGTGTCGGTGATGGCAAACTCTATGTTGTTAACCCCTCTGACGGCATCATATATGTTGTTAAAGCTCAGACTTGCGAACTCCTCACCAAGCTCGATATGACCGGCGTGACCGGCGGCACATTCAAAGTGATGGATGTTCAGTATGTCGACGGCAAAGTTGTGGCTTGTAACTTGGTAGGAGATGCTACGCAATCTATCAAGGTTTATGTTTGGGACACCGACTACTCAGCTCCCCGTTGCATCCTCGAAACTGCCGAGCGCAGCGGCGTCACACGCATGGGTGACACATTTGACTTCGACGGCACACTCACTTCGGGTCGCTTGTTGTTCTGCGGCGGCGGTATATCAGAACAAAATAAAGTGATTGGTTACAAAGTGACCAACGGCGTTGCCGAAACTACTCCCTCTATAGCTATCGCAACCGCAATCTCCGATGAGAAAACACTTGTGATGGGACTCTCACCGCGTGTAGTCGCAGAAACAAACAACCGTTATTGGGTAATGGGACAAAGCTATCAGCCCACACTGATACAGGCTGACGGTTTGGCCAGCGCGTCAGTCAACCTCGACGCTCTCGACAAAGCCATCCAGGGTAATGCGTTCACACCGTTTGTTTACAAAGGCGAGTCGTTTGCATTGGCCACGACCTATACCTACTCCACAACCACAACCGAAATGCTTAAAGATGGCAAAGTAGTGCTTCTCGACGGTACCGACGGCTGGGCATCAGCAACACAAATCGCCAAATATCCTTCGGCAGGTCTCGGCAGCACCCGTAACACCAACTTCTCTACATCATGCCCCGTTGCTGTCAACGGCGACAAGGGTGTCGAGTTCTGGGTTCTGGTCAGCAACCAGGGTATCGCATACTACAAATCGGGCACCGTACCGACCTACACCTACACCACTCCTTACCCGACAGTGACAGCAACACCGTCGAGCGTGGCGTTCAGCGAAATTTATGCCGGCGAATCCGCGAAACGCACTATCGCCGTTTCTACCTCGTCGCTCGAAGCCGATGTCAACGTAGCGTTGACCGGAACTGACAGCGATATGTTCACCATCTCGACCAACAAGATTTCCAAGACCGCAGGCTCGGTTAACATCGACGTGACTTACGCTCCGAGCGAAGAGGGCACCCACAGTGCATCGATTACATTCACCAGCACTAACATGGAGACCGTCACCGTAGCTCTCACCGGTACCGCCAAGAAAGCTATAACCGACTACTCGCTCACTCAAGACTGGGCTAAAACCACCGGACATATAACACCGGCAAGCGCGGGACGCGGCTGGAGCACCGGTTTCGATGGCAGAATCTACTTCAACGACGAAGCCAACTCGATGCTCAAATACTGGGATAGCACCGGCCTGCACGACGCTATCGCATCGGTAGCCGGAACCGCCATCACCTCTGACGGCGCAGGCAACATCATCCTCAGCGCAGGCTTGTGGGCAACTTCGGCGACCACGTTTAAAGTGTTGCCCAAAGGCGGCTCGGCTTGGCAAGACCTCGCTGTGACCTTGCCCAGCGACATAACCGCAGCAGCCACAAAATATATAGGCAAAGCAAACGGCAACATAGTCACTGGCGGTGGCGTGATGATGATTATTCCGAGCGGCAGCACTAAGGTAGCCAAGATTTACATCAGCAAGGGCGCGCAATCATCGTCCAAGGCTATCGACCTCGGTGGCATTTTCACCGCCGACGCCGAGACATTCGCCATGCCGCTCGAATCGAGCGTCAGCAGCGACAAGATTGCCGTCAGACTCCGTGGCAGCAAACACTTCTACCTCAACAGCAACGGAACAACATTTGAGGCACTTGCCGACAACGGCATTAACCAAACCCAGGGCGGTACCCTGTTCACGCTCAACGAAAAGCTCTATTCTGTCGAGCCGATAGGGACAAACTACGGTGACGGATTCCAAATTGTGAACGTGGCTGAAAACAAAGTGGTAGCCACACATAATTTCACCGTCAAAGGTCCGTTGTCTCCGACCCCCAACAGCATCACTGCTGAGGTGATCGACAAGAACACCGTACGTCTGTACCAGTATGTCCCCGGCGCGCTTGCAGCTCAGTACACATTTGTGGCTCCGTCGTCAAGCACCGGCATCGAGGATGTCAAAGCCGACATCGAACCCGAGGCTTCTGCCGAGGTTGAATACTACAACCTTCAGGGTGTACGTGTCAACCCCGATAACCTCAAAACCGGCATCTACATCCGCCGTCAGGGCAAAGAGGTCAAGAAGATTCTCGTAAAGTAACAGCAACGCTGTTTTAGAGAAAACCTAACTATACGAGTCGCCGTTTCCCCCAACCGGAAGCGGCGACTTTTATTTGAGCACTGTCAGATTTCAGCGCGACATCCGCTCACACCTAATAGTTCGGCAATAACAGTGGAATCTTAACGGATTTTTAGTAATTTCGCGGAATAACAACTCAACAACACAAAAAAGAGATGGATAAGAAATTCAAACGTACCCTTATAACCACGGCCCTGCCATATGCTAACGGGGCTGTCCACATTGGCCACTTGGCCGGAGTCTATGTCCCGGCTGACATCTACGCCCGCTATCTGCGTTCGCGCGGCGAGGATGTGGTGATGATTGGCGGCAGCGACGAGCATGGTGTGCCTATCACCATCAAAGCAAAAGCCGAAGGCATAACCCCACAGGATGTAGTGGACCGCTATCACAAGATTATCAAGGATTCGTTTGAGGAACTCGGCATCTCGTTTGACATCTATTCCCGGACGACTTCCGACATCCATAGCACCACAGCTTCGGAGTTTTTCCGCCGCCTGTATGACAAGGGCGAGTTTGTAGAGAAGACTTCACAGCAGCTCTACGATGAGCAAGCCGGCCAATTCCTCGCCGACCGATATGTCACCGGCGAGTGCCCCCACTGCCACAACGAGCGCGCCTACGGCGACCAATGCGAAGCCTGCGGGACCTCGCTCAACGCCACCGACCTCATCAACCCCAAAAGCGCAATCACCGGCAACACTCCGGTGCTACGCGAGACCCGCCACTGGTACCTCCCCCTCGACAAGTGGGAGCCGGCGTTGCGCAAGTGGATTCTCGACGGACATAAAGAGTGGAAAACCAACGTCTACGGACAGTGCAAATCGTGGCTCGACCTCGGGCTGCAACCCCGTGCCGTCAGCCGCGACCTCGATTGGGGCGTGCCTGTCCCCGTGGAGGGTGCCGACGGCAAAGTGCTTTATGTCTGGTTTGACGCCCCGATAGGTTACATATCCAACACCAAGGAGTTGCTCCCCGACAGCTGGGAACGCTACTGGAAAGACCCCGAAACCCGCATTATCAACTTTATCGGTAAGGATAACATCGTGTTCCACTGCATCGTGTTCCCCGCGATGTTGATGGCTTATGGCGACGGCTACCAGCTGCCCGACAATGTGCCGGCCAACGAGTTCCTGAATCTTGAAGGTGACAAAATCTCTACGTCGAGAAACTGGGCCGTGTGGCTCCACGAATACCTCCGCGACTTCGAGGGCAAGCAAGATGTACTCCGCTATGTGCTGACAGCCGCAGCCCCCGAAACTAAAGACAACGACTTCACTTGGCGCGATTTCCAAGCCCGCAACAACAACGAACTTGTCGCCGTGCTCGGAAACTTCGTAAACCGCGCCGTAGTGCTGACCCATAAATATTTCGGCGGCAAAGTGCCGGCAGCCGGCGAGTTGCTCGACATCGACAAACAGGCGTTGGCTGAGCTGTCGACAATCAAAACGTCGCTCGAGGAAGCCCTCGACACATTCCACTTCCGCGAAGCCCTCAAAGAAGCGATGAACATTGCCCGCCTCGGCAACCGCTATCTGCAAGAGACCGAACCGTGGAAAATTGCGAAAACCGACATGAACCGCGTGGCAACCATACTCAACACAGCCATGCAGATAACAGCCAATATCGCCATCGCCATGGAACCATTCATGCCATTCTCGGCAGCAAAGCTCCGCAAGATGCTCAATGCAGGCGACATGGCATGGAAAAGCCTCGGAGAAGGGTCGATAATCGCTGTGGGAACCGAGTTGAGCCAGCCCGAACTGCTCTTCGAAAAAATCGAAGATGACGCCATACAAGCCCAGATAGACCGCTTGGCGCGCATCAAGGAGGAGAACAAGGTGAAAAGCTTCAAAGCCGCCCCGCAAGCCGAGGATGTCGACTTTGACACCTTCATGAAAGCCGACTTGCGCGTAGGCACCGTGCTTGAATGCAAAAAAGTCCCCAAAGCCGACAAATTACTCCAATTCCTGATTGATGACGGACTGGAAAAGCGCACCATCGTGTCGGGTATCGCTAAATACTATGCTCCCGAGGATTTGGTGGGCAAACAAGTGTGCTTTATCGCCAACCTCCCGCCCCGCAAGCTCAAAGGCATCGTGTCGCAAGGCATGATACTGTCGGCGGAGAACGCCGACGGGTCGTTGGTGGTCATCGGACCGACAGCCCCCGTAGCCCCCGGCGCGCAAGTGAGATAAGAAAACCGTCCCCTTTTTCTTAAACACAGCCACTGAAATGGACAAAGATAAGCGACCGCGCATTCTGATTATCTATACCGGCGGGACTATCGGCATGATTGAAAACCCGGCGACACACACGCTGGAGCCGTTTGATTTCACCCACCTGATTGACAACGTGCCCAAAATCAAGATGCTCGACTATGACATCGACAACATCCAGTTTGAGCCTCCAATCGATTCAAGCGACATGAACCCCCGCCACTGGCAAGAGATAGCGCGCAACATCGAGGAGAATTTTGACGCTTTCGACGGATTTGTCGTGCTGCACGGCACCGACACGATGGCTTACACGGCATCCGCCCTATCGTTCATGCTTGAGAACCTTCACAAACCTGTCATCATCACCGGCTCGCAGCTGCCTATCGGCGAAGTGCGCACCGACGGTGAAGAAAACTTGATAACAGCCTTGCAGATAGCCGCCGCAACCGACAGCGACGGAAACCCGATGGTGCAAGAAGTCGCGATTTTGTTTGAAAACTACTTGTGGCGCGGCAACCGGTCGACAAAGATGTCGGCCGATAATTTCAACGCGTTTAAGAGCAACAACTACCCCTCATTAGCGAAAATAGGGTTAGGCATACACTTCAACGAGGAAGCCCTCTGCCGACTGAAAACGAAACGCCCGCTGAAAGTGCAATACGGGATGGACACCGGAGTGATGTTCCTCGATTTACACCCCGGCATGACCGAAGAGATATTGCGCCATCAGCTCAACACCCCCGGACTCAAAGGGATAGTGCTGAAGACCTTCGGCGCCGGCAACGCACCGACGGCACCATGGTTTGCCGAGGCGATTCGCGACGCCGTGCGCCGCGGACTCGTGTTGCTCAACGTCACCCAGTGTGTCAACGGCGGAGTCCACGCCAAGCGTTACCAAGCCGGCAACCGTCTGCTCAACGCAGGAGTTATCTCCGGACATGACATCACCAGCGAAGCCGCCTTGACAAAACTGATGTATCTTTTCGGACTCGGACTTGGCCCGAAAGAGGTGAAGAGTTATCTCGATAGCGCACTTTGTGGCGAAGTCACCATCCATTAACATCAACAGAATCAGAGCATTGACAAATATTTGCGAAAAAAGTTGATAAAAAATTTGGCGGGTTACAAAAAACGCCGTACCTTTGCAACGCTTTCGACAAGAAAGGGCGCTTAGCTCAGCTGGTTCAGAGCGTCTGCCTTACAAGCAGAGGGTCGGGGGTTCGAATCCCTCAGCGCCCACAAAAACAAAAACCGATTGGAAATGAAGATAAAATTAAGATTATCAACATTTACCAATCGTTTTTCTTTTATATCCCCTGCAAAATGGCGTCAAAACATTCTCCACAGCCATTAAAAAAAACGATTTTTTGCCAAAAATTGCCGAAAAAAGCCACGATTTGCCACAAGCGTGTGAAGAATTTGGAAAAACAATAGCATAGAAACTCGTATGGCAGCAAAATTCTCAAATAAACCACGTTTAGAATGTAATCTAATGCCAGTATGCCATGGCGGGTGTTCGTCAAAGCCGTTAGAAATAGGTGAGGATTATTGCATTTTTGGTTTTAGTGAAGACAAAAAAATGAACGCAGTAAAGGAAAAAATTCTATATAATATAAATTTCAAATGGGAAAGAATGTTATATAAATTCAAGGAATAATGCGATGTAAGACCTATGTAAGCAACTAATACTCATAGATCCACCCCCCCCATAAAAACATATTCCTCTTTCTCCGGTTTGTGAAGTAGGTTAATATAACATTGGTAATTTTTAGAGGGGCGCTTGTTGTTCGTGCCGTTCCTCATCTCATCAATTAGAGTTCTGAGGAAATCCCCCGGTGTGGTAACATCAGAGGGTGAAACGCTGTGTTTTTCTATCCCAGTAGCGGAAATCGGGAGAGGTTAGACCGTCAATAGGGTAAGTTTTACGCCCTTGTGATTCGCCTTTATAGGCTGCAACCACACATAACACGCCTTTAGACCTGCTGGGCGCGGAGGGTGTCAGAGTGTAACGATGTTCTTTTGCCATTTGTTTTTTCTCGTTTGGCAATTAATAATCGATACTTGGGCAAGTGTGCAAGCGAACAAATTTTGCGAACAAATTTTGTTCTTTTGTCTGTCCACATCTGTTTTCAGATGAAAAAATCAAGCCAAGAAGCGACGCCTAGTCGCCTTAAAATCAGTTAATTAAAA
>CAZFNR010000012.1:0-47492 GCA_964520525.1 uncultured Muribaculaceae bacterium
GATTTCAGGCCGCTGCAATAGTAGAATGCGTAGTTGCCGATTGAGGTCACCGAGTAGGTTGTGCCGTCATATTCGACGGTTGACGGGATTACCAAATCCCCGGAAACGTAATTTTGGTTGTCAGTACTGTCATAGTACAGATACGTCACTTCGGCGGTTTTGGTCGAAGAGTCGAGATTGTAGTAGAGACTGCCGATTTTGACGCTTGCCGAGGCGGCAGGAGCGCAACAGATCGCGGCGAACAGTGTTAATAAACACAGTTTAAGATAACGATGCTTCATAACGTGTTGTGTTTTTTAAAGTGGTGGCCCGAGCCCCCGAGCTACCGTCAAATTAAAATAAGGGTATAAAAAAGGTGCAGGGTTCGTATCTCTGTCCTACCCTGCGTTTAGGCCTTGGCGTACCTCTTTAACGGATAGAACAACAGCCCCGCACCGATTGAGCTTATACACACGTTGTAGAAGCCCACACACTCGATGCGGGGCTTCGGTATAAAGCTACCGATACAGGTGCCATTGTCAAATTACCTTCGTTAAAGATTCAAACCGCCAAGTTTAAACGCAGAAGATAAGATGTCAATAACACCTTTTGTAAACAAGTGACGGCGTGAGCGCCGCCGACCGTCAGCGGGGCTGTCTCTACAACCCGTCACGGTCTGACAACAAAAGTAGCGATGTTTGCGATAATCAGCAAATTTTTTTAAAAAAAACTCGGCACGACTTTCGGCGGTTAGTATAATTAAGCGGGGCCGACCCCATAGGGTCAGCCCCGCCTAATCGTTATTGATATTTTAATCGTGTATCAGTTGCCGAGTTCCGAGAGGAATTTGATGCGCACAAGCCTGATTTCATCCTCACTATAATCGCTCCCAAGTTCCTTGATGGCATCGCTGAGGTCGTCGCTCTCACTCTCTTTGAAATACTCGAAAATATCCTCCTGGTGGTCGTCGTCAATCACCTCATTGATGAAATAGGATATGTTGATTTTAGTTCCGGAATAAACTATGGCCTCCACCTCGTCAAGCAGCTCAGAGAACTCCAGTCCTTTTGAATTAGCAAGCTCGTCGAGAGCTATTTTGCGGTCGATTGCTTGGATTATAGAGATTTTGAGTTTGCTCTTGTTGGCAACGCTGCGCACGCGTAAATCTTCAGGTCGCTCAATCTCGTTTTCCTCGACATGAGCCTTTATCACCTTTATAAATTCTTCGCCATAGCGCTTCACCTTTCCGGCCCCGACCCCGGTGATATTCTGCAACTCGTCGAGCGTGATGGGGTATGTGGTTGCCATGGCCTCAAGCGACGGGTCTTGGAAAATGATATATGGGGGTAGTTCGAGCTTTTTCGCTATTTTTTTCCGCAGATCTTTTAAGATGGCGAAAAGTTCGGGGTCCACGGCGCACGATGACCCGCCTTTGATGGGAGCTTCCTCATCGTAGTCGCCAAATTCTTTGTCTTCAACGATTTTAAACGATTGAGGCTTGGATAGAAACTCCTCCCCTTTTTTTGTCACTTTTATTATGCCGTAATTCTCAATATCGCGGTCAAGGTATCCGGCGATTATAGCTTGCCTGATAACGGCGTTAAGGTATTTCTCGTCTTGGTCGGCAGCACATCCGAACACGTCAAGTTCATCTTGTTGATATGACTTGACGGCATTGTTGCTTTTGCCGCGCATGACGTTGATAATATGGTCGGCTTTGAATTTTTCCTTTAAAGCGATGACAGTTTCAATCACTGCGCATAAATCATCTTTAGCTTCCACTTTTTTCTTTGGGTTTAAGCAGTTATCGCAGTTCCCACAGTTGTCATGAGGGTATTCCTCGCCAAAATAATGGAGTAGTGATTTGCGGCGACACACCGACGACTCGGCGTAACTCGCTGTCTCTATCAGCAATTGCTTACCGATTTCTTGTTCGGCAATCGGTTTTCCCTGCATGAATTTCTCCATTTTTTGGAGGTCCTTGTTGGCATAGAATGTTATACATTGCCCTTCACCGCCGTCGCGCCCGGCGCGTCCTGTTTCCTGATAATAGCCTTCAAGCGATTTCGGCATATCGTAGTGTATCACGAACCGCACGTCGGGTTTGTCGATACCCATTCCGAAAGCTATCGTGGCAACGATTATATCGACCTGTTCAAGCAGGAACGCGTCCTGGTTGTTTGTTCGGGTCGCACTATCCATTCCGGCATGGTATGGGAGTGCTTTTATGTTGTTGACCTTAAGCAACTCGGCCAATTCCTCCACCTTTTTGCGGCTCAGGCAATATATGATTCCTGATTTACCCTCATTGCTTTTGATATATCTGATTATATCCTTGTCGATGTTTGACGTTTTAGGCCGTATCTCATAGTAGAGATTCGTTCGGTTGAACGACGATTTGTAGACAGCGGCGTCCTGCATCCCAAGGTTTTTTTGGATGTCGTGTTGCACCTTAGGCGTGGCAGTCGCAGTCAAGGCGATAACGGGCCGCTTCTTTATCTCGTTGATGATGGGGCGTATGCGTCGGTATTCGGGGCGGAAATCATGCCCCCATTCCGAGATACAATGCGCCTCGTCAACGGCATAAAACGATATGGGAACTGTTTTTAGAAATTCTATATTTTCTTCTTTGGTCAGAGACTCGGGAGCGACATAGAGGAGTTTAGTTTTGCCTGACGCTATGTCGTTCTTGACCTGGTCAATCGCAGTTTTGTTAAGCGAAGAGTTAAGGAAATGCGCTATGCTGTCAGCTTCGCTGAAGTTACGCATGGCATCAACCTGATTCTTCATAAGCGCAATCAATGGCGATATCACAATCGCCGTACCCTCCATCAATAGCGATGGCAATTGATAACACAATGATTTTCCGCCGCCAGTCGGCATCAGCACAAAGACATCGCTGCCGTCAAGCAGTGACGTGATTATGGCTTGCTGATTACCTTTGAACTTCTCAAATCCGAAGTATTTTTTCAATGCTCCGATTAATTCAGTCTGGTTTGTCATGGATGTTGGGGGGGGTGAAGATTGTGGTTAATTTTATTGCGATTAGTCCGGGTTGGTTCCGTCTCTAAAGAATAACTCTAATGTGATAATTAGTTAGTTTACGATACAGCCTGGGCTGTTTCAAAATTGGCTTTTACGAGTTTTTCGAGCGCATACTCTTTTGTCACCTCAAACTGCTTTGTGGCGGTCGATGGCAGTTCATACATCGAGTCAATCATAATCGACTCCACGATTGAACGAAGTCCACGCGCGCCAAGTTTGTACTCGATTGCTTTATCGACAATGAGGTCAAGAGCATCCTCGGTGAAAGTCAATTCCACACCATCCATCTCGAAAAGTTTCTGATACTGGCGTATGACAGCGTTCTTTGGCTCGGTCAATATGCGGCGCAAGGCGGCACGATCGAGCGGGTCGAGATGGGTTAATATCGGCAGACGTCCGATAATCTCAGGAATTAGGCCGAATGATTTCAAATCCTGAGGGGCGACATACTGTAGATAGTTGTCACGCTCGATGCGTTTGCGTGCCGCATCGGTCGAATAACCTACGACGTGAGTGTTCAGTCGCTGGGCTATTTTGCGTTCAAGCCCGTCGAACGCACCTCCGCATATAAATAATATGTTTTTGGTGTCGACAGGAATCATTTTCTGCTCGGGATGCTTTCGGCCCCCTTGCGGCGGCACGTTTACGATAGAGCCTTCCAGTAGCTTCAAAAGCCCCTGCTGGACGCCTTCGCCACTCACGTCACGAGTGATTGACGGGTTGTCACCTTTGCGTGCTATCTTGTCGATTTCATCAATAAACACTATTCCCTTTTCGGCTTGGGCGACATCGTAGTCGGCAGCCTGCAGTAAGCGGGTAAGAAGGCTCTCAATATCCTCTCCGACATAGCCGGCCTCAGTCAGAACGGTCGCATCGACAATCGTAAACGGGACTTTCAGTAAACGTGCTATCGTCTTGGCAAGGAGAGTTTTTCCTGTGCCGGTAGACCCGACGAGGATGATGTTGCTCTTTTCGATATCGACATCATCATCTTTGTGCTGAGCCAAACGCTTGTAGTGGTTGTAGACCGCCACTGAAAGGTATTTTTTCGCATCCTCCTGACCGATGACATATTGATTAAGAAAATCGTTGATTTCTTTAGGCTTCGGAATCTCATTCAATTGCAAAGTTTCCGGGTCAGATGCACTACTATTGCCTCCTTTTGAGCGGTAATCCTTGAGCATATCGTTGATTTGCTCCACACACTCAACACAGATGTAGGTGTTGTCGCCGAAAGCTGATGGGATCAATGCCTCCGACATACTCTGCGGACGACCACAGAATGAGCACTTAATCTCTGAATCTTTCTTTTTTGCCATTACCGATATCAGTGCTTTGCTTTGACCAATACATCGTCAATCATACCGTAGGATTTAGCTTCTTCGGCAGTCATCCAGTAGTCGCGGTCAGAGTCGCGTTCCACTTTTTCAAAAGGCATACCTGAGTGGTCGGCGATAATCGTGTAAAGTTCCTTCTTGAGTTTTTGTATCTCGCGGGCTGTGATTTCAATATCAGAGGCTTGTCCTTGCGCACCGCCCATTGGCTGATGAATCATCACTCGAGAATGTTTAAGGGCGAAACGTTTGCCTGCCGTTCCCGATACGAGCAACACGGCGGCCATAGAGGCTGCCATGCCTGTGCATATAGTGGCCACATCGCTTGAGATGTATTGCATGGTGTCGTAAATACCAAGGCCTGCGTATACAGAACCACCGGGAGAGTTGATATAGATGGATACATCTTTACCGGGATCGGACGAGTCCAGATACAACAGTTGGGCTTGGATGACGTTGGCAGTATAGTCGTTCACCTCGGTTCCGAGGAAAATAATGCGGTCCATCATCAATCTTGAAAACACATCCATTTGAGCCACGTTGAGCTGGCGCTCCTCGATGATGGTGGGAGATATATAACTTGAAGTGTTGGCTGTTGCTGCCGCTGACGCATATTGGTCAAGGGCGAGACCATTCATGCCGAGATGTTTCACGGCAAAGTTGCGAAAATCGTTGTTGGTCATATTCATCTTTTTTTACCTTTCATTTACTTAGTCAAAGATAGTAATAAAAATAATAACCTGCAAATTTTAGCCGGAGATTCAAAAATAAATCGCTGTAATAAAAAAGAGGTGCCGATTTTGGTTTATCGGCACCTCTTGGCTAAGAATATCCTAACAGCGGATGTTTACGCTTCAGCCTCGGCGATTTTTTTGAATTCATCGAGCGAAACTGTCTTTTCGTCAAGCGTGACAGAGGCTTTGATGATGTTGAACAGCTTTATGTCACCAACCTGCTCCACGAGTTTCGGACGGTACTCTTTGTCGTTCAGGATATTTTTGGCAAAGCTTGTGATTGCCTCCTCGTCCATGTTGGTCATACCATATTGGGCGAATTGGTTGGCCGCTATCTGTTTAGCGAGATTGAGCAAGTCGGCATCCTCGATTTTCATGTCGGTCATTTCCGCGATTTTTTCACGGATGAGCTGCCATTCAAGAGCGGGGGTCATGGATTCAAATTCTTTATCGAGATTCTCATCCTGAATTTCGGGGTTGCGCACTTTCATCCATTTTTTCAGGAATGCGACCGGGAGTGTCATTTTACCATATTTGTCAAGGAAGAATTTCTGCGCGTCACGACGGAAAAGCATCTCGCTGTTTGGCGCAAGACTTCCGGCTATCATTTCTTTGAGCGCAGTGTTATATTCCTCCTCGTTGTGCACTTTGTCGGCTCCGAAAACGTCTTTATAGAAATCCTCATTGTGTTCAGCGAGTTTCAGCACGATAATCTCGGAGATGGCAAGCTCGAAATCGGCTTTTACGCCGGCTGCCTTATCTTTGTCGACGTGGAGCATAGATGAAAGCTCGGCTACACTCCCCTCGCAGGTAGCCCATGGATTGAAACGCACCTTGTCTCCGACCTTTTTCCCTAAGAAAAGGTTGGCCTGCTCTTTACTCTTGAAGAACATCGGGGCTACGATGCCGTCCACGACCTGAATGGCATCTTCGCCATCTTTGATTGTCCCATCGTCATTGAGCTCCATGATTGCGCCTTTGACGAGAGCTTTGGCATCCACTTCATCACCGGGCACCTGGGCGCCAAATCGTTCGCGAAGATGGTCATCTTGCTCCTTGAGCATATTGTCATCAACGGCGATTGTGTAATAAGGGATGTTCACGCTTTTGTCAAGCGTGAGATTGATTTCGGGCGCGATGCCGATTTCATACTGGAAAGCGTAGTCCTTGTCGTCGAGATTGATTTCTTTGACCTCAACGGGCAGAGGCTGGCCGAGAATAGATATTTTGTTTTCGCTGATATAGTCGATGGCTGCCGTGGCTGCATCCTGATTGATAACATCGCTTTTCACCTGCTTGCCGAAACGGCGACGCAGCTGATCGATGCTGATGTGTCCTTTACGGAAACCGGGGATGGTGTGAGTGCGGCCAAATTGTTTGAGTTCTTTGGTGACTTTTTCCTGGTAATCGTTTTCTTCAATCGATACGTTGAGAATCGCTGTCACGTCATCGATTTTGTCAAGTGTTACGTTCATCTTGTTTATTTAATCGTTATTGTAATCAATAAGTTGCTGTTTAGCATATTCATATCAATGCCACAAAAGGTTTTCTGAGTACAGAGTCACATTTTGAATTGCAAAATTAGTGGTTATTAGTCAAAATGTCCAATTTAACAGAATAATTTTTAATTTTTTATAGTTTTGGCGACTTCAACCGACTGCGATACCACAACACAACTACGTGAGAACCTGCACGTTGCATCAGATGTCGTATTCGATTTATGGAGCGGACAGAATCCTACAATTTATTAGCCAAGCATTGTATGTGAATTGGGGAAAAATGAGTAAATTCGCGGCGGTAAGCAGCCATGCTTATCGCATCAAAAAAACGAATACATTTACAATATAGCATATACTACTCATGGTACAATTCTTTAAAAAAGGCGCCAATTTGGTGACGGCTGTGGAAACCGATCATAAATTGTCGCCCGAGGAAATCGAAAAGTTGCAATGGCTTTTTGACGGGGCTAAGCCAATCTCGGGGACATCAGTTAAAGGCCGGTTTGTAGGTCCTCGCAAGGAAATGATAACCCCTTGGAGCACTAACGCGGTTGAAATCACTCAAAACATGGGTCTTGAAGGGATTACACGCATCGAACAGTATTCCCGTGTCAGTGGAGAGGAAGCCTCATACGACAAGATGCTTCAGCGGATGTATGATGGCCTCAACTCGACGCTGTTTAAAGTTAATAGAGTACCTGAGCCTATAGTATATATAGACGACATCGCGGCATACAACCGACAAGAAGGGCTCGCGCTTAGCCCGGATGAAGAAGTTTATCTTCAAAATTTGAGCCATAAGCTCGGACGACCGTTGACCGATAGTGAGGTTTTCGGCTTTTCTCAAGTCAACTCAGAGCATTGCCGTCACAAAATTTTCAATGGCACGTTTGTCATTGACGGTGAAGAAAAGCCCATGTCGCTTTTCAAACTTATTAAAAAGACTTCACAAGAAAATCCTAATGGCCTTGTCTCGGCATATAAAGATAATGTAGCGTTTATCGATGGCCCCAAAGTCGACCAGTTTTACCCAGTCAACCCCGACAAGCCTGATTTCTTCACTATCAAAGATGTCGATACTGTGATTTCTCTTAAAGCAGAGACTCACAATTTCCCCACCACGGTGGAACCGTTCAATGGTGCCGCTACTGGCACAGGCGGTGAAATACGCGACCGGCTTGGCGGAGGCAAAGCGAGTCTTCCTATTGCCGGCACCGCTGTTTACATGACATCATACCCGCGTCTTTCGTCTGAACACCGGTGGGAATTGATGATGGACCCAAGGGCTTGGCTCTATCAAACTCCTGCCGATATCTTGATTAAAGCATCAAACGGAGCGTCAGATTTTGGCAACAAATTCGGGCAGCCTCTGATTTGCGGCTCGTTGCTGACATTTGAACACGCCGAGGACAACCGACGTTATGCCTACGACAAAGTTATTATGCTCGCTGGCGGCGTTGGTTTCGCTGCTAAAAAGGATGCAATCAAGGGAGAACCGACACCCGGCGAGAAAGTCGTTGTCATGGGTGGCGACAACTACCGCATCGGCATGGGCGGTGGCGCTGTGTCGTCGGTAGAGACCGGACAATATGACAACGCAATCGAGCTAAATGCCGTGCAGCGCGCCAACCCTGAAATGCAGAAGCGCGTGGCCAATGTCATCAGAGCTTTGGCTGAAAGCGACGAAAACCCGATAGTGTCAATTCATGACCATGGAGCCGGCGGTCACCTCAATGCATTGTCGGAACTTGTTGAGGCCACGGGTGGTAAAATTGATATTGACGCTCTGCCGGTTGGCGACAAGACTCTGTCTGATAAAGAAATTGTCGGGAATGAGAGCCAAGAACGCATGGGAATGGTCGTTGAAGCTAATGATATACCGTATATCGAACGCATTGCGCAGCGTGAACGTGCCCCTATGTATGTGGTCGGAGAAACGACTGGCGACAATCGCTTCACTTTCGGACGAAAAAACGGTAAAAAACCGATAGATTTGGAAATGGCAGATATGTTTGGCAACTCGCCTAAAACTGTGATGGTCGACAAAACGGTTAAGCGGGAATTTAGAGATGCCACATACGATGCCGCCAATATAGAGCAGTATGTCAGAGACGTTTTGAGCCTTGAGTCCGTCGCTTGTAAGGATTGGCTGACCAATAAGGTAGACCGCTCAGTTACCGGGCGTATCGCCCGACAGCAATGCCAGGGTGAGGTTCAGCTCCCGCTGAGCGATTGCGGCGTGGTCGCTCTTGATTACAAAGGGCGCGCTGGTATCGCTACTTCAATAGGTCATGCTCCTCAAGTCGCGTTGGTCGACTCGGCAAAGGGGTCGGTTATGGCTATTGCGGAAGCCCTCACAAACATAGCCACGGCCAATCTCAAAAATGGGATGAAAAGCGTATCGCTTAGTGCCAATTGGATGTGGCCATGCAAGAATGAGGGAGAGGATGCTGCCCTATATCGCGCCGTGGAGGCTTGCAGCCGTTTTGCGTGTGAATTGGGAATCAATATCCCAACCGGGAAAGACAGCTTGTCAATGACGCAAAAATATGGCGATGACAAAGTGTTCGCCCCCGGCACTGTCATCATTTCGGCAGCGGGAGAAGTTAGCGATGTGCGCAAGACGGTCTCGCCTATGGTTCAGCCGAAAGAATCGACATTATACTATATAGACTTCTCGGGCGATAAGCTCAGACTTGGTGGTTCGGCGTTGGCTCAGACGCAGAATTCTGTCGGACAAGAGGCACCGACTGTTACTGACACCGGATTGTTTGCCAAGGCATTTTCTGTTGTGCAGACTTTAGTCAAAAAAGGTCAGTTGCTGGCTGCTCATGACGTTTCGGCTGGAGGCTTGATCACCACACTGCTTGAAATGACATTTGCTAACACGAAAGGAGGCCTGAATGTCTATACCGACGGATTCAAGATGTATGGTGAGACCGACCTCGTCAAGATTTTATTTGCCGAGAATCCCGCTATGGTGATTCAGGTTGATGACAGAAAAAAAGCTGCTGTCGAAAAGTTACTTGATGAATCAGGTGTCAAGTATTTCCCTGTCGCCACACCCTCCGACGAGAGAGTAGTTATGGTTACCCACGACGAATCATCGTTGCTTTTCGGCATAGACTATCTCCGGGATGTGTGGTTTGAAACATCATACCTGCTTGATTGCCTGCAAAGCGGAAACAAATGCGCGTCAGACCGTTTTGAAAATTACAAGAAACAACCTGTCAGGTATCGTATCCCGTCATCGTTTAAAGGGAAACTATCCACGCATGGGCTTGATTTGAGCCGTAAGGAAAAGACAGGGATCAAGGCGGCTATAATCAGAGAAAAGGGTGTTAACGGCGACCGCGAGATGGCTTATTCGCTCCATCTTGCCGGCTTTGACGTGAAAGATGTTCATATGACTGACCTCATGTCGGGGCGCGAGACACTTGAGGACGTAAATATGATTGTATTCTGCGGCGGGTTCTCCAATTCCGACGTACTTGGGTCAGCCAAAGGCTGGGCCGGCGGCTTCAAGTGGAATCCAACGGCTAATAAGGCTCTTGAGAATTATTACAAACGCAACGACACTTTGAGCCTTGGCATATGCAACGGTTGCCAATTGATGATTGAGTTGAATCTGATTAACCCCGAGCACGGCAAACGCACCAGAATGGAGCATAATGTGTCGCATAAATTCGAGTCACAGTTCCTCGGCCTCTCGATTCCGCAAAACAACAGCGTCATGCTTGGCTCGCTCTCAGGATATAAACTTGGCATATGGGTCGCCCACGGCGAAGGCCGATTCTCGCTGCCTGAGCCAATGAGCAGTTACAATGTGGTAGCCAAATACAACTATGCCGCATATCCAGGAAATCCAAATGGGTCTAAAGCCTCGGTAGCCGGAATCGCATCAGCCGACGGCCGTCATTTGGCCATGATGCCACACCTTGAGCGCGCCATCTTCCCCTGGCAATGCGCATATTATCCATCATCGCGACAAAAGGATGATATCACGCCTTGGATTGAAGCGTTTATCAACGCGCGTCGCTGGATTCAAGACAAACTTGGGAAATAAACGTAACAGGAGCGGAAAAGCTTGCCAATATCGCGGCACTCTTTTCCGCTCCTCGGTTACGCCATTATACACAAGCAGAATAGAGATTAACAGTTAAATACATACGTTTACAGCAATGGGAGGTTTTTTTGGAGTAGCTAAAAAGGAAAGATGTGTCAACGAGCTCTTTTATGGCGTTGACTATAATTCCCACATGGGCACTAAGCGTGCCGGTATAGCGACGGTGAATAACGGCATATTCACCCGGTCAATTCATAATATAGAAAACTCTTATTTCCGCTCAAAATTTGAGGGAGACCTTGATGAATTTGAGGGTAATTTAGGCATTGGAGTCATTAGCGACACTGATGCTCAACCCATTATTGTAAATTGCCACCTTGGCAAATTTGCAATAGTGACAGTCGGCCGGATAAACAATATCTCGGAACTTGAGGAAGAGCTTCTTGCTAAGGGGCATCACTTCTGCGAACACAGCTATGACATAATCAATCCGACAGAAATGGTGGCCGCATTGATTAGTGAGGGCACCGATTATGTTTCGGGCATTCGCAACGCGCAGGAGCGGCTAAAGGGTTCTTGCTCTATGCTGCTTCTGACGGAAAACGGCATCATAGCCGCCCGCGATAGACTTGGCAGAACTCCGATTCTGATTGGTCGCAAAGACGGTGCTAACGCTGTGACATCAGAGAGCTGCGCATTTCCTAATCTTGACTATTCGATATCATACACAATGGCACCGGCCGAGATTGTCGAGATAACAGCCGATGGGTTCAAACAGCTTGCCCCAGGTCAAAGTAAGATGCAGATATGCGCGTTCTTGTGGACTTATTACGGCTATCCGGCTTGTGAATATGAAGGACGGAATGTCGATATGATGCGTTATGCTTCGGGCGAGGCAATGGCAAAAGAAGATGATGCCGACATTGATATGGTGAGCGCTATCCCTGACTCGGGCATAGGAATGGCATTAGGATATGCTCATGGCAAAGGCGCCCCCTATCAGCGCGGTATTGTGAAATACACCCCAACATGGCCTCGCAGCTTCACGCCAAGCACCCAAGAACGCCGCGAACTTGTAGCCAAAATGAAATTGATTCCCAACAAGTCTGTTTTGCGAGGAAAGCGCGTCGTCTTTTGTGACGACTCAATAGTGCGCGGCACTCAGTTGAGAGACAATGTGAAAGATTTGTTTGATTGCGGGGCCAAAGAGGTTCATATGCGCATCAGTTGCCCGCCTCTGATATATGCGTGCCGCTACCTTAACTTCACATCGTCAAAAAGCGACATGGAGCTTATCACACGCCGTGTGATTGGAGATTTAGAAGGCAATCCGAACAAAAATCTGCGACTGTATGCAGTAACCGGCAGTAAGGAATATAACAGAATGGTCGAGGAGATACGCCGACGGCTCAATATCACCTCTCTGAAATTCAGTTCGCTTGAAAATGTGGTAAAAGCAATTGGATTGCCTAAGGAATGTATCTGCACGCATTGCTTTGATGGCTCAAGTTATGATTGACAGCAAGGTAGCGAAGCCAAGCCCAGTTATGATTAATTAGCTTAATAAGTTTGGCGATAAATGGATTAATATCTATTTTTGTTACCTATTTTAAGAAATATAGTTATCATTTATTAACACTATTCTGATATGAGTTTGAACATCATTGTGCTCGCAAAGCAGGTGCCCGACACCCGCAACGTGGGCAAAGATGCAATGAAGGAAGACGGCACCATCAACCGCGCCGCGCTGCCTGCCATTTTCAATCCCGAAGACCTTAATGCGCTTGAGCAGGCTTTACGTCTTAAAGATGCCAACCCCGGCTCAACCATAACATTGTTGACCATGGGACTTCCGCGAGCTGCAGAAATTATCCGCGAAGCGATTTATCGCGGTGCTGATGCCGGTATAGTGCTTACCGACCGCACTCTTGGCGGCGCAGACACACTTGCCACGTCCTATTCGCTTGCGCAGGCCGTGAAAAAATTCGGCAATTATGACATCATCCTTGGCGGTCGTCAGGCTATTGACGGCGACACAGCTCAGGTCGGCCCTCAAATCGCTGAAAAGCTCAATATACCTCAAGTGACATACGCTGAGGATATTCTCGACTTGAAAGATGGATATGTCACTGTAAAACGTCGCCTCGAGTCGGGGGTTGAAACCGTTAAGGCACCCCTTCCTTGCGTTGTCACTGTTAACGGCTCAGCCGCAGAGTGCCGTCCTCGCAACGCACGTCGAGTGATGCAATACAAGTATGCGGTTTCACCAAGTGAAAAGGCGAAACTAGCTCCTGAGATTCTTGCTATTGTAGAGAAACGTCCTGAACTTAATCTACAAGAGTGGAGTGCGGCTTACGTTGAAGCCGATCCCGAACAAATCGGTCTCGCAGGCTCCCCTACTAAAGTGAAAGCAATCGAAAACGTTGTCTTTACCGCCAAGGAAAGCCTCCGCCTCGACAACAGCGACGAGCATATCGAAAGCTTGATTAAAGAATTGATAGCAAATCATACAATAGGTTAAACTTTCCATCATTTACCAATAGACATTCATTATGACAGACAATAATAATTTAATAGTATATTGCGAATTTGAGGATGGCAAAGTTGCAGATGTAAGTCTTGAGCTACTGACCAAAGGTCGCGTTCTTGCCACAAAGTTAGGTGTCAAATTAGAAGCATTGGTTATCGGTGACAATCTTAACGGAATCGAGTCGCAGATAGCACCTTATGGCGCGGATGTAATCTACAAGGTGGAGGACATACGCCTGTACCCCTATACGTCAAACCCCCATGCCTCGGTATTGATTAATCTGTTTAAGGAAATCAAGCCCCAAATATGTTTGATGGGTGCGACCTGTATAGGTCGCGACCTTGGGCCACGTGTTTCGTCGAGTCTACACAGTGGTTTGACCGCTGATTGCACCTCACTTGAGATCGGAGACCATAAAGATCCCAAGACAGGTAAAGAATATGTCAATCTATTATATCAGATTCGTCCTGCTTTTGGTGGTAATATTGTTGCCACAATTGTCAATCCCGAATGCCGCCCACAGATGGCGACCGTGCGTGAAGGCGTGATGAAGAAAGAGGTTTATGATGTCGACCACAAGGCTGAAGTGGTAAATCTCGATGCTTCAAAATATGTAAGTCCTGAAGATTTTGTAGTTGAGATAATCGATCGTCATATCGAGAAATCAAAGGTAAATATTAAGAACTCATCGATTATTGTAGCAGGCGGCTATGGTGTTGGCAGCAAAGAGAACTTCCAACTCCTCTTTGATTTGGCTAACACGCTTGGAGGTGAAGTCGGAGCGTCGCGTGCCGCGGTCGATGCCGGGTTTGTCGAACACGACCGCCAAATCGGACAGACTGGTGTTACCGTCCGACCGAAACTCTATATCGCTTGCGGCATTTCCGGGCAAATTCAGCATATCGCAGGTATGCAGGAAAGCTCGATTGTCATCTCAATCAACAGCGATGAGAACGCCCCAATCAACACGATTGCCGACTATGTTATCACCGGCACTGTTGAAGATGTGATTCCTAAGCTGATTAAATATTATAAGAAAAACTCCAAGTAACTCTCGATAAAATGGCTAATTTTTATACCGACAACCCTGATTTGAAGCTGCATCTGTCTCACCCGCTGATGCGCAAAATCGTTGAGCTCAAAGAGCGCAACTACACAGATGCCGAGAAGTTTGATTACGCACCCATCAACTTTGAGGATGCGATGGACAACTACGACAAAGTACTTGAAATCGTAGGCGAACTTTGTGGCGGAGTCATTTCAGAGAACGCCGAAGGCGTTGACCACGAAGGGCCTACCGTCGAGAACGGTCGAGTTACTTATGCCAAAGGCACTCAAATCAACCTTGACGCTTGCCGCAAAGCCGGTTTGATGGGCATGGCAATGCCCCGCCGATTCGGAGGTTTGAACTTCCCTATCACTCCTTATATCATGGCCGCCGATATAGTGAGCCGCGCCGACACCGGTTTTGAAAACCTTTGGGGTTTGCAAGACTGCGCCGAGACTCTCTATGAATTTGGCAATGAAGATCAGAAAGCTCGTTTCATACCTCGCGTGTGTGCCGGAGAGACGATGTCAATGGATCTAACGGAACCCGACGCAGGCTCCGACCTCCAATCAGTTATGCTTAAAGCGACCGAGCAACCCGATGGGACATGGCGTTTGAATGGTGTTAAGCGTTTTATAACCAATGGTGACAGCGACATTCATTTGGTGCTCGCTCGTTCTGAAGATGGAACTAAGGATGGCCGCGGACTGTCTATGTTCATCTACGACAAGCGCGACGGCGGTGTCACCGTGAGACGTATCGAGAACAAAATGGGTATCAAAGGCTCACCCACATGCGAACTCGTTTACAAGAATGCCAAAGCCGAGCTTTGCGGTTCACGCCGTCTCGGTCTCATCAAATATGTGATGGCGCTTATGAACGGAGCGCGCCTCGGCATCGCCGCACAGTCAGTCGGTGTCAGCGAAATCGCCTACCGCGAAGCATTGGCCTACGCTAAAGATCGCAAACAGTTTGGCAAGGCTATCATCGAATTTCCGGCTGTTTATGAAATGCTGTCGGTGATGAAAGCTAAACTCGACGCTTCGCGTTCGCTCCTTTATGAGACCTCTCGTTTTGTCGATATGTATAAAGTCTACGAAGATATCGCCAAAGAGCGTTCGTTGACCCCCGATGAACGTGCGGAGATGAAGAAGTATTCTAAACTCGCCGATGCTTGTACGCCACTCGTCAAGGGACATGGTAGCGAATATTGCAACCAGAACGCATACGATTGCATACAAATACACGGAGGTTCGGGATTCATGAAAGATTACGCTTGCGAACGTGTCTATCGAGATGCTCGCATCACTTCTATTTATGAAGGAACGACGCAATTGCAAGTGGTAGCTGCTATCCGTCATGTCTATACCGGAACGTTCAAGACTTTAATGGACGGTTACGCTGCCGAATCGGTTTCTGAGAAACTTCAACCGCTAATGGCTCGCGCTGCTAAGATGGCGGACGCATATGAGAAAGCGGTTGCAACCGTAGCAGCCGTCAAGGACAACCAGGCTTATGGTGACTTAATGGCTCGCAGACTGGTTGAGATGGCGGGCAACACGATTATGACATATCTGTTGATTACTGACGCTTCCCGTTATGAATCTGAGTCTATGGCAAAGAGTGCCCTTGTTTACTGCAACCTTGCTGAGGCTGAAGTCGCAAAACACACTGAGTTTATTGCCACGTTCAATCTATCCGACCTGGATAGCTATAAAGCATAAAACTTGTATTATTTAGAATATATCGGAGGGTGTGGTGCCGCATAAAGCGGTGCCACACTTTTTTGCTTAAATTAACGCAACAGATATCACACAGTTTAAGCTATTAATCATTTAAACTTTTAATTTTGCACAAAATAGATGACAAAGTGAATTTAGAAGAAGAAATTAGAGACGATTACCTTATTACCGCTGAGATGAAACGTGTGTGGGCCGTAGAGTTCAACCTGTTGCAACAACTTTTGAAAGTCTGCCGCAAGTATAATCTTAGAATCTGGATAGATGCCGGTACCCTTATAGGGGCAGTGAGACATGGCGGATTTATCCCATGGGATGACGATATTGACACAGTAATGCCTCGCGAAGATTATGAAAAACTTTGCGATGTGGCCTCATCGGAATTTAAAGACCCCTATTTCCTGCAAAATATATATAGTGACCGTTGGTACTGGACTCGTCATGGCCAACTTAGGGACAAGTCGACAAGAATGCTCCCCCTGAATGGCAAGCCGCATAAAAGCAATAATGGCATTTTCATAGATATCTTTGTGCTTGATTCAATTCCGAACATGGCAAAGCAGGTTTATAAGATGATTCGCAAACTTAAGAATGAGAAACTTAGGCTTAAAATCGCAATTGCCGCTATGAGTTTTTGTCCCCAATGGCTTTATGACAAATTGCAATGGGACAAGAAGCGATTCGCCCGCTACGAACAGATTTTTCAAGAGTTCAAGTTGCCGGAAAATCGTTTTCTTGGAAAATTAAGTCTTCATGAGCGCGAATATCTGTTTGACGCCGAGGCTTATAGTGGGACTGTGGAATTGCCATTTGAGGGCGTGATGGTTCCTGCCCCTGTCGGCTGGGATCATGTGCTGACCGTCAACTATGGTGATTACATGACACCTAAGCAGTTGCCGACAGGTCATGGAAAATTCATATATGACACATCACAGGCTGAATGTCTGAAACCATAAGTTAAAAAAAGCAGTTTTTAGGCCGACAATTCTTCTCTGAGATAAGTAGCCGTCGGTGAATCACCGACAGCTATTTGTTCGGGCGTACCGGTTGCTATGATTTGACCTCCGTTTTTTCCTCCGCACGGGCCCATGTCAATTATCCAATCGGCTGATTTAAGCACATCGAGGTTGTGTTCGATGACAACGACCGTATTGCCTTTATCAACAAGACGGTTCAACACGCCGAGCAGCACTTTGATATCTTCAAAATGTAAACCGGTAGTAGGTTCGTCGAGGATAAACATGGTCTTGCCGGTGTCGCGTTTAGCTAACTCCGTGGCCAACTTCACTCGTTGGTTTTCTCCCCCGGAGAGTGTGCTTGACGGTTGCCCGAGTTTAATATATCCCAGCCCGATTTCCTGAAGCACCTTAATTTTATTGAGAATCTTTGGTTGGCCTGCAAAAAAATCAACTGCTTGATTTATGGTCATGTCGAGAACATCGGCAATGGATTTCCCCCTAAATCTCACTTCAAGAGTCTCGCGATTGTAGCGTTTGCCTCCGCACACTTCACAAGGGACTAAGACATCGGGCAAAAAATTCATCTCTATCGTCTTGTATCCGTTACCGTTGCAAGCCTCGCATCGTCCGCCTGAAATGTTAAAGGAAAAACGCCCTGCTCTATACCCTCTGATCTTGGCTTCAGGCAGGTCAACGAAAAGAGACCTGATATCAGAAAAAACGCCTGTGTAGGTTGCAGGATTGGATCTAGGCGATTTGCCAAGCGGTGATTGATCAACGGTGATGACTTTATCTATATTTTCCAATCCTGATATTATTCTGTAAGGCAACGGTTCCTGATTGGAACGATAGAAATGTTGGCTTAATATCGGCTGCAGTGTGGCGTTGATGAGCGTTGATTTGCCGCTTCCCGACACACCTGCCACGCAGATAAACCGACCTAATGGTAATCGTGCGTCGACATTTTTCAGATTGTTTCCGCAGCACCCCGTAAGTTCAAGATATTTGCCTGATCCGGAACGACGTGCTTTTGGCGTTTCTATCTTTTGACTGCCATTGAGATACCGGGCTGTAAGCGAGTCAGTCTTAAGCATATCCATAGGGGTGCCTTCAAACACCACTTCCCCGCCTTTTCGCCCGGCTTTTGGGCCTATATCAACGATATAGTCGGCTTGAAGCATCATATCTTTGTCATGCTCAACTACTATTATTGAATTGGACGAGTCGCGCAATCGTTTGAGTGAATTTATTAATCGGAGGTTATCGCGCTGATGCAAACCTATACTCGGTTCATCAAGTATGTAGAGTACGTTGACAAGTTGCGAGCCGAGCTGGGTCGCTAATCTGATTCTCTGGCTTTCGCCGCCTGACAAAGTGGACGAATTGCGATTGAGCGATAGATATTCAAGCCCGACATCAATCAAAAAACTTAACCGTGAGTTGATTTCCTTTAGAATCTCCGTTGCGATAATCGTCTGCTGGGGATTAAAAAGAGTTATTGCACGTTTAGTCCATTCATACAAGTCTGCTATGTCGAGTCTCGATAAATCGGCAATGTTTTTGTCCCCGATAAAATAATGCAAAGCCTCTCTATTCAAACGATCACCATTGCATTCAGGACAAACACAGCGGGAATAGAACTGTCCGCTCCATTTGTTGGCCGCCGCGCCTGCGTCATCGCTTTGTTGAAGTTCGATGTATTTCACTAATCCTTCATAAGTAGTAAAATAATTCGAGAACCTTAGGGTTTCTGCTTTCGGGAGTATCTGTTCGGTTGTACCGTTAAGTATATCATCTACCGCTTCATCGCTCAAATCCTTAATCGGTGTTTTAAGTGTGTAGCCGTATTTTTCACAAATGGCTGCTATTTGCCAGAAAATCATCGTATTTTTTTGTTTACCGAGAGCGACTATTCCTCCATCGGCTATTGATAACGAATCGTCGGGGATGATTTTCGAGCGGTCAATGATATTTACAAATCCAAGCCCCTTGCAATTAGGGCAGGCACCTTGTGGTGAATTAAACGAAAAGTTGTGAGGAGCCGGCTCTCGGTATGATAGGCCTGTTTCAGGGTCCATCAACAATTGGCTGTAATGACCAATCTCTCCATTTTCGACATCATAAATGGAAAGCTGTTTGCCTCCTTGTTTCAATGCGTTTGACACGGTGTCGTGCAGTCGTTCAGCATCTTTTTCCGATACTCTAAGTTTGTCAACCACAAGTTCAATTGTGTGGTTCTTGTATCGGTCAAGTTTCATCGATGGGATGATTTCACAAAGTTCCCCATCCACTCTGACATTTAGATACCCTTTTTTTCTGAGTTGCTCAAACAGCTCCTTATAATGTCCTTTACGATTTTTGACCAAGGGAGCGAGCACATAGATTTTACGACCATCGTACTTTTCTAAAATGAGATTTACAATCTTTTCCTCAGTGTATTTTATCATCGGATTCCCGGTGATGTAGCTGCGTGCCTCACCAACACGGGCATATAGCAGACGCAGAAAATCGTAAATCTCTGTGGTGGTTCCTATGGTGCTTCTGGGGTTACGATTCACCGTCTTTTGCTCAATGGCTATAACCGGGCTGAGTCCGCTTATGTTATCCACGTCAGGGCGTTCCAGCGCGCCAAGCATATTCCGGGCATATGATGAAAAAGTCTCAATATATCGCCGTTGTCCTTCGGCGAAGATTGTATCAAATGCCAACGATGATTTGCCACTTCCGCTTAATCCGGTAATGACGGTCAGTCGGTTGTGAGGAATCGTGACATTGATATTTTTCAGATTGTGAACACGGGCGCCTGTTATGGTCAGTGTTTCAAGCGGACGAATGGAATCATCGGCCATTGCTATTGTATCATCCATGATTTGTTTACTGGACTACCCAATTTTTATTGTAAATTGTTTTCTTTTGTTTTGAGCGGTAAAGCGAATCAGATTTCGGGATTTTTACCTGATAGGTCTTACCCGATTTGTTGGGGAGCGATTTAGCCATTATCCATGGATTCATTTCCTTGAGCTGATAGTAAGTAATACCTCTGATTTTTGCCCATGTCGGCCAGTCTTCGATAGGTTCGTTCACTTCCTCGACACTGCATTCTATAGGTTGGTAGAGCTGATGGCGGTCAAGATTGAACCCATAAGCCGCCGGATGCTCCATTATTAACTTAGCCGCGAGAATACGGAACATATAACGAGAAGTCTCATCAACAAGGTAGAGGTCAAACGCCGATGACGTCAATTGTTTTGAAAGTTCTGATGATATACGGCTCATACCACCGTTGTAAGATGCGGCGACCGACTCCCAGTTGCCATATTTTTGATAAGCAGTCTTGAGATAGAGACAAGCAGCTTCTGTAGCTTTCTCTGTATTATATCGTTCATCGACCCATTCGTTCACCTCCAATCCGTATTGCTTGGCGGTTCCCGGCATAAATTGCCATAATCCGGCGGCTTTGGCACCTGAGTAGGCTCTGGGGTTGAGCGTGCTTTCTATGCAGGCGAGATAAATCAGATCCAAGGGAATGCCATTCCGTTTCAAGATTGGAGCGAGTTCAGGGAAATATCTGTTGGCGCGCTTGAGCATTAACAAAGTATTTCCGTGAGTGTATGTCATGCTTGTCAGCTCACGGTCGAGGCGCTCAAACATATCAATGCGATCTAAATTCACTTTCTGCCCGGCAAATTCCATACTAAGCGGGATTTCGGGATTCTCGACAACAGAGAATATTGAGTTACTCCCTCTGGGTGGAACGTTGGATGATGCTTGTATGATATTACAGCCACAGGCAAGGACCAGCATGACGACTGCAATATATTTCGGCGATTGAAACAGTTGAATCATGATTAGAATAATATATTGGCTTTAATCAGTGGGATTTGAATCTTCTTCTGACGATGAAAAATTACCCTTAGCCTTAATAACGTTAATATCCCCTCCAAGTTCGTAGCGCTTACCGTCAGAGCCGGTGGCTTTTATTACATAATAATACACCCCAGAAGGGACGATTTTGCCTTTATATTTGCCATCCCAACCTTGCGACGGGTCGCTAAACGATGCTAATTTCACGCCCCATCTATTGAATATATGACATTCAAAATCTATGATCGACTTATAGCTGACTTTCCACTCATCGTTCACTCCTTCCGAAGCACCCGGAGAGAATGCATTCGGACATTCAAGCCTCGATGCGCCAATAAACACCTCATACGTTTCCCCGATATACTCACAATTACCGGCTGCGTTGTTGGCTATGAAACGGACATAAGTAGTGCCCTCTTCGGTGAATGTGTAGGTGATTTCGTTTTCGTTGTAGCGAGTTGTTATATCGTTAAACTCCGGGTCATATGAGAATTGCCATTCTTTGAATATCGCGGCATCGGTTGTAATCGCCGAGAAAGCGATCTCAGCAGGAGCCGAGCCACCCATCTGTGATCCCTCCTCTTTTTTTTCATTGTCATTATCGCGTTCGGCCTGCGATGCGCGGGTTTCGGCCGAGACTGCTATAGTATTGTAATTTTGGCTGACTGCTTCTTGCGGCATTCCCCATTGTTTCAAGAATCTGTCGCCCGAGAGGATAAAATCTGTGTCGCATAGCGGCGCTTGGGTATGTATTGTCGCAGGTAGATATGATAATGATTTTATTTCTGTGTTTTGAACATAGCCGCCGTTATCAGAGCTGTATTTGAGCGAGGTGTATGTGAGTTGAATCTCCCTGTCAAGTTCTTTCGGCACACCAGTGATGGAATAATAAATGATTTTATCGCCTGACCCCGATGGGATGAGGGCGGTCATGTCACATTCTTGCTCTGTCGGAATGTCAAGCCCCACTATGTTGAATTGATGGCGGGAGTAATCTACAACCCAAAAATAAGTTCTTGTCGCTCCTTCCTCTATGATATAACCCATATCGCCTGTACCGGTCAACGGATAGTTATAATTGCGCCCCACTTTGCTCACGCTACCCACTTCCTCTGCATAACCACCGCCAAGGTTACTATACCTGTACCATGTTACCTTTGCGTCTGACGTGGCTGTATATTGGGCTGTCACACCGTTCAAATCATAGATGACATACACGGAGTTCAATCCTGTTGATGACTCGGGTGAGATGGTGATAACATCGCGGGAAACGCCGTTGAAACTAATCGCCGCGGTCAACGACGTGTATGATGCTAAAGCTATGGCAATGACAAATAAGGCCTTTTTCATATATGATATGGCTATAAAAATCCTGATTTTGAATTACAAAGATAATCAAAAATATAGTTTTTTACACCCGATATATAATAAAAAACGTGACTATATTTGAGCGTGGAAGTGGTGTAATGCCTTAACCCCGCAAAGGAAGTTTACATATTATCCCCCTCTGTTATCCATTAGACATGGAACGTCAAGCCAATATGAGCGGAAATCAACGGGATAGGTGTCCCTCTTTCCCACTCGTTGGTAGCCCCGTGCCTAAATTTATCAGATGGAAATAACCGATATTACGGCAAATGTATTTTAAAATGCCGGCCTGACGTAATGATTATATAGACCCCGGCGGAAAGGCCCGAAAGATCGTGACTGAGCGCAGAGTCTGACGACATCACATATTTGCCGTCTACCGACACCACGTCCAATGTTGCAGGGTGTGTCAACGTCACGGTAGCGCCATTGATAGTAACAGCGGGATGGTCAAATTTCATCTCCGGCAAGTCTGTAGTCCCGGAATAGCGTGTATTCCCTATCGCATAAGCGCCAAGGCCACCACCCGAAGTATAAACATACAAATCTATACGCAATTCATTACCTTCATGAGACATGGCATGAGACAACGTAACCGGCGACTTCCCGCGGCATGGGTCAAAGCCAAGTTTAGGAAATGTCCATAGCTTTTCTATATTATCGCCGTTGATTCCGTCCGAAGTGTCCTTCCAGTGAGCGACCACAAAATTTGAACCGCTCGTAACACTGTTACCGTAGGCTAAAAGCCGGTATTGCCCCCAGTTAAATATAGTCAAACCATTGGCTTTAGCTTCGGGCGATGATCCATCAGATGTTTCGAGACGACTGTTAACATTTACGCCCAAATTCCTAACGCGGAAATACATCGGTTTGTTTACTCCATCATCTACTATAGATTTGCTGCCATCTATCATCGCCACGCGCGCATTACGGTCAAACGGAATATATGCGTCGATACGACCTTCTGATTCATCGTTAGGCAACAACAGTTTTGACGCTCTCGGATCGTCGGGCTCACCGCTAACCATTGGAATACGCCAAAGTCTGATACCGTCATTAGTACTGCCCTCCATTGAGAATATCTCGGTCAGCGCAAGCTCATAATTCCCGGAAATCAACGAACCCGTCACTTGAGGATGGCCAAGGTGGATAGAAGTGATATTTACATACCGTTCGGGAACAATCAATCTAAGGTCATGACTTATCCGGCTTGTAACATTGCCGCTTTGCGGGTCAACTATATCAATATCGACCACAGGCACCGACTCGTCGGGGAGCTCAGACCACACATACAACGCACCGGCCCCGTCAGACCCCACATGGGTTATTGGCCCGGTGGGAGACTGGATTGACGACGGATAGGTTATCGTCAAATCCGTCAATTTCGAACCGTTGGCCCGGCTATATCGACGCAACGTCTTAACTGCTCTGTTAGACGCGTCAGAGATGTATATCACATCACCGACTACAGTCATTGACTGAAATGAGTCGCCATCGTCTTGCTGCTCCAATCCGTCAGACACCAACCATAATGGAGAAAGATATAGAGTCTGCTCCTTTTCTCCAATGGTCACGGCATCATAATCAAGGTCCGACTCCGCAAGTAGCGGGTATGATGTGACCGATAAAAGAGCTACAGATACAGCACAACGTAGATATTTTTCGTACAGGTATGTTTTCATTGTGATACTATGTGGATAACACGCAAATTATTAATAAATAGTAATTAAATTTATACTTGTTCAACAAATTTAATAAATATCTCATTATCTATAACCCTATCACTTGACATGCGCATTATTATTAATACTAATTAACTACACGGATAAATAAAAGCGTCCAGCTTAACAGATATTAAGAGTGGCTTGACTGATTCGACTTAATATTAGCAAGTAGTAAGAATCTCATTATGGCAACCGCTAATGTGATTATGCTTTTGCAAATTACTAAGAAAAAAGATTTTTATGTACCTTTGCTACGGTTATGAGACAACGCAACAACCATATCAAGAATCGTTTGTTTGCCCTACTGTCAACAGTAGCGGCATTTTCAATCGTTTTGGGATCTATTGTCCAATACCATCATCACAACAGACATGGCGATATATTCCTGTCAGTGTCATTGTCGGCTGATATAGGAATCGGCTGTCACCTCGGAATTGGAGAGTGCCACCATGACCACGATCCAGGGAATTGCCACGACAATGACTGCGCCATGCATCTTGACGATTTATCGCTTTCGCGCGACAACCAAAGTCATGATTTATATTCCGCCGCCATTAGAGTACCCTACACAAACATCGGAGCCGCAGCATTCCGACCATACACAATTGTATGTATCTCTAAAGACTGCATAATACCATCGGCGCCATTAAAGACACCTATACAACTCAGGGCGCCACCGCAATTGGGATAATTGACACACCGCCGCACATATAGCGGCAGTCATTTACCACATAATTACCTAACTTTAAAACAGATTAACTCATGAAATCATATAAACTGGCAGCGATAGTCATCGTTGCTCTGTATCTGCACTCATCGTGCGCCAATTCGCCCGAGCATGACGGACTTAGCCATCACCATGAAAATTCTGGGCATTACCATGAACACGAACATGAACATGAAGAATGCGATGGCGGAATCCATAAGCATCACGATGGTGAAATAACGCTTTCGGAAGTAACGGCCCGAGATATGGGGGTCACCGTCGCCACTGCCACACCGGGTGAATTTCACGAAGTGCTTAAAGTGTCAGGACAGATTGTCCCGTCGCCCGACGGACAACAAACCGTCTCAGCGCAGTCGGCCGGCATAGTAACCCTGTCACGCATCGCAACCGAGGGTAGCCGCGTCAGAGCGGGACAGACAATAGCGACAATCTCATCAAAAAGCATATCGGGTGGAGACCTCAACGCAACTTCGCAAGCGGCGGTCAACGCCGCCAAAAGGGAACTTGACCGCATCACACCACTTCATAAGGAGGGAATCGTATCGACACGCGATTTCAACGCCGCCAAAGCGGCTTACGAACAGGCGCTGGCAGCATACGGCGGAAGCCCGTCGGGAAGCGGAGCCACAGCATCAATCGACGGTGTAATCACCCGCTTACTCGTCAGGCAAGGAGAATATGTCAACGCCGGACAACCCATAGCTGAGGTATCGGGAAACCGAAGGCTTACACTGAGGGCTGATGTACCAACCAGAAACCGCAGTTTTCTATCGACAATCACAAGTGCGAATTTCCGCACAGCGAGCAACGACTCCACCATATCGCTCACCGATGTCGACGGGAGCCTGCTATCTGACGGTGCCACCGCCGCAAGTTCCGGAGGGTATTCGCCCGTATATTTCACCATGAGCAACAACGGCAGCATAGCTCCCGGAACATTCACTGAGGTATATCTAATCGGGATGACGCGTCAAGTAGTGATAACCGTACCTGTCGACGCTGTAACCGAGCAACAGGGGAACCACTACATCTACGTCAAAGAAGACCATGAGTGCTATGACAAACGCCTTGTCAAGCTCGGCGGGAACGACGGGCGCAGAGTCGAAATACTATCAGGAATAAAAGCTGGCGACAAGGTTGTCGTCACCGGGGCAACAGTGGTTAAACTCGCCGAGAGCAGCGGAGCAGTCCCCGAAGGGCATTCACATAACCATTAATCACGCCAGCTATGCTCAACAAGATAATACATTTTTCATTAGCCAACAGGGTGTTGATTCTCATCCTGTCGGGATTGATTCTGTTAGGAGGCTCGTTGGCTCTTATCAGAACAGAGGTCGACATTTTCCCCGACCTTAACGCCCCAACGGTAGTCGTCATGACCGAAGCGGCTGGATTCGCGCCCGAAGAGGTGGAAAAGCTCGTCACTTTCCCCGTCGAGACGGCAGTAAACGGAGCCACGGGAGTAAGACGAGTCAGGTCGTCTTCGGCCACAGGTTTTTCAGTGGTCTGGGTAGAATTTGAGTGGGGTACCGATATATATAAGGCACGCCAAATAGTGTCGGAAAAGCTATCGGCTATAGCCGAAACACTGCCTCCGGGAGTCAACTCCCCCACCCTCGGTCCCCAGTCGTCGATACTCGGTGAAATCATGATTATCGGCCTGACCGCCGACTCGACAACACTTCAGGAACTGCGCACCATAGCCGACCGCGTCATACGACCGCGGCTGCTGTCGATAGGTGGAGTGTCGCAGGTCGCAGTCATAGGCGGCGACATAAAGGAATATCAAATACGACTCGATCCGAAGCGCATGAAATACTTCGATGTGACCCTCGCCGAAGTAATGGAAGCGACAGAGGGAATAAACGACAACTCTTCGGGTGGAGTACTATATGAGTACGGAAACGAATATCTCATCAAGGGAGATGTGAACACGACTTCGACCGACGAACTTGGAGCCGCCGTTATCAAATCGACCGACGACGGAGGTATGGTAACACTCGCCGACATAGCGACCGTGACCACCGGGAGCCAGTCGCCCCGGCTCGGAGTAGCCTCGGAGAAGACTAAGCCGGCTGTGCTCGTAACCGTGACTAAACAGCCGTCAGTAGGCACGATAGCGTTGACCCAAAAGATTGAGGACGAACTCGCCACAATGAAGGGGTCTCTGCCGACTGACATCAACATATCGACAGACATTTTCAAACAGGCCGATTTCATCGACAACTCCATCTCAAATCTACAGTCGTCACTGTTTGAGGGGGCTTTGATGGTTATCGTAGTACTGTTTTTCTTCCTCATGAATATACGCACCACCATCATATCTCTTGCGGCATTGCCGCTATCAATAATCACAGCTGTGCTTGCGCTACACTTCATGGGCATGACCATCAACACGATGAGTTTGGGCGGCATAGCTATCGCCATAGGGTCGTTGGTGGACGATGCGATAGTCGATGTGGAGAATGTCTATAAACGCCTAAAGGCCAATCATGCGCTGGAACCCGGAAAGCGCAAGCCGATTAGCGAGGTAGTCTATCAAGCGTCATGCGAGGTAAGAATGCCAATTTTCAACTCTTCGCTAATCATCATCGCAAGTTTCCTTCCTCTCTTTTTCCTGAGCGGGCTTGAGGGACGTATGCTCATACCTCTGGGCATATCGTTCATAGTCGCACTGACAGCATCGACTATCGTAGCGCTAACCGTAACGCCTGTGCTCTGCTGCTACTTGCTCGGGAGCAAAAAAGCCACCGCCGCCCTTGACCGCGAACCGTGGCTCGCCCGCGAACTCGGAAAGTTCTACAACAGATGCCTTGAGTGGAGCTTCAGACACCGCCGGTTAGTGCTCGGCAGCACGTGTGGACTGTTTTTGTTGTCGGTTGCTCTATTTTTCAACCTTGGGCGCAGCTTTCTTCCATCGTTTAACGAAGGTTCTTTCACCATCAACGTCAGCACTCTGCCGGGGATTTCACTCGACGAAAGCGACAAAGTGGGACGATATGCCGAAAAGCTCATAATGTCGGTTCCGGAAATCACTACGGTGGCCCGCAAGACAGGGCGGGCCGAACTTGATGAGCATTCTCTTGGTGTCAACGTGTCGGAGATTGAAGCCCCATACCGCCTCAATGGCCGGTCACGCGGCGAAGTAGTCAGAGAGCTGCGCAAGAAATTGGCGACAATACCCGGGGCCAATATCGAGATAGGGCAGCCAATCTCTCATCGCATCGATGCGATGCTGTCAGGCACGGAGGCGCAAATCGCCATAAAACTGTTCGGTGACGACCTGTCAAAGTTATACTCAATCGGTTCACACATAAAGAACCTGTTACCAGAAGTAGACGGCGTAGTCGACGCCAACATAGAGCAACAGGTGGAAAGGCCGCAAATCGACATACGCCCGCGCCGAGAGTTGCTGTCGAGGTATGGCATAACCATCAAGGATTTCACACGGTTTGTAAATGTAGCATTGGCGGGTGAGGCAGTGTCGCAGGTCTATGAAAACGGACTACCCTACGACCTCACCGTGAAAGTGACTGAAAGCAGCCGCAACAGCATTGACAACATTTCATCGCTGATGATTGACAGCAAAGTCGGGAAAATACCGTTGAGCGATGTCGCTGAAATAGTTTCGACATCAGGGCCAAACACTATCAATCGCGAAAACGTCAGCCGACGCATCGTAATCTCGGCCAATGTGGATGGGCGAGATTTGCGCTCGGTTGTCAACGACATCAAAGACCGCATTGAAGAGGAGGTGAATCTCCCCGAAGGTTACTATTTCACCTACGGAGGCCAGTTTGAAAGCGAGGCTGAAGCGTCAAGGACTCTCGGATGGGCTACAATCGGCGCATTCCTGATAATCCTTATGCTGCTTTATAACGACTTCCGAAACGTCGGGCAATCTCTGATAATACTCGTCAATATGCCATTGGCGATGATCGGGGGTGTGCTGATATTAGTCATAACCGACGGCGAGCTTAACATTCCGGCAATCATAGGATTCATCTCTCTACTCGGTATAACGACACGCAACGGGATGCTGCTTATGTCGCGCTACAATCATCTGCGCGATGAAGGCGCAAGCGTCATGCAGCGCATATACCAAGGGTCGGCTGACCGCCTGATTCCCATCATAATGACCGCATTGACATCGGCGCTCGCCCTCATCCCGCTGGCATTGCGCGGAGGCGAGCCGGGCAACGAGATACAATCGCCATTGGCAATCGTGATACTCGGTGGTCTCGTGTCGTCGACCGCGCTCAACGTGATAGTGATACCGATATTGTATTATCTCTCAACCAAGCATAAGGACAATAGGATATGAAACAAATAGTCTTAGCCACAATGATGACCATATCTGTTATGTGTGCTAACGCCACAACCGACCAGCTTGTGGAACAAATTATAGAAACATCACCTCAAACCGAGGCACTTAAATCAAAGCTAAGGGCAGAAACGACCAATAGCCTAACGACCAACAACCTGAACGACCCGGAAGTGGAATTTGAACACCAATGGGGAATGAAAGGAATAGGAAACAAGTGGGGGGTAAGCGTCAGCCAGGATTTTGACTGGCCCGGAACCTATTCAGCACGCTCAAGAGCGGCAAAACTGATGAGAAAAGCATCGCAATCGTCTTTTGACAGCGAGCTAAACGAACTGAGGCTACGAGTGAAATTATCGCTGATAGATCTCTGCCACGCCAACCGCGACGCAGCGTTGCTCGACAGCGTAAAAAATTCACTAACCCAACTGCTCGACAAGTACCGCACAAGTTTCGACAAAGGCGAAACCACGATTCTCGATGTCAAAAAGATAGAAATCGAGCTGCTTGGGGTGACACGCCAATTGAACGAAGTAATCATAACCCGCGAAAACATTGTCGGCGAGCTGCGCTCCATTAATCCTGGTTTCAGTTGGAAAAACACACTGACACTCAACCAGTACCCAACTAAAGGAAGAATATTGACAGAAGCGGAATACGCCGAAATGTTGCGGCAGAATGATAACCGAAGCCGCTATCTGAACGACATGAAGGAACTGTCTATCGCCAATGCCAAAGTAGAACGGAACTCAGGGATGCCGGGATTCGCTGTCGGCTACCGTTATGACTATGAACTTGGCGAACGATTCAACGGATTATCAGTCGGGATAACCCTCCCTCTGTTTTCTAACCGCAACAAAGTCAAAGCCGCTATGGCCGAGGCCGACAGCTACCAGACCTCAATGGTGAGCCGCAACACGGCACTCGAAGCCGAGTGGAACGCAATGAGACAGCAGGCTATAAGGCTCAGTGAGGAGTGCGACCGGTATGAGCATATCCTCACCACATCAGACACCCAAAGATTGCTGAAAATGGCTCTTGACGGGGGGGAAATCAGTTTGCTTAACTACTTACAGGAAACCGCCTATTTCAAACAAGCTCAACGCGATTATATAGCGACCGAACATGAACTACACACTGTTCTCGCAAAGCTCAATAGGTATATTCCGACTGATATATGACCTGCATCATCAGACACTATGCCCTATTTTTGCGCTAATAAATGTGAAACGATGACAGATGCAGAGAACCAACTGCTATGAAAGTTGTTTAGGTAAGTAAATCAACCCCAAAAAGATTAGTTATGATTTACAATCAGCCCAAATTACCTTACGATAACGATGCCTTAGAGCCGATAATCAGCAAAGAGACTATCGATTACCACTATGGCAAACATGAAAGAGCCTATATCGACAATCTCAACCGTCTTATCAAGGGTTCAGAGTTTGAGGATATGGCATTGGAAGATGTAATCAAGCATGCGAAAGGGCCGTTGTTCAATAACGCATCGCAAGCATGGAATCATATCTTCTATTTCTTTTCATTCTCACCCGACGGCGGAGGCGAACCGACGGGAGAACTTGGAAATGCCATACGCGCTCAATTCGGCTCGTTTGACGAATTTAAGAAAGCGTTTGTCGAAGCCGGGGTCAATCTTTTTGGAGCCGGGTGGGTTTGGCTATCAAGAGACAACGACGGCCGACTGTTTATCACACAAGGTTCAAACGCGTCCAATCCGCTGACCGAGGGACTTACGCCAATTCTGACATTCGATGTATGGGAACACGCCTATTATCTCGATTATCAGAACAGGCGCAAAGACGCCCTTGAGAAACTTTGGGAAATCATTGATTGGGACATAGTGGAAAGCCGCTATTGATTTCTACTAAACAACAGATTATAAGCACAAGCACTTTTCTAATAAAATGCGATAGCTCATTGCTCAGAAACAAGCATAATGTGATGAATTGAAGGAGGGGGCATCGTGAGAAGCCTTCTCCTTTGTATATTTGAATCCATTATCAGAATTGAAAGTAAATGAACGGAGCGACTTCCTGCGACATGAACTGGACAACAATCTGGACAACGACTACGAAAACAACAAGTTTTACAACCCATGGAGAACGCACAAACCATCTTCCAATACCATCAATCCACCGCGACGGGACCGAATGAGACACCACTATGAACGACATCATCAAAAGCCATGCCCACCGCGCCTTAACAAATGGCAATACATGCGCCGGAGAAAAGTTGGTGAATATGTTTTTTATAATCAGCCATGAGTCAAGCCAGGAATCAGCGCGAAAGAACACCCATAACAATGAGACATAAATAATCGTGGCTGACCATGACACAGCTCTAACAGGCCATAAATCTGGAATTTTGCGCAACGTGGGAGCTAAAGCTTTATGGACTGCGAGACCTACACCATGCATAGCACCCCAGAACACGAATTTCCATGCCGCTCCATGCCAAAGGCCACCAATAAGCATTGTGAGAAAATTGTTAACGTAAGTCCGCAGCGTCCCTCGCCGGTTACCCCCAAGCGGAATGTAGACGTAGTCACGCAACCAACTCGACAGTGATATGTGCCACCTGCGCCAAAATTCTGTCAGATTTTTTGATTTATAAGGAAAATCGAAATTTTTGCTAAGCCTGAAACCCATTATCAGCGCGATACCTATAGCCATGTCAGAGTAGCCCGAGAAGTCGCAATAAATCTGCATAGTATAACCAATCACGCCCATCAGCGATTCAAATCCCGAATAGCCGGTTGGCGACGCAAAAATCAAGTCGTTGTATTGGGAAATATAATCGGCAATCAACGCCTTCTTGACAATGCCAATCAATATAAGCCATAAGCCCCAGTAAATCTCAGCCGAGACGGCGGTGTGATTGCGCTCAATTTGCGGCAGAAAATAATCGGCTCTCACAATTGGGCCGGCTACAAGCGCCGGGAAAAACGACAAGAAAAACATATAGTCGATCCATCGTTGCGTAGGTGTTACCCTACCCTTGTAGACATCGACTATATAGCTGATTGACTGAAATGTATAGAACGATATCCCAACCGGAAGAATTATATCTAACGGCTGAAAATTACCTTCGACCATGCTATTCCAGTTCCAAAGAAAGAAGTTGGCATATTTAAAATAACATAGCACACTCAGTGACACGACAATCGATAAAGTAAGGCACAAACGTCGCCTCCACCGTTGCCTCACAGACACCATTATCCGCGACAACCCCCAGTCGACCAACGAAGTCCCGACAAGTAGCATGAAAAACCAACCACTTGATTTGTAATAAAAATACAGGCTGAAAGCAACAACGAACACCAGCATCTGCAACCGGTGTTTTTTCAATATCGCATAAATCGGGAGGAAAAGGATGAATAGACACCAAAACAGACCGCTGGAAAAGATCATAGGGGCCGTCGGGTCGTAACCGAGCAACGATTGGATGTTAAACCACAGATTATCCATGCCAGAAAAAGGGTCATTTAAGTGGCTGCAACACCTCGACTTTTTTTGGACGGGCTTGTGCAATCGATGGCATATCGAGCTTTATGGGGTGTTGGGCATGGATATACATCCATCTCACCACGCTGTCCATCCATAACGCCGCCGATTGATGTGTGGGATGTGCTCCATCTTTTGCGCGTTCAAATTCCATTCCGTCTGATTTAAAATAGCACCCGTCATCTACATTGTTGGCAATCAAGCGATTTATACCAGTATCAGGTTTCCAATTCGGAGGCCCAATCCACACAAACGGGATATTTCCGATTTCTTTTATAATTTTTTTGACACACTCGCCACGTTTAGTCATAATATCCTTAACAAACAGTTCATTCGCTCCAAGACAAACGAATATATAATCAGGTCGGAACTTGCGTATGTAGACCGTTAATTTGGCCGCATCGCTCCATATTTTTGACGTAGAGCTATACCAAATAACCGTATAAAGCGTGTGTCCGTTCGCTTTGGCGTAAGCTGCCAATCGCGGCGATAAACCCTCAAGCATCGAATCACCGATGAACAGAATGGTTTTAGATGTCGTATCGACCATCTTGTGTTCACTCTTGACAGCAACTCGTTCAATCGTCTCCACGGGTCCAGTCACAATCCCGACAAGCGACTCAACATTCGTCACCGGCGGACGCGTCAGCCGTTCAGCCAGGCCCGAACTCTTCAGCTCGATAGAACCGATTTTTATGGTTTCGAAACTTGACGTTATAAGGAACAGAGCAAATGACACTGCGAGAATCGCCCATAGCCCCCAAAGACCTTTTTTCATGGCATCAAAGATGTTTCTTGCAAAATTAAACAAATCATCGCAATAGAGAGACTTTATATGTCAAATTTTTGATTTACCTTTACGGTCTAATTAAATAGACAATGTTAATCGCAGTTATTATTTTAGGGGTCATGACCTTGGCTATGACCTCAATTTTTCTTGTAACGCTCAAATCAAACGGACAATTACGCAATAAGGTTTCAGAAAGCGAAGCGAAAGCAGCCGCCTCTCAAACCGCCGCCGACAACGCCCAGCATCTGTTACAAGAGGAACAACAGCGCTTATCACACGCACAAGAACAACTCATGGACTGCAGAGCCACCGAGGTCTCACTGCGGGAAGAAAACAGCCGGCTGAATGAACGCATCAGATTTGGCGAAGAAGAGAAACAACGCCTTGCGGAAGAATCTGAACTAAGATTCAAGAATCTCGCTAACCAAATTTTCATGGATAATTCACGCACATTCAAGGAGCAGCATGAAACCAGATTGAGCGAAATCCTAACGCCATTGAAAGAAAACATCGAACAGTTTAAAAAGACCGTATCGGACAGCTATTCCACAGAGGCCCGCGAACGGTTCTCCCTTCAAGAAAAAATAAAAGAATTGATGGAGCTTAACATGTCAATAGGCCGGGAAGCCAAGGAACTCGCCGTGGCATTGCGAGGCAACAGCAAGACGCAGGGAGACTGGGGTGAGATGATTCTTGAAAACATTCTTGAGAAGTCGGGGCTTGTGCGCGGGCGTGAGTTCACTGTTCAACAGACCGTAGACGATGAAGGGCGCACCCTCCGCGACTCCGAAGGGCGGCATTTGCGTCCGGACGTTGTAATAAACTATCCAGATGGACGATGCGTTGTAATAGACTCAAAAGTTTCCCTATCAGCCTATGTCGGCTTAGTCAACTGCGACGACAACGATGAACGTACAGCTCTCGGCAAACAGCATATCGCATCGGTAAGGGCGCACATCCGCGAACTCGCCCAAAAGGATTACCAAAGCTATGTGGGTGGCGGCAAAACCGATTTTGTCATGATGTTCATCCCCAACGAAGGCGCTTACATAACGGCAATGCAACTCGACGACACGCTTTGGCAACAAGCCTATGAGCAACGCGTGCTGATAGTGTCGCCCACCCATCTCATTTCGGCGCTCAAACTTGTTGAGCAATTGTGGCAACACGACCGCATGGCACATAACGTACTCGACATAGCTACAGCCGGGGGAAATATGTATGACAAGTTTGTCGGTTTTGTGGAGGATATGCTTCGCATCGAAAAAGCCATAACTTCGACCCGTGAAGCTTATGACAAGGCTCTTAACAAACTGACCGAGGGTAAAGGCAATCTCGTCAGCAGAGCAGAGAAACTAAAAAAAATGGGGGCAAAAGTGACAAAAAGCCTGCCGTCGGCCATGGTTGAGACCGACAATGACGATGAATAAACTTATAATCTTGCAATCTGTTATACAATAACTGATGACGGTCGTTAATTTTATTATCCAATGAACGTGATAATCGCGAAAAGTATGTAAATTTGCGCCGATAAAAGTTTAGTCTTAAAATGAATCAGATAGACAAGCAGGAATTACTTGACAAAAGATACTTGAGAATGTCAAGGATTTGGTCTGAGAATTCCTATTGCCAACGGAGGAAAGTCGGAGCGATTTTGGTGAAAAATTCCATGATTATATCTGACGGTTTCAACGGCACTCCGTCAGGATTTGAGAATATATGCGAAGATGAGGACGGCCAAACAAAACCATACGTCCTGCACGCCGAGGCCAACGCCATCTCCAAAGTGGCTCGCAGCAACAATTCAAGCGATGGGTCAACCTTGTATGTCACTGCATCGCCATGTCTTGAATGCGCGAAACTGATTATTCAGGCAGGCATAAAACGAGTTGTTTTCAACGAGTTATACAGATTGTCGACAGGGGTGGAACTGCTCGAACGCGCCGGTGTCGAATGCGTACACGTTCCGACAATCGATTGACACAAGGCGACACGGATTTAAAGCAATAAGTTATTCCGCTTACGTTTTTTTCTAACGATGAAAATAAAGACAAATTCAGCGATGTGGATACCGCTGCTTGTAGCGGCAGCATTTGTAGGCGGCTGGATCGCCGGTGAAAAGCTATGCAATACCCACGGCAATACTCCCGCCGAGAAGAAACTCAACACAATCCTCAACCTGATTAAAAGCGACTATGTCGATGAAGTCAACCTCGACAGCCTGCTGGAATACACCCTTCCGCAACTGATGACGACACTCGACCCGCACTCCGCTTACATATCAGCCAAAGACCTCAAAGCGGTCAACGATGACCTCGACGGCTCATTCAGCGGAATTGGGATATCATTTATGGTCAACAACGACACAATCACAGTCCTGGAAGTTTCAGCCGGAGGGCCAGCCGAGAGAGTTGGCATAGTAGCAGGTGACCGCATAGTAAAAGTAAACGGAGAGAACGTAGCCGGCATAGGCATATCAGCCGATCATGTCAAGACTCTGCTTAGAGGGGAAGCCGATACCCGCGTAAAACTCGGCGTAAAACGTCAAGGTTCAAAGAAAACCTACGAATTTGAGGTGACACGCGGTGAAATACCAAACAAATCAATAGACGCCGCATATGTCACGACCGGCGATATCGGCTACATTAGGGTCGGGAAATTCACTCGCGCCACTTACAGCGAGTTTATAACAGCGTTAAACGACCTGACTCAAGACGGGGCAAAATCGTTCATCATCGACCTGCGTGGCAACGGAGGCGGCGTGATGGAGGCTGCGATACTTATGGCAAACGAATTTCTTCCGGCCCGCGCTATCGTTATGGCAAAGAAAGGGCGTGACGGGAAGGAAGACGACATCTATCTCAGTGACGGCACCGGCAACTATCAAGATGTGCCCTTGACTGTTATCATCGACGAATATTCAGCGAGCTCAAGCGAAATACTTGCGGGGGCTATCCAGGACAACGACCGAGGCCTCATCATCGGGCGTCGGTCATTCGGGAAGGGACTTATTCAGCATCAACTCGTATTGCCCGACAGCAGCGCGATACGCCTAACGATAGCTCGTTATTATACACCATCGGGACGTTGCATCCAAAAAGATTATAAATTCGGGCAAACAGCTGCATACGAGAACGATATCCTCGAGCGCTACAACCACGGCGAAGCGTTCAGTGCCGACTCAATCAAATTCGACACAAAAAATATATTCAGGACCATCGGAGGCCGCACGGTCTACGGCGGGGGTGGTATAATGCCCGACATATTTGTCCCTAACGACACATCGGGCATCACAGGCTACTATGTCAATGTGGCAAACGCCGGTCTGCTGCAACGCTTCGCATTTGAATACTGTGACCTTAACCGACAAGAGCTGTTGAAATCTGACAACGTTGACCAACTGCTCAAACGTATGCCCTCCGACGATGTGTTACTACGCTCGTTCGTCGGATTCGCCGCCCAGAACGGTGTCCCGGCTCGCTGGTATTACATCAACATTTCTCATGGATTGATTGTTAATCAACTGAAGGCTTTAATCGCGCGTGACATATTAGGAATCTCGGCCTACTATGCTATAATCAACAAGACTGACACTAACGTGTTGCGCTCCATCGATGAAATCAAGAGGGGCAATGCCTCAGTGCCCATAAAAGGGGAATAATAATGAGACAATCATGAGAAAAGAGGAAATACGCCGACGAATAAAGGCACAAAAGAGCTTGTTGTCAATGAAAGAAAAGTCAGAGGCAGCTGCAAAAGTGTTTGACTCGCTCGAACACTCAGCCGCATTCATGCTCGCCGATAATATCCTCTTGTATCATTCTCTCCCCGACGAATTGTCAACCCGCGAATTTATAGACCGCTGGCATAACAAAAAGCATTTTTTTCTACCAAGGGTCAACGGTGTTAATCTTGAAATACTACATTATGACCAATCGACCTTGCGGTTGGGGGCTTTCCACATAGAGGAGCCATCAGGCGATGAGCTTACATCTATCGAAAATATCGAGATGGTTGTTGTTCCCGCCATAGCCTACGACCACCGAGGTAACAGGGTTGGCCGCGGAAAGGGATTCTACGACCGTCTGCTTGCCGACACGAAAGCGACCAAAGTGGGTGTGGTCTATGATTTTCAACTCGTTGACGATATTGAAACAGAGCCCCACGATGTCAAAGTCGATGTAGTCATCACAGAAAGTCGCATCATCACCGTCAGGCATGATAATAGATTCTGAATTGCAATGGCATTGATACAACCGACCTCGACATTAAGCGAAATAATCGCCCAGGAACCATCGATAATACCCGTAATCAACCGTTTCGGAATATTTCTCGGTACCGGTGACAGCACTATAGAAACAATATGCGCCGACAAGAAACTCGATACCGATTTTTTTGTCATGATACTTAACACCTTCACCAATGAGGTATATTTTCCCGAAAAGCATCTCAGGAGTATCGACCCTTTGGTGATTGTCAATTACCTAAGGCTCACCGACAGTTCTTATCTGAAATTTCAACTGCCTAATATTGAACGGCATTTCGCATCGTTATTACAGCACAGCAGCGGCACGGCCAATAACCTCAAATTGATGAAAACGTTTTTCGACGAGGTAAAAGAAGATGTTAAGGCTTTTATTGATAACGATACCAACTGTTGGTTCACCAATATCGAGAATGAGACATTCGAGAACATAGACTGCCCCGCTCCCGACAACGGCGAAGCCATCGAGGAAAAAATCAGCGATTTACGCAACATGATGATTATGCATCTGCAAGGTGAATATGACCCGAATTTGTGTTATGCGGTTATTGTCGCTATCATAGCTTTTGAAAAGGATTTCAGACAAAACAACCGTATCAGAAACCGAATACTTCTTCCTCTTTGTCGCAAATCGTTAAACGCTGAGGAATCAATGTGATGGTTAGCACAACTAAATTTGTCATAGTGGACAACGATACGGCCAGAGCCATCGGGTTGAAGCATTTGCTTGAACGATTTTATAACGCTGATGTCTATTTGTCGCAATCGCCAGAAAGTGATTACTCAACCGACGATAACATATCGACAAAATACCTTGTGTCGGCAGATATGCTTGTCAGAAGCATAGATTTTTTCATCGCACGCCGGCAGCGCACAACGATTATCAATGGGGAACGCGATATATCGGGGATGACATCGATTGACTCTACAGCCGACGAAAGTGACCTTATCGAGCAATTGGGAGCACTCATAGTCCCAACACAAGAATCAGCCATATCGACTAATTTGTCACAGCGAGAGATAGAGGTGTTGAAACTCGTCGCCATGGGATTTATCAACAAAGAAATCGCCGAAACGCTATCAATCAGCATCAACACAGTCTTGACCCACCGGCGCAACATCACGGCTAAACTCGGAATCAAAAGCGTTTCGGGTCTCGGCGTTTATGCTTTGATGAACGGTTACATCCGCGAAAGTGACCTTAAACGGTGAAAAGTTGCTAACTTTGCATATGTTTTTCAGAAGTTAGCAAATTTTTAGAGCAGACCCCAACAAATGATTTCCATACAGAACCTATCGGTTGAATTTAGCGCCAAATCTCTTTTTGACAACATCAATTATGTCATCAACAAGAAAGATAAGATAGCACTCGTCGGCAAAAACGGCGCAGGCAAATCTACAATGCTCAAAATAATCGCCGGGCTCCAAAAGCCGACGAGTGGGAGTGTAGCTGTGCCTAACGACACCACCATCGCCTACCTTCCGCAGCAAATGGAACTAAACGACAAGCGTACGGTTGCTGAGGAAGTCAGACAGGCGTTTTCACATATCGACAAGATGCATGAGCAGATTGATGAGATTAACGCCTCACTCATTGAACGCACCGACTATGAAAGCGACGACTATCAGAAGCTGATTGACCGACTGACCACACTGACCGAGCATCTTGCTATGGAAGAGAGCGAAAACTGCGAAGCCGAAATGGAGAAGACCTTGTTAGGTCTCGGCTTCAACCGTTCTGATTTCAATCGGCCTACAGCCGAGTTCAGCGGTGGCTGGCGAATGAGAATAGAGCTTGCCAAACTTTTGCTAAGGCATCCCGATGTGTTATTGCTCGACGAGCCCACAAACCACCTCGACATAGAGTCTATTCAGTGGCTTGAGAGTTTTCTGATAACGAAAGCTAATGCCGTTGTGCTCGTGTCGCACGACCGTGCGTTCATCGACAACATCACCAACCGCACCATAGAAATTTCAATGGGAAAAATCTACGACTACTCGGTGAACTACTCAAAATATGTGATACTGCACCAGGAACGCATCGAGCAGCAAATGAGAGCCTACCTGAATCAACAAAAACAGATCCAGGAAACCGAGGATTTTATCGAGCGGTTCAGATATAAAGCCACTAAAGCCGTACAAGTACAAAGCCGCATCAAGCAACTCGCAAAGATTGACCGGATTGAAGTCGATGAGGTCGATACTTCTCGACTCAATCTACGTTTTCCTCCGGCTCCTCGCTCAGGCGATTATCCGCTCATACTCGACAACGTAGGGAAACGATATGGCGACCATCAGGTATTCGACCATGCTACATTCACAGTCAAACGAGGCGAGAAAGTTGCGTTTGTCGGAAAAAACGGCGAGGGCAAATCCACTCTTGTCAAATGTATCATGAACGAAATTCCGTTCACCGGCACACTAAAGGTGGGACACAACGTGAAAATCGGGTATTTTGCCCAGAATCAAGCACAGATGCTTGATGGCGACATTACGGTGTTCGACACCATTGACCGCGTTGCCGTAGGTGACATCCGCACCAAAATACGCGACATCCTCGGCGCGTTCATGTTCGGAGGAGAAGCGTCAGACAAAAAAGTAAAAGTGTTGTCAGGAGGTGAAAAGACGCGTCTCGCTATGATCAAACTGCTACTGGAGCCCGTCAATCTCTTGATTCTCGACGAGCCGACCAACCATCTTGACATGAAGACCAAAGACATTTTGAAACAAGCTATCAAAGATTTCAACGGCACAGTGATAGTTGTCTCTCACGATCGTGAATTTCTTGACGGACTCGTTGAAAAGGTCTATGAATTTGGTGGAGGGAAAGTGATAGAATGTCTCGGAGGGATATACGAGTTCCTCGAAAAGAAAAAATTAGCGTCGCTCGCAGAACTTGAGTTAAGCAAATCCCCTACTCCGACCAAAAGCAACAAACAGGCACAACCATCTACATCGACCGTCGACGAGGCTAAAAGCGTTCCGGCGCTACCGAAGCCGCGTCTTAGCTACGCCGAACAACGCGAGCGGGACAAAATCACACGCAAGGCTGAGAAAAAAGTCTCGGAGGCAGAGGCAGAAGTATCCAGGCTTGAACAAGAGTTGGCCGAAATTGAACAATCAATAGCTAACGGAGAGACCGACAATGAAATATTCACTCGCCATCAAAACACAGCAAAAAAGTTAGAAAATGCCATGAGCCTGTGGGAACTCGCCTCAATGGAACTCGACGAGCTAAAGAAATAATCACACCAAAGATTATTCCACCGACATTCAGCAAAAACTATATGGGTTAAAGATATAGGATATCCAGATTTTTTGATTATATTTGTGATTAATTTCGCTGAGATGTACCCATTGACGGCAGCGTCTGTGCGATTTAACCATTAACGATAACAAAAACAAAACCTTAACGATATGAAATTTAACGTTCCCAGTAAGACACTTTACAGCTATGTGTCGGCTGTCAGCAAGGTAATTAACTCAAAGAATGCCCTTGCAATTCTAAACAATTTCCTGTTTAACCTCGACGGGAGCATGTTAACAATCACCGCCTCTGACATGGAAAACACGTTGACCGCACGTGTACTTGTCACCGAGGCCGAAGGGAATGGACAATTTTGCATCGACGCACATCGCATGGTCGACCTGCTGCGAGAGATTCCTGATCAAGGTATCACATTTGAAATCAATGACGAAACTCTCGCAGTCGAAATCACATATCCCGGCGGTAACTACAGCTTAATCGCTATCAACGGCATCGAATACCCAAGTTCCAAAACAGAAAGTGCTGACGATGATTCTCTCAAATTCACTTGTCCGTCAGAGCAAATCATCAAAGGTATAGACAATACCTTGTTCGCAGTAAGCTCTGATGAGCTGCGACCTCAGATGATGGGCATATTGTGGGATATAAAAACCGACAATATCACGTTTGTAGCGACCGATACCCGCAAGTTGGTGAAATACCGCAACTCTTTGTCGCAGCCTGGGGTGGAAGGCTCGTTCATTCTCCCTGTTAAGCCAGCCAATATTCTCAAATCGGTATTCGCCAAGGAGGAGGAAATCAAGGTCACAATTGATCCCAAAAGCGCGACTTTCGAATCTGATGCCTACACATTCAATTGCCGTTTTATAAAAGGCAACTTCCCCGACTATAACAGGGTAATCCCGACCAACAACCCTTGCACTCTCACAATAGACCGCCAGCTTTTTGTCAACGCCGTACGCCGCGTGGGCATATTCGTTCAAGCAAGCAACGGTCTGATTAAATTTAAGCTCACCCCAGATAAGATTTTGATGAAGGCCCAAGACAACAATGTCTGCACCTTAGCACGCGAAGAGCTAAGTTGCGACTATGTCGGGCATGAACTGGTCATAGGGTTAAGCGCACCATATCTTATTGAAATTTGCAACACCATCTCCACGACAGAACTCGTAGTCAAACTCGCTGACCCGAGCCGTCCATGCGTGTTCCTCCCCTCCGAAAATGACGAGAACAGCGAATTGCTTATGCTGTTGATGCCGATGAACGTTACCGATTTCTAAAAAAACGACTACCGAAATGCGTTTACAACTCAAACGCCCTATTGTTTTTTTTGACCTTGAAACAACAGGGATCAACGTAACTCAAGACCGTATCGTCGAGATTTCAATGGTCAAAGTTCTGCCCGGCGATAAAGACCCGATAAAAGACACCCGCCGTGTAAATCCGGGTATAAAAATTCCGGCAGAGGCAACTGAAGTTCATGGAATCACGAATGAAGATGTCGCCAATTGTCGCACATTCAAAGAGATGGCCAAGGAGATAGCCCAATTCTTCACCGGCTGTGACATTGCAGGATTTAACTCCAACAAGTTCGATCTTCCGATGCTATCTGAGGAGTTCAGTCGTGCCGGAGTGAGTTTTGACTTCACTAAACATCGTTTCATCGACGTTCAGACGATTTTTCACAAAAAAGAGCAACGCACTCTCGTAGCAGCCTACCGCTTTTATTGCAACAAGAATCTCGAAAACGCCCACTCGGCTATGGCCGACACAATGGCGACATTCGAGGTGCTTGAAGCACAACTCGAAAGATATTCAGATTTGCCGACCGATGTGGAACAGCTCTCGATATATTCCTCTCAAAACCGCAATGTCGATTTGATGGGACGGCTGGTTTATAACGATGAAGGCAAAGAGGTCATAAACTTCGGAAAATACAAGGGACAACTTGCCGAGGAAGTGCTTCGACGCGATCCGGGTTATTTCAGTTGGATTCTCGGCGGCGATTTTCCGCAAAACACCAAAGATGTATTCACACGCATAAAAATGCGTTGTCACTGATAGTTATCCGATGATTAAAGGTAAGCATATCGTTCTTGGCATCTGCGGAGGCATAGCAGCTTATAAAACCGCATCGTTGGTCAGACTATTTGTCAAAGCCGGCGCTGAAGTGCAAGTGATAATGACCCCGGCGGCAAAAGAGTTCATAACACCAGTGACCATGTCGGCATTAACCGGCAAACCAGTAATTAGCGAGTTTTTCACAGCCAACACAGGCGAATGGCACAGCCATGTCGATTTAGGTTTGTGGGCCGACGTTATGGTAATAGCCCCAGCAACGGCATCGTCGATTGCGAAAATGGCCAACGGGGTGGCCGACAATATGCTTATCACATCATATCTGTCAAGCAAATCACCGGTTTTCATCGCTCCGGCCATGGATCTCGACATGATGGCGCACCCATCAACCACTCGAAACATAGAACTGCTTCGCAGCTACGGTAATCGGATAATCGAGCCTGCGGTGGGAGAGCTTGCAAGCCACCTCGTCGGCAAAGGACGCATGGCTGAACCTGACGAGATATTCAACACGATCAATGACTACTTTTCTCACCGGGGAGACCTCGCAGGAAAAACAATGCTCATTACAGCGGGACCAACATACGAGAAAATCGACCCGGTCAGATTCATAGGCAATTACTCCTCCGGCAAAATGGGATATGCCATAGCCGACGAAGCCGCCTCTCGCGGTGCTGATGTAACTATTGTAAGCGGGCCGGTAAACATAAAGCCGACCTCTGACGGCGTCAAGGTAATCAAAGTAGAGTCAGCTCGTGAAATGCTTGCGGAATGCCAGAAACTGTTCCCGAAATCTGACATCGGAATAATGTGCGCCGCAGTGGCCGACTATACTCCGGCAGAATATATCAATCACAAGATAAAACGAGAGATAGAGGAGATTCCTGTTATAAAACTCGCAAAGAACCCAGACATAGCCGCATCACTGGGGGCACAAAAGAAACCCGGTCAACTACTTGTGGGATTTGCGTTGGAAACAGACAATGAGGATTTTAATGCCATTGACAAGCTAAAACGTAAGAATCTCGACTACATAGTGTTAAATTCGCTAAGGGATTCGGGCGCAGGATTTGGCTCCGACACTAATAAAATATCGATTTTTGACGTTAATGGTAATATATACCGCTTCCCATTAAAATCAAAACGGGAAGTGGCCACTGACATTATCGACACCATTATATCAAGATGAAATCACTCCCGCTCTCCATAAAAACCGCGGTTTTATCAATAATAACCGTCATAGGCTCATTAGCGTGCGATGCCCAGGAACTCAACTGCAAGGTGGAAATAAACGCCGACCAGGTGCAAGCGACAAACAAACAAGTCTTCCAGACTCTGCAAGAGGCAATCAACGACTATATGAACACCACAAAATTCACAAACGCCCAGTTTGCAACAAATGAGAAAATCGAGTGCCGCTTGTTCTTTACTATAAAAGAGTACAGCGACAACACAATGAAGGGCGACTTGCAGGTGCAATCAATCAGGCCGGTCTACAACAGCTCCTACACGACCACTTTGATAAACTTCAAAGATTCTAAAATTGACTTCTCCTACCAAGAAAACGAGCCTCTGATTTTCTCGGAAAATTCGATGGAAAGCCAATTGACTGCCATATTGAATTTCTACGCATATCTGATTTTAGCGGTTGACTTCGACTCATTTTCCCGCAAAGGAGGAGAACAATTCTTTGAACGCGCACAAAATATCGTTCAACTCGCGCAATCATCGGGAGAAACCGGATGGAAAGCATTTGAAGATTCAAAGAACCGCAATTCCGTGCTCGGCTCCTATATCGAGCCGGCGACCTCGATAATCCGCGATTTGACATACGAGTACCATCGGGAAGGTCTCGACGAGATGGCTCTAAGCCCCGATAAAGGTAGAGCCAAGATAACCTCCACCCTTGAAAACATACAAAAAGTTTACACTGTGGCTCCGATGTCGGTTGCGCTGTCGATGTTTCGCGATGCCAAATTTGACGAATTGGTCAATATTTACACAAAAGGCAGTCAGACCGAACGCGAGAAAGCCGTTGAGATACTTTCGCCCATCTACCCGACCGACCTCGACCGAATCACAAAAATAAAGAACGGTACCAACAAATAGCGTCACGATGATTCAATCGCTTCATATAAAAAACTATGCGCTGATTGACGAGATTGAAATATCGTTTCACAGCGGGTTAAATATCATAACCGGCGAAACCGGTGCCGGCAAATCAATAATGCTCGGAGCGCTCTCACTGTTACTTGGGGAAAGAGCTGATTCCAAGATGATGCGCGACAAGAGTCTAAAATCGGTCATAGAAGCGGTGTTCACTCTAAACTACGACACGGAACTTAAACGCATCTGCGATGAAAACGATATCGACTGGGACGACAACCAGTGCATACTGCGCAGAGAGATTGCTCCGAACGGTCGGTCAAGAGCTTTCATCAATGACTCACCCGTGACGGTGGCCGCATTGAGAGAGGCGGCCATGCAACTTGTCGACCTCCACTCCCAGCACCAGAACTTATTACTTGCGACCCCAGAGTATCAGATGAAAATCATCGACTCTCTTGCCGGTAACGGAGAGTTTAAGACCGAATTTGAAAAGCGCTACTCAGCCTTTAAAGCCGCAGTAGCTCGATTCAGAAAATTACGGCGGGAGATTGAAACCGCCAAAGATGACGAGGAATTTACTCGTTACCAACTCAAGCAGCTCGACGAATTGCAATTACTTCCCGACGAGCAGGAGACCCTCGAGCGCGAACGCGAGGTGCTGACCAACGTGACAGAAATCAAAGACAACTTGAATGAGGTGACAGAGGCGTTATCTTCGGGTAACCCTAATGCGCTATCCCTAATCAACCGAGCCATTGACACCGCGCAAGAACTGACCGGGACAATAGAGGAAGCCGATTCACTTGTCGAACGTCTTGAATCGGTCAAGATAGAGCTGAGAGATATTGCCGACACATATTCCGACTATGACAACTCCCTTTCAGCCGACCCTGAGCAACTTGAAGAAGTCGAGGAACGGCTGAATGAGATATATTCACTACAGCGCCGCCACCATGTAGACAGCGTCGCCCAACTAATCGAAATCAGAGACAAGCTGGAGTCCAAACTCGACAATATAGACAATGGCGATGAAAAATTAAGAGAACTTGAACGCGAAGCAAAAAAAGCGCAAGCTCACGCAATGGAAACCGCCAAACTCATATCAAACAAGCGCATGGAAGAAGCGAGTCGCTTTGCTAATGAGCTACGCGACAAAGCGTTTCCTTTAGGGATGAAAAATCTTGTCTGCGACATAAAGGTGACCCCTCGTGAAATGACAGCGACCGGAATCGACCATGTCGAATTTCTATTCGCATTCAATAAGAATCAGACACCGATGCCTGTCGGCTCAACCGCCTCGGGAGGCGAAATATCCAGATTGATGCTGTCGGTTAAATCACTTGTAGCATCCAAAATGCGGCTGCCATCAATCATCTTCGACGAGGTTGATACCGGTGTTTCGGGAGATGTGGCCAATCGCATGGGACTTATGATGCAGGAAATCGCCGGCAACATTCAAGTTATCGCCATAACCCATCTGCCACAGGTCGCCTCTAAGGGAAATTCTCACTTTAAAGTCTACAAAGAAGATGATGAGCACTCAACATTCACTCGCATCAGAGAGCTTGACCCAAACGAACGGATAGACGAGCTCGCCATAATGCTCAGTGGTTCCAATGTCGATGAAACGGCCAAAGCTGCCGCCAAGTCTCTTCTTTCAAACATAACCAAATTATAAACAAAAATGGACCGTAACGACTACATATTTGGCATAAGAGCCATAATCGAAGCAATTGATGCAGGAAAAGATATCGACAAAATACTGATAAAAAAAGATTTGCAAGGCGAACTCGCAGCGGAACTTTTTGATAAAATCAAACAAAACGGCATTTTGACCCAACGCGTACCCGTTGAAAGAATTAATCGAATCACCCGCAAAAACCATCAAGGAGCGTTGGCGATACTATCAGCTGTCACCTACCATTCGCTGGACAATCTCGTACCGCAACTTTATGAAGATGGCGTGATGCCATTTATTGTCATACTCGATGGTATAACCGACGTGAGGAACTTCGGCGCGATTGCCAGAACCTGCGAATGCGCCGGAGCAGACGCAATCGTGATACCCACCCACGGCAGCGTATCGGTCAGCGGAGATGCGGTTAAGACTTCGGCTGGTGCGTTGCACCACCTACCCGTTTGTAGAGAGCGCAGCCTCACATGGGTGGTCAAATTCCTTAAGGATAACGGCTATAAGGTTGTGGCGGCAAGTGAGAAAGCCGATATTAATTACACTCAAGCCGATTACACTACGCCTGTGGCGATTGTGATGGGCTCGGAGGATGTCGGTATTTCACCGGAAGTATTGAAACTTTGTGACACGTTTGTCTCGATTCCTCAGTTTGGCCATATACAATCACTGAATGTTTCTGTAGCCGCCGGCGTGATGATGTATGAAGTTGTGCGTCAACGCCTCGCAGCCAATATGGATATTATCTAACCTGAACGGTATTAGATAAATGATTAGGAGGTAAACGCCGTTTGGTGCGTTTACCTCCTAATCGTTTATTTGAGATTA